>JAFXXK010000008.1 GCA_017542305.1 bacterium
GGCATCAGCATCTGCATCGGCATCGGCGTCAGCATCAGCATCGGCGTCAGCATCAGCATCGGCATCAGCATCGGCATCAGCGTCGGCGTCAGCATCGGCATCGGCGTCAGCATCAGCATCAGCATCAGCGTCGGCGTCAGCATCGGCATCGGCGTCAGCATCGGCATCAGCATCGGCATCAGCATCGGCATCAGCGTCTGCGTCAGCATCGGCATCGGCGTCAGCATCGGCATCGGCGTCAGCGTCAGCGTCGGCATCAGCATCCGCATCGGCATCGGCGTCAGCATCAGCATCAGCATCGGCGTCAGCATCGGCGTCAGCGTCGGCATCAGCATCTGCATCTGCATCTGCGTCTGCGTCTGCATCTGCGTCTGCGTCTGCATCGCTATCGTCATCATCATCAGGAACTACGAGATTATCATCATCTTTCTCTGTTCCTTTATCGTCTTCATCTTCTACACCGTCGTAATCAGGATCATCACCCTGTCCGCTACCGCCATAATAATATATACGTCTGTCAGGATCTGCATCTATACCCTCTACATCGTCAGGTCTTACTGCAGATACTCTGATTGATACAGGTGCATCATTATCAGGGTCGTTATCTTCATTCTTCGGATTTACGAGCGGTTTAGTTGCAGGATTTTCTACATAATAAGATTTGCCGTCTTCATCTCTGTGCGGTCCGTCGGTAACAAATTCATAACCGCCGATATATGCATGATCTGCTGCTATATTTACATCCTGTTCGTGAGCAGGTCTTCCCTGTCCCAAACCGTCAATTTTACCTTCTCTTACGACCAATGTGCCGTGAGGATGGTGATTTGTTTGTCCTACAGGTGCTAAATCCAATACTTTAATGTTTGCCTGATTAGGAACAATCGGTTTTGAGTAATCTCCGTAATAATCACCAACAGGTTCATAAGTCGGAGTTTCACCGAGATGGTCAATAATCATATACTGCCCGCGGGTTACAAGATTAACTTTGTCGCTTGCAACTACTTCACCGATGTGAGTATCCCCTGAAAATTCAGCATTTACACTTCCGTTTCTTGCAATAATTGAGCAAACCTCAGTATCACTTCTTTGGTTATCGACATCCAAACCTTTAATATTGATGTCTCCGCTGTTTGTCAAAATATCAACACCGTATTTTGCATTAGGAGTGTATCCTAAAATGCCGGTGTCGTGTTTCGGGTCATCAACATTGTAGTGATAAGCATCATTGAAATCTCCGGCAGTCTGAACGAAAGTCAATGCTTTGCCTGCTTCACCGATACCGCCGCTTGAAATCATTGAAATACCTTTACCTTCAACGTTAGCTTTTGTATCGTCTATTGCTGCATTTAAAATCTTATAAGGTTTTTCAGCTTTCTTTTCGGAATCAGCCAATAAAATAACTCTGCCATCAGCTTTAATTCTGTTAACTTTCATATCAGAATTTAATGCTGCCATATTGATAACTAAATCTTCCGATTTGTTAACCTGAGTTGTATCAGCGGTATAAACACCATCAACATTAGCATTAATTGAAAGTTTTAAGTCTCTTGCATCACGGCCGATACCGGTACAAACACCACCGGCACAAGGTCCGATTTCTTTACCGATATTACCGTCTTTAACGTGAATATTTAAGTCGCCATTTTTCGATCTGATTAATGTTTTTGCAACACCGGCATTATATAGATTACCGTTGTCGATATCTATATTAACATCTCTGCCTGTTGAATATACATAATTTTCTTTATTTGGATTATTAACGTTACCGATGATAACATCAGAATCTTTATTAACGATGTCAACACCTTTAGACTGAACATCTCCTTTTATGATTATGCCGCCGGCACCTGTATTAGAGATTAATGTTCTGTTTTCACCTAAAGTTTTACCGTTAATTTTTATACCATCTTTACCGGTATTTAAAATTTTAATTCTTTGTTCGTTGTTATCAGAAGTTCCACCCTGGGTTACACGACCGTTGACAGTAATACCTTTTTCGCCGGCATTATCTAATGTAACTGAACCGTTTGTTACACTTTGAATAGTAGCATCTTCACCGCTGTATCCGTTTAAATCACCCAGATATATTCCGCCGCCGTTATTAGCGTTTTTAACGAGAATGTTACCGCTGTAATCAATAATATGAGAGTTATTAACTCCGGTTGACGGATCTGAATCATTTTCCGTAATGTTTACACCGCCGTTTGAAGTTCCCTGGTTATCTATTGTGATATCACCCTGTCGGTTAGAAACTGTTGTTCCCATAATATCAATCTTACCGCTCTGTTTATTTATCATATTGATATTTCCCTGACCTTCATTCTCAATCAGTGAAATGTCATAAACCATTCCGGTATTTGCCGTAATATTAATATCTCCATTTTTGTTGCCTACATAACTGTCATGCATACTTACATCTTTGTCATTATTAGTGATATTAATATTACCGTTTATATTTTTAATTTGACCGCTGTTATATGTAATTCTTCCTGCATCATTCAGGATATTTACGTTGCCGTCAATATTTTCAATCCAAGCAGTAGTTCCTTTTACTCCGTTAGAACCCTTATTAACTAATGTAATATCGCCCTGAGCGAAGTTTTTAAGCATTGTATGTGAGTAATTTCCGGGAGTACCGTTTGAAACCATTGAAATACCGCCGTTTTGATTATAAGAGCGGATTGTAATTGAGCCGTTGTCACTTTTAATAGCTGCACCATCTTTAACGTGAGTATTTACCAAGCTGTTGAATAATACTGCTGCTCTGTCATAAGATGCCTGAGTGAAATCTTCCTGATTGTAGAAATGTCTCATCGGTAAACCAAGGTCATTAGTTGTTGCACCTTCATCATTCGGTTTTACTTTATATGCGTTTTTAGGGCTGAAGATTTCATCGCTGTTTACACCTGTTAAAATATGAGCGCCGTCAAGATTTACATCACCGGCATCAACATACACATCATTTCTTGCAAGTACGTTACCGTTAATTGTTACATTACCGCCGCCCATACTGCCTAATGTAGAATTATATTCCGATGTTCCCGGATGAGCCAATATCGGAGCATGCTTGTCCGGAGAACCAACAAATTCGTTAAATTTATCCTGAGTAGGAGTAACAACCGTTAAAGAACCGACGTTTAATAAACCGCTTGCACCAACGACCATGCCGTTAGGTGAAACAAATATAGCATTACCGTTATAGAAATTACCGTCTTTCATGGTATTAACAATACCGTTAATATTGATACGGTTATTGACGAAGTTTACAAAATTCTTTATGTCATGAGTTCCGACATGACCGTCTTTTGTTCCGTACCATTGGTATATAAGGTTTGCTATATCACCTTTATCAAGATTGAAGTTATCATATCTCCTGTAACCTGTGTCCTTATTAAATGCTTGTGGTGCCAGATTATATATTCTTGTATTATCCGTATTGTGGATTACGCTGTCTCCCGTTACACTTCCGGCTCCCGTTATTGATGATGCCATGACCGGCAATAAAGATTGTTGTGCTATGAATGAAAATGACAACAATGATACGATTACTCTTTTTCTTGATGAAAGATTTAACATATTTCTTCCTTTCGATTCTTCTTTTGGTTGCTATATATTTTGTTTCAGATTATTATTCGGCTTATATATCCGGTTATTTTTCATATCCTTTCTGGAAAATTGTATCATCCACATAAAAGGATTGCCATAAGATATATATTGAATATTAATTTTTGTTTACATGTATTAAAATCGTGAAGAAAAATTTTTGCTATTTGTGTAAAATTTTTTATAAAAAAAAGAATTTTATTTACAAAAGTTCACATACATTATGCAAAATAAAAGAGGCGTATTTTATTGATATCCGATAGTTACGCCTCTTTATTTATTATTAAACTTATGCATTTTTAGGTTTTACAAATATTTTTTTTACAATCAAGTAGAAACTATAATATGCAATTAATAATGTTACCATTTGTACCCAGGAATGAGAGAACACTCCGCATCCGATATTAATAATTTTGTATACTGCATATGATGGTAAAAATGCCAATGCTATAACCAACAAATGTCTTCCGGGAATTATTAATCCTAAATTAGGTAATCTTATTATTGAACTTAATATATAGAATATAAAGTTGGAAGTAAGCATGGCTATACCAACACCCTGTAAACCAAATTTTGGTACCAAATATAATGTCAATAATACATTTGAAATGCCCGACAATAGCTTAATTATAAATGTAATCCATGTTTTATTTGCCAAATGATATTGCAATGTCGTATAGTCGGTCAAAGCCAAAAACATTGTTCCGAAAACAAAATAAGGTACTAATATGGAAGCATTCATAAATTTTGTATTAGTATTTAACAATATCAAAACATCTTGCGGATATAATGCCATGACAGTTACAATAGGCAAGGCTGCTACCAAAAAATATCCGGTAAATCTGCCGACAATTGGTCTTACGTCAATTTTTGCCTCATACATTCTGTATATACGTGGAATTGCTGCAACCGTAAATATTGAAAATATAGTCATCAAAATTGACATGGTGGCGCCATAAGCAACCCCAACAAATGCAACATCGGTAAAACCTTTTATACTGTTCATTACTACTTTGTTGCTGTGATTAATAATCCAACCGCTTAAAGATGATGCGGATAACGGAATCCCATATAATATAATTGGGAATAATACACCCCATGATAATTTTGGTTTTTTAAAGAACTTAAATATATTACTTTGAACCATTAAAATCAAATCCGTAAAGGAAATTGAAATACCCATAGCCAAAAGCAGAGACATTGCTCCAAAATGAAATTTTGTTATGAATAATATAGACAAACCGATAGTCAGGAACTGATTAAATATTGTAGAACATGTATAAGCAATAGGTTTAATCTGAGCTCTCAATAATTGGAACAGCAGCGCCCTTATAGCAACAGGAATAATCAAGAACAATACTGCCCAAAAATATATTGGTTTTACCTTAAAAAACTCAATGGCATTACTTTGAAATATTGCACATAATGTAAACATTGTGCATATATTAACAGTCAATATAACTATTAATGTAGATAAGTATTCTGATAAGTCATCCGCTAACTGTGCTTTTCTGAAGAATCTTAGTCCTGAAAGACCAACCCAATCAGAAAAGATAATACACAAGAATGATAAGAATGCTATTGACAAAGAATATAAACCATATTGTTCCGGTAATAATAAATTAGTATATACCGGAATAACAATTGCATTTCCAATCATTCCTATTAACTTGGATGGTGAATATTTAAGCATATCCTTAAATATTCCCCGCAGTTGATTATCTTCTTCTTCCTGATTTTTTATATATTCAACCATTAATACTTCCTTTTTTTAGTTTGCTCTCTAATTTTTTATAATATTACACATTCCAATATTTATCAAGCCATTTAGTCGGTTTGACATATCTTAATCCGCCCTTTCCGCAAAAACCTTTGTATGCCTGTTCGGGTGTCGGGCGTCCGTGGAATACTATTATTTTGGCATCAACAGGATCTTTTGCCATTTTGAAGAAATTCAGGGGGAACGGCTGCAGGCAGTTGCGTTTAAAACTTACGCACCAAGAGCTTTCCCAATATTTTAAAATTCCTTTTTTGTGCATAGCATAAGATAAATATGCCTGTTCGTTTTTGTATTCTTTCCTTATGTCATTCCCTAATTTATAAAAATCAGTCAGTACATCCGGATATTTCCCGACTTCAAATCTAAATACTGAAGAATTCCCGATAATGTCATCAGGAAAATCCCAGTCTTTTACGATTAAAAAATCGCCTTCGGCTTCAAAAAACGGGTCTAAACTCTGTCTTATTACAATATCCAAATCCAAAAACAACGCCGTACCTTTTAAATCGGCAAGCTGCTCATTGAATAAAGATAATTTTCTCCAACCTTTATCGCCGATTGCGGTGTTATCTTCATAAGGCGGAAGTTCTCTTACTTCAATTCCGTCAACTAAACCTTCGGCATTATCGGTAAAACACACAAAACGGTGAGGAATGCTGAGATTTTTTTCAACCATTTTATAAAGTCTGTTTACATACTCAGCGCCAAACTTTGTCCCCCACTTTATACATATAACATTTTTATCCATCAATGTTCCTCATATAACCTTAACTATTCTCTAATCATACCCAAAGGATATATGTAAATCAAGTTTTTAACATAATCTTTGCTTAAATAGTTGTTTGTTGTAAAATCAGATATATGGAAACGGAATTAAAACAGTTAATAAATAATTTAAGACCACGGGTAAAAAGCATAAAGGAGTGTCTTTGACTTTGACGGTTTGCCGGCAAAGCTTGCTAAATTAGAAGAAGAAATGCAGTCTCCCGATATTTGGTCAGATAAAGATAAAGTTTCAAAAATTGGCGGAGAGATAAAGGAAATAAAAGAAAACGTTGCCCGCTGCGAAAAGTGGACAACAGCAATTGATGATGCGGAAGTCTCATTAGATATTTCCGATACCGACTTGATATCGGAAAGTTTTGAAAATTTAAAAGCAGCCGAAAAAGAAATCGAAAGTTTTGAAGTTCAGTTGATGCTGAGCGGTGAATATGATGAAGCAGATGCCATTTTAACAATTAACGCGGGTGCGGGTGGTACTGATGCTCAAGACTGGGCAAGTTTACTTTTAAGAATGTATACCCGCTGGGCAGAAGGTCATAACTGGAAGGTCGATTTACTCGATAAATTAGACGGTGATGAAGCGGGTATAAAATCAGCTACAATAAAAGTTTCGGGGAAATTTGCTTTCGGATACGCAAAAGCAGAAAGAGGGGTTCACAGATTAGTCAGGATTTCACCGTTTAACGCAAACGGTAAAAGACAAACAAGCTTTGCCTCCCTTGAAGTATCGCCTATTATAGAAGATTACGAAAAAACAATAAGTATTCCTCCAGAGGATTTGGAAGTTGATACTATGCGTTCGGGCGGGGCAGGCGGACAGAATGTAAACAAAGTAGAAACAGCAGTCAGAATTTTACATAAACCGACAGGAATTGTCGTTAAGTGTCAGCAGGAGCGCTCCCAATTGCAGAATAAAGAAAATGCTATGCAAATTCTTGCATCAAAACTTCTTGCTATCCGTCAGGCAGAGCATGAAAAGAAACTTGCGGATCTTAAAGGGGAAGCCGTCGATATAAATTTTGGCTCACAAATCCGTTCATATGTATTTCACCCTTATAAAATGGTTAAAGATCACAGAACAAATTACGAAGTCGGGAATGTTGATGCCGTTATGGACGGCGACTTAGACGGATTTATTGAAGCTTATTTAAAATCTCAGGTGTAATTATAATATTTTCGGTATTTTAATATTAAATTCCGTATTCGTTTCATTTGAGCATATAAGTTCAATAGAACCGTTCATAGCTTCAATGTTTTTCTTGCATAAATACAAACCTACACCGGAGCCGGATGATTTTGTAGTGAATCCATCATTAAATATTTGTTCAATTTTATCTTGCGGAACAGGTGTTCCGTCATTTGAAATTCTTATTGATAAGAAATCACTGTCAATGGCAGAAGTTATTTTTATTGTACCTTTGTTTACGATTGCCTCAACAGCATTTTTTAGAATATTTATTATACATCCCTGAAATTTGTTTTCATCAACTTCTATTTTAACATCGGGTGTTAATTTAGTGACAAAATCAATATTTTTATCTTTTGCATAGATTTTTGACATTTCAACACAGGCTTGTATCAGCTTATCGGAATCGCAGGTGTGAATAACAACATCGCCCATTGATTTTAAATCTAAGAGGTTATTTCCGATGAGTTTTACGGCATTTTGTATACAATTTATTGCATTATCAATTGAGGGGTTTTTAATATTTTCTTTTGCAAGATGTTTTTTTAATATTTCGCTATAAATGTCGCAAATTGAAAGATTATTTCTGATTTCGTGACCTATATGGCGGATTTGTTCTTTTACCTGAATATCTGATTCCACGTTCGCTCCTTAACGATAGAGGTCGGACCCTGGAAGGTCAAACCTCTAAAAATTCTGTCGGATATTTCCGACCACTCTATCCCTATCTCGTGTATTAGTATATATTAGTATATGAATTTATGCGGAGATTTTTGCACGAACCTTACGTCCGAAGCCGTTGTTCAATGCGTACAGAACTGCTTGTGTTCTGTCATTTACCTGTAATTTTTGAAAGATATTGTTTACATGTGTTTTTACAGTAGTTTCAGATATAAACAGTTTTCCTGCAATACCCTTGTAGTTATTGCCCTGGGTTAATAATTCCAATACTTCTTCTTCTCTTGAAGTCAAATAAGTAAGCAGATTTTCTTCTGATGAGGAGGCACTTTCAGCTTTGAATGACTGTTGGAAATAATCGAAAAATCTTGAAGAAAGTGCTGCCGGTAAATAGAATTTGCCTGCAAGAATTTCGTCAATAGCATAAACAAGTTGTGCTGATGACATAGTTTTTAATATGTAACCTCTTGCACCCAACTTCATAGCCCTAAAAATTAGATCAGAATCATCATATCCGCTTAAAACAAGAACTTTTGTCCCCAATTCAAGTTTTTCAATTTCCTGAATTGCCTGTAAGCCATCCTTTTCCGGAAGATTAATATCCATAATAACTACTTCCGGGTGGTATTTCTTTACAAGATTGATACCGATATTTGCACTGGTTGTTGTGCCAACGATGTCATAATTTGTTTCCAAAGAGATTAACTCTTTAATTCCCCTTAAATGTTCAGCGTTGTCATCCACCAACAGGATTCTTGCCTTCTTCTTAAACTCTCTCATAAATTCCCCTTTATTTGTCTTAAACTTGTTTTCTGTTTTCTACACTTTCTATACTAATGTTTTGAGGGGATATTTACATCCATGCCCCGATTGATGTTGGAGCATGAAAAGCATGAAATATTGATGTAAATCTTTAGATTGAGAAAATCCCTAAATCCATGGCTACATCATGCTTTTGGGCATGGTTGATTTTTGAGATTGATTTTTATGCAAATAATTCATTTAATTTAAAAATTGCAAAAAAATACAAGATTTTGTGTAGTTCGTTTGTTATATGATATAATACATATAGACTACAGGAGAATGATTATGGATTTGGCAGTATTTTTTACAGGGTTTGTAATTGGGGCATTATTCGTATTAATACCCGTTTTGATAATAAAGAAAATGACGGGCATGCATAATGCAGAGGCTTTGGATAATATGAAGTTGTACTTTGAAAACACTGCCCATAAAGTGCTTCAGGATAATTCTTCAACATTTTCAAATCAAACTGAGGAAAAACTTGAAGAATTCTTCAAAAGATTCAAAGACAAAATTGAATATTTTGAGAAAAAGAATGATGAAAATTTCAAACTGGAAGCAGAAAAATTCACAAGATTTGATGAAAATATTAAAACCTTTCTTGAAGCCGGAAACCGTATATCAAAAGATACCTCAAATCTTGTAAGTGTTATGAAATCCGATAATCGTACCCAGGGACATTGGGGCGAAATAGTTTTGGAAAAGGTTTTGGAATCTTCCGGATTAAGAAAAGACATTGAATATAAAATTCAAACTTCAACTGCGGAAGGCAGACCCGATGCGACAGTATTTCTGCCTGAAAACCGTTGCGTATTTATTGATGCAAAAACGTCATTAGCTTCGTGGAATAATTTTGTTAATGCTGAAACAGAAGAAGATAAAAACGAGTATCTAAAAGAATTTGTGGCATCAACTAAAGCTCATATATCCGGACTTACCAAAAGAGAGTATTTTAATAATGAGCTGTCACCGGATTATGTATTAATGTTTATTCCTATTGAGGGTTGTTATTCTCTGATGTTCTGTGATAATTGTGAATTGTGGGACTTGGCGTGGAGAAACAAAATTATGCCGGTTTCTCCGTCAACGCTGCTTGCGGCACTAAAAATTATCAATTCATTTTATATTGTTGACAGACAGAATAAAAATTATGAGGAAATATCAAGACTTTGTACGGGAATGGTTGATAAATTCTCCGCCTTGCTTTCCGATATTATTAAAAGTCGTTCAGTACTTGATTCTGCTCTGAAAAAACTTCAGGGTAAAGGTAATATATTAAATCAGATAGATAAAATTCAGAAGCTCGGAGTTGTTAAATCAAAAGATATTCCGGAAATACCCGAAGATTTGACTGAAGAAGACTCCGCCCAGGTATCTTAATCTATTGTTTTAACAGCTTTGCATGGATTTCCGAAAGCGACAACATTTGACGGAATATCTTTGGTTACGACACTGCCTGCACCGATTACGACATTATCACCTACTGTTACCCCTGCCAATACCGTAACATTTCCTCCTATCCACACATTTTTGCCGATAGTAATAGGCTTGGCTGTTTCATATCCTTTAGCTCGTTCTTCCGCATTTATGGGGTGCTGTGCGGTGTAAAATCCGCAATTCGGTCCTATTATAACGTTATCTCCAAACTTTACCGGAGCGCAGTCCAGAATAACGCAATTGTGATTTATATAAAAGGCTCTTCCCGCCGAAATATTGTATCCGTAATCGCAAAAGAAATTCGGTTCTATTATTATGTCATCTTCACATTTCCCTAACAGTTTTTTAAGTAAAATTTTCCGTTCGGTATTCTCTGTGTCAGAAATTGAGTTTATCTTATTACAAAGGGCTTTTGCTCTTTTTCTGTCAGTTTTCAGTTCGTTAGTTTCAGGTAAATATTCTTCTCCTGATAGCATTTTTTCTTTTTCTGATTTCATTTATTAAAGCCCCGTTTTTATTTTGTTAATTTTTTAATTTCATTAATAGCAAGGTTTATTGAATGTTTCCAATTGTGCTGCTTGTCATTTACAAAAGGTTTTACGGTCGGGTAATATATAACGTCCTCTCCTGTTAAATCAAACCATCTGTAATCGTTACTCCAATTAAACAACGCAAAGGTTTTGATACCCATTGCTCCCGCAAGATTCATTATGCAGTTGTCTATACTTAATACCAAATCGAGGTTGCTCATTGCGGCTGCAGTATAGGCAAAATCTTTGAAATCTCTCTCAATATCAATTACTTTGTTATGCTTAAAGCAGTCAAATTCGTGAATGTCGGCACCTTTTTGCAGTAAATATAATTCAACGTTTTTAAGTTCATCAAGAGCTTTCAGATATTCCATCGGCAGGTTTTTCATTCTTGTTGTTGTTATATTTCCCGCAAATGAAATTCCTATTTTAAGCTTATTTGTCGGTTTGCTGAAATATTTTTCTTTAAACATTTGAACAAGTTCTTCGGGTGGAGTAATATAACCGCCTCCCGTAGAGATATTTTCCCTTGTAAGTTTCAGTGTTGTCATTATAGACATTGCGGGAATATGATAATCATATATTGTTTTACTGTTCTTAAAATCATTTTTTGAGATAACTTCTACACCCCAGGGGTTGTTTTTAAGCAGAGGTGCTATTTCGTTTTGTACTACAAATATAGTGTGTTTTGCGAGGTTTGCAATTCTTTGGACATATCCCCAAGCAAGGAACATATCCCCGAAACCCTGTTCACAATATATCAGTAAAGTCTTATTTGATAAATTAGTTTTGCCGTCCCATTTCGGTTTTTCCAGTTTGGGGTATTCGGTGGGGTTAGACTTCATTGTAAATCTGTATTCATAGTATTTATGCCAATCCTCAAAATTTTCTGTCTTTAATGCAAATGCGGCATAATCGAATCTGTCGTTATCGTTTGCCTTAGGAGAATCCATTATTTTCTTGCAGTATTGCATATATGTAACATAATCGTTTAATGCACCTGCAGCAACCGTTACATTTTTACAGAAAAGTCTGTTACCCGGTTCCATATCGGCAGCCAATTTGAAGTTTTCCATAGCTTTTTGGGCGGGTTCTGAAGATTCCAGATTTTTTCTGTAATATTCAAAATAAAAATGTCCCATATTATTATATTCGCCTGCAGTAATAGAATTTTTATCTTTTTGCTCAAGGTATTTTTTATAATTTGAAATTGCTCCTTTCAAATCCCCGTTACTTGCGCAGACATCTGCCAGAATTTCGTAGGTTTCCGGCTTATTACCGAAAGCTTCCGTAAGATATTTTGCTACACTCATCTGTAAATCATATTGCTGCAATTCTTTTAGGCATTTCAGATAATCTTTTATATATTCAAAATTTAAACGGTCATATTTAAAAATTACCGTATAACATATAGATGCAAGTGCCCATTCTTCATTATTTATATAGCGGATACCTAGTTCTGCTAATTTTTTTACAAATAAATCCTGAGAAAAAGTAGCTTCATTGTACACACTCGTGCTGTACTTTTTATTGTTTGAAAACGGCTGAAAACTTGACAAATAATTGTCAAAAAAACTTGCGGCTTCAAGGACTTTGCCTTCTTCCAATAAGGCAACCCATATTGCTCGGTTTAATTTTAATAACTCAAAATCTTCCATAATAAAATATAATATAACTTATTTGCCATTTTTTGGTCATGCGATTGACGGATTTATTATAATTTCTTGGCTCTTTTAAAAGGCCAAAACAGAAATACGGCTTTTCCAACAAATCGGTTTTGTTCGAGTAATCCCCAATATCTGCCGTCCTGAGAGTTTCCTCTGTTGTCGCCAAGCATCATATATTGCTTTTCTCCAAGAACTATAGGTCCGCAGAACATTGCTTCCGTACATGGTCTGTAGTCATACTCACTTTTGATATACGGTTCATCCAACGGTTCATCATTAATGTAAACGGTATATTTCCCTGTTTCGTCAGCTTTTAATTCAAATTTCTCTCCGGGAAGTGCAATAACTCTTTTTATAAAAGCAACATCTTTGCAAAAAAATCCCGTGAGTCTTGAGAATAATCTCCACGGAGTATATCTGAGTTTTTCCTGCGGCGGGTAAAATACCATAATATCGCCACGTTTTGGGGTTGTATAAAATCTTGAAAATCTTTCAACAAATATTCTGTCGCCTTCTAATAATGTCGGATGCATAGAACCTGACGGTATCCAGCGGATTTCTCCTATGAAAAACCTGATGATTATAACCATCGCTAACACAAATACTACGGTTTCAACAATTTCTTTAATCGCAGCTTTGTGTTCGGTATAATACGTTTTTAAATACTGAAATATATTACTCATCTCTTATAATTCCTGTAAGTTCAATAACTGCTTGTTTATATAAGCTGTCAGGCAAATATTGCGCGGAAGCTTTTGCCTTTCGGATATAATTATCCAATAAATCATAAGCTTTTTCAATACCCGATGCAGCATTTTCCAAATCACCGGCAAATATAACGGGGGCTGTGTATATACCATTATTGATATCGCTGTCTTTTTTGTTTGCGATAACGTTCTTTATGTCGTTTTTTATTTGGAATGCTATTCCGAAATTTTTTGAAAAAACAGCTGTCTGTTCCGAAATCTTATTTGTCGCAAGTAATTCGGCGCCGCAAATTGCAGCTTCAAACAGAGCTCCGGTTTTGTTGTAAGTTTTTTCCAGATATTCTTCAAGTGTCGGGATTTTATATTTTGAATGGTGCTGTCGGACTTCACCCTCGCACATTTTTGATATTGTATCAGCAATCATTATTGTTAGCTGACTGTTTTTTAATTCTGCGATATATCTGAGTGCAGTTGCCAATACATAGTCGCCGGCAACAACAGAGAGGTGTTCCCCAAAATTGGCATTGAAGGATTTGTTTCCGCGTCTTTCTCCGGAAGCATCAATTACATCATCGTGTATTAATGAACCGTTGTGAATAAGTTCTATAATTGCCTGAAAAATGATTTGTTCTTCCGTAATTTCATAAGAAGCTGCTTTACAGTATAAAAAGCTTACGAGTGCCCGTATATGTTTAGATGGGGCTTTTACAAAATCCGATAAAGACTCATAAAATTTATTTTGAGCAGTAATATTTTCTGCTGCTTTGGTTTTTACTTTTTCAAGCTCATCCCCTACAAGATTGTATATATTTTTATAATCTTCTTTAAAACTCATAAAATAATTTTATCACAGATAAATACAACGACGAATCTTTTTACATTATTGCCATGTTAAAAAATGAATGTTAGTATGATTTTGTTATTTACTCACGGGAGGTTATATCATGAAGTGTGGCAAATGTGATGGTGATTTCACACAATACCAGTGCGGCAATATGAAAATATCTTATTGCAAAGATTGTAAGTCTGTTTGGATAAAATATTCGGCTCTGAAAAAGATTTCAGAACTGCTTGATTTAAAATCCGAGATACTCAATCCGGCAGAAATGGAGGCTATAAAAGTAAAAGAAGAAGCTCGTCTGTGTCCCGAATGCGGAAAGCCTGCGGATAAAGTTTATTTCAATGGCGTTATTCTGGATAAATGTTCTGCCTGCGACGGTATTTTGTTTGATGACGGGGAATTGGCAAAATTTTTCCGTATTTATATGAAACGCGATCCGGGTGTAATTGGTAATATCGAATTTCTTGACAAATATTGCAAAAACAAGCCGGTATCCAATAAAGAGCCTGTTGGACAGGAAATAGAAATTCAGAGTAAAGAAAAAGAAAAACGAGTAATTTCCTTTAATGGGTTTGCAATGGTATTTGTATTATTGCTGCTCTTATTCGTAAGTTTTATTTTTACCATACTAAATTTTGGAATTATAGGTATCCCGGGTTTTATATTGTTTGTTGTGGCTTTGCCTGGATTTAAGCTGTTAAAACCTCAGGAAGCTATGGTATTGACAGTATTCGGTAAATATATAGGTACATTAAAAGGTGCAGGTTTCCATTATGTTAATCCGTTTGCAACAAGTGTTACCCTGTTCCAGCCGATATCGTTAAAGGCGAGAACTCTGGATAACGGCAGACAAAAGATTAATGATGAAATCGGAAACCCGATAGAGGTCGGTATCATTGTTATATGGGAAGTTCAGGATACTGCTAAAGCTATCTTTAATGTTGATGATTATACGAAGTTCTTATCTTCCCAAAGCGATTCTGCCTTGAGGAACATTGTCAGAATGTACCCTTATGATGCGCAGGAAGATTCGGGTAAAACCTCATTAAGAGGGGATAGTCAGGAAATATCTCAAAAACTTAAAGAAGAAATTCAACGTAACGTTAAAGTTGCCGGATTAAATATTATTGATGCTAAAATTACACATCTTGCCTATGCCCCTGAGATTGCGGTTGCTATGCTTCAAAGACAACAGGCTTCTGCGGTAATTGATGCAAAAAAAGCTATTGTTGAAGGTGCTGTTGGTATGGTTGAGATGGCGTTGGCAAGATTAAATGATAATAACGTTGTTTCAATGGATAATGCTGAAAAAGTTAAAATGGTCAATGATTTACTCGTTATCCTTTGCAGCGGCAAAGAGGCTCAGCCTGTAGTTAAAAGCGGAAGTTAAAATTTTTATACACCAAAAACCCAAAGTCGGAAACCTTATGGTTTCCGGTTTTGGGCAAAAAAAAGCGACTAAGTTTGCCTCAGTCGTTGGAAATTAATAGGAAAAAGGAAAGGAAAATCTTTTTCTAAGCAGAGAACGTTTTGAATGTATCGCTTGTATTCTTTTCGATAATCTTAGATACTGCTTCTTTCTCTGTATTGATAGCTTTTTGTTCTGTATCAAGTTGTTTTAATCTTAATTCCAAGTTTTTATCTTCAGCCTGGATAACTTCAATCTTAGAGTTAATATTTTCTACTGATTGATCATATAAATATTTGTCATATTCATATTGATTCATTGCATCATTGTATGCATCCTGATCCGTGCTTGTTTCTGTTGTTAATGCGAAGTTTGTATATATTGTATTACCGTTTTCATCTGTTCTCGGTATACTTAAGTTGATATATCTGCCTGAAGAATCTTTTTCTAACTTACATCCTTCAATGCCTTTAAATTCTTCAACTTTTTGTTCACTGCCCATTGTGTAGCAGCTGATTGCACTTAATGACATACCGTTTTGGTCGTAATCAGCCTGAGCAAGCTGATCTGCAGAATAGAAATAAGGTTTTTCTACTTTTGTTGTCATATCCGTAACGTATCTTACCAACCAGTCGGTATAGCCGTATTTTTGTTCAAGAAGTTTAGCCCAAGCAGCTTCTTCTTTCATCATTCCGAGGATTTCTTCATCGGTTTTGCCTGCTATTTGCGGGAAAGATGTTGTGTCGGGTTTAGATGCAGCATCAATTTCCTGCTGTGTAAGATAGTGTCTTTCATCCTGACCCGGATTAAGTTCTTTTACATAATCACCGTCCTGATCAATTTCTACAAAGCGTAATCCGTCATCGGCGGTAGAATCTTCAAAGCACATTGTAACGTCGCTGAGATTCAGATTATGTGTTTGTCCGGATTCATCTTCATAAGAATAGTTAGAGCCGTCTTTGTCAACACCGTAAATGCTGACTTCTTGATAATCACCGTTTGCATCAATGTAATATGCACCCTCAGGATCTGCAGGGTTTGTTGCCCACTGGCTCATATCAGGATTGAAGTAATAATATTCTAAACTGTCAATTTCTCTTTGAGAACATTGGTTATTTTTTACATAAAGTCCGTTAGCGTCTGCATATAAAGTTTTACCGTTCCAAGTATCGCCGGCCTGAGGAGGTATGTAGGTAATATCTCCGAGTTTGCGTAATTCTGCTGCACCAATAGAATATGTATAATCCGGTGCTGCTCCGCTTCTGCCTACAACACTTGTTGCAGCTGCAACCGGTGTATAATCATCCTGCCATTTTGAAAGGTAACTTACAATATAAGTACCGTTTGATTGTGCAAGCATAGACGTTAAAGTGTTAGTCAAGGAACCGTCATTGAATGTATATACGGTTTTTGTATAGCTGTCTACTGATGGCGGTGTCGGTACCGTCATTCCGAGTAAATCGTTGTAATAATTTGCTGACTGGTTGGACAGCATTGTACGCTGTTGGTTAATTTGCTGCCCTTCAAATTCAACATTATTCTGTCGAGCTGTCAATCCCAAAAATCTTGCTTGTGATGCTGCCATTCCCATAGCTTTTAATTTCCTTTCATTAGTTCCTTACTCTGTACTACGGCAGGACTTTATTAAAACTTTAATTTTTGGGGTTGTTTTGTTAAGTTATGTTACATAAATGGTATAAACAAATAATCATAGTATGCCTGTAAGTATTGCTATATATATGTATTACCTTGTTTTAATATTATATATATACAAAAAACTCCTCTTAATACAGAGGAGTTCTTTTAGGAGTTTTTCGGGGTAAATATAAATTTTATAGTTTTTCTGAACAAGGAATCCCTTTAATTATCCGAGGAATGTAATATGTTGATCCGGATTTTTTGCTTGTGTAACCGGTTGTTCAGATGAAGAAACTACATATTTATAAGTTCTTGCAATTTTCTTTATTACTGAAGAAATTGGGTTAGATGGCATAGAATTATTCAAATTACCCTCAAATTCTCTGCGAGCATTTGGATTCTGTAAAGCCAAGATAGCCATGTTCTTAGTAACATTGTTTCCGTCACCGAAAGAAATGTACTGTTTTGATGTGCTAAATTTTACAGGATTAATTGTTATCATATGCTACCTCCTCTCTTGAGGTTTTATTAAGTGTTTGTTTAACACTTCATCTAACACTTTTAATATACATTATAAAACATTTTTTGTCAACCCCTGTTATAAAGTTTTGTTAAGTTGGCTAAGTTTCAAGCTATGCCTATATCTTACAAAAAGTGCATTTAATACACTTATTCATCCTAATGATGTATTTTTTAATATAACCGTGTGGCTAATTTGTCAATTTTTGTATTTTTTACCCAATAATTTAAAATTAGCCAGGTGGGTAATTGTAAAAATGACACTTATTCGTTTTAATATAAATAATCTTTTTCATACTTCCAGCTATTCTTAATTCCAACGAGCCTTATTTTGAGGCTCTTTTCTTTTATTGCAGCTGCATTTCAGCCTTTGAATCTGTCGGATAAATAGCTTAGTATCGCACCGCCGATTTCTTCGTTGGGATCAAAATTTACTGGCGGTTTTGGGCGTAATGAATTTTGGATAAGCATGCGGACTAAAGGTCCGAAACCGTCAGGAATTTGTGTTTTACGGTATATTCCGGCAAGAAAAGTCTGGATATTCGGGGACTGTGTATAATTAAATCGTGATAACCCGTGATACAATTTATCAACACCTTTTGTGCCGTCATCAATCATCCTGTTTAATATATACAGGGTTTCGGTTATCTGTTCTTCATTCATTGAGTGGGTAAGTATTTCGTTTAGGTACGGCAGCGCATTTCCTTTTTGCTTAACGAAATAATCGACTTTTTGCTGATTAAAAGTACGATAATTCGGCTGCTGACCGTATTGCGGCGGATATTGGTATCCGCATGTATGATTAATTGCTATGCTCACCGGTTGAATCATCCTATTCTCCTTATGAATAAACAAACGGCGGACCGTTCTTTATTTCAAGTAATATATTTTCCGCTATTGTTTTCAGTTGCTCTTTTGATTTGCCCTCATCAACTTTTCTGTAAAACTCGTCAACAAGCGGCTGAATAGCGGCGTCTTTTTTGGCTTTAAAGTTGCGTAATTCCGTTGAAACAAGCCTGTTTTGCAGGTTTAACTCTGTTTGTGCATTAATCTTTTTAACCTGAACTTCCTTTATTGCATCTCCTATTACTTTGCCGCCATAACTTACGGCAGCAAGTGCGGTTGTACCGTAGAATAGTTGCTGGAATTGCTTATTGTCTGGTTCTATAAGCATGTTATAGAAAAATGCTCTGTAATCATCAACGAAAGATGAGAAAGATGGTTTTTGAGTGCCGTCTCCGCCTATGTTTGGATTTACTTTTACCGTGGATGTTTCAATTTTCTGATTAACATAACTTACAAAAGATTTTTTCTCTTTGTCTTTCCAGGGAGTTTTGGCTACAACTGCTTCTATATCAGCTTTTGTGGCATTTATGAACTGAAGCATGTTTTCAAGATAATTTTTCACAAATTTTTTATCTTTACCGGATGCCGCAATAATAGCCATATCCTGTTTTGTTTTTTCAATAAATTTAGCGGTTTCTTTGCTTCCTGCCTGAAGATTTTTAAGGGAAAACAGCGACAAACCTACAATTGAAGCAAGCGTACCTGCTCCAAGAAGAAAATATCCGAGATTTCCTCTGTTATTATTTTCTTCTTTGTTGACTCTTTGCCCAAATGCTAATTCTTTAGAGCTTTTAAACATCCCAAACGGTTGTTCTGCCGGCTCTGAATCTGTCAGATATTTTGAAAACATTTTGGTTTTTTCTGAAAGTGAATTTCTTATAATTTGCATTTTGCCGCTGAATGAGCGTGTTTCTACGGCTATTAATTGTTCCTGCAGATTTTTCTGAATGTCTGCTTCCCGTTTTTTTACCCAGACATCTTTAAACCCGTCCATAAAAGTTTTACCCATAAAAGCCATAGCGGTCAGGGTAAGAACCCCCAGTCCCGCTCTGATGGTCTTTATATTTGGGTTTTGAACCATCTGGACAATAGCCTGAACGGATTCTTCATTGATAGAAATATTTCTTGTGAAGGAGGTTATCCATTTTTCTTTGGCTATTTCGTTTGTAATTTTTGCATTACGTTTAATGAACATTGAAACCCCTGCAAATATGCCCATTACGCCTACCGCAAGTGCGCTAATCGGCAGCAGACTTCTTTCGGGATTTGTTCGGTTTTCGTTTAACTGACGCGGTAATTTAACCTCATTTGAGATAATCAGGGCATCTCGGGTTTCATCAAGCGACAACGGAGTGTTAATAAACGAATCGTCATCACCTTTTACAAAGGTATTAACAATAACCCCTTCTTTGGTTTTATTGTTGTTTCGCCTCTGTACACCTGTTAAATTTCGCTGCTGACGTCTTGTTTCTCCGTCATTAAATTGTATCGTGTTCATTATTAAGTAAGTCCTTTTTGTTCTGCTTTAATGTTATCATCACCCGTTATCCGTTTGTATAAATCGTGTATAAATGTTTTTAAACGGAAGGCTTTTTTGGTTTCATCAACCTGTTTATCGTCATTTTTGGTATCTTTTGATTCAAAAATAGTGAAAATTGATTTTATTTTCTTTTTAAATTCGTTAAGCGGTTCTCCGATTTTCTTGGCAATTGCAGCTTTCACTTCGCCATATACTGCGGCAAGTTTATCGGATATATCCGCAAACTTTTGTATAATATTTTGTGTAAAATTCTGAATGGCTCCCGGAATATTTTTTATAAAATTCAGAGCTCCGCCGATAACCGTATTTAAGATAAAATTAGCCGGTACTGATATTATGGGCGGAAAGGTTCTTGATATTGTGCCTGCAATATTTGCTATACGCTGGGCGATATTTGCCATATTCTTTTCAAATTCGGCGACTTTCTGTGCAAAACTTACCGCATCCTGTTGCTTTTGGGCTTTAGCGGCTTTTTGTGCTCTGAGCATCGCACCGATAGCGGCACATTCATTCCAGCTCATTTCTCCGGGTTTTGCCGTATGGTCTGCTGTTTTCATTCCGCCGCCCATGCCGTTACAAATCGGACAAGCACCAAGCGGGGCTCCATGCGGACATGTCCCTGCGGCTCTTATTCCTGATTGTTGCATTATTGCCGACGGCATTAAAAAATCCTCTCTGATAATACATTAAGAGGACTGCAAAGAATTATTCCGAACTTTTCCAAAATGCGCGTGAAAAAGTTTTTCTTTGAGTGTTCCGGCTTTCCCGCTTCTGTGCGGCATACGGTTGCGGCTACAGTCGGGGAATTTCACCCCGTTTCCTCTTAATAGATTTATCCTAAAATAACGCAGCATTGATGTCAACAAAATGTAATGTTTAATTAAGCAAAAAATACCGACTTATTAGTCGGTATTTTTTTTGCGCTTTTCGAGATTGCATTAAAACTTTTATGAAATAAAATCTAATTTTCTTGCTAAGGGTGATACTCCGTTTACACCTTCCGAATCTGCGTGTCTGGGGTGGTTTGGAGTATAGGAAGTAGATGCAACGGCTTGTTTCATAAACGGATTATCGTTTCCGCTCAAATTTGCTGCCGGAGTCGATTTTCTCAAGTCAAATACATTTAATGCACCTAGTCCAGATATTAATGGAAACATGATAGATTGCCCCTTAATTTTTCCTTACATGTATATAAAGATTTTAGCACATCAAAAATTGCTCAAAAATCTTTCAATTGTAAAGAAATATTAAGCGGCAAATGTTATAATATTTTCAGCTCTCTATAGTTTTGTTTTAGCCGACCAAATCCAAAGATCTGCCCAATGTAGGGCTGTTTTCAACAGACGGGTATAACGGGTTGTATGCTTTTCCCGTAAACGGATTTACACCTGTCATTTCCTGTTGTTTGAAAGTTCTTTGATTTGATTTCTCTTCTAAATTAACAGGCTGCACCTTGAATAGTTGCTGAGCCTGTATTGATTTAACCGAATAATCCAACTTCTTGACCTCTCGATTATCTTGCTCTCTCAAATACATAAAAAATTTTAAAAAACGACTATTTCAATTTCTGAAATAATCGTTACAAAGTTAACAATATTTTTATATACTATTGATCACTTTCGTGATGGTCGTTATCTTTCATGAGTTTTGCGAAATCGGACGGTTTAATGCTTTGGACAAATTCTTTAAATTCCTGAGCTTCTTCTTCGTCTTTAGCGGAATCAGTAGAAACAGAACCGCTTGAAAGAACGGTCGGAGCAACATAGATAGGTGCATCAACTCTTATTGCGATAGCAATAGCATCTGATGGGCGGGAATCTATTTCTATATATTCGTCTTTATCATTCTTTAAGTATAATTTTGCGTAATACGTTTCTTTTTCAACATCGTTTATTTCGATTTTTTCAAGCGTATAGCCTGTTTTTTCGATAACGTTAATTATTAAATCATGAGTCATGGGACGGGCAACAGTAAGATTTTCGATTTTTCTTATAATAGCACTTGCTTCTGCAGAACCTATCCAGATAGGTAGTGCTCTTCTGTTTTCTTTATCGTGTAAAACTACTATCGGGGAGCCTGTTCTTGTATCGAGGGCTATACCCATAACTTTCATTTCTATCATTTGTCTTTGCCTTTCAAAATTCTTTCAAAACAATTATAACGATAAAACGGCAATTATTCAATAGTAAAACAGTATATAAAATAATATTTATTTTTTAAATTTTTTCCTATATAATCATGCCAAAAAGAAAGACAGAAGGGAGAAAAGTATGAGAATAGGAATTGTAGGTTACGGAAATTTGGGCAGAGGTGTTGAGTTTGCGGTTAAACAGAATCCTGATGTTGATTTGGTTGCCGTATTTACAAGAAGAAGTCCAGAAACTTTAAAAATAAATTCTGACGCAAAAGTTGTCAGCGTTAATGATATTGAAAACTGGAAAGATAAAATCGACGTATTGATTTTATGCGGCGGAAGTGCTACGGATTTACCCGTACAAACTCCGAAGTATGCTAAAATGTTCAATGTTATAGACAGTTTTGATACTCACGCAAAAATTCCTGAACACTTTGAAAATGTTGACAAAGCGGCAAAAGAAAGCGGAAAAGTTGCAATAATTTCCGTTGGTTGGGATCCGGGTTTGTTCTCTTTAAACAGAATGTATGCTAATGCGATTTTACCTGAGGGTAACGATTATACGTTCTGGGGTAAAGGTGTTAGTCAGGGACACTCTGATGCTATCAGAAGAATTGAGGGTGTAAAAGATGCTAAACAATACACAATTCCTGTAGAAAAAGCTCTGCAGTCAGTTAAAAATTGTGAAAATCCGACTCTTTCAACAAGAGAAAAACATACAAGAGAATGTTTTGTAGTAGCTGAGGAAGGCGCGGATAAGGCAAGAATTGAAAAAGAAATAGTTACTATGCCGAATTATTTTGCTGATTATGATACTACGGTTCACTTTATAACAGAAGAAGAATTAAAGAAAAATCACAGCGGTATTCCTCACGGCGGTTTTGTTATAAGAACGGGTAAAACAGGAAACGGCACAAATGACCATGTTATAGAATACAGTCTGAAACTTGATTCTAATCCTGAGTTTACGTCAAGCGTTCTTGTTGCATACGCAAGAGCTGCTTTTAAACTCTATAATGAGGGGCAAAAAGGTTGCAAGACAGTATTTGATATTGCACCTGCATATCTGAGTCCAAAATCCGGTGAAGAATTAAGAAAAACAATGTTGTAAATTATCCCTTAAAAACTGATTTAATAAATTTCTTAACCAGAAATTTGTAATAATTGTTTTTATACGGTGTAAACTTTAGGTAATCATAATATGATTTCCACAGTTTATGCCGGCAATTTGTGTTCCACGGTTTCATTGCCCCGTTAAAGTGGATTATTACGGGATTATTTATGGCATCACGGATTTCTTCATCGGAGTATACCACGCTATGGGTGTCAAAAAACGCATTTTGCTGCAGGTTGTATTTCGGAGAAACAAATCGTACCCTGTCTTTAAATGTATAATTCATTACGTCCTGATCCTGCCAGCGGATTTTGTCCTGAAGTTTAAGCTGATTTTTGAAAAGGGTGTCTGCAATATTATCTTCCTGCCAGAGTTTGTTATTAATCAGTAAAACTCCTGCATTAAAATATTTATCCAGACCGAGTTTGGAGTAATCTTCAACCGCACCTGAATAAAGTTCTTCAACTGCAGCAACATAGCAGTCTGAAAGTTCGGTTTTCCATAATTCTTTTAATGAACTTTTTACCACAACATCGCAGTCAAGATACAGGCATTTGCCAATTTCGGGTTTAATTTTTGGGATAAGATATCTGTAATATGTTTGTTTTGAAATATGTTTGCACTCAGGTGACATTTGGACATCTTTGAATAAATCATCATCAATTTTTATAAATTCAATATAAAAATCTTTGATTTTTTTTAGTTTATTCAGGTTGTTTTTATGCTTTTCCGAGATTCCGCCGTCAAGAATAAAAAAATCAAAATTGTCATCGGCTGCCGCATTTTTTAATATGGAAGTAATCGTAACCGAAAGATGCGGCATATAATTGTTATCTGCTGCAGCAAAGATTTTTATTGTATCTGTAGTATTGTTTTCCAAAATATTCCCGCCAAATTACTAACTGTATAGATAATATTACAAATTGCGTTTGCGGGCAAGCAGATGTTATAACCCCAAAATCATTTTATTGATATTAGCGCCGTATTCCATAGTCATAATTACGGCTTTTGTGTTTTCATTATTTTGTTCTTTAGTGTATTCGTATTGTTCGGGATTTATTTTTTTATTTTCTTCTTTTCGTTTGGCTTCTCTTGCTTTTTCAACCTGTTCTATTAAAGCTCTTGCCTGCGCTTCGGAAGTTACTGTTGCGGGGTCAATTCCGAGCGCAATTAATTTTCTTCGGGTTTCTTCGCTGATTAGTGCGTTAGCCGAACAACAGTATGAATTTGCGACATAACTCATTGCATTAATTGCCATTGACGATACACATCCTTTCTGTTAAATGTTTAATGATAAATTTTTAACAGTCAACATTTATAATATCGGTGAAATTAGAAAAAACTTTAATCAATTTTCAAATGTTTGTCATATAATATCTGTATAGGGATATTAGAGGTTATTTATGAAAAAATTTTTTAAGACTTGTGCTTATTTATTTGGCGGACTTTTTGTAATTTTATATATAGGATTTTTGTTTGTTCTTCCGCATGTTGTGAAGCTCGAACAATATAAGCCGGAAATTCAAAAACTCGTTAAAGATTTTACGGATTTGAATTTGGAGTATGATAATTTAAAAATAATCACAACCCCTCTTTTAGAGGCCGGGATAAAAACCGATAATGTAAAAATAACCTTGCCCGATGGGTCTGAATTACTCTCTGTTGACGGAGTAAAAGCAAAAGTGTTTTTACCGAGTATTTTGTGGCTAACGGTTAAGGTTTCGGGTGTTGATGTAATTAATCCAAAAATATTTGCGGATATTCAGGATGATGAGCAGTTTAAGGCCGTAAGATTATACGAAAATCTTGTAAACAGGCAGCGTAAGGATAAACTCGAACATCCCGAAAAGTATTCTGCGCAGGAAGCCGAAAAAGATGACCTGCCCATTGATATTTCAAAAATTCGTATCAATATCCAAAATGTAAAACTAAAAAATTATAACCTTGTGATTAATGACGAGAAAAATTCTCATAAGTTGGTGTTAAAGGGTGATGAGATAAAACTCGGTTACGATAATGGTGAAACTGCAAATCTAAAAGCAGATTTACACGTTTTGAGTGATGACAGCGAAAATATTACGGCAAACGTTGATATAGATACTTCATTACCAAAGTTTACCCCTCAGGAAAAAGAGGAAGACTTGGAAGCGGTTTTTGCAGTACCTTTTGTTAATCCGGTTACGACATACAGAACGTATAATCTTAAATCTGATATAGATTCAAGACTAAAAATCCGTATGAATTCAAAAAATAAGAACGTCAAGGCATTCGGACATCTGAATATCGAGGATACCCAAATCACAATGTCGGGTTTGGAATTCCCGAAATCTCATTTCAGATTTAATGCGAATGACAATATAATAAATATTGATTCTGATTTATATGTAACGGAATTCGATGATATATTATTCAACGGATGCTTCAGACATGGTAAAAATCCTTATCTGAATTTGAGTATTGAATCTCCAAAGGTATATTTTGCCAATCTTTTTGCCGTAGTTAAGGCATATCTCGATACGGTGCAGATAAAAACCGATATAGACAATATCACTGCAGGCGGATATTTCCATGCTAATGCCGATTTTAAGACAGATTTTGAAACCCTCACATCATCAGGTGCTTTTGTCGTTCGTGACGGAAATATTACCGATAAAAATATAGGTTTGGTATTTGACGATATAAGAGCAAATGTTTCATTAGATGATAATATTATTAAATTTGACGGAACCCATTTGTTAATAAACGGAAAACCTCTGAATATCTCAGGTAAAATAAGTCAGGATTCCGTTACGGATTTGTATATGTCTGCGGACAAACTTCCGTTAATGGGTTTATATAAGGCTTTTGCCCCAAAAGATATTAAAAATAAATATGACCTTTTGTCAGGCTTTTTAACTGTGGATGCAAACGCAACAGGTAAAATCAAAGAATTAGTTGCTGTTGTAAAACTTAATTTGGATGATTTTGTTATAAAAGATAAGACTGATTTATTTACGGCTTCAAACAAGCTTTTAACCTTAGGGGTAGGAAGTTATGACGGAAATATTAAAGCGAAGCTGAAAAATCAGGGTTTTGAATTTTCATTACCGTTAATACAATCTGTAATAAAAGACGATAATATGCTCGTTGAACTGGATAATGAAACTATTAAAGTATTTCCGTCCGATGTGAAATTTAACAGGCAATCTGTTGTTAATTTCAGCGGTGATATTACAAATTGGGCTAAAGCTCCAGTAATAGATTTCTCGGCGGGCGGCGGTATTAACACTTCCGATTTGGGCATTCTTGTCGGAGAGATAGCAATACCTTACTTTGAAAGTCAGGGTATTATTCCTGTTAAGGCTGCTTTTAATTTGGCGAAAAATAATATGTCATTTGTTGCTCAGGCAAAAGCTGACAATGCTAATTATTTTACTCCCGTAATAATGAAAGATTTGGAAAATCTTCAGACTATATTTCAGGTAAAGGCAGTACATAAAGGTAATACTCTCAGAGTAGAAAATACCGGCATGTATACAAAACCGAACGAGTCCGATTTCGGTGAAGATTTAGATGCCAATATGCACAATACAAAAAATCTCGTAAATGTGCGTGCAATTATTTCCAATACTGATATTCAGCCTTTTATAAGTCTGTTTAAAGTCGATATCCCGCAGCCGTTAGAGGGTGCTGTTGCGATATTTAAAAATTCCGGCTTTAATATTCAGGCAGGGTTATCCGCATACGGGAAACCGGAATCCCCTGTGTTGACGGGTAAAGTTCTTGCAAAAAATATTCGTGTTCCTGAAATATCTTCTCAGGTTGACAGTTTATTATTAGATTTAGGTGCAAGAAATATTGATATTAATGTGAACAGATTAAACCTTGGCGGTACTGTTTTCAGACTATCTGCCCGTACAAATTGGAAAGATATAATGAACAGAGTTTTTGAAGATGTTAATGTCAGCTCACGTTATATAGATGTGAATAAAATCGTGAAATTCGGCGATGATGTTGCAAAGGCTTTCCCTAATCCAAAGGAAGCCATAGAAGAATCCAAGGATAAAGATTTAACTATGAATATCCCGCTTGAAGTTAAAAACGGGCATATAAGATTCGGTAAAATTGTCGTTGATAAAATATATTTAGATAATACAACGAGTGACCTTGCTTTATTGGATAACGTATTGTATCTGGATAATTTAAAAACAAGTCCGCTCGGCGGGTCAACAGAAGGTCAGATTTCAATGAATCTTGTGACTTCCGACCTGAAAGCAAAACTTAGCGGAAAAGATTTTGATGTTGAAAAGATATTACTGACAGTAATGGATATGAAAGATATGGTTACGGGTAATATGAACTTCATTACCGATATATCTTTGAGTGGAACCGATATGGAAACTCAGATGAAAACCCTTAAAGGGTATTTTGATTTCAATATCAAAAACGGACAGTTAGGGCCGTTCGGTAAACTGGAAAACATGATTATGGCTGAAAACATCAGAGAAAATGCATTTTTCTCATCGACTATCGGTTCTCTTGTCACTAATCTAGTTACATTCGATACATCGCGGTACAATGAATTGTACGGACATCTGGATTTCCTCGGGAACGGAAATATAGAAATTTCTCCGATAAAATCTCAGGGTGATGTGCTGTCTATGTATATTGCAGGAAAGATGAATATACTTGATAATACCGCAGAAATGAAAGTTCGCGGAAAACTTGCCTCTGCATTTGCTGATAAACTCGGACCTCTTGCAAATATTAATCCTGTAAATATTGTGAAAAACACGCCGGGATTGAATGTTGGCTTAGTCAAGGCGTTCGCTCTGTTCTGCGAAGAAGTTTCTGAAGAAGAAATGAAAGCATTACCGCATTTGGGCGAAGGTAAATCGGATGATAATGCAACAAAATTCCAGATAAGGTTAAATGGTAATCTGAATAAACCGCTCGGAATGATAAAATCGTTCAAATGGCTTGTATTGGATTCAGAGTTGCAGGCTGCCGAGAATTTTGTTGACACCCTGCCTATCCCCGAAGCGGGTGAAGAGGGTATGACCGTTGAAGAATTAATTCAACTGAGAAAAGAGCAGGCAGAGGCAAAAGCTGCAGAAGAAGCTCTGAAAGCAGCTGAAGAAAAGAAACTCATAAACAGAGTAAAAAGACGCCTGAAAATTTCTCAATAATCAAAACAAGGACAATTGTTTCTCAAAATGTTTTTTCAAAAATGACGGACGGTGAAATTCCGTCAACCCGTATTTATCAATAGCATCGAGATGCGCTTTTGTTAAATATCCGGCATTTTTTGCCCAGCCGTATTGCGGATATTTTTCATCCAATTCAAGCATGTATCTGTCGCGGGTAACTTTGGCTAAAATACTTGCAGCAGCAATTGATGCTGATTTACTGTCACCTTTTATAATATATTTTTGCGGATATTTGAACTCTTTAATTAATTTGTTTCCGTCAACAAGGACAATAAGCTTTTCTGCGTTCAATTGCTCTATGACTTTATTGCAGGCTAATCTCATTGCCTTAAGTGATGAATTAAGAATATTTATTTTCTCAATTTCTTCTACTTCAATGCATACTGTAGCATTTATTGTTTCATTTTTTATTATATCGTATATGGATTCTCTTTTCTTAGGCGAAAGCTGTTTGCTGTCATTCAATACGGCTAATTCTGAAAGAAGTTTCTCTGTTTTTGGGGGAAAATATACTGCACTTGCAAAAACTCCGCCTGCAGCCGGTCCTCTGCCGGCTTCGTCTGTTCCGACTACGGTACATTTATATTTTTCATCAAATGAAAATAACTCTTCTATATGTCCCATATAACCCCTTAATCAAGAATAAATTTTCCGATTTTGCCGTCACGAAAATCTCTTAAAATATAACTTGAAGTACGCTCAATATCAGCTTGTCCGCCCTGAATAATCCAGTTGCGTTTGATGGCAATTGCTTCAACAGAAACTTCATCTTCAAGTTTATAGTATTCTTTCAACTGTTCGGGATACTTTTCGTTCAGAATTTCTACCAATTCTTTTGCGATAAGTTCATTAGAATAGGCATTTTCGGAAACCGAGTTAACAAACGCCAATTTTTTAGCCGCTTCCTGATTTTCCTGCTTCATTGGAATAATCCCGGGTGTATCGAGTAAATCAAGCTTCGGATTAATTCTGACCCACTGCTGCTGTCTTGTAACCCCTGCCTTTGCCCCGATTTTTGTCTTTGAAGATTTTGTAAGTTTATTTATAATACTTGATTTCCCGACATTTGGCATCCCGACAACCATAACACGCGCCGGACGGCGCAGCAGCCCTTTTTTCATTATTTCCTGAATACGAGGTTCTGACAATTCTTCGGCTTTCTTAACTATTATGTTTAAGTCTTTGGAATTTTTTGCATCAGAAAGTAAAACAGGAACACCGTTTTTTTCTTCAAGTATTTGAACCCATTTTTTTAATTCGTTTTTGTCGGTTAAATCTGATTTATTGAGCAAAATTAAACGAGGCTTTTGACCTAAAAGCCTCGTAATATTTTCATAACTGCTAGATAACGGCAGTCTCGCATCAATGACTTCTATTACGGCATCCACTAATGAAAGCTGTTCTTTTAACTTCCTTTCGGCTTTTGCTATATGCCCCGGATACCAGTGAATATGTGTCTTATCTTTTTTCAATTTTTTCCTTGATACGAGTTGCTTTACCTGAACGTTCTCTCAAGTAGTATAATTTAGCACGTTTAACATCACCACGTCTGATGATATTGATTTTTTCAATTCTCGGAGAGTGGAGTAAGAATACACGTTCAACACCAACACCTTGGAAAATCTTTCTTACGGTGATAGTTTTATTAATGCCTGATCCGTGTTTTTTAATAATTGTACCTTCGAAAGCCTGAATTCTTTCTTTATTACCTTCTACGATTCTTACGAATACTTTAACGGTATCGCCCGGGTTTACATCCGGAACTTCTTTTTCCATATAAGGTTTTTCTAATTCGTCAATAATAGGGTTCATCTTTTGTTCCTTTATGTTTTAATTACTTTTACTATTTAAATTCCTTAATCGGCTAATCCACAAAAATATTCACCGACGCACGTAAGTATATTAATGCTATTATAAACATTTTATTTTTGCAAGTAACATTTTAAGAAATATTAATCCTTTCGCAAATATATTTTTCTTAACATATCGGCAAAAATTTACATTCACGGATATTGTATAAAATATGAGAATAGGATTAAGTACAATAAAATACCCTATAGCAGCTGTTTTTGCTGCATGTTCATTAAGTTATGCAGCACCTGCTGCCGCTCAGACCATTACGGGAAATCAAAATGTAACAGATACATTTGAACGGGTTGATTCCACTTCAAGAAACCCTGTTGATAAATATACTCAGGAAGATTTACCGGAAGTTTTCAGAGAAGAAGTTAATCCGAGCGGCTGGACAAATGATCCGGAAATCTTAAAAAATGCTCCCGATCCGTCATTTACTTTAAAATGGAAAAAGAAACAGGCAAGAGGGGTTGTTGACATAACCAATTGCAGATTTTATGTATATGACGATAACGGAAAGGCAATTGAATCCTTCAGAGTTGCAACCGGTGCATCACGCACACCGACAAAACCCGGAATCAGGCTAATAAAGAAAAAACAGATATATCCTTATAAAGACTGTGCTGCAGGCACAAAACGACGCAGATTTCCGAGAGATTACGGCCCAAAAATCGCCTTTGTGCATTACGTTGATACTATAACCGGTCAAACGGCTGATAGGGGTGATTATTTTCACGGAACACGCCACGAAAAAGCGGTATTAAAAGCTAACAGACATGTAACGCACAGTTGCGTCAGAGTACATAACAGAGATATACTGTATCTCGTAAATGATGTGTTTAAAATAGGTGATTATCTTAAATATATAAGATAAAGGAGTATAAATGAAAGTTTTCGCAATATCATCGGCTCAAATTCCCGAGTATAACAACAGAATTAACAATAATAAAATAAATGACAATTATTCAAAAAAATGTCATTCAGCCGATATTATGCGGGCAATGTCAAAAATGTCTGCAAATAACATTTACTTTGGCAGCAGCGATTTTGACAGAACCGTACAAGCAAATTATTTTAAACTCCCTGCAGGTGCAAAACCGGATGTATTCCAAAAAGCAGCCGCTCAAAATATTTTACTTGATAATGACGTACTTGTAACAGCCCCGACAGGGACAGGGAAAACCGCTATTGCTCACTACGCAATAGGGAAAAATCTCAGAGACGGTAAAAAAACTTTCTATACTACTCCTCTAAAAGCACTGAGTAATGAAAAATACCGAGATTTTAAAAGAATATACGGGGAAGAAAATGTCGGAATATTGACAGGTGACACCAAAATAAACGGTGAAGCACCCATTGTTATTATGACAACGGAAGTTTACCGCAATATGGTATTCGGCGAACATTTCGGTAAAAAGAATGATTTATTGGACGATTTAAAAACCGTTATATTTGATGAACTTCATTATCTTGGCGATGTTGACAGGGGCGGAATCTGGGAACAGTCTATATTCCTTTCACGTCCGGAAACGCAGCTGTTATCACTCTCGGCAACCATAGGAAACAATAAAGACATTGCAGGCTGGATGGCTAAAATAAGAGGAGAAAAAAATCCGGAAATTGTAACAGGAAGCAATAAAGAACTTGCCAAATACAAAGCAAACGAACATCTGCCGGTTCATACTGTTTTAATAGATGTTCCGCCGGAAAACAGACACGTTCCGCTTGAGTTTGAAAATATTAATGTCAGCGATTTGAACTTGCCCGATACAGGTAAAAAGAAATCAAAATTCAGCGCTCAAATCGATAAATTAAATCAGCTTGCAGAAAAGAAAGGGATTATTCCTGCTTACGCATATCGAGATGTGGTTGTAAAACTAAAAGATGAAGATAAACTCCCTGCAATATTCTTCGTTTTTGACAAAAAGAACAGTAAAGATATTTTGGAATACTTAACAAAATACGGTCCGCATCTTACATCAGATGACGAAAAAGAACAAATTATGGATATAGTTGAGGGTTATGAAGCCGACGGCAAATATCTTGGCGAATCTCTTAATATGCGTGCGATATTAAAAGGATATGCCGTACATAATGCAGGACTTTTACCGACTCAAAAAGAACTTGTAGAAGAACTTTTCCAAAAGAAACTCGTAAAAACCGTTATTGCAACAGAAACTTTATCCGCAGGAATAAATATGCCGACAAGAACAACCGTAATTACGGCAACGCGTAAACCCTCATCAACTCCTGATGGTCCTGATAATAAAAGAACAATTTCCGCAAACGAATTTCACCAGATGGCAGGTAGAGCCGGCAGACGAGGAATTGATAAAGTCGGATATTGTTATACAATGAGCCTTAACGATGATGAACGCTCTCAATTTGATATGCTGGTTCACTCTCAGCCTAATAAGCTAAAAAGTGCATTCAGACCTGATTTTTCGTTTATCGCTAAATATTATGAAGAATGTCAAAATGACACAATGTTAAATCTATTGTATGAAAAATCTTTCTTTACATATAACAAAAATGAACAAATTGAAAAGAAAAATAAAGAAAATTTAAAAGCTTTATTTAACCGTAAAATTACTTTGATGAGAGATTTCGGGTATTTATCCACTACAAACAGACTTACAAATAAGGGGATATTAATATCAGATTTGAACGGTTATGAACAAATTCCGATTATAGAAATGCTCACCGAAATAAAAGCCTTTGATGGTATGAGCCCTTCGGAAATTGCAGGTGCTGTCGGTGCATTAGCGAATATTGAATTGAAAAAAGACGGACAATTCGGGTCAAAGACTTTTGACGTAAAACCAAAGGGGTATGACTGGGCAAATAGTAATATTGAACAATTTACATCTAAATTAAATTCATGTCTTTCTGTGTATAACAGTTATATGACAAGAAGCGACAAAACTTTCCATCAAATACAAATAAACGATGAACTTACAAATAATATTTATCTGTGGGCAGAAATGAACAGTATAGAAAATTCCGATTCGACGCAGAACTGGAGTAAATTATATTACAATGCAGACAAACGTAAATATAAAGATGAAGGTTCAATGTTTAAAGGAATTATGATGACAATAGATTTGCTAAAACAGATTAAGACAACAGCAGAACACGGTGCAGCTATTTCAAATACTAACGCAGACTATGAATATTATACCGGTATTGTTGCCAAAATTGATAAAGCAATTGATTTAATTAACAGAGAACCTGCTTCAAATATGTAAATATTTTCAAAATGTAATAATATACTTTAGATTTTTATGTCTGAATACATGAATTATCATGCATATATTATTGCATTTTCATATTTTACCAAAACATTGAAATACAGTGATAGCAGCAATTTGCCATGCTTATGTAAAGTTTTGTAACATGTTTTGCTCATGCTGAAATTATATACTTTGTATTTTTTTTATATATACAAGAGAGTACAAATAAATAAGAAGAGGCGATTATCATGGCAGTTGGAATGAACGGTGCTGATTTTGCAGCGAAGTTACGCATGCAGCAGCAAATCCAAAAACAACAAGGTACACAACAAGCGAAACCACAACAGGGTGTTGACAGTAACGACCCTAATTCGTCAGTATTTAAACAAGGTGGTCCGCAAAAAACCGGAGATACTCAGGGTGCGAATGGTGCACAGGGACCTCAAAAAGAGGGTGATCCTGATCCGATTGGAGGAAAACGTCCGGGCTTCTTTAAAGGTTTGGGTAATACCGGTAACCTTGCCGGTGCTAAATCGGGTATTGCTTCATCAGCATGGGGCAGTATTGAAGCAAAAATGTCAGGTGTATTTGCCAAAGCCTCAGCAAATGCCGCTTCTAATGCAGAAAATACAGGAAATACTCAAAAGGCAGAAGACAGTGCTAAAACCGGGAATGCCGAAAACACCGGTAAATCAGAAGAAGCAGATGCAAAAGCAGATGGAGCAGATGCAAAAGCAGATGCATCAAGTGCAGATGCATCAGCAACTCAGTCAACAAAAGATGCAGAAAAAAGCGATAAAGAAGGCAACAAAGTAATTAAAGATTCTGCAGATTCGCAAAAAGATTTAAAGAGTAATTCTCAAAAACTCGAAAAGGATATGTCTAAAGCAGAGAAAAATATCCAAAAGAATGATAAACAACTCCAAAAAATAGATAAACAAAATACAAAAATTGATAAAGAAATGAATTCCACAATGAATGAATTGCAGGAACTTACTGCCGGTGATAATACCGGTGTTGGTAAGAGCAGTGCAAACTCACTCAGCTTAGCAGGAGAAGAAGACCAAAAAGCTGAAGGTAAGAATGGAACTCAGGCAGCTCAGGGTCAAGATGACGGAAGCGAGCAGAAAGCAGAACAATTAACTCAAAAACTTGATGCTTCAGCTTCAAAAATGAAAGCGAATACAACAAAGGCAAATAAACTTGAAGTTGCAGGTAAAGGTTTACAAAAAACAGCAGCTAAAAATGTACAAAAACAACAGAAATATTACAATGTAACTAATACCAAATTGCAGCAAAACCAAAAAACTTCTAAAAATACAATAAATCAAGGTGCAAAGACTCAGGCGCAAGGTCAAAAAACTCAGCAAACAGGTCAGATTGTATCAGCTACAGGTGCAGGTATTCAGGCAGTCGGACTCGGAATGCAGTGCTCCCCATATACAGCAAGCGCAGGCGTTGTAGTAGAAAAGGGCGGAACCGCAGTCAATGTAGCGGGTCAAGCAACTCAAGCAGTTGGTGCTGCTACTCAGTCAAAAGGTCAGGATACTCAAGCTGTCGGTAACAAAGCATCAAGCAAAACAAACAGCGCTCAGGCTCAGGCTAAAAAATCCATTAAGACAGGTGCGGCAGCGCTTAAATCTACAAAGAAAATGTCTAAGAATGTCAAGACAATGGGTAAAACCGCTAAAAATACAGCTAAAACAGCAAAAAATGCAACAAAGAATATTCAACAAGCAGCAGAATTGAAACAGACAATACAAGCTAAAAAACAGGAAGCTGTTTCATAATAGATAAAATTAATCATAAAGTTTCATAATAATTTGCACTCTTCTTATTTTTGGCTCCGGTAATTCGGAGCCTTTAATTTTAGATTTTATTAGAATTTTTATAAATTGCCGATGCACGATTTTTTATAGGTTTAAGTGCTTTGTAGGCTTTAAATAAATTCTTGAAACTGTTTAAGGCTAATGTTCCTAAGCCTGAGGTAATACCGATGTCGTGAACTCCCCAGCCCGGAAATCTTGCAAGTTCAACCAGAGTAAGCGCACTATATAATTGAGAGTTATACAGAGCTCTTGTATAAGTGCCCGACGCAGAATTTTTCCTGCTGTATCGGACAATATCGGATGTAATTTTTGCGCTGATTTTATTCATCATAGTTATATTATACAATTCAAAAGAAAAATTTTTGCTAATAACAGGTATAATAATCAAAACATTGTTACGATTGTTAATATGAACTTTACAACCATTTTTGTCTATGTTACACTTGGACTTGCGCCGAACATAATTGGTAGAAAAGTTCGGTGTTGTCAGTAATATACCAAAGGAGAAACACTATGTCACGTATAGGAAAGAAACCTATTGACATCCCTCAGGGAGTCGAAGTAAAAATAGACGGACAGTTAGTTACGGCAAAAGGACCTTTAGGTCAGGAATCCGTTAATGTTCGTTCTGAAATCAAAGTAGAACTTAAAGATAATCAGGTTGTTTTAACAAAAACTGTTGATTCAAGAGAAGCAGATGCCCTTTACGGTTTATCAAGAACTCTTGTAGCTAATGCTGTTCACGGTGTTAAAGACGGTTTTGAAAAGAAACTTGAAATTCAGGGTGTAGGTTACCGTGCTAATATGGAAGGTAAAAATCTTAATCTTGCATTAGGATATTCTCATCCGGTTATTGTTGAACCGCCGGCAGGTATTACCATCAGCGTTGAAGCAAATACAAAAATCAGCGTTAAGGGTACTAATAAACAAACCGTTGGCGATGTTGCAGCATTCATCAGAGCTAAACGTCCTCCTGAAGTTTACAAAGGAAAGGGTGTAAGATACGAAGGTGAATATGTAAGACGTAAAGCCGGTAAAGCAGGTAAGAAGTAATTTGTAAAAACAAATTAACACCTTTAAGTTAAATTGATTAATTTATGTGTTACATGTGAAGGGTTTGAAACGCCCGCTAAAACAAGTAATGAAAGGACAAAACAAAATGATTAAAAGAAAAGAAAGAAAACCTCAAGTACAAAAAAGACATCAGTCTATCAGAGTAAAATTATCAGGAACTCCTGATTGCCCGAGATTGGCTGTATACAGAAGTACAAAACACATTTACGCTCAGGTTATTGATGATGTAAATAAAGTTACATTAGCTTCAGCATCTTCAATTGATAAAGACCTGAAAGAAACTTTGGCACATGGCGGAAACATCGATTCAGCAAAAGTTGTCGGTGAAGCTGTTGCTAAAAAAGCTTTAAAAGCAGGCGTAAAAGATGTTGTATTTGACAGAGGCGGATTCTTGTATCACGGTCGTATCGCAGCTTTAGCTGATGCAGCTCGTGAAGCAGGATTAAACTTCTAATTTTTGGAAATTTAAAACTAAAAAAACCTGATTTCTGTATTGAAATCAGGTTTTTTGTTATTAATAATTCAATTTTTGCCGACAAAAAGCTTCTCCTTAAAGAGAAGCTTTTTTAATTATACAGTTACAAGTTTCTTAACTTCTTTTCGCTTAACTTTATTTGTTGCGGTCCTCGGAAGCGGTTCTTTGTATACAATCACATTAACAGGTCGTTTATAAGCCGTTAATTTCATAGCTAATTGTTTCACTTCACCTTTAATAAACTTTTCTGCATCTTCGTTACTATATTGACTCAATATATCATCAGTAGGAACAACTACAGCGGTTACTTCTTCGGTACCGTCTTTGCTTCCGAATGTTCTGACGTGTCCGAAAACGCAAACTTCTTTAAAATATGGACTTTTTTCCAATACAGCTTCAACTTCTTCGGGGAATACTTTTTTACCGCCTGACAGAACAATCATATTCTTAATTCTTCCCGTAATGTAAATATGTCCGCCTCTGATTTCCGCAATATCTCCTGTATGAAGCCAACCATCCTCTGTTACAGCTTGGGAGGTCAATTCAGGCTGATTATGATACCCTTTCATAACCGCAGGACCTTTAACCAAAAGTTCTCCTGTTTCTGAATCAATTTTAGTTTCCAAACTTGTTAGCGGGCGACCAACAGATGCCAAATCATGACGCTTGTCATAATTCATTGAAACAACCGGACTGCATTCTGATAATCCATAACCTTGATAAACTTTTATACCGAGCCTGCTGAACCATTTACCCACCTGGATATCTAATGGCGCACCACCTGACAAGCAAGCTTTGAAATGTCTGCCGAACTGTTTATGAATATCTCTGAACATAAGTCTTCGTACAATCATAAACGGAATAAACTGAGCCAAGTTGAATTTAAAATTAAATAAAGCTTTTTTGAATGCAGACGAATTCTTTAACTCTGATTCAATAGACGTCTTCAACAGCTTTAAAAACGCAGGAACAACTATCATAAAATTAATCTGCTTTTCACGCATTATAGCTAAAATATCTTTTGGCTTAAGACTAAGCGCATAATAAACGGAATAGCCCAAATTTAAGAATGTCGAAAAGCCGACAGTAAGCTCAAACAAATGATTCATCGGTAATATCGAAAGCATTTTGCAGTGCTTTGTCGGAATAATATGATCCATTACAACTTTTAAATCTTCAAGTTGAGAGAATATATTGTTATAAGATATTTCAACACCTTTTGGAGAACCGGTTGTTCCTGATGTATAAATAATCAAAGCTGTAGATTTAGAACTTCTTCTTCTCCACTTTGCATCATATCTGTTTGGTAAAGAATGAATACTCGGAGTTTCCGGATAGTAAGACTGCTCATCCATAACAAGAATATGTTTTATTGACGTAATAGTTTTTTGGATTTCTTTAGCCGTTTCTAAATAATGCAAAGACGTAAGCATAACCGTTGGTTCACAATCCGAAAGAATTGACGTCAACTCATATTTAGTCAATTTTATATCTAACGGAACAACTGTCATACCCGCAAGAGCGGAAGCAAACAAACAAGCTCCGTATTCCGGCATAGATTCCGACAATATAGCAACTCTGTCACCTTTTTGAGTATCCAAATCCTCAATCATATGTGATGCCAGTTTTCTTGAAAGCATACCAACACCTTTATACGTAAATTCTTTCCATCCCATCGGGGTTTTCGTTCCTAAAGCAACTCTGTCTAAGTAATCGTTAGTTTTGTCATCAAGGAGCGAAAGTATATTTTTTTGTCTCAATCCCATCTTCTTATCCTTTAATCACTAAATAATCTTTCACCATAATACTTATTAAAAAAAAAAAGTCAAATAATTAAGCCTCAGGCTCGTTATGCCACTTTTTGGTATCAAACCTTAAATCATTCACTTTCATTTTTAACGAGTCAGCATATGGCTTAAATTTCACAAGTAATTGCGTTTTTTTCAGCATTAGCTCCTGCGCTACAGCAGGTGTTTCACATGCAATAACCATTACTCCGCCGCCAAGCATTGAAAACGGTTTTGATTTAGAAGCAAATTTAGCACCCGCAACGCGTCCCCAAAATTTACACAAATTTGAGCGTTTTACGGCTTTTTGGATATCTCTGTTTTCAAGGAGTTCTTCCATCAATTCTTCTGTAGATACAAAATCAGTGTATAAGATTTTTTTCAAATTTGCTTCCCCGTCATTTTTTTGATATCATTAAATAATGGATTGTTCTCAATTTAATGATATCATAAAAATATCCAAAAATATACTTATTATGTCGCATTTGAATCCGGACGGAGATACTTTGGGAAGTATGTGCGGCTTATATTCGGCTATTTATGACAATTTCAAAAAGAAACCCGATATGCTGTTAATGTCTAAGTTGCCTGATATATATAAGTTTTTACCATATATTTCCGAAGCAAAACATATTTCCGAGTTTGACAAATCAAGAGAATATGACCTTGTTATCAATGTTGATATTGCATCTTACGACAGAATGTTTGAGTCGGAAATTTTGTTCACAAAAGCAAAATCAACCGCAAATATTGATCACCATGTTACTAATAACGGCTATGCCGATATAAATTATGTTGTGCCTGATGCAAGTTCTACCGGTGAGGTTTTATACGGAATTATGGAAGAACTGGGCTGGACAATTTCCACTAATACCGCAAAAGCTCTATATACAGCTATTCTCACTGATACGGGTTCATTCAGATTTAATAATACAACTCAAAATGCTCTGTCAACGGTATCAAAACTTGTAGGAATCGGGGTTGTACCTTCTGAAATATACAAAAACTGTTATGAATCAAATTCAAAAGAACATGTGCAATTCCAGGCGCATTGTATAAATAATGCGGTTTTTACCGAGGATAATAAAATAGCTTATATTATCATATACAAAAAAGATATGGAAAAATTCGGAGTCGGCGAAGATTGTACTGAAGGTTTGACGGAAAAGCTCAGAGCAATTAAATCTGTTGAAGTTGCTTTTATTGTAAAACAGCTCGGTCCGACTTTATCCAAAATCTCAATGAGAAGCGAAAATGTTGACATAACAGGTGTTTGTTCTAAATTTGGCGGCGGCGGACATAAGTTAGCAGCCGGATGTATGATAAAAATAAGTGTGGAAGAAGCAGCAAAACGTGTTCTTGATGAGGTTAAGACATTAAAATTATGAAAGAAAAATTCCGGCAAATTGCAGATAAAATAATGAATTCTGACAATAAATATATTTCTTTCATTGTCAGCTTAATCAAAGCTATTATTGACAATGACCTTTTCGGAATGGCTGCTGAGATGGGATTTATGCTTGTTATAGGAATTTTTCCCTTTATGTTGTTCTTAATGGCAATATTTGGCTGGATGGGAAATAAATCTATGATGGATCCTGTTCTGTTGTTCCTGAATAATTTTATGCCCGCACAGGCAATGAATCTGATACAAACCGTTCTCTCCGAAGTTATGATATTTTCTCAGGGCGGCATAATGGCAATTGTCGGTTTTATTGCAACAACATTTTTATCAATGAATGCAATAGCTGTTGTTTTAAAAGGTTTAAACAGGGCTTATCAGGTCAAAGAAACAAGAAGCTTTATCTATACAAGAATACTATCATTATTGATGCTTTTGGTTGATGTTCTCGTAATGTTCCTTTCAATAAACCTGATTGTCTTTGGTCGTGTAATTATTAATTTCCTGGTATCACATGCATATATAACAAGGACTGTTGAGATTGTGTTAGTTACATTACGTTGGCCGATAGCATTTGCTGCATTATTCTTAATGGCATTTTTGAGTTACTATATTTTGCCTGATTTAAAAGGAAACGAAGCCTATAAACGCAAAAGCGCAATACCGGGTTCGTTTTTCTTTGTAATTTTATGGTTATTGGCATCCTGGGGGTTTTCGATTTATGTAAATAACCTAAAAACCTATAATATGGTTTACGGTACTATAGGTGCATTTGCAGTGCTGATGATTTGGCTTTATTACACTTCAATACTTATTCTTATCGGCGGAGAATTAAATTCCAGAAAATATAACCGGTTAAATGAAAAGGCACAGGAAATACAGGCTGACTTTGATGCTCTGAAAAATTAACATTAAAAAAGGGTCGTATAACAACCCTTTTTATAGTTAAAATATACAGTTTGTTTTTTTACGCACATGCACAACTTTTTAAGGAATTTAGTGCCTGTTCCATTTGGTTTATACGGGCTTCTCTTTGGAGAATCATACTGTTTAGGGTATTAATTCTTGCTTCAAGAAGTTTCTTACGAACAGGGTCTTCTTCAACCTTTAATTCTTTTGCAACATCCGCGATAATGTTGTTCATTCGTCCGATAGCGCTATATTCTGCTGCTATATCATAGGATATTGCCATAGATTGCTCTTCACATGCGGATTTTCGAACTTCATTCGGCTGTTGTAAATTATATTGAGGTACTACACTTTGTGCTTGCTGGTAACCTTGCGGTACCATCTGAACAGGGGTATTTAACATTTAACATGCTCCTACTGATTTTAACCTTATGTTTTTATAAAGTAATATTTTTTTGCAAATTTGCGCATTAAGCCCCTTTTATTAAGAATTATGAATAAAACGTAACAAAAAGACCTCTGAATATAATTCAGAGGTCTTTCCGATTTTATGAAATTTACAAATTACTCTTTTAGGAATGATTCATAATTTCTTGCTAATAAGTGGGTGCGTACCTGATTAATTAAATCAAGTGCAACACCGACCATGATGATTAGAGATGTAGCGCCGATACCCTGAATTGTTTTTATGTTTGTAACATAACTTGCAAATGAAGGTATCAAAGCAACTATACCTAACCCTAAAGCTCCGATAAATGTTGTTTTTGTTAAGATTTTATCCAAAGCTTCAGCTGTCGGTTTGCCCGGTTTTATACCCGGAATTGATGAACCGTATTTTTTAAGGTTGGTTGCAATATCTTTTGGCTGCATATTCGGCATAATAGATGCGTAGAAGAAAGTTAATGCAACTATTAATGCGAAATACAGAACATAATATGTTATGCCGTCAGGACTCATTATATTGGTTAATCTGACTACAAAATCCTGTACTGCAGGGTTTTTGAAGTTAGCTTGTCCGACAAGGCTGAGTACTGTTGACGGGAATAACAATATTGCGATAGCAAAGATAATCGGCATAACACCGCCCGGATTAAGTTTGAACGGAATGTATGAATTCATACCTCCGTATACTTTATTACCTACCTGACGTTTAGGATTGATAATAATAACTTTTCTGACAGCTTCATGCATAACAACGATTAAAACCATTGTAATAAGAAATATTGCCAAAAATGCTATTAAGCCGATTTGCAATGCCGTACTATGAGCTACAACAGCAGCTGTTCTTGTTGCGTAAACAGGAATTCCTGAAATAATACCGATAAAGATTATCAGAGAACCTCCGTTTCCGATTCCTCTTTCCGTAATTAATTCGGAAAGCCACATAACAAATACGGAACCGGCAGTAAGAACTAATATTGAGCTGATATAGAACATTACATGAGGTACGTTTGCAACTATTGAACCCGGAAGATGTCTTAAGAACAGCATAAATATCAAAGACTGAAATACTGCTAATACAACGGTAAATAGTCTAGTATATTGCTGTAATTTTCTTCTGCCGGCTTCACCTTCTTCTTTCTGTAATTTTTCCAAAGCCGGAATAACTACAGAAACAAGCTGTACGATAATTGATGCCGTAATGTACGGTCCGATACCCAAAGCGAATATCGAGACACTACCCAAAGCCCCGCCTGAAAACATATCCAAAAATCCGATAATGTTATTTCCTGCAGCGAGATTTGAAAAGACGGCATTATTAATACCGAATAACGGCAACTGCGCACCCAATCTGAATACAGCAATCATCAATAATGTAAATATGATTTTTTGTTTTAAACCCGATGCATTCCACATGGACATTAAGTCATCGGTATTGGGCATTCTCATTTGTGCCATTATACTAATTCAACCTTTCCACCTGCTGCTTCAATTTTAGCTTTAGCTGACGGAGTAACGTAGCTTGCTTTTACTGTTAGTGCAGATTTAATTTCACCATTACCAAGAATTCTTAAGCCATCAGCACTCGGATGAGCTTTTCTTGCTTCTTTAAGAGTTTCAATGCTGATTTCTTTTAATCCTAAGCCTTCAAGTCTGCCGACATTGATAGCTTCATATTTTAATTTATTTATAATCTGGAAGCCCTTTAATTTCGGTAATCTTCTGTAAGCCGGCATCTGACCGCCTTCAAAACCTCTTTTAGATGCGCTTCCTGAGCGTTGACCTTCACCGTTATGACCGCGGCAAGAAGTTTTACCTCTTCCTGATGAACGACCTCTGCCTACTCTTTTTGTTTTATGAGTAGAACCTTCGGCAGGTCTTAAATCTTCTAATGTAATTGTGTTTGCCATTTTATTTTTCCTCATTTCTAATTTTAATTAATATAATATTTTTGTTTATTACCCGACCGATTAATCGGGCAAACAGAACTAGTCAACAACTGTAACAAGGTGCGGAACTTTATTTACCATACCCATAATTGTTGCTGAATTATAATGTTCAACAATTTGATCTTTCTTGGTTAAACCAAGACCTTTTACAACGCGTCTTTGAGCTTCTGAAGCACCGATAAGACTGCCTGTAAGTTTGATTTTTATTTGTTTATTATCATTTTTCTTTGCCATTTTATTTTTCCTTTTCTTCTAGATCGGTACTACTATACCGACATTTATAAATTAGTTCAACAATTCAGCCATAGTTAAGCCGCGTTTTTTAGCAACATCCGTGAACGGAGTTAATTTTTTCAAAGCGTCCAGTGTTGCGTTAGCAGCGTTAAGCGGTGATTTTGAACCTAAAGATTTTGAAAGAATATTTTCAATACCTGCAAGTTCAAGAACTAAACGAACAGCACCACCTGCAATAATTCCGGTACCTTCTGAAGCAGGTCTTAACATAACTGCACCTGCGCCTGATCTGCCTGTAATCGGGTGCGGAATAGTTGTTTTAAAGATAGGAACCGTAATAAGGTTCTTTCTTCCGTCTGCGATTGCTTTTTGGATAGCAATGATAACTTCTGAAGCTTTAGCACAACCTACGCCAACCTGACCTTTTTGGTTACCAACGATAACGATTGCTCGGAAGCTCAATTTCTTACCACCTTTAACAACCTTAGTTACACGGCTGATTTGAACAACTCTTTCAGTCCATTCTGACTGCGGTTTTTCTTCTGTAGCTTCTATTTTTTGTTTTCTGCCTCTGCCTCTTTTCTTGGCAGGTTTTTCTTCTGTAGCTTCAACAGCTTCTTCTGCAGGAGCTTCAGCAACTGTTTCTTCAACAACTGCTTCAGCAGCTTCAGTTTCAACTGTTAATTCTTCTTTTTGTTCTTCTGACATTGTAAATCTTACCTTTCATTTAATTTGAATTTTCGTAACTTGTTTACATTGTACTTTGAGTTTTGGGTTAACTCATTTCCGGCTGTAATATTTATTTTTCTGAATACGCCAAAAAATACGCTAATTAAAGCTATTTGGAATCATATTCGGATTTAACTTTTCTGACAAGCATGATAGTATTACAAAAATATAATAAAAGCAACTGTTTTGTTACATTTTTGTAATAGAAATTTTAGAAGTATCCTTAACCAGAAATATCAAAAAACTTTTGAGCAATTTCTAACGGAATAATTATATCTTCATTGCTATTATGCGGATTAACAAGGGTAAGTTCTTTTTTTACAGGATCATACGCTTTAAGAGAATAAGCATGATCCTCAATTATACTATATCCGTTTGATAATTCCAACCGTGCAGTAAACCAGAAGTCCTGACTTACGAATCGGTATGTTGCATCCATTAATTCTGCATCACTCATCTTTTCGTATTCGGAAATATCAACCTTATCACCATTACTACCGTATTTTTCAAGCATAGCTTTGAGTCGGGACAAAACATCCGCACGCTCATTCTTACCTTCATACTTCCATTGGGTTGTTATGCCAGATACTGTACGAGTACTATCTGTATAGGAAAAGTCTCCAGGTAAACGGCTTGTATGATGCAACCCAAGAGATAGATGTTCTCCATTTCGCATCGCTTTGATAAGCTTATCTTCTGTAACTTCATAAGAAGTTCCTACATGTGTTCTGTTTTCGTCAGGAAATGTAAATATGTCATTCAGAAATTTAAAATCTCCCCCATTAACTACTGGATTAATTCCAAACCGTTTTATATATGCCATTTCCATTAAAGTAACATCAGTATCACCCGTTGAAAATGCACTTACAGTCTGAGTTTGTTTCCCATCGGTAACGGTAATTTCTCTGTTTGACAATTCTGCTTCAGTAACAATTACAGAATTTTTAGTTCCGGCATCAATAGGAAAAGTTACTTCATAGTATATTTTTCCGTTATTATCAGTTTTCTTTTTAATAATTCTTTTTAATTGCTCATCACTAAGTCCGTTAAGTTGTGCAAGCATTGAACAAGAACCTAATCCGCCCTGATTAAATGTTCCTATATGAAAATCTACAATATCGCTATTTTTATCAATCATATTTCTTTTCGCACGCAGACCTGAAACTTGTTTCCTTAGTTGATTTAATTCTTTTTCTTCAGAAGAAAGAGTTTCTAAAGTATTTTTATGGTGTTGAGCTTTCAGTTTTGCTTTCATATCAGCATTAAACGCAATATTATCATCCAAAACTTCACCACTGCTTTTAGGCTGAACTTTTACCACTTGGTGCTCATCGGCACCTTTTTTCTCGGTTTCGGGTTCTGACTCATCATAAGCTTTTTCAAATGTTTCGATAAGACCAAGTTGTTTATACTGCGCCATTTCCGCCTCTAATTCTTCTTTTGTCATTACATCAACCGGTTTTAAATGGTGTACTTCATCTATATCAGGATTAACTTTTGGGGCAGGCGAACCTTCTGAGGCTCTAAAATCTTCTAACATACTGTTACCGGAAAAAGTTTCTATGTTATCAGGAAGTTTTACACCTTTCCCGTTCATTCTTTCAACATATAGTCCGATAACTGACATTTCTGCATCATCAATTACACCTTTACTGCCTGCATGAAAGTCAATTGTTTCAAACTGTTTTAAACCTGCTTCATAATTCTGCTGCCAAAGCGATGAACCTTTTTCAGCTTGGCTTGCATTTGCATAATTTGTCGCAAATTCTACTGCACTTGTACCTGCTTTTACCTGCTTCATTGCGGCATTAAACCAACTCGTGATAAAATTTTTATTCATATATCCTCATTATAATTAAGCACATTACGACTTACATATATAAAAATATCTGACTATAAATAATTGCAATAAATTTTTAAATATTTACATTTTTTAAAATCTATTTTGAAATACAGCGGACACCTAAAGTTTTTGTATTGCTGTCAAAAGCTCTGATTACACCTGTTGAATAATTTATAGCGTAATGCTTATCATTCCCTGCATTATCCCTTAACCAAAAACTACCTTTTTCATACTGAGAGGCTATCGGAAATTTTATCAGAAATTCAGGCGAACAATATTTTTTAACGTTGATTGCCTGCTCTATACAATCTTCACTATTGCAAACAGAGGTAAAAGCTTCTTTATTTTTGGGAACATCAAGGTTTGAAGCAAAAATTCTGTGACAATTTTCGGAGTTTATCCAAATAGTCCAGGCATCCTCTTTAGAGGGAAGCTTCATCCCCCGTTTGCTGCACAATGAGGATGCTTCATAGTAGCTTAATCTTAATCCGGCATCTTCTGCAAGACAGATGTCATCGGATATTTTTATGCAGTTTCCGGAGTTTGTATGCAGAGGAAAGCCCTTTGACAAATCCCAAAATCTGTCGGATTTATACAAAATTATGCAAAAACCCAATAAAATCAGAAATATACCAAGAAGTATCATTTGTCTTTTATATTCTTCCAAGGCTGCCTCCAAAAATACAATTATATTATACTTGCTTTTTTTCTAAATATCAATTAAAATTATCGGTATAAGGAGAGGATTATTATGAAATTAAAATTATTAGGGATTATGTTGTCACTGTTTTTGTTTGCTCAAACCGCAATATCTGCGCCGTTTAATGCAAATGCTAAAACTAAACGTATTCCTGCCGGCACACAGTTTACGCTTGAATTGATGAGTGATGTTACTTCTACAACTGCAGAAGGAACTGGTTTTTCAGCTATTTTGGTAACTGATCAGAAAGAAGATAAAGATGTTATTTTACCGTCCGGTTCTCTTGTAAGAGGTACGGTAAGAAAAATTGTTCCGTCAAAAAGATTATCAAGAGGTGCTGTTGTTTATTTGGATTTTGACCATGTCGTTACCCCGAACGGCAGACAGTTACCGCTTTCATTATCCGTAATCGGACGTTCTGATATGACCATTGATGGTGGTATTACTACAACAAAAGGCTATGGCGATGCGGTAAAAGAAAATTGGAATAATACAAAAAGTATTACCAAAAAAGCTACTCAATGGGGTGTAGATACCGGTAACAAATTTTGGAACGGATACGGCAAAATCTTAACCGTACCTACGGGTGCAATCGGCGGTGGTATCGGCGGTGGTGCTTATTTCGTCGGGGATAGTACTGCTGACCTTATCAGAAAAGGTAAAGAAGTTCAGATAGAAAAAGGATCAAAACTTCAGGTAATTCTTGTGGATCCTATTGATGTCCCGGTTATCTAATAATAAATTATTTTAGTAAGATGTTAAGAGTTTTTACTCTTAACATCTTTTTATAAAAAAGATATAAAGACATCTTCTTTCATGCTATAATATTATAGTAAAACATTCAGATGGAGAGATTTTAAGATATGTGTGGAATAGTAGGCTATATTGGGAATAAGTCTGTAGTTGATATTTTGGTAAACGGTTTAAGTCAGCTTGAATATCGCGGATATGATTCTGCCGGAGTTGCTGTGCAGACGTCATCTAAAATAAAAGTTTATAAAGCTGAAGGAAAATTGGAAAATTTAAGTTCTGTCTTAATGCAGCATAAATCGGAATTTGCCGATTCAACAATGGGCATCGGGCATATTCGCTGGGCAACTCATGGTGCGCCTAATGTAATTAACGCACATCCGCATACTTGTAATTGCGGTAATCTTGTTATCGTTCATAACGGAATTATCGAAAACTATAAAGAATTAAAAGTTAAATTGGAAGCAAAAGGTGCAAAATTTCGTTCTCAAACGGACACAGAAGCCGTTGCTCACTTAATAGCATACAAATATGAAGAAACAAAAGATTTAACCGAGGCCGTAAGATTAGCAACTCAAGAGCTTGACGGAGCTTATGCCCTTTGCGTTATGCACAACAACGAAAAGAATAAACTTATTGCAACAAAAAGAAATGCACCTTTGCTTGTAGGTGTCGGTGAAGATGAGTATTATGTTGCATCAGACGTTCCTGCAATCATTCCGTATACAAAGAAAGCGATGTATTTAAACGATAATCAGATAGTTGAATTATCGAGAAGCGAAATGAAATTATTTAACAGTAACGGGGAACCAATTCCACAGAAAGTTGAAATATTGCCTTGGGAACCTGTAGCCTTGAGTAAAATGGGTTATAAACACTTTATGTTGAAAGAAATTCATGAGCAGCCTGATGTTATCAGAAACATCCTTGTCGGGAAATTACACTCCGCTGATTCTCAGATTACTCTTGATGAAGTTAAACTTGATAAGCAGACACTTAAAGACCTGAACAGAATCCAGATTATTGCCTGCGGTACTTCATTACATGCCGCTATGATAGGAAAATATATCATTGAAAACTTCTGCGGAATTGCGGTAGATGTTGAAGCTTCCAGCGAATATATCTACAGGAAAACCGTTACGGATAAACACACTCTTGTAATCGGTGTTTCTCAGTCAGGAGAAACCGCAGATACATTAACTGCGATTAAGCAGGCAAAAGCAAGAGGATCTCATATTTTAATTATTACAAACAGACCTGACAGCGCAATGGCAAGAGAAGCAGACAGTTTAGTTCCCGTTAATGCAGGTATTGAGGTTTCTGTTGCAGCAACCAAATCATATATTGCGCAGCTTGTTTCATTCTATCTGTTGGCTTTATATATGGCTGAAATTAAGGGCAGTCTTGATGAATCCGTTTTAAAATCATTAAAATCGGAATTGACTCTTGTTCCGCAGAAGATTGAGCAGATACTTTCGCACAAAGAAGATATCCAAAAATGTGCACAGCATTACGCTAATACAAAAGATTTTATTTATGTCGCAAGAGGTATAAATTTCCCGACAGCTTTGGAAGGTGCGTTAAAACTCAAGGAAATTAGCTATATTAATGCTACGGGTTATCCGGCAGGTGAACTTAAGCATGGACCTATTGCAATGTTAGACGAATCAATGCCTGTTCTTTCAATATTAATGAAAGGCTCGGTATATGAAAAACTTTTGTCCAACAGTGAAGAGGCAAAGGCCAGAAATGCAAGAATGATAGCATTAACAAATTCAACTTCCGAAAAATTAAAAGAATTGTTTGAATTTATAATTGAAGTTCCGGATATTCAGGAATTGTTATCACCTTTAATTGCAATGGTTCCGTTACAATTAATCGCTTACTATATTGCAGAGTATCTTGGTAAAGATGTTGACCAGCCGAGAAACCTTGCAAAATCAGTTACGGTAGAATAATGATTAAATCAGAAACAATAAAACTAAAACTTGAGCTGCCTGTTACTTCTGAGCAGGTAGAAAATGTTCTGAAAAATAAAGGGCTAAATGTTATTCGCTGGGCAATTACCGAAATAAACGGTAATGATGCGGTATTAACCATAGCTGTTAATAAGGAGTAGAATAATGCATAGTGATATAAACCAGTTCAGAAGAAATTTTTATAATAATTATCATAATTATTTGATTCCGATTCTGAAGAGTTATGAAAAAGAGAGGGTGCTAAAATTAGTGACAGCTGTCACTGTATCCGGAATACTTATTTTGTTAGGTGTTTTGCTGTTGATTTTTACATTAAAATACTCATCAAAAAAAGATTGCAGAGGCGGTATATCTCTTATTATACTTGGCTATGCTGTATACTCCATAATTAAAAAGAATTTTGAAAACAAAATAAAAGAACGTATTATGGATTCTGTTACACAATGCTTTGGAAATGAGATGACTTGGAGTCAACACTATTTGGATCACGATATTTTTGAAGATGCCGGAGTTATTTCATATTACGATAGCGTTGACGATGATGATGTTTTTTGCGGGAAATACCATGATGTAGATATTTCAGTAGTTGAATCCGAATATGAAAGAGGCAGCGGTAAAAACAGAACAACGATTTTTAAAGGAGTAATTATTAAACTAAAAATGTATAAAACATTCAGAAGTCATACGATGGTCTGTACGGATACTTTATTCCACAGTTCTCCCATAAAAGGTCTGAACCGTACAGAGCTGGAAGACGTTGAGTTTGAAAAGAAATATGATGTATTTACCAATGACCCTATAGATGCCCGAGTTATTTTAACCCCTGTATTTATGGAAAAAATAAAGAATATAAAAATGGCTTTTAAATGTGAAAAGATAAAGTGCGTATTCTATCTTAATAATCTCATTATAGCGATGCCGACAGGCACAAAAGATTTATTCTCAATAGGAAGTCTGGTAAAACCCGTTGCCGATCCGAAGCAATTTGAAGAACTTTTAAATCAATTTGTTTCAATACTTGCACTGATAGATCATTTGGAATTAAATAAAAATCTTATGCCTTATTAAGCCAATCTAAGCATAGACTTGTAAATTCATCTTTAAAGTGAAGATACAAATCCTCTGCGTGGCAGCCTTCATCAAATATATGCAGTTTTTTAATACATTTGGCATTCTTATAAAGTTTAGCCGTATGCCAAGCATGAACAGTAGGATCTTTTTTGCCTGCGACAAACAATGTCGGGCATTGCAAATCTTTGATTATTTCTATCGGTTTAATTTTAGCAAGTGGAATCGGATAGGGTCTGATTGACATAAAACGGTCTAATTCAAACTTTTGGAAGGTTTCACCCCAAGCTTCCTTCTTCCACATTTGATTTTCGATTTTATCAAAGTCTGCCGGAGCGGATACGGCAATAACCTTATCAATACTCTTATCCTCAGCAGCATAAATAATCGCAACTCCTGCACCTAAAGAAAATCCCGCAAGATGAATTTTCTTATACTTTTTTGATTTCGCAAAGTCAACTATGGCTTTAATATCCAAAATTTCTTTTGCCATAAAAGTATATAGACCTTCACTTTTTCCGTGACCTCTGAAATCAAAACAAAGTACATCGTATTTTTGAGCAAACATTTCGCTGATTTTTCTGAAAGCATCCGAGTCTTTTGTCATACACCAACCGGGCGCAACTATAACAACTTCATCGTGTCCGCCCTTGTAATGATTTGTTGCTATTTCAATTTTATCTTCAGTTATTAATTTAAGTTCGTTCATTATTATCCTCTAGGGTTTTAAAGTAATTCTTTACCGTATCATATCCGATTTTATATATTTCTTTTTTCTTATCATTTGAAAGGGCAAAATCTGTAAATGAAGTATTTGGAACATCTACCTGGATAATATCAAATTTTTTATTTTCACAATAAGTTTTTGTTGCGTCATTATCGATAATATATGCCGCTACGTTTACTATTGAATTTAAAAGTGCAACGGGATTTTTGCTGAAACGGTTATTCTTGCCGCCCGTCATACGAAATTCGAGGATTTTATTTTCGTTTTCTTCTAAGTCCGGCATGAGCTTCCATATCGGACGACCTCTTGAAATATCCCCATCTATCAGAATTTTATCTTCATATTTTACTGTAGGAATAAGGGTAGGCATTGCAGAAGAAGCCCTCATTGCCAATGCAATTTCAGTATCAGGAGTTGTTTCTTTGGAGAATATATGTAATTCGGAATTCAGCAGATTAGTTGCTACAATTCGTATATCTTTATCAATATCTTTAAAACATACGGGCTTCATTTTACCTTTTTGGTATGCTTCTTTATAGTATTTTGATTCAATTTTATGACGCAGCCATTTCAGGTATTTTTCACCACGACTTATTGCAACATCGTTTAAGATATTCCAATTAAAGTCCGTAAAAAGTTTCCATAAATCAAGGTCATTTATTTCTGTTTCAATTTCATCAATGCTGTATCCGATTGAATAAAACACAAGAAAAAGCGAACCGATGGATGAACCTATTCTTATATCAAATTCTATTCCCAATTCTTCGATGGCTTTTAACACCCCGACATAGGATAATCCTCTGACAGATCCCCCTGTAAATATGCAGTTATACTTCATACTTACAAGCCCTCATACCATTCCTGTAAATCTTTACGTTTAACTTTTTTGGTAGAAGTTTTCGGAAGCTCGTCACGGTGAATAAGAACAACTGTAGGTGCTTTGTATGGTGCAAGGTTATCCGCACTCAGTTTCTTGACTTCTTCTTCAAGTAGTTTTTGAAGTTCTTCATCGGATTTATCTGCAATATCATCTGCAGGGCAAATTACGGCAGCAACTTCTTCGGTACCTGCTTTACTGCCTGATTTTATCTTAACCGACATTACACAGAGCTCTTTTATGAGTTTTGAAGTTTCAAGTACAGCTTCAACTTCTTCGGGGAAAATTTTCTTTCCGCCGCCAAGTACAATCATATTTTTGATACGTCCGGTTATTCTTAAATAACCCTGACTGTCGAGTTCTCCTATATCACCCGTATGGAACCATCCGGCTTCATCAATAACCTCCGCCGTCATTTCAGGTTTGTTGTAGTAACCCTGCATTACGTTAGGTCCTGTTGCAAGAACTTCACCGTTTTCAGCTATTTTAATCGTTACGGATGGCAATGCTTGTCCTACTGTACCGATTTTGTTTCTGCCATAGCAGTTTGTAGAGATGGTCGGACTTGTTTCTGTTAATCCGTACCCCTGAAATACAGGAACACCTATTCTTTCAAAGAATTCGGCAATATCACTCTCTAACGGTGCTCCGCCGGATACAAAACATTCTATCTTCCCGCCCAGTCCGTCAATTACGGATTTAAACATTGCTCTTTTAGCTTTTCTGGGCATAAATCGTGCAACTTTATACATAATATTAAACAGAGTTTTTTGAGTTTTCGGTAACTTATTAATCTGTTTATCAATGCTGTTTTTAAGCATCTTAATAACAAGCGGAACAACAATCATATTTGTAACTTGTTTTTCTTTCATTGCGGATGCAAGTTCTTTTGGGTTAAGTGATTTTATATAAACAACTTTTGCACCCATATAAAGCATTCCAAAGAAACCTACATTAAGTTCTAAGGTATGATTCAGCGGTAATATTGAGAGAAGAGTATTTTTATGCGAAAGCTTCATTAAAATTTCGAAATCTCTTAACTGCGAGAATATGTTACCAAAGCTTATCATAACCCCCTTAGGATTACCTGTTGTACCAGAAGTATATACGATTAAAGCCGTATCGTCCAAGGTTCTCGGTGTACCTAAATCCTTATTCAAATCTCCGTTGAGTTCAGATATTGATTTAATTTCGGGATGTTCTCTTTCCTCATCATCAAGAACAAAAATTTGCTCAATTGACGGAACGTTATTTTTGACCTCAATTGCATGGTCAAGATAATGGCTTGAACACAACAATATTCTGGGATTACAATCCGTTAAAATATGGGTATGCTCAGGTACGGTAAGTTTTACATCCAGAGGCACCGTAATTGCACCCGTCTGAATAGATGCAAACATTCCGATGCCAAACTCAGGTCTTGATTCGCATATTATTGCGATTCTGTCTTTAGGTTTAACCCCGACGTTTTCAATAAGATAATTAGCAAGTTTCTTAGCTTCTCTTGAAAGTTCAATATAACTTAATTCCTGATAACCGTCTTTTGTTTTTAATGATAGAGCTTTTACCTGACCGTACAAATCACTCTTCTCCTGCATTAAATCAAGGAAGTTGTCATAATGATCTTTTGTAACGTGGTAGCGGACACGTCTTTCCAGTGATTTTTTCAGGAAGTTTACTCTGTTCTGCAGTTCATGTGCAATATCTTTTTCATCGTGTTCGTGGTGATATAGAGGTTGCCCGAACTGAATAACTATTTTGTTAAATAATTTCGGAAGCTTTCTATTTTTACCCCACGTTTCAAACCCTCCTTTAATGGCGAAAGGAATAATAGGAGCATCTGCATGTTTTGCCATAATGCCGACTCCGCGGTTAAATTTGCATAAATTCCCGTCGGTTGTAAATTTGCCCTCAGGAAATATTACGATAGGTTCACCGTTTTTGAGTTTTTTTACGGCATCTTCAATAGCCTCTAAACCTTTTCCAAACTGCAAAGGGAGAACATTAAAATATTTCAGTAAGTGTTTTATAACGGGAACTCTGAAAGCAGCAGGACCTGTTACAAACCATAATTGTCTGCTTGTTGCCATTTGCAAAATAAACGGATCAAGATGTCCCGTATGATTCCCTGCCAAAATGACTTTCCCTTTTGCCGGAATATTCTCAACACCTTCAAATGTGTATTGGAAAAGTGTTAAGAATAACTGACCCAATGTGAGTTTGAACAGTAAGTATCTGAAGGATTTATCGAATATAAGAACTATTACGGCGAGCAGGAAGGATATACCGGCAATCCATTTGAGTACGTTAAGCGGGTTAATGTATCCTAATATATTTGCTACGACTAAAGTCCCGATTAAGAAGCTCAAAGTGCTCAGGGCAAGCTGTAAACCGAAAACTTTACCTCTTACTTTATCGGGTACGATTTTTTGCAGAATCGTATCTAACATAACAACGACTACCGCATCTGCCATACCGATAGGGATTAACCACATCCATGCAGAGTGAATACTCCTGCACAGCGGAGCTGTCATTAGTGATAGGAACAGTACAAGAAAGCCTGTTGCAAATAAATGCGGTACCCTCATTATTCTGGCAAAATAAATAGATGTTCCTAACCCGATTATTATACCTACGCCCAAAATGGTTCTCAGATAAGTCAAATCCGAGAAAGTTAGTCCGTAAAAATCCGTAATTAAAGCATTTAGTGTATTAGAAAATGCTGCAACAACAAATTGAATTCCAATGGATAACCCTACAAGATATAATGCCCTTTTGTGCTTTTGAAGATATTTAAATGCTATCTTCATATCATTAACAGTTTTTTCTTTCAAATATTTTTGAGGAATTATAAATTTAAGGGAACCGGTTAATATAGCGGCAATCAAATACATTCCGGCTACTACGCATAAAGCTCTTATGCTGCCGTATGATGAGCCCAGTATATTCGCAATTAATGCACCTAGTAATAATGCAATAGCTCCGATAGCGGAAGTTAATGCGTTGGCGAATTTTAATTGCTGCGGTACAACAACATTGGTTATTGCTGCCATTTTAGTAGTATAGAACAGAGCGGCTCCCATACCGAGCAGGAAAGCTCCGCAATAGATATAACCGTTTGTCAGTAAGCCGTTATATACACAGTAGATTAAAACTCCGATACATAACGCCCTGTATATGCAGCTGGAGGCTAAGGCAAGCTGTCTCGGAATTCGGTCGGACAATTCGCCTGCAAACGGGCTTAATAAAAATTGGGGCAATAAAAACGAGAAAAATGTTATTGCCATTGATTTCCCGACACTTCCGGAAAATTGCATTAATATTGCTACAAGCAAAAATTGAACAATAGCATCGGCAAAGTGTGAAAAAACCTGACCGAAAAACAGTTTATCAAATTCAAAATTAGCGATAGGTCCTAATTTCTTTTTTATAACTTCCATAGATATTTCTCCCAATTAATATGCTTTATTAATTATATATTTTTTTGGTTGATGTGGCAATAATGTTTATTTGTTTAAATATTGATGTTTTTATGTTATTCTTTAGCTTGGAGATATAATCGAACATAATCTTTTCAGAAAGAGTTTCAAAAATGCCAAAAGTCACTGTCATTATACCTGTATATAATGTTGAAAGTTATTTGAGAGAATGTCTTGATAGTGTAGTTAATCAGACTCTATCCGATATCGAAATTATATGTGTAGATGATGGTTCTACCGATGCTTCTTTGGCAATATTGAAAGAGTACGCAGCAAAAGATAACAGATTTGTTATTAAAAGACAGAAAAATAAACATGCCGGAGTTGCAAGAAATAACGGACTAAAATCAGCACACGGGGAATTTATTCATTTTCTAGATGCCGATGATTGGATAGATGTTAATGCATACGAAAAGCTTTATAACATTCTGAAAAATTCTGATGCTGATATGGTAAAATTTAAAGCATACTCATATAATCAGGAAGAAAATAAAGTTACTACACGAGCTTATCTGGATATGAAGCATGTAGATAATCAATGTTTTGAAAGTACTATTAATATAATAACAGATGCTAAAAATACTGTAAAGTTGATGGATTCACCGTGGTCAGGTTTTTATCGTCGAGACTTTTTGAAGAAAAATAAAATTTATTTTGATAATTTTATTGTTGCAAATGATGTTGGCTTTTTTTACAGATGCATCGTAAATGCGCAAAAAGTGTATGTATCATCAGAAAGATTAATATATTACAGAGAAAAGGTTTCAAATTCTTTAGTAACCAAACGAATTAAGTATTTCAACTGCCAAATCGCATTGTATGATGTTGTAGATAAAGTTAGCAGAAAATTACCACCTGATATCAGGTCTATTACTCTGAATGAGATATATAGCGCAGTATGGCATTGGTATAAAAAAGGAATTACTAAATACAATTTAACATTACAGGAAGCAGCTAATTTAAAGAAAGAAATATATAAATTTTTAAATAAAGTTCCGACAGCTATTCTTGATGAGAATAATTTGCAAGCGCGTGAAAGTATCTTATCAATTCTGAACAAAGAATACGATAAGCAGCGGGCAATTCGTAATCAAAAAAGAAAAGAATTTACTGACAAGATTTTTTCCATACAAAATGTCGGTATTCATAAAGTGGTATTTATACTGGGTTTAAAATTTAAATTTAAAAGCAAAGACCTGATCTATGAAGAAGAAATTAAAAAATTGGAAAAAGAAATAAAAAAACTGAAGAAAAAACTTGAAACCAAAAGCGGGAGCTGATTATGCCGAAGTTTAGTGTCATTATACCTGTATATAACGCAGAAAACTATCTGAGGGAGTGCCTTGACAGTATAGTTAATCAGACACTTACGGATATTGAAATAATATGTGTTGATGATGGTTCTTCGGATGGTTCATCGGATATTATAAAAGAATATGTGTCCCGAGATGAAAGAATAAAATTTATAAGTCAGGATAACCTTAGTGCCGGTGTTGCCAGAAATAACGGATTAAAAATTGCAACAGGAGAATATGTTCATTTCTTGGATGCTGACGATTTATTATATGATAATAAAGTTTATGAAAACATTTATAATTCTTTAAAAGAAAATCCCAATTGTAATATACTGAGGTGTAAAGCCAAGGCATTTGATAACAAAACAAAAGCTTATTGCAAGAATATTTTATACGAAAGACTCAATATACCAAAGGATAAATCAATTTTAAATACAAATGAAGATATTAATTATATACTTAAACTCTCTGTAACCCCATGGATTGGATTTATAAAACGTGATTTTGTTCTGGAGCATAACTTTGCATTTAATAATTTGCGATGCTGTAATGATCACTCGTTCTTTATTGAATCTATGCTTAATGCCGATAAAATTTATCTGTCAGATTTATTTATTGTAAAGCAGCACATTAACGACTCATCATCTTTAATCGGAGTAAGAGATAAATTTTTCGATTGTCATTATAAATCAATTAATATAATATATGAAATTCTAAAAAAATATGATGTTCCCGAGATAATCAAGTTAAAAATATTGGCATTTGGGATAAATGATTTACTGTATTGGTTTCAGTTATTTTTTTATAATTCAAAATACAGCTATGAAATATACAAATCAACAATTGAATTTCTTCGTGAATTTAATGTTGAACCTTATTTATTTGCAGTAAGCAAAAAAGAATTGTGCATACATTTATCTGATTTAGCCAAAAGTAACAAAACCTCCCAATTCAACTATTTTTATGAAAGATACATAAATAATACGATAAATAAAAAGGATAAAAAACCTGTTTTTTATATTGAGAATAAAGATATATATAAGGTTATTAATATTTTAGGACTGGATTTTAAAATTAAAGACAAAGAGTTGGAATATCAGTTAAGAATAAAAATTTTAGAAAAAAAAGTTGAAAAATTAAAGAAAAAGCTGAAAGAAAAAGAGAGGAATAACTGTGCCCCAAGTTAGTATTATAGTGTCTGTATATAATGAAGAGAGATATCTGAGAGAATGTCTTGACAGTATTCTCAACCAGTCATGCAAAGATATTGAAATTATATGTGTTAATGACGGTTCTTCGGATAATTCAGCAAAAATTATTGAAGAATATTCGTTGAAGGATAAACGTATAAAGGTTATTATGCAAAGAAATGAGGGACTTTCTTGTGCCCGTAACCGAGCTATAGCTGAAGCCACAGGAAAATATATATTGTGCGTAGACGCAGATGATTATATCAGGACAGATGCCATTGAAATCTTGTATAATAAGGCTGTAAAGTTTGATTTGGATATGTTGTCTTTTAGTGCGAAATGTTTCAACGACACCTCTGATAAATCTTTCAGTAAAGCATATTATGAATTCCGGTATTTGCCTGACGGTTTTAATACAGATTGTTTTAACTACAAAGATTGTTCTGATTTTATGGAAAAAATGGCGGTGACATCTGGGCTTACTTTGTATAAACTCGGTTTTATAAAAGGCAAAGATATTAAATTCCCGCCGCATTTGTACTTCGAAGATAATTTGTTTTTTATAAAGTCCCTGTGTAGTGCCAAAAGGTGCGGTATATTAAAAGATATTATGTATTATAAAAGAATACGCCATTCTTCAATTACTCAAAATTGGTGTAAGTATTATCATGATTATATAAAAGTTTTTGAAATGCTTTTGGAGTATTTAAAGTCAATAAAAATTGATGACAAAATATACAAAAGATTTCAATGTTCCTGTTCTAAAAAAATTGTAGCCAAATACAATGAATTTGATGAGAAATATCAAGATAAATATTACAGAAGAGTCAGAAAATTTGCACAAAAGCATTGCCCTGAAATGTTAGTTAAAATTGAGAAGCCCAAAAATATTCTTGCACGTTTATTTGTTGAAATTCAAGGACAAAGATTTTCCCAATCAGGTTCATCTTCATCTTCTCCGGGTTCTTTAATATGTTCTCCCGTTTCAAGCATTACCGTGAGTGTCAGACGTAATTGTTTTTTATAATTTTCTCTTGCTTTTTCTATATTTTTGGCGCAGAAACAAAAGCTCGGGATTTCATCTATCATAATGTAATGATAAGGATTTCCCTCAAAATCCAAATCTTCTCCCTCTATTAATGTCCAATTAAGATTAAGATAATATTCCAGATCTTTTTCCATTCTTTATTCACCAATAGAATTTTCACTGAGCGGTTGTGTAATCATAATACCGTCACCGCCGATTACATCAGCCTGTTTTCCGTCTATATACAGGTATGTAGGTTTGTCGGTATTCCTTTTAACTGTTTTAATAAGCTGGAATAATCGTTTATATAAACTTTCTGTACCGCCGTCGTACGCAAAACCCGATGATAAATCGACAATCATATAGTCCCCTTTGTCATATACATGCAATATTTGGGTGCTCGACGGAACTTCAGAGTACATACCGTTTTGTTTTTCGCTTGGTTTCGGGCCTAAAATAAGTGAAGATATTGCATATCTCAGTTTTGAACCGTCAATGTTTTCATCAAATTCTCTTTTTACTATTTTATATACTTCTTCCCCGTTTGCATTTTTACCGATAAATACTATAGATGCATACTCCTTTTGTTCCTGCTCGTCGGATGGTTTCTCTTTTTCTTCGTCAGGATTTACATCAGGTATATCGGTAACGACACCGGGCTGATCATCGTCCGGATGATTAAAAAACGGACTGGTTACTTTTATTCCGGTATATATGGATAATCCGATTATTATAAGACCTAAAAATGCAACAAGTAAATATTTTTTATTCATTAAAAACCCCTTTATATTTCAGTTACAGTACCTTCATCTATTACTACGATGCCGCTTAAATTTATCACATTATCTTTTATTGTAATTTCTTGTACTTTTGTTTTTGCATAGTCATCGTCAAATATTCCGAGTGAAAATTCAAGCGGATTCAAATAATTAATAAGTTTTTCAAGTTTGTTCATATCAAGTTTAAAACTGTTTGTGACAAGTTTTGTATCTTTAAGGACAACTTTCCCGTTTCTTGCACTAATATCTGTTTGAATGGTAATATCCTGTTTCATTTTTAAGAGCGGAACAGCTGCCCTGAATGTATAATAAAGTTTATTATTTTCTATTTTTGCTGAGGTTGAAGATACATTAAATATTTTGGAAGTATTTCCGATATTGTTAATTTTTCGTATCATTTCCTGATAAGAAGAGCTAAGCATTGTTTTGTTCAAATCATCTGCCGTAATTTGGAAAGCATAAGCCATTCCGAAGGGTTCCTGAAACGTTGCAGTTTTCTGTTTATTATCAATTTCAATGTAGTTATAATCGCAAATAGTTTTGAATTTGACTTTAGAAATATAAATGCCGTCAGTAACAGTATTTGTTCCGTTAATTTCAAGTGTTTTAAATATTCCTTTTTTCAAAGCTCCCGTATTGTATGATTGTAAGTTAACTTTGTACTTTCCCTGAGATTCTTTGTTTATCGCTTTTTTAATTATTGCATTACCGATTTTTTCGGCAAGGAAATTAATACCTGTCAGGTTACTGAATGAAAAAGACCCTTCATAAGGGTTTGCCGGGCATCTGAAAGAGTCACATGTAATGGCATGCCCTGCTCCTGCCGTTAAAGCTATTAAACCTATTACCAATAAAATCTTCTTCATTATATCAATACCTTTTTAACCTTTATTTCAACTCCGTCATATTGCCCTATAGCAATTACATTATTATTATAAACCAAAATTAAAAAATCACCACTTTTAATTTTTTCGGATTCGGCTTTTATGGAATTCCCGTGTGAAATTCGTTCGAAATCAGTATCATTAACGGTAATTACAGGCAGAGATAATCCGGACAGCGGGGGGTGTATTGCCTGAATTATCTTTTCTTTTGCATCCGAATCAAGAGAGTATTTTTTCGAATGTTCGCTGTCTGAAGATTCGTCAATTTTAATGGGAAGATTTATTGCAGATTCAAGCGAAAATTTCCCTGCCCTTGTCCGAACTAATTTTATCAGATGTCCGAAGCAACCGAGATTTACCCCTAAATCATTTGCTATTGAACGGATATATGTTCCTTTTGAACAACTTACTAAAATTTCTGCAATTTGAGTCATTTCGTCAAAGGTTTTAAGTTCTATGTTATATATGGTTACCGTTCGTGGTTCAATATTAACTGTTTCTCCGGCTCTTGCGTACTCGTACAGCTTTTTGCCGTTGACTTTAATTGCGGAATACATAGGGGGTAGTTGAGAAATTTCTCCTTTAAAATTCAAGAGGGCTTTTTCGATATCTTCACGTTTAACTTTTTTGCTGCTTTTGTTTGTAATTATACCTTCTAAATCGTATGTATCGGTAGATGCTCCTAACTGTATCGTTGCAAGATACTCTTTATCGTCATCAAAATAATCAATGAGTCTTGTAGCTTTACCTACGCATACGGGTAATACACCCTCCGCAAACGGGTCTAAAGTTCCGGTGTGTCCTACCTGCTTAATACTCAAAATCTTTCTTATTACACCTACTACATCGTGAGAAGTCAGACCTTTGGGTTTACAAACATTGATAACCCCAAACATAATTTATTATACTTCTCCCTTTGAAATTTTATTCAGGATTTCATTAACTCGGGATGCTTTTTCCAGAGAATCCGTATAAACAAATTTTAATTCCGGAGTTAATCTTAAGCGGATACGTTGTCCTACTTCGTATCTGATTTTAGGGGTGCTTTTTTCAATAACTTCTTTTGTCTTTTCTATTTGTTCTTCAGAACCCAGTACACTATATATAACTTTTGCAAAAGAATTATCGTGAGCTACTTCAACATCAAGGATAGAAACTACACCTGCAAGTCCACGTATTTCTTTTCTGAGGATTTCAGATATATCACGCATCAATTCTTTTCTAACTCGTTCGTTTCTTAAAGTCATAATTATCTCCTTAGTGAAATAATTATAGCATAAAATTTTAAAAATCGTTAGTTACATTTCTTCAGTCTGAATTGTCAGATTCATCAATTCGATATCGTCATAATCAACTCTGGCTTTTTGGAATTGGTTTATGCCGGTCTGAATAGTTATTTCGTTTATATCGTCCGGACGGATAAGCGCTTTGGGCAGTTTAATTTTTTGGTTATCCCCGTTTAGCTTAATTTCTGCAATTTTTCTGCCGTTAAAAAATACTTCGGGCGGGCTGGAGTAGGATGTTGTAATGGTGTTTTGTTTCATTTTTCTCGCCATTTCGGTATCAATACCGATAATAGAACCTATTATCAGGTAATTATTATAAGAAAGAGTATTGGCGGTCATTTTAAACTGCTTTGTATAAGAGGGACCTACTGCTTTTAGCTGAAATTCGCCTGAATTGGCGGATTCTTTTGAATAAGTATTATCACCTAGATGGACCATATCGTCATCAATAACTACATCAAACGTTCCGCTCTTTTGTATTCCTAACACCATCGGATGTGCAATAACATTCTTATCAATAGTAATAGAAAACGGTCTATACCCCTCTTTTTGAACCGACATTATAGTTTCACCGTTAACAGTTGCATTAAGGGCAAAAGCGCCGTTCATATCGGATTTAGTTCTGTAACCAAGTTGAGGAATAGTAATCAGAGCACCTTCAATAGGTGCATTCGTTTTTGCATCAACTACTTTATTACCATGTCCGATTTCAGAAACTCCGCCTGTCAACGGAGCAGATAAGGCTGCGCTGCTGCCAATAATTAATAAAGTTAAAACTGATAAAAATTTTTTCATAAGCCCTCTTCTAATTACAAATAATTATAACTTGCCGTAATTTTTTTGCCCTCTGCCATATATAGTATTTTTAAGAGTATTTCAAAAAAAGTAAAGATTTTAAGTGGAATTTGAAAAATTTTGTTGATATTTATTTTGTTTTTGATAAGATTAGTTTACGGACAAAATTTCGTCAGAGAGAATATAAGCCGAAATGATGAAATTGGTAGACGTGCCAGACTCAAAATCTGGTGTGGTTCACCCCACGTGCCGGTTCGACTCCGGCTTTCGGCAAATAAAAAGAGGTATCGTAAGATATCTCTTTTTATTTGCAGTCTGGTCAGGACAAGAAGCGGCAATATCCGAAGACTCGTTTAACGCAAAAAATCCAAGACAACTCCGGCCTTCGGCAAACTAATAAGACTCCCTATAAGGGAGTCTTATTAGTTTAGTTGATTGTCAAGAACCGAGAACCGACTACCTTTTTTCAGGACATTTGGTCGTAAGGATTCCATATCATTGCAAGTCTGTGAAGGCGAAGCAATCCAGCCTTTACCGATTTAAAAAGGTCGGAAATAAGTTGAGTATTAATGTCCGAAATGTCCGGCTTTGGTAACAAAATGTCGCAATAAAGGATTTTGGTACACATAATAGTACCCTACATACTAAAACGGCAAATCATCATCATTTCCCCATTCAAATTCATTCTTCGGTTCAATTTCCTGCTGATTTGGTTTAAAATCTTTTAGTTTCGCATAAGTTGAAGGATAGTTTTCCTTAAAGAAATTCGGGTTCTTCGCACTGCCTTTATATCCGCTACCCCACAAGCCACCGCCTTTTTGAGCCCACGCAATAATATCCGCAAAAACTTCATTAATCCTGTAATCATCAATAGGGTTTATTAAGAGATTTTTTAAGTCATAAAGATTTTTGTAGTTAGGTTCTTCATACGGAAATTTTGCACCGTCTTTGAATATCTGCTGAAGATAATCAATTTTATCTGTAAGTTTTACACTATTAACAATTCCATGTGAGATTTCGTGATTAATAACTCTTTGCAAATCATTATCTTCTATTTTTGGTGTAAAAACAAAAAACTTGAACATAGGATGACCGCATGTAACTGCATCCCAATCTGGTGCCATATCAGGAATTGAAAGACGGTCAAATGTATCTTGTATAGATTCTGAACAGAAAAGATTATATTTATTTTTCATTAATGGCTCTTGCCATTCATCAGGTAATGATTCCAAACATTTATCTACTTTTTTGACAAATTCGGAACTTACATTTTTTGTTCTGTAAATAGGATATTTCATCCCGAAGTTAGTGTTGTTATTATTGTTTTGTACCCTTTGTATTCGCATTAATATACCTCTTTTATGCTATATATAATTACAAAACCCCTAAAAAAATTTTTTGCTATTTTGTATTGGCAAAAAATATTTTTTTGAGTTTTATGTATAAATAGTAAGAATAGATTAATGCGGAGAATATTATGAAAATTACTTTTATAGATTCAAAACCTAAACAATATTTATATGACCATTTAACACAATCGGGTATAAATATTGTTTATAATAGAGAGTTAGAAGCATTAAGAAATTGCTTGCGAAAAAAGAATTCAGAAAAAAGTGTTGAGGGGTTTTTCGTTGTATTAAATGAAACACCTGTTAATAAAAATAAGCATTGGGGTTTAGTTAATCTTGAAGTTGTCAGTCATATTGACAGTAATAAAAGGAATTTAGCTCCTGAATGGATTAGATGTGCAATATGGCGTGAGGGTGAAGATATAGGCACATTCTTTGATGTTATTCTTAAAAAATTCGGTAAAAAAAATAAGAAACGTGAACACTATACTGACATGAGAAAAATATGCACACAAATTTTAGACGAGTGCAAAAAGTTTGCAGACGGAACTCATGATTCTGGATTATATGAGGCAAAAAATATGTTGAGAGATTTATTAACAAACAGAGGTCGTCGCTGCGAATAAAATTACTAAGTAAGTAAATATATAAAAATAGGAAGTGAAAAATCATTACAAACTTACCCTCTACCATCGGGAGAGGGTAGAATTTCAAAACGAGGTAACGAGTTTTAGAAATTCGGGTGAGGGGTCAGTCTTTCTTAAAAATTGTCCGATAAATAACCTCGCAAACCCCTTCTAAATTATTATCCACATCATTATTCCAAAACCTTAAAACTTTATAACCTTTACTTTCTAAAAAAGCTGTTCTTTGTTTATCTTTTTCTATGTTTTCAGGTTCGTTGTGCTGACCTCCGTCTAGTTCAATTATCACATTATGTATTTCGCAAACGAAGTCTGCCACATAATTTCCAATAGGTACTTGTCTGCGAAATTTAAGACCATAAAATTGATTATTTCGCAAAAGATTCCATAAAATTTTTTCTTGTTCAGTCATATTTTTACGAAGCATTTTTGCTTGATTTAGAGTTGTGCTTTTGTGTTTCATGTTTTTATTATAACATGATTGCCCCCTCACCCGAATTTGTAAACTCACTTCGTTCATTAACAAATTCTGCCCTCTCCCGATGGTAGAGGGCAAATAAAAACAGGAAGTGATGATATTCACTTCCTGTTTTTTATATTTACCCTAAAGGGCATGTTTTAATAATGCTTTTTCGTCACGAGTACCTTGTTCAAACCATCTGCTCTCAAATATTCTCTCAGGCATACGCACAAAATCTTGCATATCAAAGTCCGGTTCACCTACCATGTGGTCTTTTAATAAATCTATTCCTGAAGTATATTCATCACCCACAAGAACTGTTTTATTGTCAATAGCAAGAGCTTTGTTATTTACCGTACAACCAAGAACACCCTCTGTTTTTTTAGATTTTATATGTGCAATTTTTCCTCCAATTTTTTCCAAATACCCTAATAGAATATCTAACATTGGAATTCCTGCTGCACCATAAGTTTCTTTTGCTCCTTTTGCTAAAGAAACAATTTCTTTTTCTGAAAATTTTGCGGTAAAATTCTGTCTGTTTGATGTGTTGTAATTGTTGTTTGAAATTCTCTGTACTTGCATTTTATTTTACTCCTTTTACTCTATTAACATATTGAGGATTGTTTTTAGAATACTGTTCTATTCTTGTCATTGTCGGTGTTATTTCATTTGGTTGTTTAACCCTTAACATTTTAGAAACTTCGTTTAATTTTTCCGTATATATTCCGTTTTTGCATTCGCTTAAATATTTAATAATACTTTCAATTATGGATGTATCTCTTGATGCTTTATCAGATACGGCAATAGGAATACCTTTAATGCCATGTTCTTTTTGAGTTAATGCAATATATGCTTTATATTCGTTTTTATCGGTCATACTGTTATAATTATGATTTGATTTACTGACTGCAAAACTCTCTTTACAAGTATCAAAAGGTGCTTTTTTTAATATATCCGATAATAATTCTTTTTTGGCAAAATCCGTTCCTTTTATACGAGCATTGAATGTTGTGTTGTTGTTTTGAATTCGTTGTACTTGCATTTTATACTCCTTTTACCATAAATTCTTTTCAATTAATTTTAATTTATCAAATGAATGTTTTAGTCTAAACGACTTATCCAAGCTAACTTCATATCCATGCATACTGTTTGGATTATCAAATGGTCGCTCAATATGAGGGACATTCCATTCTTCTATGTCTGCGTTTATTTCTCTTAATTTTTTTATTTTTGGGAAATCAAATCCTTTGAATTTTGGTAAATCAGACATATATTCTAAAAATCGACTGTGTTCCATTTCCCCAACAAATTTATCACAACAGACATCTGCTACTTTTCTTAAATCTTTTGGACAAAATTTTTCATATAAATCGTACAACAATTTATCTTCTTGTATTGTAGTTACTCTTGATGCCCATTTTCTTTTATTAAAATTATATATACTCAAAGTCCCATTAAATTGTGGGGAGTAGTTTTGTACCCTTTGTACTTGCATTTTATACCCCTTCTACTTTCGCATGCTATATCATATTATAAAACCTGTAAAAATAAAATTTGCTAGTATGCAAAGTTTTTATGATAAACTGTATCAAAAGGGATATAATCGTGAAAATTAATCAGGTAAAACAGTTTGTTGCAAATAATGTATCACGCTTTGAAAAGAGCGGTAAAAAGTCGGTATTCAATTTATATGATAAAAATAACGCTTGTTGCGGGGAATATAAATTTATACCCCAAGAGAGTTCCGAATATTTGGGGGTTAAAAGTTCAATGTCTGTTACAAGAATTATGAACAGCAAATTAGGGCAGGCATTACAGGAAGTTGTCTGTATGGATAAAAATTATGTAACCATCAAAGACAAAAATTCCGATACTTTTACAAAAGCCCTGCCGTCTGAAATAACGACAACGACAACGATTTTGGATTTTGTAAATGATAA
>JAFXXK010000009.1 GCA_017542305.1 bacterium
CAGTATCCTACCTTTGAGAAAAAATTACCGACCTTTTATAAAAATCCTGAAAGGTAAATTTCATGCAGAATAATTTTTGATTTACTCACACTTTCCTTCAAATGTCCAATAATCACTTTATCCGTGCAATTTCGTAAAATCGGGGGAATGCAGGCTATGACTTGTCATGCAAAATTCATTTCCCCGGACTTTTGCCGGACAATAAGAGCAAATAAAGTGACATTTCGTCCCATTTGGTAACGCATAAAAAGATTTTTTCCGACCGCCCAAACCTAAACACACACTAAACTTTGCCAAATAATCAATTTAAGAGTTCAAATGAAATGTCCTGTTAAACCATAGTAACTCACCTCTATACTAAAAAACCACCTTTACAGGTGGTTTAAAATCAGGAGGAGGTGGGATTCGAACCCACGGAACGCGTGAACGTTCGACAGTTTTCAAGACTGCTCCAATCAACCGCTCTGGCACTCCTCCATACGATTGCTGGATGTATTCTTATATTACTATATCAATTTCCTTTGTCAAGCATTATCATAGATTACTAACAAAATTCCTCTGCTCCCAAATTACCCCCTCGCAAAAAACGGAACCGCTCACAAGTAAACCAAAAACTGAACGTTTCCGTTTATACTTGTTCGCTTTCTGCTTCGTTCCACTCAGCATCATTCCTCTGCTCGGGGGTAAAGAAAAAGCTATGTACTTTTGAGGTGCATAGCTGTTGATTAGGGATATGTGTATCTTAGTCTCTAAGGAGTATGGTGTTATACTATCAGATGTTTCTGAAAATTAAATCATACATTTTTATGATGTTTTGTGAAATTTCAAATATTTTTAGATGACTTTTTCCCGTATATTCTTTTGAAATTTTTAAGATATCTTCAAGAATGTTTATAACTGATTTACTTTTAAAAAATACTGTAGTACAATGTGCTCAGATGGATAACTATAAAAGGAAATTTTAAATGAGAATATTATTATTACTACTGCCTAATCTATATGATATATTTACGTTATTAATGATTGGTTATGCCTTCTTCTTGCATAGTCAGTCAAAATTGCAAATCCCGTTTCTGTTTGCTTGTTTGCTTATCTATGCAACAACAAGAGTCGGTATTTTTGCAGGTAAAATTGTTCATATGATTATTGGCAAATCAACACCAGAAGAGGAAGGAGAACCTATGGAACCTGATGTAGTAGCTAAAAAAATGATACTTGGAGTTGGTCCACAATGCTTATTTATCATTATTTGTCAAGTAATTGTGGCACTATTCTTCTTACAGAATCCGGCACTTGCTAAAATGGTAACTCCGGATAACTCAGCAGCTCCGCAGCAACAAGAACAAGTTCAGGCTCAACCTGAAGAACAGGCTCAGGCTCCTGCTGAAGCTGATAAGGCTTCAGAAAATGCTCCGGCGACCGAAACTGCTGCTGCTAAACCGAGTGCAGCTCAAGACGATGAGTATGATGAAGATGAGGAAATTGTTCCTGCAGTTCCTGTTAAAAAACAAGCTGTAAGAACTTCTGTACCTGTAGCCAAACGTAGTGCAACACCTAAAAAATCTGAAGTAAAAACAACTGCTAAGACTGTAGCTCAGACAAACAACAATGTTTACTATGATATTCCTGACAGAACATTACAAACTGCCGGAATTTCTCCTGCTGAACGTCGCGCTGCTTATGCTAATACTGTTAATGCAAGCTCTAATGTTCAGACAGCTGCTTCAAACTGGAATTATACGGCTCAAAATGTCAGCAATACAGTTCGTGTTGCTCAGACTGCTCCAACTCAGTCAACACAATCTTCTAATTTGCAGCCAAAGAGATATCCGGGTGATGATAACCCTGTAAATGTTCATTGGGGTTATTACAGATATGCTGAATCAGTTCCGGGCGGAACTCAGGTTAATACTACCGCAGCTCCGAGCGGCAACAACGCACAGAACAACGGTTATAGAAGCCCTGTTCCTGCAAATACTATGCGTTCAATCGGTTACTAATCCGAGCAGATATAATTAATTTTAATATCATAATCATATTTAGGGAGTTCGTCACGGATGAACTCCTTAAATATTGGTGTTAGTGTCGGAATATTCGGATATTTACCCAAAAATCTGTCATAATATCCGCCACCGTACCCGAGTCGGTAATGCGCTTTGTCAACTGCAAGGGCAGGAACTATAATTAAATCTAATATATCCGGCGATACTGGTTCTGAACAAGGTTCATATATGTTAAAATCCGATTTTATAAACTCAGAACAGTTTGGACATACTAAAAGGTTATCCCCGTCAACTCTTGGAAAATAAAATGTTTTGTTTTCGTCTAATAAATCCAACAGATTAACCTCATATTTTGTCGGGTAAAACAACATAATGTGTTCTGAATTCTGAAATATCTCAGAAGCCTTTATTTTCTCTGATATAATTTTGCTTTTATCAGATATGTCAAGCTCTTTTCTTAGCTGTTTTAATTTATTTCTCAGTTCGGTTTTATTTTCCATAAATTTATTATATAATACTTTTAATGAAAAAAGAACTAACAAATAATTTAATAAACCCGAATTGGGCGAAACACGGTTATATTCAGGTATATACCGGTAACGGAAAAGGTAAGACTACCGCATCTTTAGGGCTTGCAATGAGAGCTTTGGGCAGAAATTGGAAAGTGCTGATTATTATGTTTACAAAGGGTGGTAATGATTATGGTGAACTAAATTCTTTCCGAAACCTCGCTCAGCAGATTTCCGATAATTTAACTATTGTTCAGGCGGGGTTGGACAGAATTGTTTATTCCGACAACAAAACGGAAGCCGATACAACCGAAATTAAAAAAGGTTGGGAGCTCGCTAAAAAAGCTATAAAAAATGATGAATATAATCTTATAATTTTAGATGAAGCTAATATTGCAATAGATTTAGGGTTTATTGACCTGGCAGAGGTTGTGGAAGTACTTAAAAATAAGCCGCAGGAAATGGAAATCGTTTTGACAGGACGTAATGCAAAACCTGAAATTGTTGATATTGCACATCTTGTATCCGAAATTAATCCCGTCAAGCATTATTGGGATACAGGTGTTGTTGCCCGAAAAGGAATTGAGTATTAAAATTAATTTTCTTATCAGAAAATGGTTTACAATTTTATATGGTATGTGATATAATATACTTGTGTTGCAGAGGTTAATTGGATGGCAAATTTATAAATATTTTACCTCTTGGAACTGCAAGCTTGTTTGCTGCATATAAATACGTGATAGATGGAATAGGAGAAATTTATGGCAAAAATTACTGCAAATAGTAAAAAAGTAAAGGGTACAAAGAAAAAAGATACTATAACTTGGAAAAGTTCAAGTGCACAATATAAGTCAATAACTGTGTATGGAAATAATGGCAGTGATACAATTGATTTCAAAAAAAGTAAATATAAAAATAAACTTAATGGCGGAAATGGTGACGATTCTATTTATGGCGGTAAAAAAGATGATGTAATACATGGAAATGTTGGCAAGGATATTTTGTATGGTTATAACGGCAACGACAAAATATATGGTGATGCAGGAAATGATAAAATTTGGGGCGGTAAAGGTAAAGATATAATAAATTCCGGCAAAGGTACAAATACTATTTACCACTCTAAAGGTGACGGAAATGATACTATCCTGAAAGGCGGCGGGACAGATACTCTTGTCATAAAAGGTGAAAAATCAATTAACAGTCTTATAGGTTATGCATCTGGTAACAATGTTATTATAAAAAGACCAAACGGTGAAAAAATAACACTGAAAGACTATATGAAGGGTAGACATTCCGTAAAATATGTTCAGGTTGGAAACAAAAAAGTTAAAACGGAAGAAATAAGAAACCTTATTAGCAGTAATAAACAAACAGTAAACGGTACAGCTTGGGGTGATAATATTTATACAACGGGCGTCAATGCACGAGTATATGCATGTGCAGGAAACGACATTATCCATATAACCCTTGATTCAAATAATCCTGAATTATATTTGGGAAAAGGTAATGATATTATTAGTCTTGAGGCTGATGACAGAATAGTTAATATTCATTTTGAAGGTGCTGACGGCAAGAATATCTTAACAGGACTTTCAAATCCCAATATTAAAAGTGCTGCGGTGTCATTTTATAGTTCGGATATGTTTAATAAGGTGTATTCTCCAAATGGACAAATTCTGTTTGAATATATTAAAGCCGACAGAAGCGAGAATGATATGGTTATACAGGTAGCAAACAATTCATTTACTATAAAAGATTTTTACCGTAAATATACTTATTACAATGAAGATATGGAGCAAAATGTTGAGACAATATGTGGTAATAAATTAATGGGCTATTATTGTGATCCGATAACTGCTTATGACGGTTCCCTGCGGAATTTATTCTACGAGAGTGATAAAATACAAACCCTTGTTTCGGATGCGGACGAGTATCCGGACGAAGTTTTTGATACGCAGGTTGGTCTTAGAAATAATCTGATATTTTCGACGTTTTCATCAGGTGATAATGCTAATGTAAATACTCGTACGATAAATGTGAATGGTCAGAGAAATTCTATAGTAGCAATATCAAATGCGGTAAATCAGGACATTGTATTGGGTGCTGCGAATAATGTTTATTCGGCAACTTCGAATGGCGGAATTAATACAATAAGAGTTGGTAACGGAGGCGGTACACAAATAAGTGTTGCAGAAGGGAACCATAAGATTTACCTGACGGGAGAAAACTCTGCTGCAAATATAGCAGTCGGTGATGCAACATTAGGTAGTGGCACAACTGTAAATATCTATGGTGCAGGTGATGCTACAAACGGAACGCAATTCATATATGCAGAAATTGATGATTATGATAATTATTATGCACCAATGTTCTCGCATTATTATAATGCTAATGCAAATAGCTCGTTTGACGTTGATGACTACATAAGTGTAGTTGTAGCTAAAAAAGTGAATGAAGATGCTGCTAACTATACAGAATTTATTCCTCAGGATATCAAAATTTGGGGTACTTGGTCTGACGATTCATTTGATTTGGATACCGAACATTTTGGTAATAATGAATTGCGAGTAAACGGCGAAGGCGGATGTTTTAAGGAATTAACACAGTTTGTCGATATGGGTGAAGTTTATTCTGCTACAGGCTATCATAAAATTGATTATGATAATGCTGGCACATTCTTAGACATCGCCAAAGATTACTATATTTACAGCGGCGGCGAACAAGATGAAACATATGATTACATGAAACTTTCACGCTCTAATGCCATTGCTGAAACTTATGTTGAAACTGATATTGTAATTGATGACAGAGGTGGTAATGATACATTGAACTTTGATGCGGATTGCTCAGAGTTAAGTTTCTTCTTTGATGTAAAACGGGACGGAGACAGCTTCGTTTTAGGTGATGACTTAATCTTCACAAGCGACCTGCATAACTATATATATGATGATGGTGATTATTCAACACTTACAATCAAGAATGCGTTTGGCGGTGGTAAAATGGAAACGTTGACAGCAGAAAGCGGTGATTATAAATTGAATTATGACTTCCTGACCTCAAATGAAAAAGTAGGAGGTGTTGATACGGTTTATATGGAATTAGTAAGCTGGTTGTCTAGTGACGGTTCGGCATACGGAAGTATATCGGAAGCTCTTGGTTCGGATGATGCTGCAGCCTTGTATACAATATATAGCGGATGTATTGGAGACTATACAAATACTTGGAAATTAGCATAATATAATAATTGCAAGGGTGCGTCATTTTGACGCACCTTTTTTGCTAAATATAAATAGCTTGCTATTAAAATAGATTTTATATATAATTAAAGACATGAAGAGAGTATTATTTACAGCACTATGCTTAATGTTATGTTTCACGCTTGCAACACCTGCAGAAGCAGGCTTTATTGCGGATAAAAAAGCAAAAATTCAGCAGGCGAAACTTGAGAACAGTTATAAAAAAGAAATTCAGTCATTGTTTGCAAAACAGGAGCAGTATTCCCGCAAATATGACTTAGCATCATTACAGAATTTATACAGTCAGAATTTTATTGATAACGACGGTTATCCGAAAGACGTATATTTCAGTCTTGTCGGTGAAACATGGGAAGCTTATCCTGATATAACTTATACATCTAAAATTAAGAACATTGAAATCAACGGGGATTATGCAACGGTAGATACTGATGAAACTGCGGTTGCAACTTCCGATGATATAGAAAAAGCTTTATTGGGTGAGTTGTATTCCAAATCAAAATGCAGATATCATCTTCAGAGATTTTCCAATAAGTGGGAAATAATAAGCGAAGAAGTTCTTGAAGAAGTATCTACCCTCAAATACGGGGATGCAAGATATGTTGATATGCATATAGAAGCTCCTAAGATTATTGGTGCGGGGCAAACATATACTTCTACTTTGAAAGTAGATTTGCCGCCGGAATATGTTGTTATCGCTTCGCTTAATCAGGAAAAAATCGTTAACCCTGCGGTAAAACCCGAAGAAACATTTAAACGTATGGGTGATGATCAGACCTTAGCAAGAGTGTTTACGGCAAATACTGACAACGTAAATGAATATACGGTTGCTTCTGTTGGTATTACTTCAGCAGAACCGTCCGGAGTTGATAAAATTCGTGTATATATGCACGGTATGGCTTTTGTTATGTTCAGAATTAACGTAGTGCCGAAAAATAATTATGCTAAAGTTGATAAAAAAGAAAAATCCGAAAATAAAGATAAGGTTGAAATAAAGGAAGAAGAAGAGTAATGAACGGCAAATTCGCTAAACTGTTATATTTTATTGTTTGTTATGTGTTTTTCCTGTTTGCTGATTTGTTCTTTTCAAGAATGTTGTACCATAGTGTCAGCGACGGATTCAGCTTTTCAAACAGGGTTTTTGAGATTACGTTTGTAAAAAATACGGGCGCAGCATTTAACCTGTTTCCTGATGCCAGAGAGTTCTTAATAATTTTAGCGGTAGTGGTGCTGACATTATTGTTTTTGTATGTAATAAAGAATTTAAAATCGATTTGGTTCAAAGAATTATTTTTCATTTCTATGTTATGTGCAGGTGTTGCGGGAAATTTACATGAAAGAATTTCGCTCGGATATGTCAGAGATTTCTTCAACTTGAATTTCATCTCATTCCCTGTGTTTAATATTTCTGATATTTTAATCAATATTGCGGTAGTGGCTCTTGTTATAATAATTTTATTGAAGAAAACGAAGTAATGATATATATTGCGGACGAAAACGATGAAGGTAAACGTTTGGATTTGAGGGTAGCGGAGGTGCTGTCCGATGTTTCTCGTTCAAAAGTTCAGAGTGCAATAAAAGACGGCAAAATCCTTGTAAACAATGCAGTTAAAAAATCTTCTTATACCTTAAAAGAAGATGATGTGGTAAATATCGGGGATATAATATCAGAACCCGTCAGGATAGAACCGGAAAATATTCCGCTTGATATTGTTTACGAAGATGAGAATATGCTTGTTGTCAACAAGCCGTCCGGTATGCTTACTCATCCTACAAATCAGGAAGTTACGGGAACATTGGTTAATGCACTTTTGTATAAATTCGGCGGTAATCTTTCCAATCTGAACGGTGAGTTCAGACAGGGGATTGTGCATCGCTTAGACAGAAATACTTCGGGACTTCTGATGATAGCTAAGAATAACATGACCCATGAATTTATTGCAGAGCAAATCAAAAACCACAAAATTGAGAAAAAATATCGTGCGATTCTCAAAGGGGTTTGGGAAAAAGATGAGGAAATTATAGATTTGCCAATAGGCAGAAATCCAAAACAGCCGCATAAAATGGCGGTTATTCCTGACGGAAAAGAGAGTCAAACCATAGTAAAAGTCATAAAAAGATATAAAGAGGCTACGGCTGTTGAGTTGACTTTGATAACGGGAAGAACTCATCAGATAAGAGTTCACACAAGCTATAAGGGGCATCCCGTTTACAACGATACTTTGTATGGCGCAGGTAAAGGCAAAGTTTTAACCGATGAGCAGGTTTTGCAGTCATTCAGTCTGAGGTTTACAAAACCGTTTTCTGATGAGATAATATTATTGGAAATTCCGGCAGATGAAAAATATAATAAGGTACAAAAATATTTAGAGGGCAGAGAAAAATGAAATTAATGTTACAACTTTTAGCGTTTATGTTATTGTTAGGAGTTATTTATATCACCATAATAAATGGCGGAAATACCATAACACTTTACATAATGCCGCCGTCTGGTGGTGTTGATGCCGAAGTTGCTTATGAGGGTGCAAGGACGGTCAGCATAGCATTTTTCGCATTATCTGTTTTGGGTGCGGGATTGATTTCGGGATTATGTTTATTTGTTCCGTTTTATCTTACGCAGACAGAGCAGCTTTTTGCTTATAAAAGAGAATTGGAAAAGAGCTCAATATTGACTGACAACAGTTCTGCACAGGTAAAAGTTTTGCAGGCAAAAATTCAGGTTTTGGAAAAAGCATTAAAAGAAGCCTTAAGATAATTTAACCTTGTTTCTTCTGTTTGTTAGTGCTACAATTTTACTAAAGAATAGGAGTATTTATTATGGGTAAAGGTGTTTTAAAAGGTAACAAAGTTACAGGGTCAAAAGGTAAAGATACTATCAAATGGCAGAACAAGAGTAACTGGAATAAGAACCTGACGGTTGATGCCGGTGCAGGTAATGATCTTATTGATTTTACCAAAAGTGCAAAGGTTAATACGTTCATTGGCGGTAAGGGTAACGATACCATAAAAACAGGTACGGGTAAAAGCAGCACTATTATAATTAATAAAGGCGATGGCAACGATACTATTTATACTAAGGGTAAACCTACTTTGGTAAAAATCGGTTCAGCCAGTACAAAAGATAAAATGGCATTTTCAAAAACGGGAAAAGATTTAAAACTTACATATACCTATGTTAAAACATCAAAAGATAAAAAACAAGTAAAACAGACAATTACCTTTAAAAATTATTTTAATAAAGACGGTTCGGTTTATAAAGATAATATAACTCTGCAGACGAAATCAAAGAGTAAAATTGTTGCATTGTTAAAATCAAAAGGTTTGACAATGACCGCAAAATATGAAACCACTTTTGTCGGTACTCCGTTTAAAGACACAATAACAGGTACATACGGCAATGATACCATAAAAGGCAACGCTAATAATGACAGAATAGACGTCAAAGGCGGAATGAAAAACTCTGTATATGGAGGGGACGGTCATGACACTATTTTTGGTGCCGGCGGAAACGATAGTATATATGGCGGGAATGGTAATGACAGTATTGCGCCCGGCGGAGGTACAAATACCATAGACGCAGGTGCTGGAAAAGATACAATCAATATCAGTGACGGTACGAATAACATAAAAGTAGGTGCCGACAATGATAAGATATTCATAAAAGGCGGCGTTAATACCATAGATGCAGGTGCGGGAAATGATGAAATCCATTTTGACAGCAGCAGCTGTTTTACAAGTTTCCAAAACACTATTAAGCAAGGCAGCGGAAATGATACCATTTTCTTTGATGACCAAAAGGATTTTACAAATGTTGCGTCAGAATATGACGGTAATAATTTAATTGTATATGGCGGTAATTCAAATAGAATTGTTTTGGAAAATTTCGTTAACGGTCATTCCGTAAAATATGTTTCCGTAAATGGAGTACAGAAGTCAATTAATGAAATTCTGGTTCAGTTTGTCGGTACAGATGATGCAGATGTAATAAAGGCCACAGATGGGGATGTTCTCATTGGCGGAAAAGGTTCTGATACTTATGAATTTGAATGGCAGGAAAATGACTGGGAAAACAGAAAACATACAACTATAATTATGGGTGATGACGGTGAGGCAGATACCATTAAATTTAACGGATTTATCAATACCAATTATGGTATAAATAACGGTGATTTCCTTTTAATTAGGGATAATGATGATTTAACCATTTGGTATAATAAAACGCCTTCTGATGATTCTTTGGATTTTGTTAATTATAATACTTCTACTGATGGTATTATAGGCGAATATAACGGAGAAAAGGTCGGAAGACAGGCAAGAAATATGTATTACTCCAGCATAAGAATTAAAGAATATTTTACAGCAGAAAATCCGACAATAGATAAAATTTTATTACAAAAATTCGGTGAAACTTTTGAAGATTCAATTCGCTCAAGATTCACTAATAATATGGGATCTTTTACCAATGAAGAAGTTACTGGTACAAAGTATGGTGATTATATAGGGGCATACAGTGCTACAGTATATGCAGGCGAAGGGAATGACAGTATTCATGCTCAGAACCACTACAGTCAATACGGTGAAAATAAAACAAATATATATGGCGGAGCTGGTAACGATGAAATAAGATTAGTAAATAATTCCGGGTGGTCAAACAGACTTGATTCTTCATTTATTTCGGGCGGTGCTGATAATGATACAATGCATATTTGCGGTTCAGAGAAAACCGATAATATCACTTTTGAATTTTCTGAAGGCGACGGTCAGGATATTATAGAAAATGATAATGATGCTATTAATGGTCATTTAATCTTTAATTTTACAAACGTTGCTATGGAAAATATTCATGTTTCTCAAGATAATGATGATTATGTTGTTTCTTACGGCAGCGGTACTGATAAAATTACAATTAAGAACGGTTTTAAGTTCAAAGAAAATATAACAATAAACAGTTCTGATTTACAAACAACAACCGTATTAAAAGAATTAGGTATAGTTGTAGGTTCGGGCGAAATTGAAGGAACTGACGGAGCTGAAACTATTTACGGTGATACAATCGCAGACGTTATTACACCTAAAAAAGGTAAGGATACTATATATGGTTCAGCGGGTAATGATACAATTGTATTCAATAACGGTGACGGAAATGATGAAGTTCATCAAGGTTCAAATGGTGATACCGATTCACTCAAATTTGCGGATTCAGAATTATCAGACCTTGATTTTTCAAGAGGAATAACAAACGAAGTTGAAAATGATGACCTTATAATTTCATATAATGGCGGTGCGGATTCTGTTACTGTTAAAGATTATTTTGCCACAGGTAATACCATTACAAAATGGATTGATAAAAACGGTGTTGAACATGACCTTGCAACAGAAAACAGACATGCAATTAATACTTTGGATGAAACTGTAAACGGAACGGTATTTAATGATATTATTACACTTAATGGAACTAATTGTTCAATAATAGGAGGGGATGGTGCTAATACCTATCTTGTACCAAGCAGTGGTATATATTATATAACTTCGACATCAGGCAAAGATACTATTGAATTTCTGGGTTTGGGATTTGATAAATTAACATTTCTAATAGAGGAAAATCATGCAAAAATACGAGATAACTATTGGAATGTAACGGTTTATATTCAGGATTATCTTTCAAATATGCCGACAATATATGTCAAGGATAATAATGGTGAAACAACTACATTAATTTCAAAATTGGCAGATTCCGGATTCATTTATAGTGATGCTGAATTAATTGAAGGTAATGCAGGTGTTGCGGATAGAATTTTTGGCGGAGATAGTGCAAACACTATAGATGGTAAAGGCGGTGCTGATACTATAAACGGTGGTAAAGGAAACGATATAATTCAATTTGCTAAAGGCTATGGTACCGCTACCGTAGTAAATGGTACTGAAACCGATGAAGTTGATACTTTACAATTTACCGATTCAACACTTGATGATTTGGATTATGAAGTAAGCGAGAAAGACCTTATTGTTAAATACAATAATGCTAATGATTCTGTCACGGTTAAAGATTACTTTACAAGTAGTAATACATTTAAAAATCTTATTACTACTGATGGAACATATTCAATGTCCGACATTAAACACGTTATTCATGGCGAAACAACCATAACTGGTACTGACCTTAATGACCGTATTTACGGCACAAATGGTGATGATACCATTACGGCAAGCTTGGGTAACGATGAATTTATAGACAGTGAAGGTGCTGATACTTATGAAATTGATTGGCAGGAAAATGACTGGGAAAACAGAAAACATACAACTATTATAATGAGTGAAGACAGCTCAAACGATACAATTAAAATCAACGGATTTGACAGCAGTTCAGGTCTTGGAAACGGGAATACTCTTTTAATCAGAGATAATGATGATTTAACTATTTGGTACAACTCATTTTATGATAATTCTCTTCCGTATGAAGGTGGAGAGCACGGAATTATAGGAGAATACAACGGGGAAGTAGTCGGAAGATGGGCAAGATATGTTTATGCTTCTTCTATAAGAATAAAAGACTATTTTAATGAAGAAACTTACCCAAATCCAATAGATAAATTTATATTCCAAAAATATGTTACTGTTGAAGATTCTATCCTTGCACATTATGTCAATGACATGGGCAGTTTTAATAATGAAGAAAATCCTGTTGTTGGTACAAAGTATTGCGATGAAATAGCTGCAACTGATTGTACTGTACTTGCAGGTGAAGGAAAGGATACGATTTTTGCTTATAATTATATAAAACCCGGACAAGAAAATGCATATAAAAATAAAACTAAAATCTATGGTGAAGCCGGTGATGATGAAATAAGATTAACAAATACTTCAGGCTATCAGGCAAGACTTGATACAGTATTTATATCCGGCGGTACAGGTAATGATGAAATACATTTACATGGCGGTTATAAAACCGATAAAATCACTCTGGAATTTTCTGTAGAAGACGGACAAGATACAATAACAAATGGTAATGATCTTATTACGGGAGATATTCTTCTTAAATTTACTGATGTTGCAGCAAAAGATGTTGCCTTCTCTACAAAGAAGGATGGCGGTAATACCCAAGGCATATTCTCATACGGTGACGGCGATGATAAAATTACTGTTAACAGATATGAAACAAGAAAACAGAATAACTTTACCGCAGTTGATGCATCAGACAACAGAAACTACTTCCGCAGGGTAAATCCTGTTGACGGTTATCAGGAAATTAATATGGTAGATATTGTTGAAACAAACGGTAATGATGATGTGGTAACAGTAGTCGATGCTGCAAGTACAGGAATCCACGTTGTATTTGATATTGCTCAAAACGGTACTAACATTATTGCAGACAGTATGAGAATATTAGATGATGCAAACCTTGCTAAGTGGCAAGAAAATATGGCAGATGAATCCATTAAAGGTATAAATATTAAAGGTTCTGATATTTCCGCTATTGAAACAATAAGAGCAAATGACGGTAAATATTTGGGTGTCACTCAACTAGAAGCACTTAAAAGTGATGTTGCAGGCTGGTTATCAACAGGCGGCAGAGATTATGCAAGTGTAGGAGCCCTTACAAGTGAGGATAGAGAAGCCTTAATTACATTTATTGCAGAGAATACAAATTGGCAGTAATTAAAAGTATATAAAATGTATTATATTATTTGCAAGGTGTACTCTCAGAGTACACCTTGCAAGCTTTACAAATGTCAGTAATTGAGATATAATCGTTGGTATGGAGAGAAGCACGGTAAAGTTACAGGGATTTGACGTTGACACGTTCTCGTTCGATGAGGCGGTTGATTATATCTGCCAAAATCGTGGTACTGTTGTGACGATTAATCCCGAAATGATTCAATGTGCCAAGCATACCCCCGAATTTGCGGAATTTATCAAAAATGCGAATATGGTTATTCCTGACGGGATAGGGGTTGAAATCGGGCTGAAAATTTTGGGTCATAAAGTTCGCCGTATTGCAGGTATTGAGTTTGCAAAACGTCTTGTCGAAAGATTTGCAGGTACATCCGAACCCGTTGCGTTTGTTGGTGCAAAACCCGAGATTATTGAAAAAGCTGTAGAAAATATTAAGTCTGAGTTTCCAAATCTCAATGTTTGCTATGTTCAGGACGGGTATTTTAAGGATGATGACAGAGTGCTTGAAGAACTTAAAAATTCGGGTGCGAAACTCGTACTCGCAGCTCTGGGTTCTCCCAAACAGGAAATGTTTATTAGTGAAGCACAAAAGCTTTTACCCGATGCTGTTTTAATCGGTATTGGCGGAAGCTTTGACGTGTGGTCGGGTGTTGTTAAACGTGCCCCCGTTATTTATCAGAAACTCGGTTTGGAGTGGTTATACAGAACGGTTAAAGAACCGAAAAGATTTAAACGTATTTTCCCGACCCTGCCGTTGTTTGTGTTGAAAGTTGTTGAAGAAAAATTTTTTGGAGAAAAATAATGCTAAAAGAATCTGAAATTGAAGAATTGAAAAAATACTGTAAACAGAGCCGCAGAAACATTATAAAAATGGTTTATAATGCTCAGTCAGGTCATATCGGCGGATCATTGTCTTCTGTCGAGATTATGACGGTTCTTTTCCACAAATGTATGAAGCTTGTTCCGAAATGGGATAAAGATAAAGAATTTCCTAATCGTGACAGATTTGTACTTTCAAAAGGACATGTTTCTCCGATTTATTATTCAGTATTATCCCAGATGGGATTTTTCCCGGAAAAGGAACTTATGACGTTCAGAAAATTGGGCTCAAAATTACAGGGACATCCCGCAACATTTTGTCCCGGCGTTGATGCCGCAACCGGGTCTTTGGGGCAGGGTATTGCAATAGCATGCGGTATGGCTATGGGCTTGAAACTTGATAAAAAGTCAGCAAGAGTTTATGTCCTTATGGGTGACGGCGAGCTTCAGGAAGGCAGTGCATGGGAAGCATTTATGGATGCTCCGTCAAGACATTTGAACAATTTGACTGTTATAATTGATCGTAACGGTTTGCAGATTGACGGAAAAACCGAGGATATTAAGCCGCTGAATGATTTGGCAGCAAAATTGAGAGCGTTCAACTGGAATGTCATTGAAATTGACGGTCATGATATTAATCAGATTTATGAAGCAATTGAGCTTTCGAAAACGGCAAGTCATCCTACCGCTATTATCGCTAAAACCATAAAAGGTAAAGGCGTAAGTTTTATGGAAAATAATCCGGGTTGGCACGGTACAGCCCCGAAACAGGAAGAATATGAAAAAGCAATGGAAGAGTTAGCAGAATGATAGTAGATAATTTAGATATTTTATATGAGTATAATGTTGTTCCGCCGGAAGTTTTGGAATTTATCGACAAATTAACGGTAAATGCAATGGACGGTGAATATTATATTACGGATACTATTACTGCAAAAATAGAATCCTATACCAGAAAAGACCAATTTGAAGCAACTTTGGAATCACATCGCAAGTTTGTTGATTTGCAGTTTTTAATTGACGGTGTCGAAAGAATTGACTATGCGAATATTGACGGGTTAGTTCCATATACAAAGTACGACCCCGATAAGGACATAATTTTTTATAAAAAGCCAAAAACTGAGATTGGCTCCGTATATTTAAACGGAAGAAATTTCGCAATATTTTTCCCGCAGGATGCGCATGCACCTCAAATTACTACTCTTGCATTGCAAAATAATGTAAAAAAATGCGTTATAAAAATAGCTGTCGAGTTTAATCAATGATATACGGTGTAATTTTCGATTTAGACGGAACTTTGTTAAATACTCTTGAGGATTTGTGCGACAGTACTAATTATGCGCTGGCGCAGTTCGGGTTTCCGAAAAGAAGCATAGATGAGGTTCGTAATTTTGTCGGGAACGGTGTAAAACTCCTTATTGAAAGGGCAATTCCTGACGGCAGTGATAATCCGGAGTTCGAGGAATGTTTAAATGTTTTCAAAGAGCATTACAAAAATAATATGTATAACAAAACCAAACCTTATAATGGGGTTATGGAAATGCTCAGAGAGTTGAAATTTAAAGGTATTCAGGTCGCAGTTGTTTCCAATAAATTTGATACTGCCGTAAAAGAGTTGTGTAAAAAATATTTTGGTGATTTTATTCATATTGCCATAGGTGAAAATGAAGCTGCGGGGGTAAGAAAAAAGCCGGCTCCGGATAGTGTATTTAAGGCGATTACGGAAATGAAAGTCCGAATTGAAAATGTTGTTTATGCAGGAGATTCCGAAACCGATGTTCAGACCGCCAAGAATGCCGAAATTGATTGTATCGGTTGTGCTTGGGGCTTCAGAGATAAAAGTATTCTGTTGAGGGAAGGTGCAACACATATAATTGAATCTCCGGTGCAAATTTTAGATGTAATTACAAAGCTGTAGTTGTATAGAAATTTTACTTAAAATTTAAAGTTAATAAGTTTTTACAATTATTGGCAAGTTACAAGAAAATCTGCTAAAATTGCATTATGGAAGAATTGGTAGAAAAACTCAAAGAATTAGGTTTTAATTCGTATGAAGCAAAAGTGTACATTGCGCTTTTGAAAAAGTATCCGGCAACGGGATATGAAGTGTCAAAGCTTGCAGATATCCCGCAGGCAAGGGCTTATGATACACTAAAGGCGCTGGAGAATGATCATATTGTAACATCTTCTCCTACAAAACCGATTTCATATACCCCGATAAAACCAAAAGAAATGATAAAACAATATCGCCGTAAATATGCTTCTACTCTCGATTTTCTCGATAAAAAACTTCCTAATGTAAAAGATAATTACACTGAACCTGTTTTAAATCTGAACGGACATCATACTGTTAATTCAAAAATTCTTGAAATCATCAGAAATGCAAAAAAAGAAATATTTATTGCGGCTTGGAGTCAGGATTTCAAAAACTTTGAGGCTGATTTACTTGAAGCATATCACCGCGGGCTTGAAATTAAAATCGTAGGTTATGATGCTTTTGTTTGTAATTTCGGTTCTGTTTCAAGACACGTTACAGGAAAAGAAATAATACCGACAATGGGCGGAAGGATGATTTTTGTTGCTGCGGATAATGCGGAAGGTGTTTTCGGACAGATTGCTGCTATTGATAAAACAACAGAGGCTTCTGTTTTGTGGACAAAAAATGAGGAGATAGTATTTCTTATAAAAGCATTTATTGTTCAGGATATGTACATAACCGATATTGCCGAACAATTCCCCGAACAGCTCAAGTATTTCTATGGAACGGGCCTGAAAAAACTCAAAGATAAAGTTATGATGGGTTCTGAATTTATCAGAAAATAGATTTCTTCGCAAAACCAGATTAGATTAAGTCTTAAAACAAAATTATAATTTTAAAAAGGAAGGAAATCATCAAAATATTCTATGGCTTCTTCTTTTCGACTGATATTTATTTTAGTAAAAAATAATTCGTTTAAGTATTTTAATAACTTTTCTTCATCTTCTGTTAAATCATTAATGATTAATTTTCTAACAAGTAAATCAATATGTGCCTCGTGGTTGCAATGCCAATAATTTATTGTTGAATCAGCAAATTTGCTTTTTTTAGCAATCATACGGTATTCTTTGGGTAGTGTTTTTATGTTTGATAAAAAGAAACCGTTTTGCAGCAGATGTAATGATTCGTGTAAAGGTAATTCAATAGGTGAATTTGTTATGCTGTTTGGGCGCCAGCCTTCTAAATCAGAATGTAAAAGTATGGTTGAACCATCTTTTGTGTTTTTCATACTCAAACCGCAATATTTTGGATAATAATGACAGCCTATAATTCTTTCAGGCAAACTAATATTATGATTTGATAGCAGTTCGGCTGTTTCAAGACATCTTCTTGCAAACATCGGATTATTATCTAAAAATACTTTTTTTACACCGTAATCATTTTGTAATTCTCTTTTTGCATATAATACAGTTTTATCTGTATCTTTTATACTTAAATTTTGAAAAACTTCAGCATAAATATTGAAAAAGCTATCTAAATAATCCCTAATGTATTGTTGTGCGTCAAGCGTTCTAAATTTTTTTAATGTGGGAGATATAGACTCTGTAGTACAGAGTTTTAAATTGAAACATTTTCGGGCAAGTTTTTCTTTCTCCCAATCATCTGTCGTATTAATTGCTCTTTGTCCGTATAGTTTAAGAGGTCTTATATATTTATCTGCTAATGTTACTTTCATATTTAGTATTAAAACTTGTGAAATAAAATTTTGCTATTTTACTCTATTAATAAAATCTTTCATTCGCAGGGTATTTATTTGAGGGGTATTTGTCAATTCGGTAAAAGAACTTGCTTTTTGAGTGTTAATATCTTTTTCAACATCACGTTTAATCATCTTATTTATTGCGGTTGGAACAGCATACCCCATTGATATCATAAGTAAGAGCATATCAGCCCAGAAAATTCCGGCTCCGACTTTTTTGTTCACTTTTGAAATTTTACCTAATTCTACTTCTTCTATAACTTGTCTTATCGGTTTAACTTTTGGAAATATTTTGCGGAAAATCGAATTGTTACCGGTTTCTTGACGTAATTTTGTACCGAAAATTCTGTCACTAAAGTTTGTGAACAAACTCGATAACAACAAATCACCGCCAAAGAATACAGTAGCTCCAACACCATTTCGAATTGCAGCATCTTTTCTTTCGGTATTATTTCTAGCCGCTAATAAACTTGCTCCCATATAAAATGCCATATTCCCAAGAAAGAATGGTAATCGAGACATATAAATACCTTTGGTGTAATCAAATAATCTGGCGTTGCTTCGTAATTTTTGCACCAATTTATTTGTGCTTTTTGAATACAACGTCGCAAAACCTGCTAATGACATTCCAAGTGTTGTTGCCGCAATTATTCCTAAAGAAGTCAGATATCTTTTCTTTTTGCTTTTTTCGTATTTTTCGGCTCTTTTTTCAACTATTTCTTTATCAGCCATACTCATTTCTGCACTAAAACCGGACTGTCCTGTAGTCTTTTTGGTGATTTCGTTATTCCCAAATAATACGGTTGTGCCTGCACCGAAAGTAAACATACAATCAGAGAAGAATACCGCATTTTTGGAACGTATTAATTTCTGACGTAATTTTTCTTTGTCTCCGCCAACAGATTTTAAAAGTTCGTCAATATTTAATTTATTATCATATTTCTTTTTAGGGTTTAACTTGTAATAAAAATACTCTAAAGGATACTTTTTTAAATCTTCGCCCATTCTCTGTAGTTCAGCCATCATTGAGCTTGTATCTTTTAAATATTCGTTTGAAATATGAATGGCTTTGTGATTATTTGACCAAAAACTTTTTGTAAGTTTGCAGAGATATTTCATTGCAAAACGATTTGACAATGGTAAAGTTACGAAGGGAGTTAACCAAATAATTGCATAATCAAGCAGATATCTTCGAGTTTTTTCCTTTTTTTCGGCATCATTGTTTGCCATAACTATCCACGGAATTGTGCAGCCAAATGTATCTATAAGCGCACGACTCAGCATGACACTTGAATCAAGTTCTCGTGTGGCATTATAAAATCCGTTCTTAAAAGAGGGATTTTGTTTTTGGTTTATTTGTGCAACTTGCATATCTTACTATAAACTCGTAAATATTCTTTTTTGCGGTTTATCGTTGCATGTAAATCGTTTTCTATATATAATAAACGTGTATTTGTGACTAAAAAAAGGAGAATGATATGTCAAGAAAACCTATTATTGCAGGAAACTGGAAAATGAATCTTTTGAGAGCTGATGCAAAAGATTTATACGAAGGTATTAAAAATTTTGTAAAAGATTATACAGCTGTTGAATTACCGACTGTTGTTATTGCACCGGTATTCACTTCATTAAGCGCAGTAGAAACCGTTCCGTGTGACTGCGGCTGCGGCGGAAATAAAATCGCTGTTGCTGCTCAAAACTGCCATTGGGAAGCTTCCGGAGCTTATACGGGTGAAATTTCCGTAGAAATGGCAAAAGATGCAGGCTGCTCATACATTATTATCGGACACTCCGAAAGAAGACAGTACTTCTCAGAAACAGATGAAATGATTAACAAAAAAGCCAAAGCTATATTGGCAGGCGGTTTAATTCCTATCATCTGCTGCGGAGAATCTTTGGAACAAAGAGAAGCAGGTGAAACAGATGCTTGGATTTCAGGACAAATTAGAGCAGCTTTAGCAGGTATTTCATCTGAAGATGTTGCTAAATCAGTTATAGCTTACGAACCTATCTGGGCTATCGGAACAGGCAAATCCTGCGATGCTGATGAAGCTAACAGAGTTATTAAAATGATCAGAAGTGTTGTTGCTGAAGTTGCAGGCGCTTCTGCTGCTGACGCTATCAGAATTCTTTACGGCGGTTCTGTTAAACCATCGACAATTGAAGAACAAATGTCTAAATCTGATATAGACGGTGCTTTAATTGGGGGTGCTTCATTAAAAGCAGATAGCTTTAATGATATTATTGCAAAAACAATGAAAGTTGCAGTTGCAAGCTAAGCGGATTAAACATAATATATAAAAAGAGATTGGCAAATTTGTCAATCTCTTTTTTTTGTAAATTTATATTACTTTTGTATCAAAAAATTTTTTTATGAGTTTTTATCCGTAATAACAAAGGTATATTTATAATGTATTCAAAATCTATTCAGTCTTATGAAACTCCCTTTTGTGCAAGTTACAGCATAAGAGGAAGTGTAAAAAAAATATCTTCAAAACAGTATCATCAGATAAAAGACCTGTGCGTTGCATTGGGAACCCGAAAGGATAAGATAGATATTTTTATTCCTGATCCGGAAAAACATCCTGGCGGTGTTATTCCTATGGCGGTTTGTTTGGACGGTAATTTAATGGCTTTTGTCGGAGTTTACAAAAATTCTGATATTTTAGGCGGTGTAATAAACGGTCTGAATTTTGCCCGTAACAGGTTGTTCCCAAAAGAATTTGAAAAAGTAGTTACAGCTCAAAAAGTAGAAGTATAATTTCTGCAGTATATCTAGCAAAAATTTTTATTTACGAATTTTAAGTGTAATATGTTATCCCCAAATTGTCTCAATAATTTAACCTTGACTTCTTATCGAGGTTCAATAAAAAAATATAATAATTCCGTGTCTTTTGGTGCAATGAAAAAATCCCAATTTGACGGGATAGATTATGCTGTTGTTGAAAAATTTAAGGCACCTATAGAAAAATATAATTCAAATGCTGACTTCCAGATATGGGCAATTCCGATGATTTTGGATATTAAGAATGGGGATTATACAGGCAGAACTCCCGAGACAACTTTAAATCGACATAAAATAATATCTGAGTGGGGAGATAATATCATAAATTATAATCCGGCAACCCAATTGCTTATTTTAAATTCGATTACAAAAAATTTAAAAAAGAAGGAGGACAAACTTCCTCCGGAATATAATGAGAAAGCTCTTGAAAAAACTGTAAATTGTCTTAAATCCGTATTAAAATCTAATCCTAATTATCAGTTTGATTTTTTAAAGCTTTACAATAAAGAACTGAAGTCATCGTATATTTCAGCCGACTACTGTCCGGATAATTATACGGGCTGGATTGTTATACAGTCAAAATCACACGATAAGGCTCATTATGGGGAAAATGTTTCAAAGTTAAAAGCTCTGTCTGCAGAAAGATGGTGTACAAGAAATAATCATGCGGATTATTACCTTAATGACGGGGATTTCCATATATATGTTGAGGATGGTTGCCCTCGTGTTGCTTTAAGGTTTGTTGGTAAAAAACTCGTGGAAATTCAGGGGGAATTAAATGATAACTATATTCCGCAGTATTATTACGATGAAATTCAAAAATATATAGCAGATAATGGTTTTAAGGTTTTTGCTACCGTACAGAAAGAACTAAACTTTGTTGAAGAAAGAAAAATAATTCTGGATAAAGCTAAAAAAGATTTAAAAAAGGCTATAAAAGAAGATGATGTTGAGACAATTTTGAGCTATTTTAATATGAAGTTTAAAAAAGATGCTGATGGCTTTTTGATAATGGAGGACGGATATTTTCAGCCGAGTGGCGGTCTTACCTGGAAAGATCTCGGGGTTAATGAGGATACTTTGCTGAACCGAATACGACAAATAAACGGTTATTGCGATATGGCTCATTCTACAGCAACAAATTTGGGTGAGGTGAAAGTCATAAACGGTTATTTGCGGCTTGCAAATTCATATATAAAAGAGCTCGGCAAGCTGGAAGTAGTCGGAGATGTTGACTTTAGCGACTCAAAAATAAAACATCTAGGCAGCCTGAGGGAAATTAAAGGCAATGCGGTATTTTCCCGTTCCTCTGTAGAAACATTAGATAACCTTGAAAGTATTGGAGGGAATGCTCTGTTTTCAAATTCTAAGGTAAAATCTTTGGCTAATTTGAGAAAAATAGGCGGCGATGCAATATTAGATATTTCCGAAATTGAAGATACCGGCATGCTTGAATATATTGGCAAAAATGCGGACTTTGTCGCTACTAAGATGAAAACTTTAGGCAAACTCAGAACAATTGGGGGGAATGCTCGTTTTAATAATTCAAAGCTTGAATCTACCGGTGACTTGGATTATATTGGCGGGTATGCAGATTTTTGTAAATCAAAAATTCGAGATTTCGCTAATTTGCGAGAGATTAAGCAGGATTTAATTTTGAAGAATACTCCGTTAGAGTCTTTGGGTAATCTTGAAATTGTCGGTGGTAAATTACGTTTAACCGAAACAAATATAACAGATCTTGGAAATTTGAGAATTATTGGCGGGGATGCAGTTTTCTCTAATTCCGAAGTAACAACTTTAAAAAATCTGGAATCAATCGGAGGCAATGCAAAATTTTCGGATTCTGCCGTTAATGATTTAGGTGCATTGAGAGAGATTATCGGAGATGCAGATTTTACGGATTCAAATATTCGAAATTACAAAGATTTAATGTATATCCGAGGTAATGCCAGATTCAATGTGGATAATGTCCCGAATGCTTATTCTGTTCAGGTTTCCGGCGATATTATTGTAGTATCACCAAAAGATGACGGATTACTTTCTTCAGGGAAAAATATGCTAAAGCATTTTCCTAAAATATTTGGATTTTAGCTGAAATCTAATCTTCTTCGGTTTCTTCCGCCGAGTCAAGGTTTACATAAGCATTATAGTCTATTGAACCATATATAAGTTTATAATTTACACCGTCGGTTATAAAGTTTGCAAAGTTTATTTCTGGTTCGTCAAAATCGTCTAATGTTTCTACAGCCTCAAATTCCGTTATCAAATAATGACCCTGATATAATTTAAGATATATTTTGTTTGCTCTTTTTTCGCTCATTACCTGATAATGCCCGATGGGCAGTATTGCTTCCTCATTTATTTTTATGGGAACATTAATACAAACAACGGGTAATTCTTTTGGAATTTGATTTATGACACTTGTTTCATTCCCCTGATGGAAAGTATCTCCCTTTTTCTTCTTTGGCTTTTTTTCCCCTTTTTTGACGTCTATTGCGTTTTGGAAATCTTTATCCGAAACATATTTTTTCGTGTTATAAAAATTCTGATCTCCAAAATTATCCCATAATTCACCCTCAGCCAATGCAAAATTGCAGCCTGAGATTAACAATGCTAAAAATACTATAAAAAGCTTTTTCATATTTTTATATTTAATGATAATTTGAAATTTGTAAACATCTGTATGTATGAAAAAATAAGAGCGGACATAAAGCCGCTCTCAAATCCTGTTTAAACATAAGATATAATTCACGAGGAATACTACTCTACACGTTTTAGCCGATGTATCCGAGCAGAATTTCCTGTCCTGCTGCGGAATTTCTCATCTTCTTTAATGCTCTTAATTCTGTTTGGCGTATGCATTCTTTTGTTACACCGTACAGATTTCCGATTTCTTCCAATGTCATTTTATTGGAATCTCCAAGCCCGTATCGCATTCTTACAACGTCTTGTTCTCTCTGTTTTAATGTTGAAATTACCATTTCAATATCGTTTTGCAGACTGCGTTCTTCAATTGTTTTGAATACGGATGCCTTTTCATCTTCAAGAATGTCTGCAATGTTGAAATCTTTTCCGTCTTCTCTTTCAAGTCCGCTTTCTATTGATATTGTTTTTGTATATGCGGATAAGAATGTTTCAATTTTGTCGGGTGCAATGTTCATTTTTCTTGCAACATCCTGAGTTTTAACTTGTCCGTTAGATTCTTTTTCCATCTGAGATTTGATTTTTGAGAATTTAGATAAAGTTTCCTGAATATATACAGGAATCTTCATGCAGTGTGACTGTTCGGAAATAGCCTTAAACATAGACTGTTTAATCCACCAGCTTGCATAAGTTGCAAACTTGTAACCTAATTTGTAGTTAAATTTTTCTGCTGCTATCATTAATCCCAAATTTCCTTCCTGAATTAAATCTAACATCGGGATTCCTGATACGTGGATGGCTTTTTTGGCAATACATACAACCAATTTCAAATTAGCCTGAATTAATTTTAATTTTGCGGCATTGTCACCTTCGTGTGCTCTTTTTGCAAGTTCTCTCTCTTCTTCTGCCGTTAATGACGGGAATTGACCCAATTCTCTGACATACTCATTTAATACGCTGTCACAGCTTGCTTCTAACACTTCATACTTTGCGGGGTCTGATTTTGATGTAGTTTTCTTGAATTTGATTGGGGCATTTTTACTCATAACATTAAACTCCTTCTTACTCTTCGGATAGGGTAAGGCTTAAAATAGTAACACGATGGAAAATAAAACACTTTATATACTTAGTATATACTATAGTATATACTTTTTCAAGTGTTAGTTAAGAAATGTTAACAAACTCCTATAATTACGCAGATAACGTAAATATTTCGTAAATTTCTTCGTCGGAAAGTTCCGTAATAATCTTTTCACCTTCATAGATAGCCAAATCAGCAAGTTCTTTCTTAGATTTAAGCATTTCGTCAATTTTTTCTTCGAATGTACCGAGGGTAATCATACGGTGTACCATTACATTCTTGTCCTGACCGATACGATATGTACGGTCGGTTGCCTGATCTTCTACCGCAGGATTCCACCACAAGTCGTAGTGGATAACATTGGTTGCACTTGTGAGGTTAAGTCCTGTACCGCCGGCTTTGAGTGAAAGTATCATAATCTTCGTATTTTCATCATTTTGGAACTTATCGATTAATTCTTCTCTCTGCGGAACTGTTAATGAGCCGTGGAAGAACAGCGGTTCAATATTGAATTCTTCCGCAATAACTTTGCACAAAATATCGCCCATTTCCTTATATTGCGTAAAGATAAGAGTCTTTTCTCCTGCCTCTAAAATACTCTCAACGGTTGATAAACATTTATCAAGTTTACCGGACTGTTCTCTTGTCATATCACCTGATTTAAGGAACTGATACGGATGGTTGCATATTTGTTTCAGGGCAGTTATAAGTTTGAATATATTTCCTCGTCTGTTGATACCTGAGAATTCGCTTATCTTTTCCATCATTTCGTTCAGAGTCTTTTCGTAAAGAACTGCCTGCGGTTTAGATAAGTAACAGTATTCGTTGAGTACCATTTTTTCAGGTAAGTCTGAAATGACGTTTTTATCAGTTTTCAGACGTCTGAGTACAAACGGGGATACTGACATTTTGAGTTTTGCAGCACGGGAAGTTTCTTTAAATCTTTCAATAGGTATAGCATAACTCTTTTGAAATTCTCTGAGGCTGCCCAGATATCCCTGGTTGATAAAATCGAATATACTCCACAATTCGGTTAATCTGTTTTCAACAGGAGTACCTGTCATTGCGACTTTAGTATCGGCTTTTAGGGTCTTGATAGCAAGAGTTTGTGCCGTATCAGGGTTTTTGATATTTTGAGCTTCGTCAACAATTACCATACCCCATTGATGTTTCTTTAATTCTTCAACATCAATTCTCATAATTGCATAAGTAGTAAGTATAATATCGTGATTTACTTCAAGTTTACGTTCTGTCCCGTGATAAACTACCGCATCAAGACTTGGTGCAAACATCTGTAATTCTTTCATCCAGTTACCCATTAATGTTGTCGGGCAAATTACGAGTACGGGTTTGGTTAATTTTCCTTCTTCCTTTAGTTTAAGAATAACACTTATGACCTGAATTGTTTTACCCAATCCCATATCGTCTGCCATACAAACACCAAAACCTTTTGTGATATTTGTCCATAACCATTTCAGACCTGTTTGCTGATATGGTCTGAGTTCACCTGTTAATGCAGCTGGCGGTGTAACTTCAACCGGTTTTGTAAAGTCTTGTATTACACGGGCATAAGCATCGTCATAGTCAAATTCATACTGAGCAAGCTGTCCTGACATTGATGCGTGTATAAGTTCCATTCTTGATAAGGATTTGAAATTTGCTTTTGCGATTTGTTCAAATATCTTTTTGCTTTCTTCTTTATCAATAAGAACGTATTTGTTTTTATATTTGATTAAACCGTTATTTTCTTCAACGAGTTTATTAAATTCTTCAACTGAAATCTTTTCGTTTCCGATGGCAATCTCATAAGAAAAATCAAGAATATCGTCTAACGCAATTTTGCCTGATGCCGTATTGTTGAATAAATCCGACAAATCTTTGGAGCGCTCGGATTTAACTTTGGCATTAATAGAAGCTCTCGGTACAACGATGTTAACAAGTTCTTTCGGCAATATAACTTCTATTTGGGCTTTTTGTAAATAGTATGCCGTTTGGGTAATTATTTTATATACTTCGTTCAGATTTAAGTCCAGGTAGAGTTTTTCTTCATCTTCAAATAAATCTTCAAGCTCAGGCATATATTTAATGGCATAATTGAGCTGTTTTTCAACGATTTTTGCAATATCTGAAGAATTTGCGTCAAAAATGGTGTCCTCGTGGTACAATTCATCAATTAATACACTTTCACCAGTCTTTCTGTTTTTGATATGAACTTTTAATCTGAAAATTTCATCTTCCTGTTTATCTATTTTAAAGAACGGGACGACGTCATATTTACCGAGATAAAGTTCGTCAAACCAATCGGAGAAGTTATCGGCGATGTTGACGCCGCGCATAACTGCACGCTGTTCAAGGTCTTTTATCATATATGTGCCGGACTTAACATCTTTGAATTTGTATGCTTTGATACTTAAAAATTTATAGATTACATAGTTCATGTAGTCGTGTATAAATTCGTTCACGAAATTTGCAGGTTTTTCTCCTTTAATAAAGAGGTTATCCGGAATGTTTTCCTCAAACTTGTTAATTATTCTTGCTACCTGAGAGTTTGGAATAATAGGTTCATAAACGATTTTGAACATCTGACCTTTTGTTTTTATAACAGGTATGAAGTAAAGTTTTTCGATTAACTTCATAACAAAGTGCGCTAATGCGTTCATATATACAAAAGTCGGAGTCAGGGCTTCCATATCGATAATTTCAGCAAATCCGCCGAAATAATCCATGACCAAATCAAGGTTCATAAAGTATCCGACGTGTTCTCCAAGAACCTGTGAACGAAATCTGAATAAGGAGCCTTTTGATTTCAGGTAATATTCAAAATTGTTTGTCGGAGTGATGAAAAATGACAACTTTCCGCCCTCGTTTACCAGAAAGAAATCGGTGTTTCTTGCAGGAGAATGAGGTGATACAAATACGTCTTTAAATTCATCTTCAACCGTCTGATAAATCAAACTCAAAGTATAACGGAAGTCTTTATTCTTAAACCCTTCGGGATTTTCGGAAAGATTGAAAAACAATTCATCTACATTATTCTTTTTTATTGAAAAATCTATATTAAAATCGTTTGCTGTTGTCATTTGTTTTACTCTCTACCATATTTATACTGTTGCGTAACTGTATACCAATGATTCGCAGTTCATTTCTTTCGGTTGTTCTATGCCCATAAGTTGAAGAACTGTTGGTGCAATGTTGCATAATGCGCCGTCATCTTTCAGTTTTAAACCTTCCGGACCGTTAATGACAACAAATGGAACTTTGTTTGTTGTGTGAGCGGTTTGCGGTTTTCCTGTTTCTGAATTTACCATAACTTCAGCGTTACCGTGATCTGCTGTCAGAAGCATTATTACATCATTTTCTTTGCATGCTTCGGCAATTTTTCCTACACATTCATCAACAGTTTTGCAGGCTTTTGTTGCAGCTTCTATGACTCCGGTATGACCTACCATATCAGGGTTTGCAAAGTTTACAAGAACAAATCCGTATTCGGGATTGTTTACTGCTTTTAAAACGTTTTCGCAAACTTCCGGCGCACTCATTTCCGGCTGCAAATCATAAGTTGCAACTTTTGGTGACGGAACAAGAACCCTTGTTTCGTGAGGTTGAGGTTCATCAATACCGCCGTTAAAGAAAAATGTAACGTGTGCATATTTTTCTGTTTCGGCAGTTCTGAACTGATTTATTCCGTTAGCTTCCAATACATCGCCTAATATGTTTACCAGATGTTCTTTCGGGAAAGCAACCGGGAAAGTAAAATCTTCGTTATATTTTGTCATTGTAATATAGCAAAGATTTTTCAGAACTTTTTTCCTGTTAAATCCGTCAAAATCAGCGAAATTCAATGCTTTTGAAACTTCTCTTGCTCTGTCTGGTCTGAAGTTGATGAATATTACGGAATCATTATCTTTAATTCTGCTTTCTTCGCCACCAATAACTGTCGGAAGAACAAATTCATCGTTGTCACCTCTTGCGTATGATGCTTTAACTCCTTCTATTGCAGAAGCAGCATGTTCGCCTTCTCCGAGAAGTAATGCGTTATAACCTTTTTCAACTCTGTCCCAACGGTTATCTCTGTCCATAATATAGTATCTGCCGATAACGGTTGCTACAGGAGGAAGATTATATTTCTTTAATTCTGCTTCAACAGGTTCTAAGAAGGTGCAGGCACTTTGCGGAGGAGTATCTCTGCCGTCTAAAAATGCATGAACATATACCTTAGTTAAACCCTCGTTTGCTGCTAATTTAATTAATGCAAGCAAGTGGTCCAAAGATGAATGAACTCCGCCTGTTGAAACCAAACCAAAAATGTGAAGTGAAGAATTATTTTCTTTTGCGTGGTTAACAGCCTGTAAAAATCTTTCGTTTTTAAAGAATGAACCGTCTTTTATTGCGTTATTAATTCTTGATAAATCCTGATAAACAATTCTTCCTGCACCTAAATTAAGGTGTCCTACTTCGCTGTTACCCATCTGTCCTTCAGGAAGTCCAACATATTCGCCGTCAGCGTGAATAGTTATTGAAGGATATTCCTGCTCAAGTCTTGTAACATTTTCGGCATGTGCTAATTTTGTCGCATCGTATTCGGGATGGTTTGAGCTTATTCCCCAACCGTCCATAATACATAGTAATACTCTTTTAGTCATAGTGTAATCCCTCTATTTATATTTACGTTAGTTTCGATTATACAAAGGACATAAGAGAATTACAATAGCCTTTTTATTTGTTGTTATCATTTAGACGCAGCACTTCATAGATATCCATTTTTTTAGCTTTCCCTCGGATTTGGACATCGCTTATTTTTATTACATCTGCAATATCGCTTATGTAATTATAGGTAGAACTGCTGACCAACAAGTTTGTATGATAAATTTTATTGTAGCCTTCTATTCTGCTTGCAAGGTTTACTGTATCACCGATTACGGTATATTCTAATCTCTTTTCGGAACCGATATTTCCGACAAAAGCTTCTCCGGTATTTATTCCGACACCAATTTCAATTTTCGGTTTACCTTCGAGCAGCCATTTCTCCTGCAGTTCTTTAACCTTTTTCAACATTGCATAGGCACATTTTACGGCATTAACAGGGTGGTTCAGGTCTTGTATTGGTTCTCCGAATATCGCCATAACGGCATCCCCGATAAACTTGTTAATAACTCCGTTGTATTTTGTAATTATAGGCTCCATTTCGGAAAAATATTCGTTCAGAATATTAGAAACTTCTTCTGCGGACATCTTTTCGCTCATACTTGTAAATCCTCTGATATCGGAAAACAGAACTGTTACAACCGCACGTTTTCCGCCGAGTTTTACGTCATCGATATTCTGGACAACGTTTTGCATAACGTCTTGGGATAAATATTTACCCATTGCGTTTTTAATTTTTTCTTTGTTTCTGCCCTCCAAGATAAATCGGTATGAGTATCCGAATACGGATGTCACAATTAATACGGCAAGCGGCGGAGTTACCGGCAAGGCAAATTCTGCGTAATAACAGGTCATCGCAAACAGGTAGTATAATATATATAATCCTGTTAGCAAGATTATTGCAGGTACAAACGGTAATTTATTAATGATAATAAATGCCAAAATAGTTATAGCAAATATAATAAGGATTACCTGTAACGGAGTCGGGAAAGTTATAAAATCCTCGTTCGCGATATTGTCATAGTTTGTTGCGACAATGTCCGTTCCGGGTTGTTTTGTATGTATAGGAGTTGGCAGAGCATCCTCAAGACTTAGCGATTTTGCTTTGGCACATGCACCTATAAAAACAACTTTACCGTCAAATTCTTTCGGATCGATGATAGGTTTTTGACCTTTTTTTATCGCATCGTAAGAACGAATAATATCGGAAGCCGAATATTTTGTATGAGTGTAACCGTCTTCATCTTTCAGTTTATAAAATCTCAGCTGGGTTTGCAGTCCGTTTCTGGAAACTCCGACAGGTATTTCCGTTTTAGTCTTAGGTATATATAATTTGTTAGGATATATTTGTATTTCATCGGCATTGTTGGCAACCAGATACATCTGCAAAGCCAAATAAGGATAATAAGCTCCGTCAACAGAGATTATTTCATCGACATTATATAAATAGTCGGTTCTGTAGTTTTTTGTTGTTTTAACCGAAGCCGAATATTTTATTGCATCAAAATAAGGAGGCGGAGATTCCAATATCCCAACATATTTGTTTGGCAGATATACAGAATATATTGGCGTTATTTTGGTTGTTTGTAATTTCTCTTTGAATTTTTTATTGTATGCTTTTGTTCTGTCTAAATCTTCGATATAATCTGTTACAGCATCAAACCCTACAACAAGTTTCTTTGAGTTTTTAACCGATTGAAAGAATTTTTTGTCTGATTCCGGATTATCTTTATCCAAACTCGGTATAATAGCATCGAAGCCTATTACTTTAGGGTTTGAGTATTCGGTAAGGTAGTTTATGATTTTGCCGTAATATTCTCTTGGCCATGGCCATCTGTGGTAAGAAATTGATCTGTCATCAATAGCAATAATTACTGTGTTCTCAGAGGCAACCTTGTTCCTTGAGGTGTAATCTTTTATCATAAAATTATAAGCAAACGGTTCAAAAAACGAATAGGCTATCCAGGTTGTTGCCAAAAGCAAAAATACCAACAGAAAGAATGATTTTATAAAAAAGCCTTTTGATTTTAATATCTTCATATTTGTAAAGTTCTCCAATGTCATGATATAATAAATTGACGTAAAGGACAATTTTATGAACAAAAGTTTAATAGAAGTACTTGGAGAGGAAAAGATTTTTCCGATAATAAGGAATAAAAAAGCTGATGTTGTATTGAATACGGCAAAGGCTCTTGCTGATGGTGGTATAAAAATAGTTGAAATTAATGTTGAAACCCCAGAGGTTTATCCTGTTATAGAAAAAGTTTCGGAATTCATGGATGTGTGTGCCGGCGGGGTAATAACTTCTTTTCAGGCTCATGCTGCCATTGAATCAGGTGCCAGACTTATGTCATCACCTATTTTTCAGATGAGTTTGGTGAAAATATCAAAAGACAGACATATTCCTCTTATCGCAGGTGCTTCAACCGCAAATGAAGCATACGAAGCCTGGAAAGCAAGAATACCGCTAATAAAACTTTATCCTATTACTGCAATGGGCGGTGTTTTGTATGTTGAAGATTTATTAAGGCCTATGCCGTTTTTAAAAGTTTTGGTGCAGGGAAATGTTAAGATTAATGAAGCACAGGCTTACCTGAATGCAGGTGCTTATGCAGTAGGTATAGGCAGAGATTTATATGACGGTAATTCCTATTCTGAAATAACAAAGAGAGCTGCTTATTTACTCAAAAAGACCAGAGGTTAAAATGGAAGAAGCATTAGATATAATTACGATAGGTGAGAGTTTAATAGAGTTATCGAGTGATGAACGATTAGCGGATACTGAATGTCTGCATAAATATTATGGCGGTGATACTCTTGTAACCGCTGTGGCTGCGTCAAGACTCGGGGCTAAAGTTGGTTTTATTACCAGGGTAGGCAATGATCCTTTTAAAGATTACCTGATGGACAGCTGGACATCGGAAGGGCTTGATATTTCTCAGGTAAAGATTTCTAATGAGCCTAACGGGTTTTATTTTATAACAAGACCAAGTGTTGAGGAAAAAGAAATTCAGTATTACAGAAAGAAAGTTGCTCAGGCAAAATTGTCTGTTGATGATATATCCGCTGATTATATATCACGAGCAAAAATTATTTATACAAGCGGAATAACGCAGTCAATTTCTTTGTATTCAAAAGAAGCTGTTTTGAGGACTTTTGAATTTGCAAAAGAAAATAATATTTTAACGGCTTATGATCCGAATTATTCATCGATTATTCATACTCCGGAAACCGCAAAAGAAAATTTCCATGATGTCATAAACCATGTTGATATATTGTTCATGAGTACAAAACATGATACAGGCAGTATTCTGGAAACGGATTCCATAGAAAATACAATAAAGAAGATGTGGGATATGGGTGTTAATATTGTCGTGCTGAAATCCAGCGCAAAAGGCGGATACTATGTCGGTTATAACGGCGCTGTTTCGTTTACCGAGTTTTATACTCATGAAGTAGTTGATACAACCTGTTCCGGAGATGCTTTTAACGGTGCGTTCTTATATGGGATTACTAACGGATATTCTCCTGTTGAAGCATCAAAATTAGCTTCTGTAGTTGCAGGTTTGCAGGCAAAAGGTATCGGTGCGGTAAAATCAGTACCTTATGCAAAAGAGGTATTCAGTATCATAGAGAAAGGTTAATTTGCTATGAAAAAAGTTCTGATATCAGGATATTACGGATATGATAATTTTGGCGACGAGGCAATATTATCTGTTTTGGTTGATTTCATGAAACGCAGAAACCTTGATACTACGGTACTTTCCCATAACCCATTAAAAACCTCCAGATCATACGGCGTTAAAGCAGTAAAGAATTTTAATCTGTTACAGGTTTTTGTTGCCGTATTAAATTGCAATGTTCTTTTATCCGGCGGCGGCAGTTTACTTCAGGATGTTACGAGCGTAAAAAGTTTATGGTATTACTGTTTTATTATCTGGCTTGCCCTAAAACTGAAAAAAGACGTTATAATTTTTGCTCAGGGTATAGGTCCTTTGCTTGAAGAACGTTCAAGGAAAATGGTTTTTGGCTTGCTTTCCAAGTGTAAAATGGTTACTGTCAGAGATTTAAAGAGTCAGGAATATCTGGCAAAAAACGGCGTAAAATCCTATGTGGTATCCGATCCGGTATTTTCTGTCGATTTGCCGTTGAATGAACCCGAAGGTACTGTCGGGGTTCAGCTGCGTTCTTTCAAAACTGTTGATGAGTTGTTTTTGTTCTGCCTTGCTCAACAGGTGGTTGAAAATTTCTCGGACAGAAAAATTGAACTTTATGTATTTCAGGAATCTTTGGATTATCCCGTTTGCAAGAGATTTGAGACCATGCTGAAATCTTTGGCGCCTGATATTAAAACCGAAATAATTCACAATGTTTCTCAAAATGATATTATTATTAAAATTTCAAAATTGGAATATATGATAGCAATGAGATTTCATGCTGTTTTAGTTGCCATAAAAACAGGTGTCAAAACTCTTGCCATTAACTATGACGCAAAAGTGGAAAAGCTTGCGTACGATGCTATGCTGCCACTATTGACAATTGCTGTTGATGAGGATTGGGAAGCCCCGTTTGTCAAGCTAAAAGAACTAAAACGCGAGGAATTGCTCGAGTTCGCTAATTCTCAAAAATTTGAATGGAAATATTACAGCAAGCTGCTAAAGAATGAAACTTAAACCGTTGGCGGCTGAGTGGGTCGCGTTGGTTGTGTCGGTGTGCTCGGTTGCGTTGGAGAGCTTGGTTGTGTTGGTGAGCTCGGTTGAGTTGGTGAGCTTGGTTGTGTTGGTGAACTCGGTTGAGTTGGTGAGCTTGGTTGTGTTGGTGAACTCGGTTGAGTTGGTGAGCTTGGTTGCGTTGGTGAACTCGGTTGCATCGGTGCAGTCAGCCTGCTTGCTACTGCACTTACGCTAACTTGACCATTTGCTATTTTATCAAGTCCGTCAACCAATTCTTGACCGGTTATTTGTCCATCGCGGGTGTCTGCGTCATCCAATGTAGCTAAAAATGCCATCATTTCCTCTTCATTAATTTGGTCTGTTCCGTCAAGAGAATAGTTTATATTATTCCATGCATCAACAGCTTTTGCTTCAATATCAGCTGCAGACATGCCACTATATTTATTTTTCATTGTTTCTTTGAAGAATTTTATAAATTCGTCTTTGCTAATCTTGCCGTCGTTGTTTCCTCTGTTCTGGTCAAGGAATAATCCGAAAGAGTTTGCTAGACCCTTTAAACCTTGTTTATACAAGTTTTTCCAAGTGTTTTCCTGATCGGATGTTCTGTTGGTTGAATTATTTAAGGTTTCCCAGTCAGATGAGTTTATGAACTTAGTATCTTTGCCATTACCCAAATCTTGTCCGAGCTTAGGATCTGCTGCGGTTTGTTCAATAGAACCGGGACTGCCGGCTCCACCGGCACCGCCTGCGCCGCCTGCTCCTCCAAGTCCGCCGCCGCCGGAACCCATGTTGCAAATTACGCTCTGTGTATATTGATTCATATTCATAATCCCGGCTTGGATTATTGAGTTAGAGTCATAATAATTGCCGTAATTGCCATACCCGCCGTATCCGCCGCATCCGTTATTCCATATACAGTTATTCCTGTTGCTTTTATCTGCCATGTATGCGGCAGCAACACCCAATGAACCTAATTTTGTCAGGGTATCCGGTAATTTATTTAATACGCCGTTCCAGTATGCTTTAGACATTATTACACCTCTCGTTATATATAAAAAGTATAATAAAGATATAATATTGCTATATTTTCCGTATCTTGTTACAAAAGTTAATATTTGTGAGCGAATTTTATATTTGACAATTAATTATATTTTTAATAAACTGGCAGATGTAATAAGTTTACGCTATGCCCGCATGCTCCAGTGGCGGAATCGGTAGACGCGTCGGACTTAAAATCCGATCGGGGCTCAACCTCGGTGCCAGTTCAAGTCTGGCCTGGAGCAAATAAAAACTCAACGAAAGTTGAGTTTTTTTAATGCCAAACTTTCACTACGCAGGACTAAATTCGTTACAAGTCCTCTTTGATAAAACAGGATTTGTTTCGGGTTTGCATAATCCCTTAAAATCTGTTATAATAAGCGTGAAAGAGGTAGAAATGACAGACATCACAGATTCAAAGTTATTAGCATGCGTTATTGCACGAATACTTGATGATAAATTAGGTAAAGATATTTCAATACTAAATATCAGTCATGTATCATCGTTAGCTGATTATTTCGTTATTGTTACAGGAGATTCTACCCCTCAGGTTAAAGCTTTAATGGAAGCTGTAAAGGACACCATAAAAAAACGGTTTGAAAGACTCCCGTCCCGAATGGAAAATGATGTGCGTAATCGTTGGAATTTGCTGGATTACGGGGATGTCGTAGTTCATATATTACATAAAGATGAACGTGAAACTTATGCGATTGAAAAATTTTGGAATCATGCTTTCAGTGTTACAGAAGCTGAATGGAAAGAAATTTCAAAAGATTATACGGTTTACAAATAATTAATTATAACAGAGAGAGATGCAGATATGGAAAATCAGGATTTAGAAAAACAAATTAGTGAAACCTTAATGCTCATGACAAAAGAGCCAAACAATGTGGAACATTACCATAAATTGTCAAGATTATATTTAGAACAAAGAGATTATGACAAAGTTATTTCTGTGCTTGAGAGTATTTTGGCTTTAGACCCGAATGATGTTCAGGCTTTAGTCGGTATGGGTACAATGTGGTATTATGAAAAAGATTTCAGAAAATCGCTTTCATTCTACAATAGAGCTTTGGATATAAATCCTAAAAACTACTTAATATATTATAATATCGGTAATGTTTTTGCTGAATGGAAAAATTTCCCAAAAGCTCTGTTCTATTATAACAGAGCTGTTGATTTGAACGGTAAAAATCCTGAATTATATAATGCAATAGCGCTTTTGTATCAGGACAATGAAGATTATGTCGAATCAAAAGCATATTATGAAAAAGCATTGTCGCTTGATCCGCAGAACATTACGGCTTTGGTTGATATGGGTAATGTTTGTTTCAAATTGTTTGATTATGAAACTGCATTGGAATTATATAAACGTGTGTATGATTTGAATATTGATAATAAGGTAGTAGCAATATGCATCGGTAATACATACGCACTTATGAAAGATAAAGAGAATGCATACAAATACTTTGAGAAAGCATTGTCTCTTGATGGTGATAATTACAGAGCTTATACATGTTATGCAATTGCATTATCAGAGTTTGAAGAATATGACAGAGCAATTGAAATGTATAAAAAAGCCATTGAAATTGAGCCTAAAACCGTTAATGCACATCAGCTTTTGGCAAATCTTTATGCTAACTTGGGGCGTACGGATGATGCTATTGAAACATATCTTGGGATATTGCATTTTGCGCCGAATGACGCAGGAACATACTTATTGCTGGGTAACGGACATTATATGAAAGGTGAAATAGAAAAAGCCATAGCAGCATATCGTGCGGCAATTAATATTGAACCTGCTAATGATGAACATAAACTCGTTTATAATCTCGTTATGGATGAATACATTGATAAAAAACGTAAAGGTGAGGCTGTATAACAATGGAACGCTCAACTTTACCCAAGATGTCCGAAAGAATATTGGCAGCCTTGACATATATGACGGCAGGAACTGTCGGTATTGTATGGCTTATTGTAACAACAGTAAGAGGAAATTTGCCGAGTCGTTTCGGGTTATATCATATTATGCAGTCAATATTTATTTATCTCTGTTACATTATTGTAAACTGGATATTTTGGACTGTTACCGAGTTGCTGTCCAATATCCCGTTTCTTAACAGATTAATAAGACAGCTGATATATTTGTTCAACGGACCGTTTGTGTTCGGGTATTCGGTTATGCAATGCCTGATATACGGAGTACTCCTGTATTTGATAGTTTTTTCATTTATGGGTTTGTATGCGTATTTACCATTTTTCTCAGATGTTATAAAAGCTAATTTCAGGGATTAATTATATATCTTAATATTTCCCTTGCGTATTATTTTTTAGCGTGTTAATATTTGTTTAGTCGAAATTTACTAATTATCAAGTTTGGAATCTTGAGCAAAGAAAGAGGTACACAATGAAAGACGGAATACATCCTGATTATAAGAAAACTACAATCAAATGTGTTTGCGGTAACGAAATCGAAACAGGTTCTGTTGTTGATGGTATTACGGTTGAAATTTGCAACAAATGTCACCCGTTCTATACAGGTCAACAAAAAATCCTTGACTCTGAAGGTAGAGTTGAAAGATTTAATAAACGTTACGGAAACAAAAAGTAGTAACAGGTTAAATTTTTATAAGATAAAAGACACCGTTTTAAACGGTGTCTTTTATTGTATAGGTATTACGGGCTATGGTTTTTAGTGAAGTATATGGTATAATAATCCTATGGCAATTATTGATGTAAAAAATTTGAATTTGGGTTTTAATACCGAGTCAGGATTTCGGCAGGCATTGTGGGATGTTTCTTTTTCGCTGGAAGCAGGTAAGATGCTTGCCCTTGTCGGTGAGTCGGGTTGTGGTAAAACAATTAGTGCAATGAGCATATTACAGCTTTTACCCAAAACGGCAAAAATTTTATCCGGTGAAATTATTTATAGCGGCGAGAATATTTTGACCCGTTCCAACGAGGATATGCAACAGATAAGAGGGAAAAAGATAGCATTAATTCCGCAGGATCCTATGACTTCACTAAATCCATTGTTTACCGTCGGGGAACAGTTATTAGAGGTTATAAGAATACATCAGGGTTTAAAGGGAAAGGCTGCTGAAGAAAAAGCTGTTGAAGCTCTGGAAAAAGTTCAGATACCAATGGCAAAAGAGCGGTTAAAATCTTATCCTCATGAGTTTTCCGGCGGAATGAAACAGAGAGCGATTATCGCAATGGCGCTTGCCTGCAATGCACAAATTCTTATAGCGGATGAGCCGACTACCGCACTGGATGTAACCATTCAGTCGCAGATAATGGATTTAATTAAGCAGATAATTGTTAATGATAATACGTCAGTTTTGTTTATTACGCATGATTTGGCACTGGTAAGGGAGAATGCTGACGATGTTGCGGTTATGTATGCGGGCAGAATTGTCGAAAAATCCGATGCGTATGAATTTTTTAAAAATACCTGTCATCCATATTCTCAGGCATTATTAAATTCTTTACCTAATGTCAGAGGAAGAAATTTAGAAACAATAAAAGGGCAGCCACCGTCAATAAATCAGGATATTTCAGGCTGTCGTTTCCATCCGAGATGCAAAAAATGTTATGAGCCGTGTAAAGAGCTTATTCCTGAATTAACTGCTTGTTCAGATAACCATTTTTGTGCATGCCATTTGGTGCCTTAACATAAATATACAAAAGGCAAAATTTGATATTTACGGTTTTATAGTATGCAGGAGGTATTATGCAAATATACACTAATGGCAATAATAATTCTACATACTTTACGGCAAGATACAGAGCCTTAATGGAGCCGCTGATAATACCGAAAAATATCTTGCAAATACAGTTAGGCAAAGGATTAAGTTTTGAAGATATCTGTAAATTATACAACAACAGAATTTCTGTAGCGGAAGTAATAGCTCAGGCAAAAAGTTACGGTATTCCTGTTAATACATGTGAACAGACTGCAAATAACGAGGCAGAGTTATTATCTCAAATAATGGGCAAGTTAAATTTAAAATCAGATGATATTGCCGGTTATTTCAAATAAGATTTGACATTGCTCAACTTTTAATATAATCTTGACAAGGAGAGGCGCAGTACCTATAAAGCGAGGCGCAGATTCCTTAGTCAAATTGACAACTAAATATGGGCATGTTGGTACTCTGCCGAACAAAAAGATTAAGTATCTTTTTGTGAGAGGGGTAGACACGCCGAAAGTTTCGAAAGAAACTTTTTTGACAACTAAATATGGGCATGTGGTACTCTGCCGAACAAAAACAATTAAGTATTGTTTTTGTGAGAGGGGTAGACACGCCGAAAGTTTCGGAAGAAACTTTTTGAAAACTAAATATGGGCATGTGGTGGAATGGTAGACACGCTAGTCTTAGGAACTAGTGCTAACGCGTGGGAGTTCGAGTCTCTTCATGCCCAATCTAAAAAAGGGTTAGGACAATAGTCCAACCCTTTTTTAGTTGAGCATAGCGACATCAAACTTGTTATTTTTGTTTGTTGAACAAAAATAACCGAGTTCTACCCTAACGAGTATCCTGCCTCGTACGGCTCGTGAATCTCGCCTACGATGCAAGAGAGTCTCTTCATGCCCAAATAGCAGGGTATAACATCAGTTTTACTCTGCTATTTTTTTAGTTAAAGATGGTTCATATTAATTGTTGAATTTATGTAGTCAGAGTTTTTTGTAATGTTAAAAAATGTTTCATTTTATTAATTATATATAAAAATACGTTGATTTCTCAAAAACAAATTATATAAGGCTTATATACTGTTTTATGATAATCCTAAATAATAATAATGTTGCCATAAAATGTTAACGGCTATATAATATAGAAAGGGATAAGTGTGAAATTGACGATTATGTCATGCCATTTATCCTGCATACAAGGTAGTTAAGGTGGAGAATATATACATATAAGTATGTGTGATGATGCTTTAAAAACATGTATAAATAAAACAGATTCAAAAGCACAGCCCCATTTATCTCAGGGCACTAAGCCGACATTTATGCAAAGAGCATTAAAACTTGCAACAATTCTGGCATTAGCTATAGGGACAACTTCAATATGTTCTGATGCCCCTGTCTATGCAGCTGCGAGTTCCATTAATATTCATGAAACCTGTGATGTTGAACTGCAAATATCAGCAGAACAAAGAAAATACCCCAATATCTTAAATAGTACAGAAAAAACACTTTCCCAAAATAGTAAAATTCAGAGTACTCGTGTAAACAGTTTATCTGAATCCCCAAAAGCTGCAAATAATTTGAGAATAAGTTCGTCAACTTTTGCGGGTTCTGAAAATACCGTCGGACATAATGAAGGGTTGATGACGCTTGAATTTTCTCCATTTGAGCGGGTTAGTTTGGTCGGCGCATCAAGAGAATATGTTGATTTGGAAGTTGGTAACGGTATTCCCAAGAACAATATCAGAGTCGTTAAAGCTCCAATATCCCAATTTAATTCCAAGTCAGGGTTATTGAACAAAGGTCAAATAACCGGTTTCGCAACTCCTGTTGACAGACAGGTAGTTGAGAATGGGCAGACAGTTGACCTTATAGAAGGTTCATTTGATAATCATACTGATTCCGATATTATCGGCGGGTTTATAAATAATGCCGGAACAATTAATAAGGTTATAGCGGAAGCTGCTGGCAATACCATAAATCTTGCATCAGGTTATTCGGGTCTGATATATAATGCTGCAACCGGTGTAATAAATGGTATTACAGGTACTTATATAAATAACACAATTTATTCTGCTGCAGCCGGTACGGTACATGGTGCAGCAATATATAATGACGGTGGAACTGTTGCCATTACGGCTGCCGATAATGATGTTACATTTACCAACAACAGTACGGTAAACGGTTCTGATGTTACATACAATGATATTTATAACATTGGTACAATTAACCTTAATGCCGCAACCGATAAGAAAATCACCTTTAACGGTGCTGTTAGCGGTACAAATGGTGTATTGGTTATCAATAATGATTCGACTGTTAAAGGCGGTGTTTATCAATTTAACGGTGATATTGACGGTCAGATAATGCGTATTTATAATGGTGCAACAATCAGACTCGGCAGTTATGAACAAGAAGACGGAAGTACAACGTATGGAGTTCTTAAGCTTGCAGGATTTGAACCGTCGGGTGAAACTGTTACACTTGATTTGAGAAACGATCACATTGATACCCATCACTTTGGTAATGTTTTGCAGGGTGCTTCGGTTAACCATCTGATTGATGTTGATTTGACTGCCAAGACAACAGACAGATTTACGGCAGATTCAACAACAGCAACAACTGGCAATATATTAGTCGGTGCAATCAATTTGCTGACAGGCTCAGGCGATGACGAAATGATTATCAATTTTTCAAGAAATTCTTTCAGATTTGCGGTCAGTCTGACAGGCGATATAATGGATCATATTACTAAAGCTGCCGGTGTTACATACGATGTTCATTCTGTTGATTATGATTTTCTCAGTGGTGATTTGATATTCAATGCTGCAGAGTTTATTCCAAATGGCGGTACCATAGACCACGTTTATAAAACAAGCAAAACGTACCTGGATTTGCCCAAAGGCAGCCATGCTACATACAGCAGTTCGGATATAGTAACAGTAAGAGATGATGATCATCCGTATATTGTTGTTATCGGTAATGATGTTTATTTCTTTGCTCCGCATGAATCAACAGATGATTTAAATAATGCAATTATTGACCTTGCTTCGACAGGTGCATTGGCACTTAAAGAAGTTGTTTCGGAAGAAGACAACTATATATTTGAGAAGAACGGCAAATATTATACCTACAGTACGGCATTATTGCCAAAATCTGTATGGGAAGAAGATACCTCGAATTCAAGTAATTATAACTACTATACTGTAGGCAATACGGGAAATACATATCACAATATTTCATTGCGTACGGACTTTCTGAACGCAATCGATACCACAATCTGGACAGAGTCTGATGCTGCTACTGCAGCTGAATACACCTGGGCTAACAATAATATCCCCCTTGCAAGTAATATAAAACCGGTAACCGACAGTTCAGGAAACCTTATCAGTGCAAGCGGCATGGTTCGTTTTAACCTTCCGAAAAACGGTACAACAACAGAAACAAAATATTACAAGTATGACTACACAGTTCCTAATGATTATACAAAAGCGTCCTCAAGAATTGAAACGTTAAGTGATAGTGTAACAAATAAATATTTTTACAATATAAATAATACCGGCAATGGTGGTGCTGTCAAGAATACTTCAACTACCGGAGATTATAACATTAATGCTGATTTTATCAATAATATAGCGAGTAAAAATAATGGTGGTGCTATATACAACGAATCATCAGGTAAATTAGGTTATATTTCAGGTACATTTATAAATAACAAAGCTACACAAAATGGTAGTGATGCGAATACCGGTAACGGAGGTGTTCTTTTTAATAATACCCATGGTGTAGTCAAAGCTATGGTAGGTGATTTTATCGGCAATTCCGCAGGGAGATCCGGTGGTGTTGTCAGAAACATCAGCGGCACTATTGAATTGTTTAATGGTAAATTTATAGGCAATAAGGCAGGTACCAATGGTGACGGTTGGGGTGGTGTAATTTCCAACAAAAACTCAGATTCAAGCATTGAAATTATATTAGGTGATTTTATTGCGAATAGTGCAACCAAGGGTGGCGGAGCTATCGATATGAACGGTAGTTTGGGTACTGTTATCGGTGACTTTATCGGAAATAGTGCAGGTAATGATGGTGGTGGTGCCATTCGTATAGATGGTGGTTTTATCGGTGCGGTCACCGGTGACTTTGTCGGGAACAGTTCAAACAAAGGCGGTGCAATCCATTTTCAGGGTACAAACTCAAAAATGGGTACGGTATATGGTGATTTTATAGGTAATAGAGCAACTGCAGGTGATGGTGGTGCTGTTAAACTCGAAACCGGAAGTTCTGTTATTGAAGGGCTTTACGGAAATTTCATAAACAATACGGCAAGTAGTCATGGCGGTGCAATTTATAATACAGGTAAAATAAACAGATTATCTGCAAACTTTATTGCTAACAGTGCTAATGCCGGCAGTAACCCAAGAGGTGGTGCAATTGATAATGAATCAGGTGCATTTATCGCTATGTATGCTGATACTTTCGGTGATATCAAGTTTAGTAATAATACTGCAGGTACAAGTTATAATGATGTTTACAATGCAGGTACAATCGAACTTAATGCCGGCGATTATGTTGAAGACGAAGTTACAAAGCAACATACAATTACCTTTGGCGGTACAATTACCGGCAATAATAACGGTACCATAAATATTAATAAAGATTCTGAAGTTAATGGCGGCAGATATATCTTTAATAATTCGGTCAGCAGTAATACAATAAACCTTTATAACGGTGCAGATATAAAATTGGGTAGTGAACTTCAGACTGACGGAGTAACAACTACTTATGGTCGTTTTTCTTTACGCGGCTTTACTAACGATGTAAATGGCGGTGTAATTGACGCTCAAAATGGTAATATTGACTCAAATTCTTTTAATACTGTTACTTTGGGCAGCAACTTAAATTTAAAAATTGATGCAGACTTAGCTATTGCCGACAAAACAAAGCGTGCTGATACCTTTTCGGCTAGTTCTATTACCAGCGGTGACACAAAATTTGTTGTAAATTCAATTTTGGTTAATGCTGATTCATCAACTCAATATACAAAAGCTCTTGTTACGAATAATACTTTGAAGTCACGTTTTGCTTTGAGTTCGGAAATTCTGGATGCAACAAAGGGTACAGGAGTTACAAATGAATACAAGGCCAAATACAATGCCTCTGACGGATATTTGATATTTAAAAATGCATCTACAAATATTGTTGATCAGGTTCGTAACGAATACGGTTTCTATGATGATATAAGAACTTATAATTTAACGGCGAATGATGATGTTGCAGCCGATATCGCAAACTATGGCGACAGTTCATATTCCACTTCCTCTATCGGAGCCTTAAGCGGTACTTCATTAACTATTGACGGAGGTGCTACTACAAAATACGGTATCAATGGCGGTGCGTTGGATGGGATTGTTGTTAATGATGGTAAGACTTTGACGGTTAAAAATGTTGGTTCTGCCGTTTATGAAAAAGATTCAAGTGATAATAATGTTTATACATTTGATGCTGAGGGAAAAGTTAATAATGTAACCATCAACAATTCAATTCACGGATTCAATACTCTTACAACGGTATATAAAGAATCTGCAATACTCATTAATGAAGGGGCGAATGCTGTTATCGACAAAGCAGTATTCTATGACAATTATCTATATGACAGATCCGGAGCCGGTGTAAAGAACAAGGGCAGTATCACATCTATAAATGCTGATTTTATAGGCAATAATGGTGTAGCATCAACCGGAGCCGGTACTTTACGAGGCGGTGCATTGAGTAATTCAGGCACAATCGGTACCGTTACCGGGAACTTTATCAATAATGCTTATTCTAATGTTAGTTACGGAACAAGCGTAGGTGCCGCAATATTTAATAATACAGGTTCTATAACTTCAATTTCCGGTGATTTTGTTGCAAATAGAGTTCAAAACCACGGTGGTGCGATTTATAACTCCGCAGGCGGCAGTATAGGTTCAATATCAGGCAGATTTATTAAAAACTATGCGGGAAACGGATACGCCAAAGGCGGTGCAATTTTTAGTGCAGGTTCGTTAAACTCAATAGATGCTTATTTTGACTCAAATTATGCCAAGTCTTTAGGCGGGGCTTTATATATCGGAGCTGAGAGTGATGGCTCAAATATTACGGTAAATTCAATTAACGGTGATTTTGTTGCTAACAGTTCTGAACGGGGTGGTGCTATATATAACTCTGCTGCTTCAGGTGCTACTGTTACAATAAATTCCGTAACCGGTAACTATATAAATAACAGTGTAACAAATAGCGGCGGTGCTATATATAATAATTCAAATTCAGCAGATGCTATTACAATGAATTTGGTTGCGAATACAAATGATATGACTTTCTATAACAACCGTATTTTAGATTCAACTACGAGTGAACTTAAGTCATATAATGATATTTATAACAGCAAATCTTTGATTAATCTGAATGCGAATACCGGTAAAACAATTCGTTTTGGCGGTAATGTAAGCGGAGCGAGCGGTAAGTTAGTTCTCAATAACGACTCAACAATAAAGGGCGGAACTTACTTGTTCGGCGGCAAGATTAGCGGTAATGAGCTTTATATGCATAATGATGCAACCGTCAAATTAGGCGCTGTCGAACAGGGACTTGACTGGTTATCTCTTACTGATGAGCAGCGTAACGGTGCATTTGATTCGGATGTCATTAAAGCGGGAATTGATGCCGGAACAATTAATCCGTCAGACGTTAGTTATGGTTCGTTAAATCTTACATCTTTAACAAATGATAATAATGGCGGAACAATTGATGCTCAGAACGGACATATTGATTCAAACTCGATTGGTACTGTTACTTTAGGAAGTGATTTGAGTTACAAAATAGATGTTTCTTTGGCTGATTTAGCCGCAGACTATATCTCGGCATCAACTCTTACTGAAACAGATAATAATATTGTTATAGACAATATCAGAATTATTACTGACGGCATTGGCAGAGCAAGACTTACAAATAATCGTCTGATGGATAATGTTGTACTTTCGGATGCTCTGATAAATGCTGATTATATAACATCCGATTCAGGAGCTCGTTACAAAATCGGAACTCAAAAAGTCACTACAGGAAGTATCGGTTTATATTTAACCGCAGGCTATTATCGTTTGGCTGATGCCGTGCGTTCAAATGCCTTAAGCAGAACTTATACAATCCCTGCTGATTATCTGGATACGAATAATCAGGAGCTTGTTGACCGTGACCTTGGAGTTATGGGCGGCACTTACGGTGAAACCTCCGATAATGCAAGTCTGATAATTGACGGCGGTTCAAATAAATACGGTATAAACGGTTATGATGCCGGAACTGCTACTCACTATAGCGGTATAATTGTTCAGGATGGTCAAAATCTGACTGCTAAGAATTTAGGTTCAATGAGCGGTTCTTCTGTTGTAAATTCCGTAACGGGCTTTGAAAGTGAAAACGGCGGATTTATTAATAACAGCGGAACAACTACTATTACGAATTCCGTATTCAGCGGCAACAATGCAACGGCAAACGGTGGTGTAATTTATAATAATGCCGGAGCAAATGTTATCTTAAACGGAACAAATACTTTTACCGGTAACACTGCAAACTCTGCGGCAAACGATATTTATAACCTTGGTACAATTGAACTTTCAGCATCTTCAACCACAAATATCGGAAGCGGTATTTCCGGTTCAAATGGTTCTGTTGTTATGGGTTCCGGTTCTGTATTGAATGCAAACGGAATTATCAGCGGCAATACAATTTCTATGGATAATTCAACCGTTAATGTCGGTTCGGGTAAATTGACGTTGACAGGCTTGACCAACACTGCAAACGGAGGGACTTTAAATACCCAAAATAACAGAGTTGATGTAAATGATTATTCAAATGCTCTTGGTGATATTAATTTACTTTCTGATTTAGGTTATACAATAGATGCAGATTTTGCGAATACCCGTGCTGATTATGTATCAGGAACTTTGAATGAATATAATGCAGGTAATATCCTTATTAATTCTATTAATATGATGTCTGAAGGCAGCGGCAGCGCAGATATCAAGATTGGTTCAAAAGATTTAATCGGTGCATTAATCCTGAATGTTGGGGACTATCTGACTTTCAATAACGGCACATATGATGTTCGTTATGCTGTTGATACTAAAAATGTTACAACCGGTTCAGATGATGAAAAAGGTGTATACATAGCTACTTCATACTATCGCCTGTCGGATGCGGTTCATTCATCATCCGAAAACAGAACTTATACTCTTAAACCTGATGCTGGAAAGACTTATGAAACAGTTTATATTAATTTGGGTAATATGGGTGGTTCGACTTCGTCAACCGCAGGTGCCGGTGCAAAACTTACTGTTGATGGCGGTGAAAACAAATATGGCATAAATGTTGACAGTAAATCAGGTATTATTATTCAGCAGGGTCAGACACTTGAACTGAATAATATCGGAACTTATACGGAAGTTAAAGATTCGAATAACAAACTTATTGATATTATCTTCTCGGATACCGATAATTCAATATTCGGAGCCAGCGGTAGTACTTATTTGTTAAATAATTACGGAACATTAAACCTGTCTGATGTCGTATTCGCAAATAATACATATTCGCCTCTCATTTACAATTATGCCGGTGGTACAATGTCATTAGACAATGTCGTTTTTGTTAATAACAACACATTCTCACCATTGATTCATAGTAGTGATAATGCAACATACTTGTACTCCGGTACTATTAAGAACAACAGAGCATATAATATGCTCAATTCTTCCGGCGGATTAAGTGTCGGGGATAATTCGGTAATTATAGATAACTATGGTACAAATGGAATATTAAACGCAAGAAGTATAAATTTGGGTTCGGGTGTTGTATATAAAAATAATACTTCGCTTAATGCTCCTCAAATATTAACTACCTCAAACAGTGGTATTACTATCGGAGCAGGTTCAGTATTTGATTCTAACTACACTATAAACAGTGTATCCGGAGGTTTGATTAATTCGTCAGGACCTGTCAGTATAACCGATTCTAACTTTACCAATAATGCTTCAGCCGGAACTGAAGGTCCGATTTATAATTATTCTGCTATGAATATCTTTGCGAAAGATGCCGATGTAGAATTCAGCGGTAACAAAGCAAGTGCAGTATTTAGTTATGATTCTGGTACAGGTCATTACAGTTTGGTTAGCGGCACTGCCAACGATATCCATAATAGAGGTACTCTTTCTCTCAATGCAGGTACTTATTTGGATTCGGGAAGTGAAATTCAGCAGCGAACAATTACTATCAGCGATGGTATCACCGGTAATAATGGTACTTTAAATATTAATAGTGACAGTACGGTTAATGGCGGTAAGGTCGTATTTGACGGCAATATCAGCGGTAATACTATTGAAGTTTATTCCGGAACTTTGGATAACAATGCAACTATTAACGGTAATGTTATAAACAGAACCGATGCAACGATTTATTCAAATGCAACCAATATATCAGGTACTATAGCGAATGCAGGTATCGTGAACCTTGAAGGCGGCATAATCCAAGGCAATATAACGAAAAACGGAACCAGCGGCGGTACAGTAAAGATAAACAATACAGTAACGTTGGGAACGGGAAAAGCAATAAGCGAAAATGCAATAGAATTAGAGAGCGGTTCTACCTTAAAACTGCATGGAGGAACAATA
>JAFXXK010000010.1 GCA_017542305.1 bacterium
AATCTTCCGTTCTGTTTAGCATCGCATACCAACGGTGCAAACTGCCTCGGCATATTTTGCCTAAAATCTCAAACAAATGACTATTTGAAGTATTATGCAGCTTCACAAAATCATAATCGGCTTGGAGTTTATTTTGAGATTGTTTTCTAAATTCAAGCCACTTATGAACAACGTCAAGTCTTGCGAGTGCTATTTGTTTACATTTTTCGGGTGTGAAGTTTGTCATAATAAATTACCTCACACACATTTATCACTCACCTTTCGGAATAAATCAAGTCCTAAATCTCAATCTCAGAGACATTCCAACACATATCAAATTGAAAGATAAATAATTTTTGCACTTTATTGCACAAAATTGCACGTGGTAAATGTTCAAATATATTGCCACTTTAAGGCATGGAAAACTCTAAAAAGCACGAATACGAGTGCAAAATAGTGCAAAATTTGGGACAAAAGTGCAGAAATAGTCCGGTAAATCTCTACACTATAAATATGCCTTAAACTCCCAACAATTCAGCATCATAGCCAACAAAAACACATCTAAACTGTCCTGAAAACATATACCCCCAATACAGGTGATTCAAGCCCTCCCCATAACATTAAAGGAGGACAAGAAAAAATCTTGTCCTCTTTTAATTGCCGAAGGGGGGACTTGAACCCCCACGGATTTCTCCATACGCACCTGAAACGCACGTGTCTACCATTCCACCACTTCGGCTTTTGACAATAAGTATTATATCATATTAAAAATTCAAGTAAATATCTATTTAATTTTTTTGAAAAATTCTTCTGCAAGCAGTTGAGAATATTTAGCTTTTTCGTTAACGGAAATAATTAATCTGTCCTCTCCGTCTTTTGTTGAAGCTACTGCTACAACTCCGCTCATAGCACCAACGGGAAATCTGGATATTTTGGCATTGAATCTTGCATAAGGAACATTCTGTCCGTAGGTATATAATGAGCCGTGTTTAATAATTTCAAATTCTTCAAGTCCGATTGATTGATATTTAACTTTTCCTAAAGTAGATTTGAGTTTTTGTTCAACTTCTCCTGTTTCAATATCTTTTCTTGTCAGTAATGGTTTTTTATTATCATCTACGACAATCATTTTTTGTCCGCTGGCTTTATGTTCTGCAAGTACTCCGTTATATCCGAGCATGCCCGAAGCTTTTTCTATAGTAAATTCTTCATTTATCTGAGAAAAATCGCCGATTTTTTGAGCTTTTTCCATAACGGACTGAGGTGATTTTTGAACATATTTATTCCAGGTAGAAACAACCCAGTCTTTACCGCCTATCGACAGGAAGCCAATAATAGCCAAGGCAAGAATTGCGGCTCTGAATATTTTTTTTATATAACCCATATTAATATTCCTTTGTTTATGCTATAACTTTATTATAACTATGACAAAAAATGAAATCAATATGATTAATACTGGGGATGTGGATATTGAAAAGCTTACACCGGTAATGCAGCAGTATATGCAGGTTAAGCGGGAACATCCTGATGCAATTTTATTCTACAGATTAGGCGATTTTTATGAGTCCTTCTTTGAAGATGCCGTATTATTGTCAAAAGAATTGGAATTAACTTTGACCGGCAGGGATGCAGGTGCGGAATACGGCAGAGTTCCTCTTGCAGGTATTCCCGTAAAAGCTGTTACCCCATATCTCGAGAAGCTTGTAGAAAAGAACTTTAAGGTTGCTATTTGTGACCAGCTGGAAGACCCGAAGCTTGCAAAAGGGCTTGTTAAAAGAGGCGTGACAAGAGTAATTACCGCAGGTACCCTGACGGAAAGTGATTTTCTTAAACAAAACGTAAATAACTACATTTGCGCAATGTTTAAAGACGAAAAGAGCGGAGATTATGGTTTTGCGTATGCTGATATTTCAACGGGCGAGTTTAAAGTTACTCAGGCTTCATTAAATTTAATCGTTGCGGAATTGGCAAGAATAACACCTGTAGAAATAGTTGCACCGGCAGTCAATCAGAAGTTAATGCCGTTCCAGATTGTGCCTGAGCAAAAAATAGATTTACCGGATGAAATTCAGAAAATGTATAACTGTTCAAAAATTCCGGCAAATGTTTTCGATATAAATTTTGCAGAAAATAATCTGAAAGCTGTTTTTGAGGCTTCAACGCTGGAAGCTTTCGGTTTTTCAAAATATAAGTCGGGATTCAGAGCTGCCGGAGCATTATTGGCATATATTTGGGAAATGATGAGAGATAATGTTCCGAAGTTTGAGCGTATTGAAACTTATGAGTTGTCGGAATATATGATTCTTGACAGAAGTACCAGAAAAAATCTTGAATTAACCGAAACATTACGCGAAAAGAATAAATACGGTTCTTTGTTATGGGCAATAGACAAAACAAAAACCAATATGGGAGCAAGACAGTTAAAAAATTGGATTTGTCAGCCTTTGAAAGATGTCCGGTTAATTATGCAACGACAAAATGCCGTTAGTGAATTTGTTGAGCGTACCGAAATAAGAAAAAATCTGACAGATGCTTTAGAAAAAATATATGATATTCAGCGTTTGGCTACAAGAATGAGTAACGGCTCGGCTTCCCCGAGAGATTTTGTGAGCCTTAAAGAGTCTTTATCAGTGCTACCCGAACTGTTGGATATATCAAAGCAGCTTGAATATAACCCGTTCGGTTGTATAGAAGAATACCGCAATGAAATCAGTGAATACGCAAATCTCATTGAGAGGACAATTGTAGATAACCCTCCTATTCTAATAAAGGAAGGCGGAATATTAAAAAGCGGAGTTAGTGAAGAACTTGATTATTTCAGAGATTTATTAACCGGCGGCGAAAATTGGCTTAAAACTTTCGAAGAAGACGAGAGAGAAAAGACAGGCATTAAGAGCCTTAAAGTATCCTACAACAAAGTTTTTGGTTATTATATAGAAATAACAAATTCATATCTGGACTCTGTTCCGGAAAATTATGTCAGAAAGCAAACTCTTACAACAGGCGAAAGATTTATTACAGACGAATTAAAGAAACATGAAGATGATGTTCTTTCTGCAAAATTCAAATCAACGGAATTGGAATATAAGCTGTTTACGGATTTCAGAGAATACTCAAAAGAATTTGTATCAAAAATCCGTCAGATAGCAGAATGTGTTGCAAATGCTGACGTGTATTCTTCTTTGGCTGAAGTTGCTGTTGAGAATAATTATTGCAGACCGGAGATAGATGAGTCCGATGATTTTATCGTTAAAAACGGCAGACATCCGGTTTTGGAGAAAATATTGCCGCTTGGTGAATATGTATCGAATGATATTGAGTTAAAGAGTAATTCGACAGATACTACCCAATTTATGATATTGACCGGACCTAATATGGCAGGTAAATCTACTTATATGCGCCAGAATGCACTAATTGTATTGTTGGCTCAGATGGGTTCTTGGGTTCCTGCGGATTACGCAAAAATAGGGATTACGGATAAAATATTTACCCGAGTTGGTGCTTCTGATGATTTAACTCTCGGTCAGTCGACATTTATGGTAGAGATGGTTGAGACATCATACATTTTAAATTCTGCAACGGATAAGAGTCTTATTCTGCTTGACGAAATCGGCAGAGGCACAAGTACTTATGACGGTGTTGCAATTGCCTGGTCGGTTGCGGAATATATTGCGACAAAAATTAAAGCCCGCTGCATATTTGCAACTCACTATCACGAATTGAACGTAATGACAAAAACATTTCCGCAAATCAAAAACTACAGAATTACTGTAGCAGAAGAGAACGGAGAAATTCTGTTTTTAAGAAAAATTGTTCAGGGGGGCGCAAGCAAGAGTTATGGTATTCAGGTTGCCAAAATGGCTGGGCTGCCGCAGTCTGTAGTAAAACGTTCTCAGGATTTGATGAGCAGAATGCAAAAAGATTTTTCGAGCAATCTTGCTGCAAGAAAACGTGTGGCTGATGTACCGGAAGTTCAAACTCCTCAGTTAAATCTGTTTAATTAATTCTTTTTTCGATAATATTTTGTCAAAGTCATGAAAATCTTTGATAATAGTGTTTACGGCAGGCATTTTTTTGTAAAGTTCAACAGGCTCCATTGAAGCTATTGCAACAATTTTCCCAATCCCAGCCGCATGAGCCGATTCTATACCGGAAACAGCGTCCTCTACAACGACACATTCTTCAGGTGGTAAATTAAGTTTTTTAGCTGCAATCTCATATATATCAGGTGCGGGTTTTCCTTTTATTTTACCGTCAGAATATACGATTTTGTCTAAATCAAACCATTTTTCCAGTTTGAAATGTTCTATATAAAATTCAACATTATCCCATTCTGACATTGTGGCGATAGTTCTTTGGATATTATTTTCTTTAAGATAATCCAGAAAATCTTCGGCAAATGGTGCAAGCTTGCAGTTATCACCTTCGGCTTTACAGCATTCTCTGTATAATCCTTCTTTTTCTTTTGCAAGTTTCTCAACGAGTTCTGCGGAAGGTTCTTTTCCTATTGCGTAAGCTATGATATCTTTATTTGTTCTTCCAAACATGTGATGACGCATTTCCTCATCGGTAAATGGTGTTCCCCGAAGTTTTGCCGAAAAATCACGCCAGGCTTCCAGATGTTTTTCCGAATCAAAAAACAATGTGCCGTTGAAATCAAAAATTATACCTTTATATTGTTCGTGCATTGTAAATCCTAATAGTTATTTTTTATCTTGTTGTAATTATTCAGATAAACTTTTGCCGTTTTTTCTTTTCCGAGAGCTTTATATACATACGCTAAATTATAATGATAATCTGCTTCCGTTGGTTTAAAGTAAATGGCATCATGAAATGCCCCTTTGGCTTTTTTTAAATCGTTAAGTTTTAAATAAGCACAACCCATATTGTAATATGCCGGAGCAAATTCTTTATTGTATTTGGTTGCTAATTTATAATTTTCAATTGCTAAATTGGGTTGATTATTGCTTAAATATACATTTCCAAGATTGTAATATGCTTTATAAAACTTAGGATCAGCCTTGACCGCAGCATTATACATGAACATAGCATCTTCTGTTTTTTCGTAATCCATCATAACGTTACCCATAAGCATCCACTGTTTTGCGGTGCGTTTGTCCTGCGGTATGGTCAATATCAGATTAAACGTATCATCGAGTTTATTTGCCGCATACAAAGAGTTTATCTGAGCATCAATATCGGATGTTTCTTCCGCAAATGCGGGTATACCCGTTAGTAATAAAAATATAAAACTGCCTGATAAAAATTTATTCATAACTAAATTATAAAATAAATAAACAAAAAGTGCCAATAAAATTTGACAAATGCGAAAAAACTTAAATAATGTTGTCGATGTCTCTTTTAACGATTCACCCTTTCGCAAATCCTCCTTCGACATGCGGAAGGGATTTTTTTATAATAAAAACCCCCCGACAAGAACAGCGAGGGGTTACACACATTCACTTCTATTTTTCATACACACTAATTAGGAATCAAATTTATTTAATTAGAAGAGCCAATCAACGAGAGCACAACCTGCTCCGACTATAGCCCCAACTACAGCGCCTGGTCCTGCGCCAACGCCTCCGAAACATGCTCCGATACCTGCACCGATGCCTGCACCTGTTGCTATCCAGCCGGTACTTTGTCCGACTGTTTCCATTGTCTGAGCCTGAGTAGATTTCGGTTGATTTGTTATATCGGCAATATTATCTTCTGCCGTTCTGTTTTGTCCGAAAATGCCGAACAATGCTCCGTTCCAGAATCCCTGAACTACACTGCTGCTTCCGTTTTCTCTTATATCTGATATAAGATTTCTACCGGTTAACTGCTGATAAACATTCATTGCTCTTGCTTTTATTGTGTCCTCATCTGCAGTTCCATCCGGATCATACGCATCTCGGATAGATTGATAAAATGCAGCTAATGCTCCGGGTATTTGATCTTGTTCATTTTGAGCTATTTTTTCCTGTAAAATTTGAGCTGATGTTGATATTCTTTCCATAGGAGCGGAAGCCATTAAATTTTGCTGTCTGCTTCTTATGTTTTGCTGCATATTGAATTCACTCATTCTTGCTTGATTTTCTGCCATTCTTGTATAATATGCATCGTAATCAAAAGAGCCTGCATTTCCTGTATTATAATTCTGAGCCGGGAATAATGAGCCGTTCATACTCATTACATTGGTGTAATCATCAAGCCTGCTTACCTGATTTGCATAATCCTGAAGTAACGGCATCATCATCATATCTGTATTACTTGTTATTTGCGGCAAAGTAGCAGCCGTCGGTAAATAACTCATAGATGCTAAAGGATCCATAACTAACCTCCAAATGAAATTTAACTAACCTACCTTACTTATATAAAAACTTTGGGTAGTCAGAAATTGCATAAATAAAAATTTCTGTTAACAAAAGTTAACAAACTGTTAATATTACATATAACTTGCCCATTTTGGAAAAAAGCGGTAAAATACTTGTATGGCTAAGCGAGGTGTTTTTAGAAAAATAGTAAAAGTTTTAATAGTTATTGCATTAATTGCATCTGTATTTATGTACCCGCAATGGTGGAAAAGGCAGTGGAATAAAATTCCGGGAATGTACTATGTTGCACAGGGCGATAAATATTTGCGTAAAGCCAAATTCCAAAAAGCAATTGATGAATATAAGCACGGACTTGCTTTGTTCCCGAACCATTATGAAGCATGGTTCAATTTGGGAAATATTTATGTCGTTTATGAAGATTACTATTCTGCGATTGACGCATATTCAAATGCCATAAAATATAACCCTAATTATGTACTTGCACGAATGAATTATGGTATTGTTGCTTCCGAAAAATTGGGAGATTTTGACGGAGCAATAGAACAGTATGACAAGATTATCGGTATAAGAAGACGATTAGTCTATATCCCGTTTGTATTCAGCAATTTACGCAGTTATAAACAAAATATCGGGCTTGCCTACTATAACAAAGGGGTTGCTTATCGTCAAAAATCGACATATCTTGATAATAAGCCCGAAGATAAGCAAGTATATTTGCAAAAAGCTATAGGCGCATATCAGGAAGCCGTAAAGATTTTGAAAAATGATTATGATGCAAGATATAATTTGGCGCTTGCCTACCATCTGAACGGGGATTATAATCTCGCCGGACTGACATATTGTAAAGCAATAGAGCTTGAGCCTATGAATTATGAAGCTCATTATAATCTTGCGGTGTTATTAAATCATCTGAGATACTTTAAGGAAGCATTAAAAGAAATGCATAAAGCAAACACAATTATCACATCCAAAGGCGGTTCTGCTAATCAGACCAGATATGTGTTTGATATTATGAACGATGTTACAAGAAGTATCTTAAAAGATAATGATGCTCTAAAATATATGGAAGAAGAAATAAATAAAGAGGAAAAAGAGTTTAATTCCGGAGTTACATATGTAAATGGCAAAGTTGTTGCTACCGAAGATTTGGATAAGGCCATGATAAAAAATTTCCAAACCTGTGCGGCTAAATCCATTTTCAGAGATGAAGATAATCTGGATGAGGACGAAACCGGAGAAAATAAAAAGGCATCAGACGATGATTTTTAAGGATTAACCTTTAACAGCGCCATCGTTTTCACCCGAAATAAAATACCTCTGCATAGCAAGAAAGAAAATCAAAATAGGGATAGTCGAAAGAATTGAACCTGCAGCAATAAAACGCCAGTTAGAACTGAACATACCCTGCAAATTGTTTACTCCGACAGGTAATGTATACATGCTTTCTTTTGTTAATACGATGCTGGGCCATAAAAATTCGCCCCAAGAGCCTATGAATGTAAATATTGCCAAAACCGCCAAAGACGGTTTTACCATAGGTAAAAGAACCTTCCAAAACAATTGCCATACATTACACCCGTCAACTATAGCGGCTTCTTCCATTTCTCTCGGTATACCCAAAAAAGCCTGACGCATAAGGAATATTCCGAAAGCCGATACCGCAAACGGCATAATTAAACCTATGAAACCCGCAAAATTATTTACACTGTCAACGAGGTGAAGTTTCAATGTAATCAGATAAACAGGCAGCATTATTGCCTGAAACGGTATCATAATTGTCGCAAGTATTGAAAAGAAAGCTATTTTTTTACCTTTAAATTCCATTCTTGCCAAAGGATATCCGGCCATTGCAGATAAAATTAAATTTAGAAGAACTGTTCCGCCGGCAACGACCATACTGTTTACAAAATATCCTATAAAATCAACCTTGTCCCAAACTCCGGTGTAGTTAGCCCAGGTAAAATCCTGCGGAATAATTGTCGGCGGATATGCAAAAATATTTTCACCGCTGCCTTTTAAAGATGTTGAAATAAGCCATATAAAAGGGAATATTGACAATAAAGATACAAAAATCAAAATTGCGTGTGTAGCAATTTTATCTAATTTAAATATATTTTGTAAAAATCTTTTCGTCTTATTCACTTTTTACCACCTACAAATCATATTTATTTCTTTCAAAGCAGAATATATTTATCAAAGAAAAAATCATAACAATTACAAGCAAAACTACCGCCATTGCCGAAGCATATCCTAAATCCAAATTCTCAAATGCTCTTTCATAAATATAATAAACAATTGTTTTACTTGAATTAAGAGGACCGCCTTTTGTCATGACATAAATTTCTGCAAATACTTTCATTGCTGAAATGGCACTTATTGTTGTTACAAGCGCTATTGTCGGCATAATATGCGGAATCGTAACGGTCAAATGTTTTCTCAAAAAACTTGCCCCGTCAATATCGCAAGCCTCATATAACTCCTGCGGAACACTCATTAATGCTGCAAGATAAATTATCATGTAATATCCGATACCTTTCCAAATGGTTACTATAACAACCGATAGCAATGCCCATTTAGGGTCGGTCAGCCATCCTATCGGATTAAAACCGAGTTTTGTAACTATAAAATTCAAAATTCCCAGATCGGCATATAACCACTTAAAAGCAATTGCTGCAACAACTATTGAGACAATTACGGGAAGATAAATCAATATTTTGTATAAAGTTACTCCTCGAATCTTCTGATTAATTAAAATTGCAATAAACAGAGGGAATATTGCTAATATAGGAACGGCAATAAACAAATATAAAAACGTGTTCCACATTACTTTGTAAAATACGGGACTGTGAAAAAGCTTGATGTAATTGTTTAATCCTATTGCAGACGGAGCATAAATGCTTGAAGAATAATCAAAAAAACTCAGATATACTGTCTGAAAAAACGGGATAAAAAAGAATATCAACAGTATTACTGCGGCAGGCAGTAAAAACAAATACGGTACATATTTCCCATAATACTTAAACATATACCTATTCTAAACAATAAACAGATTTTTCGCAAGTTATGAACATAATTGCATTATTCTTCTATTTCATAGTCGAAATCAATATCTTTTAACAATTGCCAAAGCGGAATTTTTAGCATTGATGCAACTAAAATTAAAGTGCTTAATTTTAAATTTACTAAACCGTTTTCTATTCGGCTCCAAGTAGCAGTTGTTAAACCCCCTCTTTGATTGACAAACTTATTAAGAGATTTTTCTTGTTGCTCTCTTAAATTTTTGATTTTGTTCCCAAAAAGAATTTGATTATTTTTATTATGGTATTGCATATCTGTAATACTAGTGCTACAATTAAACAAAATCATTACACGTATGTAATAATAGTGAGGTAATTTTGATACTTATTCAATCTCGGTTATTGAAAAAAGAACTAAAAAATATTAATAGCACAGTTTCAGTGCTAAAAGATGCGCTAACTAATGATATAGGTGAAAGTGAATTTGAGAATATTATTGACAGTATAGATATTATTTTGGACAAGGCAGAAAATTCAAGGAAAGTTCTGAAAAATATTTCTGAGGATTTAGACGAATCCGGAGATTACACTCAAGTAAATTTATTATTAGACGAAATATATAGTCTGTTAAAAATATTAAAATATTCGCTCAAGGCAAAAAGATCATCGGTTAATTATGAGGATATTTTCAACTGTTTAAATGTTATATCAAAATATTCATCAAAGTTGTTAGAATATGGAACTCTGATAGCAAAACTGGAAGATACGGATAGGATTACTTCATTGTGGAGAGATTAAAACAAACTTCCCTGAAATGATATATTTTTACCTTTAATTCCCAAATGTTCCAACGCATAAGGGGTAATCATTCTGCCTCTCGGAGTACGCTGCAGCAAGCCTGCCTGCAATAAATACGGTTCACATACGTCTTCCAATGTTCTTACATCTTCCCCTAATGCAGCTGCCAAGGTTTCTATTCCGACAGGTCCTCCGTTAAATTTTTCGATAATTAACATTAAGAGATTTCTGTCGGTGGTATCTAATCCGCAGTTATCAATTTTCAACGTATCGAGCGCATCATTTGAAATATCTTTTGTGATTTTGCCGTCAGCCTTAACTAACGCAAAATCCGCAACACGTTTTACAAGTCTGTTTGCAATACGGGGAGTACCTCTTGAGCGGCGGGCGATAGCGTGAGCTCCGCCATTATCAATTTCCACATTCAGAATTCCTGCGGTACGTTTTACGACTTGAGATAATTCATCTTCCGAATAAAATTCAAGACGATGAATTATTCCGAATCTGTCCCTTAACGGTCCTGATAATGCTCCGGCTTTTGTAGTTGCACCGATAAGCGTAAATTTTGGAAGCGGCAGACGCAAAGTCTTTACAGACTGCACTTTTCCTGTTGTCATATCAAGGTAGAAATCTTCCATTGCCGGGTACAAAATTTCTTCCGCAATTTTATTCAGACGATGAATTTCATCTATGAATAAAACTTCTCCGCCCTTTAAGGACATTAAAATTCCTATAATATCTCTTGGACGTTCAAGAGCCGGTGCTGAAGTTATCTTTATTTCAACCCCCATTTGTTCCGCAATAACCCCCGCCAGAGTAGTTTTTCCCAATCCGGGCGGTCCGTAAAACAGTAAATGATCAAGAGGTTGTTCTCTTTTTTTTGCTGCGGCTATAGTTATTTTGAGAGTTTCTTTTAAAGCTGATTGACCTATGTATGAATCAAAACTCTTTGGACGGATAGAGTTTTCAAAATTCCTGTCACTTTCGATGGTTTCAGGTCTTACAATATCGCTTTTGGCATTTATATCAACTTTTTTAAAATTATTTGCTTCGTCTGTGATAATACTCATAATTTTATGTTACCATATAATCAGGTAATTTAACAACTATTTAATTTAAATAAGGAGCGAAGATGAGAGTATCAGAAAGATTAGAAAAAATTCCACCGTATTTGTTTGCGGAAATCGACAAAAAAATATCTCAGGCAAAAGCCAAAGGTATTGATATTATAAGTTTGAGCATAGGAGATCCCGATACCCCGACATTGGCTCCTGTTGTTGAGGAAATGCATAAGGCAATTGATGATCCTGCAAACCACGATTATCCGCCATACAACGGTACTGCATTGTTCCGAAATGCTGCAGCCTGCTGGATGGAGGACCGGTTTGGAGTGGAACTTGACCCTGATACGGAGATACTTGCAAATATCGGTTCAAAAGAAGCTATTGCGCATATCTTTTTTGCATTTGTAGATAAAGGTGATTATACTCTTGTGCCTGATCCGGGATATCCGGTTTATCATAATGCTACAGTATTTGCAGGCGGGACACCTTATGCGATGCCTTTATTGGAAGAAAATAATTATCTTCCTGATTTTGAAAAAATTCCGGAAGAAGTTGCCCAAAAATCTAAACTTATGTTCCTGAATTATCCGAACAATCCGACCGGTGCAGTTGCGGATTTGGATTTCTGGAAAAAGGCAGTTGATTTTTGTAAGAAATACGATATTTTACTATGCTCGGATATGGCATATTCCGAGATGACATACGACGGATACAAAGCTCCGTCTGTTCTTCAGGTAGAAGGCGGAAAAGATGTTGCCATAGAATTTTACTCTCATTCAAAATCCTACAATATGACAGGCTGGCGTGTCGGTTTTGTATGCGGTAACGAAAAAGCAGTCAAGGCTCTCGGAACAATAAAAAACAATATTGACAGCGGAACATTCAAGGCTATTCAGCAGGCAGCTACGGCAGCTTTTTCAATAGACCAGTCCTATATTGATAACTTAAACAAAATGTATCAGGAACGTCGTGACGTGATGGAACAGGGTTTGAGAGAATTAGGCTGGAACGTAAAACCTTCAAAAGCTACTTTCTATATTTGGATACCTACCCCAAAAGGAATTAGCAGTGAGGCTTTTGCTACGGAATTACTTGAGAAAGCCCACATTGTTGTTCCTCCGGGAATCGGGTACGGAAAGTGTGGAGAAGGTTATGTCCGTTTGGCTCTTACCAAAGATGTTGATACCATCAGAAAAGCTTTAAAAAGAATACAAGAAGCCGGAATTCGTTATTCAAAATAATCCGATAACAGATTATTACTAACTGTTAAGAAAGTATATAAATATTATTAATTATGGTATAATTTTAATATGGAATGTCCAAAGTGTGGTTTAGAAATTGATGACAGAGCGACGATATGCCCGAATTGTAAAAAGGTATTGAAAATCGTTTGTCCGAAATGTAAAACCATTAACAAAACAAATACATGTAAAAGATGCGGTTATGTTATCCTCACTAAATGTCACAAGTGCGGAAAAGTTAACTTGACTGAATTTGGGCAATGTAAAAAGTGTAAATATGACCTTGAAAAAAGTGTCATAATGAATGAGTCAAATACCGACCAGTTTGCATGCCTTATTATAACGTTCCCTGTTATGGGTGAAATTGCCCAGATTCTCGGCAGTGCAAAACTTGTAAATAAGTTTAAAGATAATATCGACAGGATTATACTTTCTCATGCTAACGAGGCAGGTGTCCGACGTCAGCATATTGATAAGAACATAGTCATTCGTTTCGGAAAAGACTATTCGTTCAAGGCTTCCGCAAGAAAAGCCATAAAAACTGCCATTGCGATATTAACGGATATTACAAAAATGAATTACAGACTGACTAATAAGAAAAATACAACCGTCAGATGTAATATGTTTTTAATGCTGCGTTCAATAGATGATAACCCGTATGATTTTGATTCGGGGTTTAGCGTTAATATGGTTAACAGACAGACCGAAACAAAAGAAGAACGTTTGATGGGTACATTCCAGCTAATTGCCGATAATTTTATTGAAGAAGCAATCGGAAAAGATTATGCGTTTGATCCGTTAAGTTCAATTTCAATTAATGGAGAGATGAGAACTTTTTACCAGATTGACGTTAGTAAAGAAATTGTTATTAATTACCACGAACTTGATGAAGCAGAACAGGAGCTTGAAGTTCCGAACTTCGTCCAGAATATGCTTGTTGAGCAGGATAAGCTTGATGGTGCGGCATTAAGTAAAATGGAAAAACGCAATGATCCCGATGAAATTTATGATATTGAAACAATTAATTTCAGCGAAATTCAGTGCGAATTTATCAGAACAGAAAATATTGATGTTTTTTATCATGTTGCAAATAAGCTGCAGACGGTCAAAAAAGGTATTCTGGCAATTAAAACGGATCCGTTATATGTTCCGTATTCCGTAAAACTTTTGGCTGCAATAAGCGATTTGAATATTTATTCAAATATAATTACCGTAACTTGTTATGATGAAATGAAATATTCCCCGTATTCTTTCTTCAGAAATCTTGTTGCGGCAATATTTGAATATACAGTTTCCCAAAAATTATTCAATAATAATGATTTTTCTATGTTCGCTTCTATTGACAGAACAGGCATGATAAGAGATTTGATAACGTTTAAGCAGCGCGGAGATAATCCTCAGGATACAAGATACACATACTTTGATATATTCCTGACGCTTTTACAGGCTATTCCAAACACACTTATTTTCATTGAGAATTTTGACAAAATTGATGAAAGTTCTTATGATGTTCTGCAATATCTGTTCAAGACATTCGAAAAGCTCGATATAAGCTATTTAGTACAGTACAGTAAAGATTTCGGTTTGCATAAAGATATGCACTTCCTGCTGACAAAACCGTATTATACCGAAATTACTCTTAAGCCGACTCCGTTTGAAAAAATGGTTGAAGAAAACAAGAGTTATTACAAAAAAATCATGGATAGTTTTTACTTCCAAAGAATTGCAAAATATTCGTTCGGCAGTATTCTGTTTTTGGATATTGCTATCCAGTACCTTATCGAAAGTGGTGTTTTCGAGGCAACGGAAGAAGAAATTCGTCTTGCTACTCCCAAAACGCTTATTATTCCGTCAAGTTTAAATAAACTGATTAAGAGAAGATTAGACTTGCTTAAAGATTATCCTGAAGCCATAAAATTCCTTGCTACTGTTATTCTTTTGGGTACAAGGATTGATGATAATACAATTAAGAGTCTTGAATTTAATAACCTTGGGGATATTATAGAAAAACTTACCGAAATGGGTTACATATATTATTATAATAATTGCATGTACTTCCCGAATTACAATATCCTTAGAGAAAATATTCTGAAAGTTCTGGATCAGACCGTATTAAAAGAAATTGCGGATTTATTATTTGAGAAAGTATTTGCTGACAATATGCCATGTCCTGAAAAAGCATACTTATACGGCTTGTTACAGGATTACAAATCCGAATTTAACGAATGGGAAAAATTAGCCAAGATTAACCTTTCATTGGGTGATTTTAATGCTTATCTGCATTGTGCCGATAAGATTTTGGAACTTCTTGATATGAACAAGGATGAAGAGGCTCAGGAAGACATTGATAATTATAAACTTGAGCTTTATGAAAATATTGCCCAAAATATGTTTGATTTCGTTCCGGATAAAACTTTCGAAATTGCTGAAAGAACATTGCAGCAACTTGAAAAGACGACCGATGTCGAAAAAATTATTAATCTGTGCAACAAGTTAATTCAAAGCTGTATGCAGTCTGGTCATTATACGCATGCACTTGAGTTAACGCATAAGGTATTATCTCTGCTCCCGAATTGCTCAATAGACCCGAATGCAACTAACTTTAATAAATATTTCTTCTTGATGACTATTGTCCATGTCGAAATACTGTTTAATATTGGGGCTTGGGAAGATTGCGTTGATTTAGGCTATAATATATTGAACGTTATGAATCAGGGTAATTTGGAGATAATGCGTCCTGATTATATGTCAACCGATCAGTTCGAAAGAATTGTAATAGATACTATCGGGTATATTGCTTTGGCAAATGTCCTTCAGCTGAAAGGTAATGTTAAAGAATTTCTGAATATTGTTCGTTCTGATTTTACGCATATTCCGAAAGGTTATGATGCTTTTGTCGCATTGGAATCAATGTTGTTTGGGCAGCAGCCGGTGTATGATCAATCACTTGTTACGGATGATAATAAATTCTCGGCAATTATATATCATATTTTGGAAGCATTTATCAGATGCAGACATGATTATCAAGTATTCGCAGAAGAAATTTATGAAGCAAAAATTCTTGCAAAACATTATCATCTTTCTCAATTAGAATTATTTACCGATTTGATGATAGGGTATTCTTATCTAAAACTTTGTTCATTCAGAAAAGCTGCCTCAATTATTTACCAGATTATAAAAACTGCCAATGAAAATGGGCTGGAAAATCTGTTATATATTGCTTGGTATGTAATGAGTGAGCTAAATATGGCTCAGGGTAAATATATTGTAACAAAGGGTATTGTAAATAATTCTCTGATACAACTCGAAAAAGAAGAACGCTCTAATGAATACTTGTTAATGTTATTCAAATATAATATGTATAAAGTATTGAGATTTAAGAACGATATGGAAAATGCCGAAATATGTCTTGCTCAAGCAAAATATATTGCAAATAAATATGGAATCGTGTTTGAGTTTGATACAAATCCGGATCACTTTATACCAATGGTTGACCCTGATGAAGATATGGACGGTGCTGCTTTTAAAACCTCATCCATAGACGCTCTTGATAACGGCGGTAATAGTGATAATGAAGAAAACGAAACCGATAACCAGAATTAAAATAACCAAATTAAATAAGAAAAGGAGTAATTTATGAAAGTTCTTTTTGCCTCTGCGGAAGTCGCACCATTCTCAAAAGCCGGCGGATTAGCGGACGTTGTCGGAAGTTTACCTAAATATTTGGAGAAAAAAGCGGAAATAGCTATTTTCACCCCATTGCATGGTTGTATTGATGTTGATAAATGGGGTATAAAAGAACTTGAAAATTCGGAAATGTGGCTGACCTTCGGTAATCAGGGTCATAAATTCAGGTTATTCATGTGCAAATTGCCGGGAACGGATATTAACGTGTTCTTTGTTCACAATGATTGGTATTTTACCTGTTTTAAAGAGGTTTACCCGAAATGGCTCGATACGAGATATGAACACGAAAGGTATATTGCTTTTTCTTTAGCGGTTATGGAATATGCAAAACTGCTGAATTTTAGGGCGGATATTATTCATGCTAATGACTGGCATACTGCAATGATTCCTATATATTTACACAGTAATTACAGATATGACGAATATTGGCAGCATACAAAAACAGTCTTTGAAATTCATAATCTGGCATATCAGGGAGTATGGTTTGAAGATGTTCTCGATTTTGCAAATATGAGAAAGGACATTGTATATAACGAATGGTGCGTAGAGCATTATGGCAAAGTAAACTGGATGAAAGGTGCAATAAACTATTCAGACAGAGTTGTTGCCGTATCTCCGACTTATGCAAGAGAAATTCTGACGGGCGAGTATGGTGAAGGTATGGATTATACCCTCAGAGGGGCTCAGTATAAATTAAGAGGTATCTTAAACGGTATTGATTATGACACGTTTAACCCTAAAAAGGATAAAACCCTCTTTAAGAATTACGACGTAAAGACCTTAAAGAATAAAGAAGAGAATAAAAAAGCTCTGTGTGAAAAGTTCGGTTTGAAGTATAATCCTGACAGACCGCTTATATCCTGTATAACAAGATTGGTTTCTCAAAAAGGCATTGATTTAATTCGGGATTCGGAGTATGCAATGCAGGATACAAATGCGGATTATATTTTCTTAGGCAGCGGGAATAAGGATTATGAAAATCTTCTTATATGGCTTTCAAATAATACGTCAAATATCAGGGCATATATTGGTTATAACGGAGAATTGGCTAATCAGATATATGCGGCAAGCGATTTCTATCTGATGCCGTCAAAATTTGAACCTTGCGGATTAAGCCAGCTGATAGCTATGAGATATGGTGCATTGCCGATAGTCAGAGCTACTGGAGGTTTGGAAGATACCGTAACCGGATACCCGCTTAATGACAGTACAGGATTTAAGTTCTGGACGTATAATGGCTTCGATATGATGCAGGCTGTTAATTGTGCTATTGAGGTGTATAAAGATAAATATACGTTCAATGCTATGCGACAAACCGCTATGGAAAAAGATTTTTCATGGAAAAAGAGCAGCGAAGCATATCTGCAAATGTATAAAGAATTGGTAAATAAATAATGGGAAAATTTGTCGGTTTTATAATATGTTTGGTTGTTGCTATCGGAATAGGTGTTTTGTCTCTGATTCAGAACTCACTTATCTGTTCTGATGCAAAATGCAGCACGCAATCAAAACTTGCATACATAAATGTAGTTCTGAATGAGGATATTTTTTATAAAAATGATGTGCAAAGTCTTGCTTGTGCTACAAAAGTTCAACCGTCAAGAAGGGGCAAAAATAAGTATTATGTGCTTGAATTGAACAAATATGATGACGCACCGTACATACTTGGCAGTTATAAAAAATATGAACAGTGTAAGGCTGACCTGAAGTCAATAAAAGATTTTTTTAATGAAAAAATCCCGTCAATATATTATGATTCCGGAATAGGTTTTTCCAATACAATGGGCTTTATTTTTGCATTTGTTATGTTGTTTGCAGGAATTATTATCCTAAAATCAAAAGATAAACCCGGGATTGAAGACTGGGAAGATGATGATGAAAAAGAAGGTTAATGTATAAACCTTATTCTGAGCAAATATCGTGCCTGTATTTTATTCCGTCAAAATAAATGTTTTCTATGTTGTCGTATAACAATTCTTTTGCCCTTGTAAGAGTTGCAGATGATTGGGTAACAACTATTGTTCTGCCGGGATTGGTTAAAACTTCAAAAAATTTGTTTTTCGAAGTTGCAAAATACCCTATATCTGTTGTGTCATCAGCGAGTTCCAGCCCCGTAACAACGGCTTTGTCTTTTCTTGAATACAGAACACATGAAATTATGCTCAAATCTTTGATGGGTATATCATCGTAGTCATCTGCGAAGTAGCCGTTTACACAAGCTTCAAAGAGGTTGTACAGGTCGCAGCCAATAGATTTTATGACGGCTTGTGCGTCATGATCTTTTAAGAACGGAGTTATTCCGGTGACGGTTATAGCAGAGTCGTTTTTCAGGACTCCTTCAATACCGAAAATCCCAACATACGGTTTTTGTCTGGACTGGAGAGCTTTAAGAATCGGATTAATAATTCTGTCCATTATATTTGTAACCTGTTCTCCTGAAATCTTGTAATCAGGTAAAAATGCTCCCATACCTAAGGTAAATAATCCGGCATCACCGTCTTCTCTGAATTTGTAATCACCAACAATGCCCAAAGGAATTGCCTGATATCCGTCTGTTATTACATAGAATGTAAACGGATGTCCGTATTGATATTCTTCAATAACGGCTTTGTTATTATCCTGAGCAAAGATATCATTAATACAGGTCTGAGCCTGAGTAATATTGTTACATACGGTTCTGACATCATTTTCTCTGTCAAAATCCGTAGTTATTAATAGCGGATATGTTGCGTTTTTCAGATAATCCAGTGCGAGTTGGGATTTTTCAAAAACTCCGAATTTAGGAGTTGGAATATGCAGTTTATAGAGGAACTTCTTTGCGGAGCTTCTTGAGGTTGCAAAATTGGCGCTTTCCGCATCGGGTGCAAATATCAGCTGTGAATTCTCTCTAAAATCAGTTGCAATATCGGCTCTTATTGAATCTGCGGAACAAGCAACCGTTAAATCTATATCATTTTTAATTACAAATTCTAAAAGTTCTGATACTGCGGTTTCCCGAATATCAATCCTTTTGGCAAATTCCTCGCAGGCTTCATTTCCGGGTGCGGCATAGACTTCTTCAATCTGATCATTTTCTGCAAAATATTTTGCCAAAGCATATTCTTTAGCAGAAGCACCTACTATTAAAACTTTCTTCTTCTTATTATTATTCATATAATGATATTAGCATAATTTTTACCCCCCCGCAAGAGGATAAAGAATTAAACTACAAAGTTCAAAAGTTCCATTTTATCGTCATTTTCTGTATTGCCGGATTGTCTTTCGGAATAATCTGTATAATCCATATTTGCTTCGTGACCGTGTTGAATTACATTGTCCTGATTAGCTGAGGTTTGATCATATGCAAGTAAGTCGTGGAAACCTATTCCGTATCCGCCGCCGGTAGGAAGAAATACATCATTATAGGTAAGTGAATTTAAAGTAATATCTTCTAATAAATCATTAACTGCGTTCTGAGTTGATGCTTCCCAGGAAGTGCTTATTATTTGATTTCTGAAATCGTCTTCAATCAATTCGCAGGTATTATAAGTTACGGCTTCATTTGTAATGTGGGTAGAATGAATCAATTCGTGTGCAATTACGGAAGCCAGGAAGGTTTCAGTATAGTTATAATAAACTTCATCAGAAGCCATTATAACATCAATGTATGCTTGGGAAACATCTTCGTTTGTTGCATCATCATCAAATATATAATCAAATTTACCTGTGCTGATTGCTCCTCTTAATTCGGATTCGTTTTTGTATGTACGGGCAGGCATAAATACGGATGCATTCAGGATGATGCTTCTGTCTGTATGGTTTATTACACCGTTGTTGTTATCTGCAGAATCATCAGGATTCAAATATTGTCCGTCATAGTAGGTGTTGCTGTATGCACCCATAATAATATATTCACCGTCTTCGGATGCTTCTTCAAAGTATGCATCATTACCAAAACCTATTGGGAAATCACAGTTTTCAATAGCTTTGCGTAATTTCAAAAGGAATGATAATTTTACTTCTGAATCCCCTCTGCTTTTACCTTCAGCAACTTTTTGGTCGTAGTTGGTAATGTAGTCATCAAGCCAGTCTGCGAGTTTTGTAATTGCACCTTCAAGAATTTTTTTCTGTTCTGTTTTACTGAATTTTGTACTGTATTGAAGTGAATTTATTAATTTACCGGTATTTGTTTTTGAACTGATATTTTGACCGGTAGGAGTTGTTGTTGCATTTAATTCTGCGGCAGATACGAAAAATGGAGAATCTGCTGTAGGTGCAGTATATTTTTCAAAAGTGATAACTTTTACTTTTGGAGTTTTCAATGTGTTTTCGTCAATTATACCGTTGATGGCATTAGCTTCGGCATTTAATTTATCAATTTCATTCTGAACTTCGCCGTTTATAACTTTGTCTTTTGTGTATACAACACCTGCTAATGTAGAACTGTCAAATCTTTTTGTTGCGGATAAGAAAGAAGGAACGTTGCTGTTATTGTCTAATCCGCAATCAAAATTTCCGCATGAGCAATTATTATCATCGTGCTCGTGACCATGGTCACAAGTACAATCGGTTGCTGATGTAGTTTCTGTTGTATTGGTTGTCTCTGTTGTGTTTGTCCAGAAACTCGGATCACAGCAAGCGCAATTTCTTATATTCTGTTGTAAATTTAATGAATTGCTCATATTTTTTATTACCCGAATGTTTTGAATGATCTTTCTACGTTTTTGCTTAATACGCTCTTAATGCTTTCTTCTTCAGCCAAGTATGCCTGATATTGTGTATCTATTTTCTTTTGATCCATTTCATAGCGTTTATCTTTGATTTGAATTTCAGCCATTTCTTTGTTATATTCAGCTTCTGCTCTGTTTACAGCTTCCTGATCCGTTTCGTCAGTAATCATTGAACAGCTGCTTAAATCAATTGTGTTGAAGAATAAACCGTTTAAAGTGATAGTTTTTGTTGTTGAAGTTTCTGATTGTTGAACAAGAGTGTATGCACCGCTTCTTAATCCTTCTTCCAGTGCCAATGAGTTGATTGAGAAGTTAGGATCTTCAACAAGCTGATATTCTTTTTCAGGAACTTCAATATATACAGGTTTCTTTTGGTATCCGATAGGTTCTGCATCTGTATCCGGAACCTGTTTAGTGCCTTCTTTTGTTAAACCGTCTTTTTGAATAACACTTAAGTTAAGAACCGGTAATCTGTTATTTTTAGCACTAAGCTGATTTTCATCGTTATATCCTGCTGTACCATAATTTAACCAGGTATATACTTTGCTTCCGTCAGATAAAGTGGTTTGAGCTTCTCTGATTGAATCAGGTTGATTTCTGTCACCGTTGTTGTATGTAGGGTCGTTTTCACTTGCCCAATATAATACATCATTGTTATTTCTTGTATCTAAAGCAATCAGGTTAGTCACGTTTGATTCAATTACAGGACCCCAGTTTGCAAGGTCTGAACCGATAATTACTTGACCGGCACTGTTTGTTATATTTCCGAGTGATATACAGTTTCTGATTATTGCTTCGTAAGTATCATCCCCTATAAATGCGTTGATAGAGTTTGAATATCTTGTAAGTGAACTTAATGTAATATCAACATCAGAGTAGCAGTTTTCAATTACATTCTTTTAATTTCCGTATGCTGCATTTACGTTTGCACCGATAAAGCCGCCAATGTAACCGAAGCTGTCATCAGCATTAGGAATACTGATTGAACCCTGAACCAAAGTGTTTCTTATAGTACCGTTATTGTAACCTACAATACCGCCGATACCTGCTCTTTCGGAGTCATATCCTTCTTCATAATCCTGGTTTTTCAGGTTACAAACGATATTTAATCCTGTTACGTTGCAGTTTTCAATTACGCCGCCTTCGCCAAGGTATCCTGCAATACCGCCGAGAGCATCTGTTTCAGCTTCGATGTTTGCACCTTCGATATTTACGTTTCTTACTGTGCCATATACATCTCTGAATAAACCTTGTTGACCGCTTAAGTTTTTAATTGTTACTCCATTTCCGTCAAAGATGCCCTGGAAGAACGGAATACCTGTACTTACATATTTTGAAAAATCAATTGTATCAATATCAAATGCATAATTTTGTTTTAATGATGAAGCTGATGAACCTTGGTTAACCGCATCATTTTGTAATGTTTCATATACAGCATCAAAACCTGCCTGAGATTTAATTACAACTGCATTAATGTTTTCACCGTTACCGTTGACATAAGATTGAACTTCCAAATCATCGGTTGATAAACCTGTTTGAGCTACAATTCGCTGCATTTCATTTATATCACCAGCAGCGTTTGGATCTGCTGCCTGAAATCCGCTGACTTCAACGTCTTTCATCGGATAAATCGGTTTTGTTAAATCATCTTCGTATTCACCGGTTGCCATTAACTCAGTTCTGCCTGTTTCAATTTCTTTCCATGTGTAACCTAAGATTTTTGAACCGTCAGAAACCATTAAGCCGCTTGCTTTCAAGTTTTCTAATGTAATAAATTCGCTTTTCATTACAGAACCGTCTGTAGCAAATATGTTTGTATTAAGGTATAATCGGCTGTCGTTTAAAGCCTTAATGTACTTATCCTGAATAGCCTGAGTATCCATTGCGAGTCTTGTTTTTGCATCAGATACATTCTGCCCCTTTAATGAGAGGTTATTCAATTGTGCTGTCAGATATAGTAATCTTGCTTGTGATGCTGAAAGTCCCATAATTTCTTTCCTTTTTATTATTTCCTTACTATGGTTATCGGCATACTTATACAGATTCTTTAATATTTTAGGGTAAAATGTTACAAAAATGTTACAATTATAATAATATTATAAAAAATATTTTTCATATTATAAATTAATCTACATTAACCGGTTCTCTTTGTATTTTTTCAATAGCTTCTCTTGCCGTAAATACAAGTGCCTCAGGAACATTGGATATAGTCGTCAATTGTCTTAAAACATCCACGACACGTTTAAACGCTCTTACGATATCTCCTTCTCCTATATCGATTTGTTCAACAAGAGTTTCCCATTCAGTGCCCTCAACCCACAGTTCAATGAGCGAGCTAAAATACGGATTAATATAACATGGTGCTTCAACCATATTTGCAGATTGAACTTTTTCTATTCTTCTTCTGATATCACGAATTTTGTTTAATGTTTTTCTGACAGGTGTGGAGAACGGAATATAAGGAATTTCTATCCTCAAATCTTCGGTCGTCAAAGCGCAAACTACAGCCGCAAGTTGTGATGGCGTTAATTCTTCCAGCAGGTGAGAATTAATAATTTCCGCAATATATAATTCATTTTCGGAACGAATTTGTGCGGTCATAACACCGTTTTCTGTCGGATAATCATCTTTTATATAACCGAATTCATATAATACAGCTCTGTGTGATAAAAATTTGTTCCAAAATATATCTCTTTCACGTTCAATTTCTTTATCAAGTCTGCGTTTCTTGGTTAAAATTCTCTCAATTACTTCAATGTTTTTGGCATGCTTTTTATACAGTTTACAAGTATCGCAGCGATATGCATGCATTTTTTCCAACTGAGCTTTGGTATCTCTGCCGAATTTAACAGCTTCTTCCGAAAGCGGTCTGTTTTTGGAGCGTTCCTGCTTGCAGATTTTTTTATAGGTTTGGCGGTTTTGAACATATATATGACGGATTTTGTCATATTCTGCCATATCCGCATCGGTCAGCTTATTAGGACAAACAAATTCCCGCTCTTTGATTTCTTTATCATAGGAATTTTGTAATGCAATTAACGGCTGCAGCCTGCTGCCGGATGAAAAATAGCCAAAACTCTTTAAAATAAGTTCTTTAGCTTCATCAAGCGAAAATCTTTGAAGTAAATTCAATACCATCGAATAGCTCGGAGAAAAACGGCTCTCAAGAGGATTAGCCGGACTCAGAACAAGTTCGGCAACTTCTTCCGGAGTTTGAAACATTGTGCCGACTACAGTAACATATCCGACTTCATCCATTCCCCGTCGGCCTGCACGTCCTGACATCTGCAAAAATTCACTTGCTGTTAACATTCTGTGACCGGAATCGGTACGTTTGCTTGTTGAGCTTATAACAGTTGAACGAGCAGGCATATTAATTCCTGCCGCAAGTGTTTCTGTCGCAAAAACTACTTTTATTAATCCTTTTTGAAATAACTTTTCTACCAGATTTTTCCAAGCAGGCAGGAGTCCTGCGTGATGTGAAGCTACTCCCTGAATCAGATATTCAATATGTTTATTGTTGTATAGATGAGGATTTTCAGCTATATATTCATCAATAAACTGTTTAATCTGAGCCTGTTCCCCTTTTGTAACAAGTTCAAGATCTGCACATCTTTCCATTTGTTCGTCGCATTTTTTGCGGGAAAATGTAAAATATATCGCAGGAAGCATATCCTGTTGAGCAAGATTACGGACAATATCTCTAACCGGAGATTTTTGTTTTTTCCTTTTTGGTCCCCAAACTTTTTTTTCGGGTTTAATCTTTTTATTTAACTGACCTGACGGGGTGAACATAGGTAAAATCCTGTCGGGCTGAGAAGTATCAAAATAAAAGAATTTGAGCGGTACTGGTCTGAAATCCGTATCAACGAGTTCTGTTTTTGAATGTACCGTATTAATCCATGCGGTAAGTTCATCGGCATTTGCAACAGTTGCAGACAGTGCAATAATCTGAACATTAGTAGGACAGTATATTATACTTTCTTCCCATACTGTACCTCTTTGTTCATCATTCATATAGTGAACTTCATCAAGTACAACATATCTTACATTCTGCAAATTATCGGCGACAGCCCCAAAATTTGTACCGTAAAGCATATTTCTGAAAACTTCCGTTGTCATAACAACAATCTGTGCAGAACGATTTATTGAAGTATCACCTGTCAAAAGGCCTACTTTATCAGAGCCGTATTTCTCGGAAAAATCATAATATTTTTGATTTGAAAGAGCTTTTAGAGGGGTAGTATAAAAAATTCTGGTACCGTTTTCCAATGCCCGATGGATTGCGTGTTGTGCAATAACGGTTTTCCCTGCACCTGTCGGAGCGCAAACTACTACACTTTTCCCGTTATCAATATAATTACACGCATCTTTTTGAAATTCATCAAGTTCAAACGGAAATTCGTACATCAAAAGCTCCTTCCATAATGTATATTAGCATAAATACCATACTCTATGTCAAATCATTAACTATTTATGCCACGATAGTTTTCTCTTTACGTCCGAACAGATTTTTGAAAAATGTAGTAATTCTGCCGGGAATATCAGGAGTGTATACCCGTTTTGCGTTTGTTAATATATGTTGTTCATCCGTACCAAAAATATCATAGAAATATGTATTTCTCTCTATAACAGGTAAAACTTTTGCTTTATTTTTTATACATCTTTTATCGGGTACAAAAAATTTTATAATATAACTTGCAAGCTCTGAATCATTATCGGGTTCCATATACGGAAATACATTACACAATCCGGCATTACAATGTCCTGTCTGACCCAAAACTTCAGAATTTAGTTTTTTGTTACCGTCAATTATAAAACTTGTAGCTATGTTAGGATTTGACGAAGTATTTGCATAAATAGACAATGTATAATCAACAGATGTTCTGTTTGCATGTTCTATATCCGAATTTATAAAATTCAGTCCTTTTTGCGTCGCAGATACCGGGCAGAAGAAAATATGTTTATCTTTGCTAATCTCTTTGGCGCAATGTCTGTACTCTCCCAATTTTGTCATTGAATCGCCTGAGCCTACAATGTCATCCAATACAACAAATACCGAATTTTTCGGATATTTGTTTACATCTTTAAAGGTATTCAGCTTGATTATATTCTCATGCGGGATATTAAACAATTCCTTATACATATATGTGATTAAATTAAAACTTTTATACTCACTTTCCGGTGCATTCGGAACTACATAGTATATTCTTTCCGGTGATTTTACACCGCATATTCTTGCATATCTGTTAATACTTTCATCCAACTCTTTTAAACTTTCAATGATTCTCTGTTTTGAATATACCTGCAAATTTTCCTGATAATATTCTGCGATTTTCATGCACATATTTTTGAATTTTTTAGACTTTGTGCTGTTAGTATAATACTGAGAAACAGATTCTATTGTTGATTTTAACAGGCTTCTTGTAGGCATTGTAGGCTGCATTTGTTCAAGAATAACATTTCTTGTGGCAGGGGTATCAAAAGTAATTGTTTTTACCTTAGTGAAACCGTAAGTTTTTATGCCTGAGATAACTTCTCGGTTTAAAATTATACTTAATGCATCATTAAATGTATAATCTTCATTTTTTGCCTGTAATTTTTTTGCTCTTTTAAGTACTTTAATTGTTTTTTCAGTAAGGGTTTTATCATCGGAGAACATATTAACCCCATCAGCCCAGCCTTCAAGGTTAATCCACTCTATATCATTACCTTGTGCGCGTTTTAACAGTTTATGAAATTCTTTGTTGTGAATGTCATCTTTTGTTATAAAAGATGATTTTATTCCGTCATCTGATTTTGGTACATCAAAAATATATTTTTTCTTACTGAAATAGTAGAAATACGGGTTTATCCCTCCTGACGGATGTATGTCGTGTGAAACATTCTGAGAAATTTTTTGTAATGCTCCGTAGTTTGCAAACTGGGTTAATTTTTGCATTGTCCTGAGAATTTCAACTTCTTCAGCATCCGGAACGGCAGCTTTCACATCCCTTATACTTTTATCCAAATCAGCTGCCGTAAATACATGTAATTTACGTTCAAAACTCTCATAAATTTTATCGATATATTCATCAATTTCAGTCATTTTAGTCTTTTTTGCTACGGGGTTTACGTCATTGTCAAGCAGCGAGAAAACCCGCTTAAAATTCATATAATCCGGCTTGTCTTCTCTGTGCGGAAGCTGTATATCCGCACTCAAAAAATTCTCTCCTCTACGATTTGAAAGAAATTCTATTTCTCTTAAATCTTCACCGTATAATCTTTTCAATGCCTGTGCTTTTTCAATTGTTTTTTCATGATTTATAAACGGATTTAATGCTATTTGTCGTAAATTCATCCCATTAACTTTGCAGTCGGCAAGGCGGGACATAATATTTATCTGATAGTCAGTAAATCTCTCATTCAACTGTAAAATAAAACTCGGGCTGTAATTCCACATACCTGCGTCATTTTTGGAAAGCATCAGAGGTTCAAGCATTTTTAGGCGTTCTTCGGGAATTTGTGAAAAATAATGAAAAGTTACCCCGGGAATTCTCATCTCGCCCGTAATATCCTTTTTGGCTGCTAGTTCATAAAGATGTTTAAGCTCAGAGGGTTTTAATTCAATTGCAAACGGCAAAACGGCTTTTGTATAAGTCGGTAATTCAAGTAAATTTTTTACAATTTCTTTGCAGGAAGGTTTAACATGTTCCATAAAAATTCTTTCATTTTCTTCCTGAAAATCTTTATATGCATGTTCAAGTACTTCAAGCTGCGCCCTATATGCCGGACTATTCTGGAACTGTTCCCCATTCCGCATACGACCTTCTTCGATCAGACGGACAAAACCATCCGCTAAACTTAATTTGCAGGAATAAAATTTGAAAGGATTTCCCCCCTGAAAATGAGGGGAATTATATTTTTGCCTATTTATATTGTCGACTCTTCCAACTAGCATGACTTTTATAAAATCCCTAAATATAAAAAATTGCGTACTATTTTATATTTGTTTACATTATAATACACTATTTTTATTTTGGGCGTTTTTGTAGCGTCTTTTTGTAAAGTATGTAGTCATACCTGCAACGAAAAAGCCCATAATACCTATTGAGAATACATAAGGCAGACCTGAAATCAGAACTTTTTGTTTTACAAGTGATTTGAATTCTTTTTCTGCAGAAGTATTTTTTGCTTTTGATAATTTTTCGGCTAATTCTCCTAATTCCTCGAATTTAGGAACATTCAAATCTTTACCGATAAGGTCTTTGCATTTGCCTAATTTATTTAAGAGCTTTTTAAATCCTTTTTCTACAAATTCGCTGCCTGTGATGACATACAGAGCCACAAGCGGAAATCTTGTAGCGGTTTCTTTTAAATTTTCTTTGCCCCTGTCTGCTGATGCTCCAAAGTATCCGCAGCCGCCTATAAGTACGCATGTTGTTAATTGACCTTTGCTCAAAACAAGTTTGCCGTCCTGATTATTGAAATCCATGCACAGATATTTGTTTACAAAATTCTTTGCTTTAGGAGAGTTTTTGAACAATTTTGTACCGGGAGCAACGATAAATTCTGAAATCTGACGAAGAATTTTACTGTTTCTTCCTTTTGTTGCAAGTAAAGCCGCTAAACCAAGACATCCTGCATAAATACTTGCGGCAAAACCGATATGTTTCTTTGCACTCTTTTTAACTTTTTCCTGTTGTGCAATATTTTCTTTATTATTTTCTAATGAAGCAATATTTTTAAAATCACTCTTTTTAAATAATTTTAAAGTAAGAAGATTTTTTATGTAATTAAGAGAAAATTCCGTTAAAGGAATAGCCATTGCAGCTAATGCTATTGCAGCTTTTACCGGTAAAATTTGTTTATTATTTTCTTTAATTTTTATATCGGTTTTGGCTTTGTCCAGTAACTCAACCCCTGTTGTTGCAACCTCTTTTTTCAAACCTTCGGGTAATACTTTTGAAAAAACTTTTCTTGCAACTTTTTGACCTAAAATCGCAGGAGTAAAATATATTAAGCTTTCTTCAGCCCCTTCAAGAAATATATTTTCGCTTAAATCTGCAATACTTCTTGAAAACGTAGCTTTTGGCACCATACAAACCGTAAAATCCTGTATAAATCTTGAAGTAGAAAGTCCCGCAGCCTGCTCCTGATGATTAATAAATTTTGCAGCAGGTTTGAGGTATTTAGGTAATGTATTCATTAATATTTTTGTCGTATTTATTGTCATTTTATAATTCCTTATCTTGCATATATTCCGTACTTTGAAAATCTGCTATCGGAAATGTATACAATTTAAGGAATATAAAAACTTAAAGGCAGACAAAACCGATAGGTTTTAACTACCCTATAATCTTTAAAACTTTGCAACTTAATACAGGGTAGTTATACTAACCCTTGCCACCAATTATTAAGTTTTAAAGACAAATTTGTATTCATAATTATTATTCCTGTAGTAATTCTATTCCTAAGAAAAACTTTTGTCAATAGTGTGTATAAATTTTATTCTATAAAATAAGGTAATAAGTATAATATACCTATTACCTTATTTTATTTAACTTTTAAATACCAGTCTTACGGTTCAATCCAGAAACTGTTGCCCAATACATCCTTAGCATCATTTCCTGTATATGACACTGAATATTTGCCGAATCCCGGTTGTATATGAATTATTTTTTCTGGTTCAAATACCCCATGTGTGCCCCACTCTAAAAATCTCGGATTTTTTCTGCTCATTTCAAATGCTATGTGGTCGCTTTCGAAATTAACGTGGGCACTACTTAAAGAACCTTCATAGAAATCACCTGTTTTCTTAAATATATCTACAACAGGAGTTGATTCTTTTGCTCTGTAAAATTCTGCAACATGAGATAGTTCGTTATCTTTACCGAATACTCGTATTTCGTCAAGAACATCACCATGTTTTGATAAGTATTCGTATTTTACTCCGCTTGGTGTTGTGAAGGTAATACGATGAGTTCCGTCTTCAAGTGCATCAGCAACACCTTTAAGACTTGAAAATCCTTCAACTTCGGCTTTTTCGTATAACCTTGTTGCTCTGGCAGCTTCTTCACCCCATGCACCTTGTAAATCTTTTATTAATTCTTTTGCCTGCGGAGCTAATCTTGCCTGCATTTCTTCATCATAAGCTTTTTGTGCAGCTTCGCGTGCTGCCTTTGCTTCCGCTTTTCTTGCAGCTTCTTCTGCTTCTTTAGCTGCAGCATTATCTGTTTCTTTTGCTGCAACGGTTTCTGTTGCGGGCGGAACTTCTTCTGTTGTTTTGGCTACCGTTTCTTCTGTATCTTTTGCTACAACTGTTTCTGTTGCGGGAGCAGCTTCTTCTGTTGTTTTGGCAACTGTTTCTTCTGTATCTTTTGCTGCATTTTCTGCCCCTTTTTCGGTTTCTTTCACAACTGCGTTTGTATCTTCTGCAACTTGTGCGCCTGCTTTTTCTTCGGTTTTAACTACTTCTGCAGCAGTACTTTCGGTAGCAGAAGCTGCTTCTTCTCCTGCTTTTATCTCTGCTGCAGCATGTTCGGATGCGGCAGCTGCACCGTCACCGGCTTTTGTACCTGCTGTTGCGGCATCGCCTGCGACGTGTTCAGCGGTATTAGCAGATTTTCCGCCTAACAATTTCTGAAGTCCCTTACCGAGATGACCTTTTCTACCTGCAACACCAAGTCCTATAAGAACTGCTGCGGCACCCAAACCTATAGACCAATTTCTGACAGTATGGTCAGGTTTTTCGGTTTCGGTTTCCGGGGTTGTTGTAGTTGCTGTTTCCTCTTTCTTTACTTCATCATTTGCTCTAAATGCGGGTTGAACCGCTGACATATTAATTTTTTGAATACTCATTACTATACCTTTCTAAATCTACACATATTATATTAAAAATAAAAAATTAAATAAAATTGCCAATGTAAAAACCTCGATTAATATTTTTTTACATTAATTATGCCCACTTGGGTATCAGTCGATAGACCTACTTCAAACGTAGGATATTATTGAATTTTAGCCTATCGGGTAATAGACCGTATCATGTCCTTTTTGTTTAATATACTTGTTGAATATATAAGAGAGAGGATAAATTTATGAAAACTGCAATTCCCGAAACAGAAAGAAAAATTATTAAGGTGGCAATAGTCGAAGATTTTAAACTTACAAGAGTCGGTTTAAGATGTGCCTTAAACGCTAATGAAGATATTAATGTAGTTGTAGAAGCCGAAGATGCTCAAAGTTGTATAAGAGTATTGGACAGAGAAAAACCCGATGTTGTATTAATGGATTTGGGGTTGCCGGTAATGAACGGTATAGAAGCAACAATAAAAGTAAAAGAACTTCTTCCGTCAACAAAAGTTATTGCACTGACTTCTCATGACAGAGAAGAAGAAGTTATTGCCGCTTTGAGTTCCGGGGCAAGTGCATATTGTCTTAAAGATATTGACCCTGAAAAATTAGCAAATGTAATAAGAGATGTAAATGAGGGTGCGTGTTGGATAGACCCGATGGTTTCGCAGCTTGCACTAAAATCTTTCCCTAAAATTGATAATGTAGGCTTTTTGCCCTGCAAAAACCAAATGGAAAACAGAGTTCCGCTTACAGAAAGAGAATATGAGGTTTTAAAGCATCTTGTCAGCGGAAAAAGTAACACCGAAATAGCAAAAGAACTTATAGTGAGTGTTCATACCGCAAAAGCTCATGTTTGCTCAATATTACAGAAAATGTGTGTAAATGACAGGGTGCAGGCTGCGGTTAAAGCTGTTAAAGAGGGATTAGTGTAGGTTATATGTTATGGCTATACTTTTAAAGTATAGCCTTTATTATAAGAAAAATTTCATCAGGCTGTATATCATAATAAACACTATACATAAAATCAGGGGAATATATTTTAAACCCTCAAATTTGCGTTTTTCTGCAGAGATGTTATAAAGTCTGCCGATTGCGGAAACGGATAAATCTTCTTTCAGCTCATCTGCAGTTTTACTGAAAGATTCTTTTAATAATTCTCTGAATGATAACATATTCTCCAAATCCTGGCGGGCATTAGAATTTGCTATGGAAATTTTTCTTATTCGGAGATTTTCTTCATCATTTAATTCATTATCAACATAGGCTGAAAGATTTTCTCTAAAAAGTTTGTATTGTTTTTCTTTGTAGGATACATCTTCTGTTTCATCCGGTTCTATAATTTTGTTTTTGATTTCTTGGAAGTTATTCAGCATTTTCCGGAGATTAAAATATTTTTCTCTGCAGGCAGGACATAAATTCAGATGATATTCCACATTTTGCATCAATTTTGGGTTTAGCTTATTTTCTATAAAAAAAGTTAAAAGAGCGGTAACCTGATTACAGTTTAAGTTTTGCATAATTATTCTCCTCTCAAATATAATTTTTTAAATTTTCCTGAAGACGTCCTCTCGCTCGGGCAATTCTTGATTTTACCGTACCTATAGTTACGTTTGTTATGTTTGCAATTTCTTCATAGCTAAGCCCCTGCAATTCTCTGAGAACGATTGCAATTCTGAAATGCTGCGGCAGATTATTAATTTCTGTTCTTATAACATCTTCTAATTCAACTGACAAGCATTTTTCATAAGGTTTGCAATGGTTATCCGCAAGAGTATTTTTAATATTAGAGGGATGTTCATCGTCTTTATCTTCATCAATAGAAATTACATCAGGTTTTCTTGAAAGTTTGCGTAATTCATCATAGAATAGATGCGTAACAATTTGATTTAGCCAGCTTTTAAAGTGTTTCGGATTTTTTAAATTTTTTAAATTTTTGGCAACCCGTAAAAGAGCTTCTTGCGTGAGATCAGATATGTTTTGGCGGCTTTTTGAAAGATATGTGAATGTTGCAAAAATATTTTTTTGTTCACATCTTAACAGTTCCTCCAAAGCTTTTATATCATCCTGTTGTGCCAATATAATGAGTTCTTCAATTTTCATCTTCTTGTATTGAAGTTTAGGGGCAGTCATAAAAAATCTCCTTATCTATATGATAAGAAGATTTTTTAAATATTAACCCGTCATTACTGCATATTCATAGGGTATTTTTATCCCGTAAAAAATTTGAAATTTTTATTCTGCGGAAATATAGCCTCTTAATGCAGTATATGCAGCGACATAAGGAGATGCCAGATAGATTTGACCTTCAGTATTCCCCATTCTGCCCTGAAAATTTCTGTTTTGGGTAGCAAGACAAACTTCTCCGTCAGCAAGAGTTCCTGCATGAACTCCTACGCACGGACCGCAGCCCGGAGGTAAAACTGTTGCATTTGATTCAACAAAAGTGTTTATTAACCCTTCTTCCAAAGCTTTCAGATATACATCTTTTGAAGCGGGGCATATCAACATTCTTAAATCCGGATTAATTGTTTTGCCTTTTAAAATTCCGGCAACAATTCTCAAATCTTCAATTCTTCCGTTTGTGCAAGTTCCGACATATACCTGATCAACCTTCACGTCTTTCAGTTCTTCTGCAGTTTTTGTATTATCTACTGTATGCGGGCATGATACGGTATGCGGAACGTCTTCTGCATAAATTTTAATAACACGTTCATAAACGGCATCTTCATCAGGTTGTATAAGTCTGAATTTATCTTCTCTGCCTCTTTCTTTCAGGAAGGTTTTTGTTTTCTCATCTGTTGCGAAAAGCCCTGCCTTAGCTCCGGCTTCTACAGCCATATTTGCTAAAGTAAATCTTTCGGACATTGTCATATTCTCTATGGTATCACCGCAAAATTCAAGAGCCTTATAAGTTGCTCCGTCTGCACCTATTAATCCAATTAAATATAACATTAAATCTTTTGAACATATTCCCGGGTGGAAAGTTCCCGTTACTTCAATTTTAAAGGTCGCAGGTACTTTCAGCCATGTTTTGCCTAATGCCATCGCAACAGCAATATCTGTTGAACCCATACCTGTTGCAAATGCACCCAATGCACCTGAGGTGCAAGTATGCGAATCTGCGCCTACAAGTATTTCTCCGGGGTTAACGAAGGTTTCAACTAATCTCTGATGACAAACCCCTGCACCGACGTCGGACAATACCGCACCATATTCTTTTGAAAACTCTCTTAATACCTTATGAGTATTTGATAATTCTTTTCTGGGACTCGGAGAAGCGTGGTCTATAAATAATATACTGCGTTCCGGATTATGAAGCTTTTCAACGCCGAGTTTTTTAAATTCCTGAACGGTTAAAGGTCCTGTTCCGTCCTGAACTGCTGCTACATCGACATTGGCTATAACAAGCTCTCCTGCTTTTACTTCATGTCCGGCATGCTCTGATATAATCTTTTCTGCTAAAGTTTGTCCCATTTATTTGCTCCTTTGTTATGTTGGCTTTGCCAATACTCAATTATTTTATCACAAAATGTTACGATTTATAATTCTGAATAGCAAATTTATTTTTTATAAGCTTTACAACTAAAAGGGGTAAATAAAGGAGTACACAATATGGATAACAAAGTCAGTCCCAGAATCGATTACCCGAGTTTTACGGGTTCTGTCAATTATACTAAAGGATTAATGAAAAATGCTTGTGAATATCTCACAAACGCTGAACTTACCGGAGAAAGCAGAAAAGAGATTATTCAGTTTATAAATACTATAAGAGCAATTTATAAAGATCAAACCTCAAATGTCTTGACTTTGGAAAGAAAGGCTATCCCTCGCAATAAGGGGATTTTTTCACAGCTTGCTGATGGAGATATGTTCGTTTTGACATACGGAAATCAGTACAAATCATCAACCAGAGTCGGTGAAGATGTCCAACGAGGTGCTTTCTGGGAAGTTTTAAAATTCGGTAGAAATCATTTCGGAGAAGATATGCTGAACGAACCCATTAAAGATATAAAAGAGTTTGAGCTTTATAGAATGAAGCTTGCCTCATTGAGAGTTCAGCAAGCAAATATTCAAAAAAATATTGATCTTCTGACCAAAAATGTTTTAAGTTTTCTGATTAAATAGTTTTGATAAAACAACTAAAAAGCGCTTACTTGTCATTAAGTAAGCGCTTTTTATGTTATTCGGTTAAAATTTTGTTATATGGCAGAGCATATAGAAGCTGCCTGAGATTTCAGGTCATCAACTTTGTCTGTTTGTTCCCACGGAACGGCAATGTCTGTTCTGCCCATGTGTCCGTATGCTGCAAGCAATTGATAGAATTTGCCGCCATTCTTTGCCGGTAAACCTCTTAAATCAAAGTGCTTAATAATTGCAGCCGGTCTGAGGTCAAAGTTCTTAGAAACGAGTGCTGATATTGCATCATCAGAAATTTTGCCTGTACCGAAAGTATCAACCATAATAGAAACCGGTTCAGCAACACCGATAGCATAAGCTAATTCGATTTCACATTTGTCGGCTAATCCTGCTGCAACGATATTTTTAGCAACATATCTTGATGCATAAGCTGCGGATCTGTCAACTTTCGTCGGATCTTTACCTGAGAATGCTCCGCCGCCGTGACGAGAATATCCGCCGTAAGTATCAACAATAATCTTACGTCCCGTCAAACCGGCATCTCCCTGAGGGCCGCCAACTACAAATCTTCCTGACGGATTTACAAGGATTTTTGTATCTGAGGATAATCCGATAGGTGATTCATTTTCAAATACATAATCAATAACGTGTTTTTTTACATCATTTTTAATTATTTCCTGAACTTTTGAATTATCGCTAACTCCGTTGATTTCTGGGTCATGTTGAGTTGAAATCAAAACAGTATTTATGCTTGAAGGTTTTCCGTCAACATATTCAACGGTAACCTGAGATTTTCCGTCAGGTCTTAAATAAGGTAAAAGTCCCTGCTTTCTGACCTGAGCTAATCTGTATGAAAGTTTATGTGCCAAACTTATAGGTAACGGCATTAATTCAGGGGTTTCGTTACAAGCATAACCGAACATAATACCCTGGTCGCCGGCACCGATATTTTCGGTTTCCGAAGTCGCAGTATCTGCATTATCACTTCTGGTTTCATATGCTTTGTTAACCCCGCCCGCAATATCACATGACTGTTCGTCAATACTTGTCAAAACTGCACAAGTATCAGAATCAAATCCGCCGCCATGCGAGCCTGTGTATCCAATATTTTTTATAGTATTTCTGACAACGGCAGGAATATCTACATAACAATCAGAAGTAATTTCGCCGCAAACAAGAGCCATACCTGTCGTAACGGTAGTTTCTGCAGCTACTCTTGACTGGGGATATTTGGTCAAAAATTCATCCAAAATAGCATCAGAAATCTGATCGCATACTTTGTCGGGGTGTCCTTCGGTAACGGATTCCGAAGTAAATAAAAAGTTTCTTGGTGTCATTTTAATTCTCCTTAATTTATATTTTTGCCGGTAAGGTTTTTAATTCCGACCCGGCATCTAACTCTTGATATAGTCTACATCAGAAATTTTAAAAAATCAAATTTGAATTGAGCAGGAAATACGGCAGCCGTGGAATTATTAAATTATTCTTAATATTTTAAGTTTTAAGCTTGTTTTTGTAGTAAAATAAATGAAAAGTTGATATAGGGAAAGAGGATTATTGTTATGGCAATGAGATTTGATGCCGGAGAGATAATAACCGCAATGGTTACTCCGTTTGACTCTAAAAGAGAAATTGATTTTAATAAAGCCGAATCGCTGACTGAACATTTAATTAACAACGGTACGGATACCTTGCTTGTTGCAGGGACTACGGGTGAAGGTCCGACATTAACTCACGAGGAAGAATTTGAGCTGTTAAGCACCATAAAAAGAGCCAACAGAAACCGTGCAAAAGTTATTATGAATGCGGGTTCAAATTCAACTGAAACTGCTGTTCATTCGGCAAAATGGGCAGAAAAAGAAGAAGTTGACGGGATTTTATCTGTTGTTCCATATTACAATAAGCCATCCCAAAGCGGTATGATGGCTCATTTTTCAGCTATAGCGGAAGCTACGTCATTGCCGATTATTATATATAATATTCCGGGCAGAACCGGGGTAAATATGCAGCCTGCTACCGTAAAAAAGCTTGCTGAAAAATATGAAAACATTGTCGGAATAAAACAAAGTTTTGCCGATATGGATGCTGTTACGGAAATGAAAATGCTATGTCCGGATGATTTCACGATATATTCGGGCGATGACAGTCTGACATTACCGATGCTGTCTATAGGGGCTCACGGTGTAGTTTCCGTTGCATCTCATGTTGTCGGCTCGGATATGAAATCTATGATTAGAAACTTCAAAACAGGGGACGTTAAAGCTGCATTAAATATGCACAGAAAACTCTATCCTATGATGAAGAAACTGTTTATGGCACCTAATCCGGTACCTGTTAAAGCAGCATTGGCTCATTTCGGAATAATTGAAGATTATGTAAGAATGCCGTTGGTCGAACTTACAGCCGATGAGAAAGAAGAATTATTTGCAGTTATTGACAAATATGAAATTGCGGTTAACCACATAGGTTAATCAAAAAATAAAAAATTATAAAATAATTAGATTATAAAAGGGGAAAAAAAGTGAAAAACAAAATTATCATGTTTTGGGCAATAGTTTTGATAGCAATAGCTTCAATAGCCATTATTGTTACAAAACCTACCAAATTAGGACTTGACCTCGCCGGCGGATCAAGGTTAGTTCTTGAAGCTCAAACTACAAATGCAGTTCCGCAAATTACCGATGACGTAATGAATACGTTACAGTTTTCAATAGAAAACCGTGTAAATAAACTCGGGGTATCTGAAACCATCGTTCAAAGAGTCGGAGAAAAAAGACTTATGGTAGAAATTCCGGGAGAAACAAATTTGCAAAAAGCAAAAATGTATATCGGAGAAACAGCCCAACTCGAATTTAAAAAACCTGGTGTTGGTGCAAACGGTGAAAGAATTTGGATAGATACCGATTTAACAGGTCGAGATCTTACAAAATCAACTCTTACTACCGATAATATGGGACAATGGGTTGTTTCTTTAGAATTTAATTCCGAAGGCTCAAAAAAATTCGCAGAATTAACTAAAGAACTTGTCGGACAAGAAATGGCTATCTTCTTTAACGGAGATTTGCAGTCTGCACCAAGAGTTAACGAAGCTATATACGGCGGACACGCTCAAATTACCGGCGGCGGTGAAAGCGGATTTTCACAGGAAGACGCTCAGGAAATGGTTAACCTGTTGAACGCGGGTGCATTGCCTGTTCCGGCAAAAATTGTTGAAGAAAATACCGTAGGCGCAACATTAGGTGCTGACAGTATTGCAAAATCCAAATTTGCAGGTATTGTAGGTTTAAGTCTGGTAATGTTATTTATGATATTTATGTACAGAGCTCCGGGCGTAATTGCTGATATGGCATTAATCATATATAGTTTAATATTATTCGCAATATTTAAAGCTGTACCGGTTACTCTTACATTAGCAGGTATTGCAGGTTTTATACTTTCAATAGGTATGGCGGTTGATGCTAATATCCTTATATTTGAGAGAATGAAAGAAGAATTAAGAGCAGGCAGAAACTTATTTACCGCTATTAATTCAGGATTTGACAGAGCATGGACAAGTATTATTGACTCGAACATGACAACAATTATTGCCTGTGTAATCTTGTATTACTTTGGTTCAAGTATTGTAAGAGGGTTTGCTTTAACCCTGTGTATAGGTGTTTTGGTTTCAATGTTTAGTGCTATTACTATCACAAAGAACTTTATGCACTTAATATTCGGTACGGGCGAATTAAAACATCCTGCATTATTTGGTTTGAAAGCATCAGAAATCGGGCAGGGCTATCAAGCTACGGAAACAAAAAGAGAAAATGCTCGTTTCGGTATTTTGGACTAGGAAATATGAGGTAAATAAAAATGGCAAATGAGATAACATCAAAAAGTATAATAAACATAGTAAAATATAAATTTATATGGCTTTGTGTAACGGCAATACTGCTTTTGCCCGGAACACTCGCTCTGATATACGGCGGAGTCGTTAACCACTCACCGTTGAAAGTAGGTATTGACTATACCGGCGGAACAATTCTTCAATACGGTATTCCGGAGGATATGTCCAATGATAATCTGGCGACTTTAAGAGCTTCGTTAGAGAAAGCCGGTATTGAGAATCCAAAAATTCAGGTTATTCATGAAAGTGCTGAAAATCAAAAAGATAATGTTAATATTAAAAACTTTGTTTTAATAAAAACAAAATTTATCAGTGACGACGTGAATACGGAAAATAAAGTTACTGAGGTTGTAGCTTCTCAGCATCCGGGTGCTGAAATAATGTCCGTAACGTCTGTTGGACCTACACTCGGTAGTGAATTGTTTAAAAAATCAGTAACAGCACTTATTATTGCTATACTTGGTATGATCATTTATCTGACTATCAGATTTAAGTTTACATACGCATTGGCGGCAATATTAGGTCTTGTCCACGATACATTGTTCGTATGCGGATTCTTCGCAATACTCGGACTTGTATTCGGAGTTGAAGTTGACAGTTTGTTTATTACAGCAGTTCTTACACTTATCGGTTTTTCTATTAATGATACTATCGTTACATTTGACCGTATTCGTGAAAACCTGAGATATTATTCAAAGAAAATGTCTTTTGGTGAAATTGTAAATTCTTCTGTTAACCAAACCATCAGCAGAAGTATCAATACTTCATTATCAACATTAATTACATTGCTGGCATTATATTTCTTTGGTGGTGTTACAACAAGAGATTTCGTGTTAGCACTGATGGTTGGTGTAATTGTTGGTACCTGGTCAAGTATATTCTTCTGTACAGTACTGATTTCAATATGGGAAGACAAAGACAATAAAAAAATCGCAGCAAAACCTGCTGTATAAGTAAAATTTAAAGACCCGCGATTTTATCGCGGGTCTTTTTACGAGGAACTTTATGCTTACAAAAGAAGTTAGAGAATGGGTACAGAAAGTCGAACGCAGACAATATTCATACGATGATGCAATGTATGAATTTTCACGTTTTGCGGCTTATCTTACAAGAGATGAGCTAAAACTCATAAAGAAAAAACTTGAAGAGTCTTATGCGGATTAGCTTAGTTCTTTATACAATTTAACTGCATTTCTAAGTTTCTGGTTATTCTGTATCATATAAATTTTAGCTAACGCCCATTCAGCAGTATCTTTATGCTCCTGAGCCGAAATAGAACCGCTCTGTTCACATTTTGTAAGGTTTTTATCTATAGTGTTGTAAACATTATACATTGTATTGTTACTCATAAGGTGAATCGGGCGCATAAAGTAATCAGCAACTCCACCTGAATTATATTCCAATGTTTGGTATAATACTGTTAAAATATCCTTTGCATGAGTTAATTCATAGTCCAGAGTATCAATAACCTGTTGTTTTGTACCATGCCTGTATACATAGGTTTTTATGGCTTCAATTTCATCTAAGGAGTATCTGCCTACCCCTTCAACACTTCTCATACTTTCCGTTGCTGCCTGAATATATGCATCCACCTGCATAGGTTTAATATTCAGAGTTTGGGCGAGCAGCTTTTTATCACCGGCTTTTGTAAAAGAGTTTTTTAACGGTTTGAAAAGTTTTATCGGGCGGTTTTCCATGAGAGTTTTAAATTCCGAGTCCGAAATCTTTGTTTCTGCTAATTGCTGGATTTGCAGGCTATTTGCTCTTAAAAATTTGCTTTTCTGCGCATCAGTAATCTGGCTTGATGTTAATACCTTGTGTACTGTAAGTAAATCAAGCGGCTCATATCCTGAAATTTTTTCAACTCTTATATCCATAGCTTAAATATAGCATATTTTTCTGAAATTACAAGAATCGAATATGAAAAAATAAATTATACATTCGGGCAATGAAAAAGAGTGCTTTTACTCATAGAATAATAATAACTGTTTTTGGAAAGGAGGTATGAAATGCGAATATTAAGAATTATAGCATATTCACTTGTAATAGTAGGTGCTGTTGTTTGGGGCTTGTTAGGAATATTCAATATTAATATTGTAGCTGCCATGTTTGGAGATGGTTCAATATTATCCAGAATTATTTATTCCTTGGTAGGTATTTCCGCAATAGTACTACTCGCTACACATGAATATGATGAATGTTACTGTAATTGCAGTGAAAGAGAATATTAACTGCAAAAAGACCGCCCGTAGGCGGTCTTTTTAGTTTAGAATATTTTTTATTATTCTTTTGTATATTCTGCATCAATAACATCATCATCTTTGTTTTCTGTTGATGAAGAAGATGCGCTGTCTGTACTTGCAGAACCTTGGTTAGCTTGTTCTTCTTTCTGAACTGCTTCATAAGCCTTTTGAGAAATACTGAACATTGTTTGCTGCAATTCATCAGATAATTTTTTCAATTCATCAGAATCTTTATTTTCATCTAATGCTTTTTGTAATGCAGCTTTTTGTTCTTCAAGTTTAGTCTTGTCAGCTTCGTCAATCTTGCCTTCGAAATCTTTTACGATTCTGTCAGCTGATGCGATAAAGCTTGTTGCATTATTCTTGATTTCAGCTTCTTCTTTTTTCTTCTTATCTTCAGCTGCGTTAGCTTCAGCTTCTTTAACCATTTTATCAATATCAGCTTCACTTAAGTTAGAAGAATTTGTGATAGTGATTTTCTGTTCTTTGTTAGTAGCTTTATCCTTAGCTGAAACGTTTACGATACCGTTAGCATCAATATCGAATGTAACTTCGATTTGCGGCAGACCTCTCATTGCCGGCGGAATACCATCTAATCTGAACATACCGAGTGATTTGTTATCCTTAGCCATAGGTCTTTCACCCTGTAATACATGGATATCAACGGCTGTCTGATTGTTTTCCGCAGTCGAGAATACCTGAGATTTTGATGTAGGAATAGTGGTGTTACGAGGAACCAACGGAGTCATAACGCCGCCTAAAGTTTCGATACCTAATGTAAGAGGAGTTACATCCAACAATACGATATCTTTTACTTCACCAGCTAATACACCAGCCTGAACCGCTGCACCAACTGCAACAACTTCATCAGGGTTAACTGATTGGTTAGGATCTTTGCCGGTATATTCTTTTACTAACTGCTGAACAGCAGGGATTCTTGAAGAACCGCCGACTAATACAACTTCGTTAATATCATCTTTTGTAACGCCTGCATCTTTTAAAGCTGTTTCAACAGGAACTTTACATCTGTTAAGTAAGTCACGGCTTAAATCTTCAAATTTAGCTCTTGTCAAAGATAATTCCAAGTGTTTAGCGCCGTTTGCATCAGCTGTGATGAACGGTAAGCTTATGCTTGTTTCAAGAACTGATGATAATTCGATTTTAGCTTTTTCAGCAGCTTCTTTTACACGCTGCATAGCCTGTTTATCATTTTTAAGATCAATACCTTCCTGTTTCTTGAATTCGTCACACATCCAGTCCATAATCTTCTGGTCGAAGTCATCACCACCTAAGTGAGTATCACCTGAAGTTGAAAGAACTTCGTGAACGCCGTCACCGATTTCAAGAATTGAAACATCAAATGTACCACCACCTAAGTCAAATACAAGAACTTTTTCAGCTTTTTCTTTTTCCAAACCGTAAGCCAATGCTGCTGCAGTCGGTTCGTTAACGATACGAAGAACGTCTAAACCTGCGATTTTACCGGCATCTTTCGTTGCCTGTCTTTGTGCATCATTAAAATAAGCAGGAACAGTAATAACTGCTGATGTTACTTTTTCACCTAAATATGCGGAAGCATCATCTGCCAATTTTCTCAAAATCATTGAAGAAATTTCTTGCGGAGTATAATCTTTTCCGTCAATATTTACTTTGTAATCTTCGCCCATATGTCTTTTGATTGAAGCGATAGTTTTTTCAGGGTTTAAAATTGCCTGACGTTTTGCCAACTGACCAACCAATCTTTCACCGGTTTTAGAGAAACCAACAATAGAAGGGGTTGTACGAGAACCTTCTGCGTTGGCAATAACGGTAGGTTTACCACCTTCCATGACTGCTACTACTGAGTTTGTAGTTCCCAAGTCAATACCAATTGTTTTTGCCATAATTTTTTATCTCCTTTTTTATTTTTTTTCTATAGCTTTTCTATATTACTGTTATAACATCATTTTCACTAAAGCCTGAAAAAATAAACAAAAAATTAATAATTCAAAAATTTTTATTAACTTTTTTTAAAAATTCTCAGGTTTTTGAATATCAAACGGATAAAAAAACTTTATATAAAAAGAGAGAACAGAGGTTTACACAAATGAGCGAATTAACTGTAAAAGCACTTCAGGCAATGTTTCCCAATATGCAGGAGCAAGAGATAGCAAGATTATTGGGAACTTCAAATTATACGGAAAATACAACCGTTTCATCGGCCAGAGTTGCCGCATATAAGGGTTTATACGAGCAGCCGCTGTGTGTATTTTATGCAAAAAACAATACCGACAAATTTATACCGTTACTTAGTGCGGATAAACAAAAGAGTATAATGTCCGCAGCAGGTATTGACCCCAAAAGCGTCAGCGGTATGAAAAATATCGATGGCGGTGAACAGGAAATGAAGCCTCATGGTTTGTTGGAAAATTTAAAAATACTCAATTTTGAATCCCCGAAAAGCCCATTGACTGACGGAATTAATACGGGGTTTGGCAGTGCTTTTGGCGGAGATGCTACCCTTGTTTAATTAAGTTTAAACATTCTGCATAAGTATTAACGGTACATATTTTATTGGAAATTCCCAGTAATTCTGCCGTAACATTTAGTGCAGTTTTATTTTCTTTTACGGCATATATTTTTATGCCTTGTTCTATTGCGGCAAAAACCGCAGGACTACCCAAAGAATTATAGGGCATTGCAAGGAAATCTACATCTTTAACAGAGATTCCCCCATTTTGAACCAACAAAGGAGCCTGAGAAAGTCCGAGCAGTATACAGGGTAAAAATGTTGGTGTAATGTATTCGGAAGCCGATTTTGGGTTTACAATGTCAGAATGAATCTGATAATCCTCAAATGCAGGTGAATGTGCGCAGGGTACTTTCAGTTCTTTTGATATGCAGTGTGATAGTATGGCTTCTACTCCGCCTACAGGGTCAGTTCCTTCACCGTTGGCATAATCCTCATTTATATCTTCAGGATCATCGAACATGCCAACAATAGCTATTGCGTTACAACCCTTTTTAAGAAGTTTTTTAGCAGCTAAAAGCATGGTATTCGGATTTTTTACTGCACCATCCGAAACTCCGCTGTCATTAAGAGTAAATTCAATCCCTATGGGTTCTTCCGTTATCACATACTCGGATACGTTAACCCCATATACTACTTTTACGGCATTCATAGTATTTAGGTGAACATTCAGAACATCTTCGGGAATACTTTTATCAAAAATTATACCAACTTTATTCGGAGTATCTGAGGGCAACAAATTAATATTACCTTTTACAAATTCATCAAGCGAATATCCTTCAACATATAACATGTTATCGTTTATTCCCGAAAAACCGCCCGCATTTACAACGTTAGGGTTTACTATGAGTTTTGCATATTTGGAAAATTCTCTTGCATATGCCGCAGCATCTCCTGCATATCCGCCAATGGAAGCTCCGATACCTGTAGGGACTATAAATATTCCTAGTTTTTCATTTCCGATCATAAAAATATAATACAACAAAAAAGCGGCCGATTGACCGCTTTTTTTATATATTTCCTTATTAATATTAACCTTGTTGTGTACCGCCGTATGTATAGTCGTTTTTGATGTTTGTTTTGAGCAATGACTTAAATGCATTTTCTCCGGCAGTAATTTCATTATATCTGGTTTCGTAGTTATCTTTTTGAGTTTCTAATGCGACGTTCCAGGAATTAATATTCTGTAATTTATACTCATATTCTTTTTCCATTTGTTCGCAAAGTTCAAGATACTCATCCTGATAATCTTCCATACCATCTCTGTTATAGTAATAGTAGTATTCTTGTTCTTTTGCGTTATATTTTGACTGCAATTCCAAAACACTTCTGGTTGCTGATAAAAGATTCAGTTCAATATCATTGATTTTGTTTGTTAACATTGATTTGTGTTTTGCATACATCAATAAAGTTTCGTGTAAATTTGAAATAGCCATAATATTCGTGCCTCTCTTCTTTTATTCTTCTTATATATATAAAAAATATATAAAGTACCCAATTTCACAACTTGGGTTTTTTGTTACATTTGTTAACAATTTATCCCAAGTATGCTAATTTACAGGTTTTGTTAATTGGATCAATGGTATCAATCCAGCCTCCAAACACATCCAGATATATTGAACTTATATCGAATAAATAGCCGAGTACTGCAATATTACGGGTGCGTGTTGGTAAGTCATTATCAGGCACGTCATTATATTCTTTTCCTAAATATACAGGTATTTCAGCGTTTCCTGCGACAGATTTTGTAATATTTTTTGCGTATTGGGTTATTGCATTACGCAATTCTAATCCGATTTCTTTGGACGGTTTTTCTGAGTTATTTATTTCAATATTGTCTATAATGAATACGGGTTTTCCGGTTGATGTATCCCAAGCAAAGTAGCAAAGAGCGTTCCCGACTATATTGCCGGTAGCATTGTCTTTAATTTCAATCATATTGAAGGCTGTATGCATAAGATATAAGGGCATAGCTTCGCCGTTCCCGTTGCCGATACCGATACAGCAGGTCGAATAATTTCCCTGAAATAAGTCTTTTTGCGGGATTCTGTCCCACATTTTAATAGTCCAGTCAATATTTTTAAAAGCTTTCGTTTCTTTTATCTTATCCAAGTCTTTGATTTTTTGCTGCAGATGATCATATATTGTTAATGTATTTTTAGCAGTTACCGCTTTTTGCGGATTCTCAATATTTTCCTGTGCTCGTTTCCATATTGTGTTAAGTTGTTTGATAATATTCTCGGAACATTCCTTTAATCTGATTTTATTCGTGTAACAATCTTCCGGTAATACAAATTTGTTTTCTTTTATGTAGTTTGCAAGTTGTTTGTCTACAAAATTCCCTGCTGCAGTTTTACGCAGATGTTCTATATCATCTGCTAATTGTGATGCAATCTGAGCTATACGTTCGCCGTTTTCATCTTTTGCCTCAAATCTTATGTTCAAATCTTCAGACGGATTAAGCCATTTTTCATAATCAAGATTACCTTCTGTAAATTCTGTTCTTGTATTGTTATTGTTTTTCCCCCATTCCGTATCTTCGGCATGTAAACGTTCTTTGAAATTATCGTAAAAACAAGCATTATCAATCAAATATTTAAAGTATCCTTCGGCATTTCCCTCCTGTAGCTGTTTTGATAACAGGTATGAATATTTTAAATCCCATGACATAAGTTTTTCATTCGGAATTTGAGCTATTTTCGCTTTTGAATAACCCAGATTTTCCATAAACTTTTTGAGCAGATCAAGGTGAAGCTCTGCCAGGTCAACCTTGCCGGAATTAACCATATCTTTAATTTTTGATATATCAGCGTTATTATCCCTATATGCCATCATTAAATCGATAAATCCGAGTTTTTGTGCCGGCAAAAACGGTTTCCCGTCGAGGTTAGTGCATTTATTAAATTTTGATATTATTTCAAGTTCATTATGACTAAAAACGCAGATAAAATATAAGTCTTCACTTGCAGTTTCGAGTCTGCGCCGCATATATACTTCTACGGCATCTTTATCCAAAATAGAGTATAAAAGCATTAATAAGTCGTTGTTATCATTATCTTCCGAGAAAAATGAATCAATTTGTTCCGCAACATCTTCAACGGTTTCAAAATTCCCGCTCACATAACGTTCAGGATGCTGATAGATGATTTTTTGGAGCTGTTTTACTTCCGCTATTCTCTTTTCAGGGTCATGGTTTGCCAAAAATCTGAGGCTTTCTTCCCCCAAATTCCCTGACATCAGATGTATTTGCCAACCGCTTATATTTGTTTCATAAAACAGTTTCTCTATTGCATCCGTAGCCGGATTTCCGTCTGTTAATTTCGCCCATGAAAGGATTACCTGCCCTTTATTTTTTATTCTTTTATGATTTGTATCTGCTAGTAAGTGTTTAACAAATTCTGCATTATGACTGCCAGTGTACTCAATTATGATTCTCGGAAAATATCCCGAATCAATATCCGGAAAGTTATATTTAAGTTTAAGTGTTTTTTCCTTATTGTCATAAGAATATAAATCTTTTGCTATGTCAATATTTGAAGAATTTATGTTACGAATGATAGAAGCAACTTTATTTTTATCAGTAGCTTTGTTGTACAATGTGTGAATAAAATCAATATCATCCTGTTCAAATTTATCAGGATATGCCCGTAATATTTTGTCCGGGAATTTATGTTTTTTGTCTACAGGAGGGAATGCAAAGTCTTTATTCAACGCAAAACTTACAATCTCACAAAAGCTTTTGAGCGGGTCTGTATTGTAGGTTTCCAAAATTTTTGGCAGGGCTCCCGCCTCGATTGATTTTTGTTTCATCAAATATTGAGCAAGAGAGATGTTTTCTTTATTTACTTGCTGCATAATATCTGATTTTAAATCAAGAAAATATTCTTTATTTTTCCACAAGTCCATTGCAAAGTCTGCGGTATCTTTATCCGTATTAGATAAAATAGTTCCGACTTTCATTTGTGAATGAGTATCCCCGAGGGAATAACCCGTATCGGAAAAATATATCAATTCTGCAAGAGGTTCTGAATCATCATTTATATATGGCAAACATGGTAAATTAATCAGATTTGAAATATTATTTGTGTGATACCTTTTATCAGAAAGCAGTTTTTCTACAAAATGAATATTACTCTTATTTAATTTTGAATTAAAAAACTCGGTTATATCTTCTTGAGTGTAATTTCCGTAAGTATAAGGCGAGTCAAATATATTTTTTAAACGTTCTTTTGCAAGCTCAAATTCACGATCTGACATTTTCTCTTTAGAAGTAAATGCAGGTTTGTAGCAATATTTTGAAATTTCGCCTTTATAGGCATAGTCTTCTTTTTCATCCGCACTACAAATCGGTTTAGGATTCGGATAATTCCCTAAATTATAAGGTTTTTGATTTTTTAAAATATCAAAACAAATTTGCACAATAATACTCCATGGGGATATTAAAATAAAATCCAAACATAGAAGATGTTGCCTTTTGATATGCAATATTGTTACAAAAATTAAATACAGTATTTTTATGCTAAAATAATGCTAAAGAATGGGAGATTAAAATGAATACTAAAACATTGAAACTGAAAAACAATACGGAAGTTTTCTTTAAAAAAAATCCTAATACCCCAAGAATTGCATTGTGCCTGAATTTACGCAGCCCGAAAAGAAACAAAGAGGCAGGACTCGATGTAATAATGGCAAGGCTTTTTATGCAAGGTACAAAAAATCGTTCGGCTGAAGATATTGCTAATGAACTGGATGCGTATGCTATAGAATTTTCAACCGATGTAAAACCTGATTATATAAGATTGAAATTTGTATGTTTAAACGAAGATTTTGGTAAAGCTCTTGAAATTTTAACGGATATTATAAAAAACTCTACTTTTGACGATTTTGACAAAGAACTCGTTAAAATGGAAGGCGAGATTATTGCCGATTTAGATTCTCCAAGAGCAAAAACTTCGGATAAATATTATTCAACAATATTTGACGGTCATAATTACGGCTGTTCAAGTTCTAAAGTTTTGGAAAATATAAAGAATCTTACAAAAGCCGCTGTTATTCAAAATTACAATAATCTGATAAATGAAAGCAAAAAAGTTATAACAGTTGTAGGGGACATTGATTTTGATAAGGTTGAAGCTGCTTTAAATGACAATTTGTCTGATTTACCGGCATCTCAGGACATAGAAATAAAATCAACCGTTTCTGAGGTTTCTGAAGACAAATATGCGGAGATTATTAAACCCGATGCAAATCAGGCTCATATAATTAAAGGCTGGATTACGGACAGTTTTAAAAGTGATGACTATCCCGCATTATTGTTGTTGAATGTTATACTCGGCTCATCAGGTTTATCTTCAAGACTGTTTTTAGAATTGAGAGATAAAAAAGGATTAGCGTATGTTGTAAGAAGCTGCTATGAAGCATTCGGTGAATGTGCGGATTTCTACATATATATTGCAACCGAGCCCAAAAACATCGAAGTATCGCTTGCGGGATTTAAAGAAGAATTGGAAAAAATCCAAAATATTCCCGTCGGTACGGAAGAATTGGAAAATGCTAAAAATAATATGCTGGGTAAGTGGGCATTTACTCAGGAAACCAATGAAAACCAGGCTATATTATACGGCAGTTACGGAATACTTAATTTGGGTTTTGACTTTAACGACAGAGCTAAAGAAAGACTAAAATCCGTTACTGCGGAACAAGTTCAGGAATGTGCAAAAAAATATTTCAGCCAAAAATCCGTATTAGCTGTATTAAAACCATAGCCTGACGGACAATGTAAAAATTAAAAGATACGCGCATAATACCTTAGAGGGTTTATGCGTGTATTATTTTGCGGAGCTTTCATACTTGGAATGTTTTATCTGTGTTTCTTTGTGCAGACAAAAGTTTGTGCAGTTTCGGATACAGAAATTTCCGATGCAAAAAAGCCTTATATAGTTGAAGAAATACTGAAAACTATTCCTAAAAAGGATACTATTACCTATACAGTTGTTCCACGAGGCATAATATTGAGCGTGGCGCAGGAGGAATTATTTACGGGTAATTCCGATAAACTTTCGGATAACGGGAAAATTATTCTGCAATATATTGCCAATATGCTGAATAATTTTAATAATAACTGCACAATAGAAGCGCATACGGAAGAATTACTCAAACAGGGATTTATCTATAAAGAGGACTGGGAAATAAGTATTGTCAGAGCCAATGCTATTTTTCATTATCTGGTTGATACTCTTAATGTTGATTCAGGCAGAATTTTCCCTATAGGCTTTGGAAAAATAATGCCCTTTAAAGGGAATGTTTCGCCTGTAGATTTCGCCGATAATAGAATTGATTTTGTAATTTTTGATTATACCGTATCAAGATAAATTGTCCTGTTGTGGAATGAAATAAATAAAATCTTTAAATAAACTCCTTTAAGAAAGGAGTAATGTTATGACAGAAAGACTTGAATTTTACCGCTGCAAAATTTGCGGAAATCTTATACAAGTAATTTTGGACGGGGCAGGAGAACTTGTCTGCTGCGGGGAAAATATGGAAAAACTTACTGCTAATACTCAGGAGAAAGTTAACGGAGAGTATCATATTCCTGTTTATGTAAAAGACGATAACGGTTTTACTTCAATACAGGTTGGCAAAGAACTTCACCCGATGACTGAAGAACACCATATTGAATTTATCGAAAGAATTTCTGAAGACAAAACCAAAATTCAACTTGAATATATGCATACAGATAAAGAACCCCGAATGGAGCTGCAAAATACTGCAGGCAGGGAATGTGCCGTTGAATTTTGCAATATACACGGATTGTGGGGGGGACATAATGATTAACGATAAAGTAGAGGACATATTAAATGCACAGATTAATAAAGAATTCTATTCCGCTTATTTATACCTTGCAATGTCTGCTTATTTTGACGGGATTGGTCTTAAGGGTTTTGCTCATTGGACAAAAGTGCAGGCTAAAGAGGAAATGGAGCATGGATTAAAAATTTTTAATTACATAATAGAAAGAGACGGCAATATTGATTTAAGAACAATTGAAGCGCCGGTGAAAGATTTTCAGGATCCGTTGCAGGTATTTGAACTAATACTTGAACACGAAAAATTAATAACGGGCAGCATAGAAACTGTTGCAAACTTCAGCGAAGATGAATGTGACAGAGCAACAAGACATTTTATTGACCAATATATAAGTGAGCAGGTCGAAGAAGAAGCTCAGGTTCTTGATGTTATAAAGATGATAAAAATGTTTGGCACAGAATGCCCGATAATGTACCATATAGATAAAGAACTTATGAAAAGAGAATCCTGATGAGCAGAGATGTCCAAATACCAAAGATTAAGTTCTGCCTTGCAGGTTCTCGTCCTTCCATAACAAAAAAGACCCTTGCGGGTCTTAATTGGCTGGGATGGAAGGACTCTACATAGCCGTTGGCGAAAATTCGATTTTTGAGCCTACGGATATGTATGCAGAGCTAACCTCGTGTTTTGCGACGGCGAGAGCAAAACACAAGAGGAGCGAGGACTCCATCCCAAAAGTTGCAAACAAAAAAGACCCTTGCGGGTCTTAATTGGCTGGGATGGAAGGACTCGAACCTCCGAATGCCTGGACCAAAACCAGGTGCCTTACCACTTGGCGACATCCCATTATCGGTACAGTTATTATAATATTACATAAATATAGAATGTCAATATACATACCGAAAAACAGACACTGTTCAGCGGTTTTGTCTTATATTCTATAATAGTTTTTTCGTTTGAATTTACTCTCTAAAACAATACAAATATAGTTCATTTTATTCTTTGTTGCGGTAGTCATATTGACAAATTGAGTACCAGCCATACAGCCTGAAACATATATAACCTTAACCTCAGCTTTTACTGTAAGATTGCCGTATCTGAAGCTGACAGGAACTATATCTCCGATATTAAGCGTATTATTGTGAGTTACAGCCATACCTCCTCTGGAGATATCAACAATAGAATCTATCATATCGCTTGTTTCAATTGTTATAGGTTCATTTTCTATCTTAAATCTCAATGATTGTCGATTATCTTGTGTCGGAATATCTGTGGCAATTTCTGCTTGTAGAAAGTCTGAAAAATCGTTTCTGATTTCAGGTCGGATATTTGTATCTTTATCATCATCCGTATCAATATAATTTTCAGCATTAAATTCCGGGTCAGAATATTGATATTCATCATTATTCGTGGATATGTCAGCTTCCGTATCAATATCAGATTCTTCGGCATCATTAGATTCAACAGTCATATCGTTATCAAAATCATTGTCGGTATTAGCTTCCGTATCAATATCAGATTCTTCTGAATCATCGGATTCAGCAGTTATATCGTTATCAAAATCATTTTCGGTATTAGCTTCCGTATCAATATCAGATTCTTCGGAATCATCGGATTCAACAGTCATATCGTTATCGAAATCATTATCGGTATTAGCTTCCGTATCAATATCAGATTCTTCGGAATCATTGGATTCAACAGTTATATCGTTATCGAAATCATTGTCCAGATCCGTTTTGTCACCAGCATTAGATTCTTCGGTATAGTCAGTTTCGGGATAAATATCCCCGTCAAAATCACTGTCAGCATCAATGTCAATATCTGCATCAGAATCATTATCCTCATCAGAATCTGCATCTGCGTCCGCATCACTATCATTATCAATATCAGCATCAGCATCTGCGTCCGCATCGGCATCAGCATCAGAATCCGCATCAACGTCGGTGTCGGCATCCGAATCAGAGTCTGCATCAATTTCAGACATTAAAAAATCATAATCGTCTCCAAATTCTTCGTACATATCTGACTTAAATGCTGACATACTAATAACCCAATCCTTGTTTATTACTCATTAATATTATCATCTTTCATAATAATATTCAAGTCACACAAAATAAGAACCGGCAATTTATTTGCCGGTTCTTATCCTTTATCTTTAATCCAAAATGATAATTATATCTTACCTTCCATTGCTAAACTCATATATAGTAATTGATTTGCTACAGATGGTGTTAAGTTAACGAATTGAGTTCCGGCACGTCTGTCAGAAGCTGATATAACTTTTACATCGGTACTTACGGTCATATTGCCGAAATTAAAGTTTACAGGAATTACATCTCCAACTTTTAACTGTTTGTTATGAGCTACTGCCATACCACCTCTGGATATATCGATTATTGATACGAGTTTGTCATTAGCTTCCATTGAGATAGGTTCATTTCCGGCATTAAATCGCATATATTGACGTTTATCAATAGATGGAACTAATTCGGAAACATCTTTACGCCATACCTGTGAAATAATATCGTCATCAGAATCAGCGTCAGCATCGGCGTCGGCATCGGCGTCAGCGTCGGCATCAGCATCGGCATCGGCATCCGCATCGGCATCAGCATCGGCATCGGCGTCAGCATCAGCATCGGCATCAGCATCGGCGTCAGCGTCGGCATCAGCATCGGCATCGGCGTCAGCATCGGCATCGGCGTCAGCATCGGCATCGGCGTCAGCATCGGCATCGGCGTCAGCATCAGCATCGGCATCAGCATCGGCATCGGCATCAGCATCGGCATCAGCGTCTGCGTCAGCATCGGCATCGGCGTCAGCGTCAGCGTCGGC
>JAFXXK010000011.1 GCA_017542305.1 bacterium
AATTTCTGCAAGTTCGGGATTAAATTTTGAATTGCTTTCAATTTGTTTATACATAAATTCATTTCTCAACTGTTCGCTAAAACTTTCGCTTGCGGGTCGGTTTAAAGTTTCCTCGTCAGGAAATATTATTTCTCTTGTTTCGTTGGTGTCAAAATTTGGCATAGTTTTTCTCCTGTTTTTATAAGTACACAAAGGATACTAAGGCTATACAGCCATAGTATGTCTATAAATTTTAAAGAAAAGGAATATTTGAAAAATTCCTGTAAATAAAAAGCTTTTGTATTTATATTTTTATTATTTACTTTGTTTCTACATTTGTAAACCCTAAAACACAGGGTTCTTAGCAAATAATAACACTAAGATTTGTTAAGACAAGCTAAACCAAATGCTATATAAGCATTTTAGACAAATAAGCCCGATAGAATTTTTATCGGACTTATTTATTAATATGCAGTTAAAAAGTTTATTTCCCCAGAACGTGGATATGCAGGTGAAAAACTTCCTGACCTGCTTCTTTACCCGTGTTTATCTGGGTACGATAAGATTTGAGTCCGATTTTTTTCGTAACTTCCTTTACCCCCATCATTAAATCACCAAGAAGCTCTTTGTCATCGAGTTCGTTCAGAGATGCAACATGAAGTTTTGGAACTACCAGCAAATGAATTGGTGCTTTCGGGTTAATATCTTTGAATACAACCAATTTATCGGTTTCATATACAAACTCGGTGTTAAATTCGCCGTTCGCTATTTTACAAAAAATACAATCTTCTGCCATAATATTTTCCTTATCTGTAATTTGTAAACTGCAGCGGATAATCATATTTATCTTCATTACCGCGAAGCATTCTGATTACCTCCTGCAAGTTGTCTTTGTCTTTTCCGGAAACTCTGATTTGATCACCCTGAATTGATGCCTGAACCTTGATTTTGGAATCTTTAATATCTGCAACAATTTTTTTTGCCAATTCCTGAGTCAGACCTTTTTTCAGGTTATATACACGACGAACTCTGCCGCCTAATGCATTTTCTATCGGCTGAGGGTCAAGTATTCTTATATTTAAGTTTCTTTTTACCAATTTTGACTGCAAAATATCGTAGATATTCTTTAATTTCATCTCATCACTTGTTGTAATAGTTATAGCTTTATCTGCTTCAAGTTCAATTTCGGAATTAGAATCCTTTAAATCAAAACGTGAAGAAACATCTCTCTTTACCTGATCGACCGCATTAACCAATTCCTGTTTATCAAATTCCGATACAACATCAAAACTGCAATCCTTTGCCATAATAAGCCCTCCTAAAAAAATTTAGCATAACATCTATGATGTTATGCTAACACAATTATTTTAAATTTGAAATAGATTTTTACGGCTTACCTTTAAAAACTTTACCGATTGATTTGAACAATTTATGGAATTTAGTTCCGGCAACACAGGCTGCAATGAATCCGCCTACACCTAAACCTATATTTTTAAGACCTATCCAGTTACTGAATCTGCTGCGTCTTGCACTGCCGTAGACATCATAAGAAAGTGAAGGTGCCATTGAAACACCCCCAAGCAGATTGGTATGCATATAAGGGTTAAAACCTCCACCCATTCCCATACCCATTTGGGAACCCAATACGTTTGAAGGTCCTATCAAATCTCTGTTCATTAGTGGTGTCAAAAATGATTCATCTGCCATAATAATTACCTAACCATTAAAATTTACCTACCTGTTTATATAAAGTATTTTTTTTACGGTAAATTGACTGACATGTTTAATTTGTTACGATTTATTAACATTTGGCAATTTATTGCCATGACATTTTTTTATATAGATGTAAGGGATTACACACTAAATAACAAAGAACGAAGGGGCAAAATTTTTCACGAGGATGTGAAAAAGGTTTGTTCGGGAAAAATCCCGTTCAAAGATCTCCTTTCTCTTTAATCCCTTGAAAAATATAGGGCCCTCAATGAGATATATACATTGAGGGTTTTTCTTTTTGCAGCGGAATATTTGTGTTAATATACCCTCAAAAGGAATAAAAAATATGAATAAAATAAAAATAACCAAAATGCAGGGTTGCGGCAATGATTTTGTGATAATTGATTATCCGGAATATGAAAAAACGGGAATGACAATGTCTGATTTAGCAAAAAAGGTTTGCGACAGACATTTCGGAGTCGGGGCTGACGGGATGTTTATCCCCAAACCTGATACCGAAAATGCAGATATAAGCTGGTATTTTTACAATAACGACGGTACAACCGCTCAGATGTGCGGCAACGGCATAAGATGTTTTGCAAAATATGCATTTGATAACAAACTTGTGAACAAAAAGAAGTTTTCTGTTGAAACTTTAGCCGGAATAATTTCTCCGGAATTACTTGATGACGGCAATGTAAGGGTTGATATGGGTATTCCGATTTTGGAAGATGAAAAAATTCCTTTCAAAGGAGAAAGAAAAATCAACGTTTTGGATAAAGAATTTGATATTACACCCGTATCAATGGGAAATCCGCATTGCGTAATTTTTGTTGACGGAAATACTATGGATTATGCCCTGAAATACGGTCCTATTACGGAAAAACATCCTTATTTTCCCGAAAAAACCAATACGGAATTTGTGCGGATAATTTCAAAAAATGAAGTAGAAATGAGTGTATATGAGCGCGGCTGCGGAATTACTCTTGCTTGCGGAACGGGAGCCTGTGCAACATTAGTTGCATGTATTTTAAATAACTTAACAGAAAGTAAAATTAAAGTTAACTTGCCGGGTGGTGCTGTAAGTATTGAATGGCAAGGGAATAAGACTAATTTAGACTCACATATTTTTATGACAGGTCCTGCAAATTACAGTTTTGTTGCAGAATACATCTTGTAATTTACAGTGTCTTCATGGTATTATTGATGTACGAAATATAAAGGAGACATTTTAATTATGAAAACTTATGAATTATTAACTATCTTCAAACCGAATTTAGATTCTGATGATGTAGATAAACTTATAGCAAAAATAGATTCTATCATCGTTGATTTCGGTGGTAAAGTAGAATCTTCCGACAAAATCGGCAGAAAAAAATTAGCTTATGATATTCAAAACTTCAGAGACGGCTTCTTCTATACAGCAGTTTTAAGCTTACCGGCTGACAAAGTCGCTGAATTCAGAAGACAATTAAGATTGAATGATTCTATCTTAAGAACAATGTTTATGGAAGTTTCTGAAAAAGTTTCAGCATAGTACGGAAACACTATAGAGAAAGGTTATAAAAATGTCATTAGCTAAAGCAGTAGTAACAGGAACATTATACAGAGCACCCGAAAAAAGATTTACACAGAACAATATCGCTGTTTCATCTTTCGTACTTAATATTGGCGAAAGAGAAGAAATGCTTATCAGAGTTATTTCAAGAAGAACAGCATTGGATGAAATCGTTTCGGGTTTAAGCAAAGGTGATAAAGTTCTTGTTGAAGGCAGACTTCAGACAAATGCTGTAAAGATGGATGACGGTTCCGAAAAAAGAATTTTTGAAATTGATGCGGCAACAATTGAACCGTTTAATGGCGGCGGAGTTTCTGCAGCTTCAAGTAATTCAGATTTCGGTACGGAAGAAGTGGTAAAAATCGAATCCGATGATTACTCAAAAGAATTAATCGGAGAAGAAGAAATACCGTTTTAAAAGTGTAAAATAAAAAAGGCTAGAAAGGCAAATTAAAACAATGGCAAGACAAACTGAAACAGATAAGAAAAAACGTAAAAACTGCAGTCTTTGTGCTGATAAGGTTGAATCTATCGATTACAAAGATGCAGCTAAGCTGAAAAGATATCTGACAGAAGCAGGAAAGATTATTCCCCGCAGAATTACAGGTAACTGTGCAGCTCACCAACGTATGATTGCAAAAGCAATTAAACGTGCTAGAGAAGCTTCAATCATCAGCTACGTTTTTGATTAATCTTTGCATTAATTAAAATTTATAAACAGCCTCAAAATATTTTGGGGCTGTTTGTGTTATTTATGATATTATAATTTTGTACGAGGGTTTAAATAAGGAGAAAAATTATGGCAGATGCAAAAATTTTAGCTACAATTGAGAGAAGCGAAACAGAACAATTACAAATCTCTTTAAGCGAATACAAAGGTACAAGCTACCTTAATATGAGAATATTTTTTACAAACGATGGCGGTGCAACATGGATTCCGACTAAGAAAGGTGTAACTTTCACCGCTGACCAGCTTGATACTCTGACAGAAGCTATCGAACAGGCAAAACAGGAATTTATGGCAGTATAAAAGGTAATAAGACCTTTAAATTTATGCAAACCAACCAACTTTTTGATACGAATGAATACAAAACAGACAATTCACCAAAGTACGCACTATGTTTGGTGAATATTACGGGATTGGGCGTAAAAACATTCAGTTATTTAATCCCTGATGAGATGAAAGATAAAATCCAAATAGGACAAGCTCTATTGGTACCTTTCGGACGTCAGGGATTGATTAATGCTTTTTGTGTCGGATTTTCGGATTATTTGCCGGAAGAAATTAAAGCCAAAAAGATTAATAAGATACTTGAAGAAAAACCTCTTTTTTCAATAGAGTATCTGCAATTGCTGGAATGGGTTGCAAACTATTACTGCTGCGATTTGGTTACGGTTTTGAATGCAGCTATCCCGATGAAACTCATTGAAAAAAATTCCAAAACAGAACAGTTGATAGAGTTTGTTTCTTATGACGGAGCTACCAAACGTCAGAAAGAAGTTTTGGAAAAACTTGAAAAAATGGGGAAACCACCGCTTATAACTTTTGAAAAACTTGCAAAAACTACGAGAGCAACCGTTAAAAAGCTTGAAACTCTCGGCTGCGTAAAGCTTTCGGAAGAAGAAATTTACAGAAACCCACTTGATATTTTACAAATAGAAGATACTGAACCGTTATGCGAGCTGGAAGGAGAACAGAAAACCGCCTATGACGGGATAAAAAAAGCAATAAAAAATTACAATGAGAGAAAAGTAAATTTAAAAGAAGATGAAGTTATCCCGCCTTTATCGATACTTTTGCACGGAGTTACGGCTTCAGGCAAAACGGAAGTTTATTTTAAACTTATTAACGACTGTATAAAATCAGGCAAAAATGTTTTGTTTTTGGCTCCTGAAATTGCACTTGCTTCTCAGCTTACAAAACGTTTGGCAAAAAAATTCGGAACACATGATGTCGCAATTTGGCACAGCAGTATTTCGGAAGGCGAAAGATACGATGTATGGCAGCGTCTTTATAATAACGACATAAAAATACTTGCGGGCGCAAGGTCGGCAGTTTTTGCACCGCTGAAAAATATCGGGTTAATTATTATTGATGAAGAACACGAAAGTGCATACAAACAAACTAATCCTGCTCCGAGATATGACGCAAGAATTGTTGCACAAAAATTATCGGAATTTCACAATTGTCCGCTAATTTCAGGTTCTGCGACACCGGATATTTCAATGTATTACAAAGCTTTAAATGCGGGCAGTTTGTTTGAGATGAAACACCGCTACCGTAACGCACCTATTGCCCCTGTTACGGTAATAAATATGCAGGAATACGGCAAGGCTGCATACAAGAGTATCATCTCTAAGCCTTTGCAGACGGCTATACAAGAAACTTTGGACAACAAACAACAGGTAATCTTACTTATTAACCGCAGAGGGTTTTCGACTTTTACCCAATGTCAGGCGTGCGGACATGTTATTGAGTGCCCGAATTGCGCTATTCCTATGATTTGGCATTCAAAAGACCAGCATTTAAAATGCCATTACTGTAATCATATAGAATATTTCCCTGATTTTTGTCCTGAATGCGGCTCGGATGCACTCAAAAACAGCGGAACAGGTACTCAAAAAATCGAACAGTACGTTCAGGAACTCTTCCCCGAACATAAAGTTGAAAGAATTGACAGCGACATATTGGTCAGAAAAGGGGAACACATCCGACTTTTGGAAAGATTTCAAAAGGGGGATATTGATATATTAGTCGGAACTCAAATGATAGCAAAAGGGCTGGATAACCCAAATGTAACACTCGTCGGTGTAATTTCTGCCGATGCAAGTTTTAATCTGCCTGATTTTCGCTCATCGGAAAGGGGTTTTCAGCTTCTCACACAAGTTGCCGGAAGAGCCGGCAGAGGTGAATTTACGGGACGGGTATTTTTCCAGACATATAATCCTGAATTTTATGCTTTGGAAAGTGCTAAATCACAGAACTACAGAGAATTTTATGACAAAGAAATAATTTCAAGAGAAGAGTTTGATTACCCTCCATACAGTAAGATAGTCCGCCTGATTATCAGTTCACAAAATAATTTTAGGGCGGAAAAGGCTGCTGCCGAAATTGCACTGAATTTGTGTACGGTTATTGAGAAATACGGAATTTCGGAAAGGCTTGAAGTTCTCGGCCCGAGCCCTTGTGTTATAGAAAGAATTAACAGCTATTACCGTTTTCAAATAATTATAAAAAATAAACTTGATAATAAGGGTCATCGGTTTATTGCAAGCTACTTAAGCAAAATAACTATGCCAAAAGATGTCAAACTTGCCGTAGATGTTGATCCGCTGGATATATTATAGAAATAACTATTTTCCCGTATTTTATGATATAATCTGGTTATGGGTAGCAAATTTTTAACCGGGAAATTTATTATAAGCGCAGAAAAATTGAGTCAGTGTCCGACTTTCGGTTTGCCTGAATTTCCGCTGCTCGGACGTTCAAATGTCGGCAAATCCTCTTTTATAAACGGATTGGCAAATCATAAGAAATTGGCAAAAACTTCCAATACTCCCGGAAAAACAAGACTAATCAATTTTTTCGATTTTTCAGGCAAATTTATGATAGCAGATTTACCGGGATACGGCTATGCAAAAGTTTCCCGTGAAGCACAAAACAGATGGCAGAAATATCTGGAAGAATATCTTTTAAAAAGGACTGAAATCCGTTCTTTGATACAGCTTATTGACGGCAGACACGACATACAGAAGAATGACTACCAGATGAGAGAATGGGTTAAAGCGTATAATTTGCCGATTATTACCGTTATTACCAAAATGGATTACGTTCCGAAAAATAAAATTCAAAACGTCATAAACAAAGTTGAGAAAGAATTTGGCGGTATTGTTTTACCGTTCAGCGCAACAGATAACAGATACAATGAAAAAGTACTGGATTATCTTATTGAATTAAGTTCAAAAACCGAAGTTTAAATTATGCAATGCCGTTTACTTCGCAAATTAATGAAATCAGGTTATTGATGAAACGTTTATAGTTATCTCTTTTAGCTTCACCTGACAAAATTATATCGGCTTTGCTCATTGTAGGATGAACGTATATCTGAGCTTTTCTTGATGCGTTCATATAAACTTCTTCGGTAGAATCTCCCAAATCACGTTCAGCAGCTCTTATGTAAAATCTTTCTTTCTGAACATGAGCGGATACATCAACATAAATCTTGAAATCAAACGCATCAACAATTTTTTCGGTTAATGCAAACAATCCTTCAGAAATGATTATTCTTGACGGTTTTACGAGAGTAAAGTTATCATAACGTTTTGCAGTTCCTGACATATCGTATTTTGGTAAATAAACATCTTCACCCTTCATCAATCTGGACATGTGTTCTTTCATCAACTCAAGTTCAAGGGCTTCCGGAATATCCAAATCATAATGTTTAGCGAATTCAGCAAAACTTCCGGCTTTCTTTACCATATCGGAACGGTCATAATAATAATCGTCTATATTAATTCTTGTTATTATATTCGATAAATTTTTCGATTCGGCAAAGTCCTGAATTTTTCCGATAACATCAAAAGCCACTGTTGATTTACCGCTTGCGGTTTCGCCTGCGATACCAACAGAACATGACCTTTTAATATCACCTGAAATAAATGCGGCTATTCTGCCGATAACATCGTCGTTCACCTTAATAAATATGGAATCGGGAGAACTAATCTCATCTTTGAAAAGTTTATGTAATTTATCTTTTATAAGTATTAATTTCTGCTCTGCATTAAACTTTTCAGTATTTTTTCTTGTTGATATTTTTGCATCACTAACTGTAATTCCCGCCATATTTCCGCCTTTTTATTTTGGAGTATGTAAAACCTTTTTGATATCTTCCTTCTACTGTTTGTTAATATAAAAACATGACATAAAAAAAATTGCCAGCAAATATAAAAAAAGTTTACAAATTTTTATAAGAGATATTTTACATAATTGGCGAAGTGGTTAAAATTGCTTAACATATTGCTATTTTCGGTATTATTCTGCTAAAATATTAAGTGGGAAAGTGTATATTTTTTAAGGAAAAGATAAATGGCAGAAACTATAGAAGAAATTGCGTCACTATTACAAAGTATAAAGATGGATAATGAGCTTAGCAATGAAGATTTCAGTAAACTTTTAAACGAAATAAAAAACCGGGTAACTGAGTTACATGATTATAATGAAGCAGCTGCGGTTGCTGCAGCTATTCAGCAGACTATCGATTCAAAATCTCTTGTTGATAATGAAAAAATGAGAGAACTTGATGAAACACTCAGACAATTAAGAATAAAAGTTGATTCTGCTCAGGATATCTCGGAACTCACCGAGCAGGTTCATACACTTGCCGAAAATTTCAGATCCGGGTTTGAATCTGTAGTAAGTTTTGCAAATAAAGACGCTGATGCCAAAAATCTTTTGCTTGATCGTATGGGAGACCTGGAACAAGCCGTTAAAAACGGTGCTATGATTGAAACACTCCGCCAGAGAACCGATGATCTTGTCAAAGGGTATGAAAACTTTATATCCGATTCAAACCTGAGACACGGAAATATGGTTTCTGCTCTGGTTGATTTGAAAAATAAAATTGATGATTATTCTTCAAAAAACAATTATGTTTTTGGGTCAATCAGCCATACAATAGAAGATGCCAGCAATAAACTGACAAGCCTTGAATCTACAGTTTCCTCAAATTTGGGAAATGTAAATTCAAAGTTATATTCAATGGGCGATGATATCAAAAAAATTCTGAATGACGGATTTGATCACCTAAAATACCTGAGCAGTAATATGTCCGAAGCGATGAACAGTAACTCGCTTGATATGAAAACTACTCTGGAGGTTTTAAAAGCAAACATTTCGGATTTTACCGAACATCTGAAAGATGAATTCGGAGCAATAAATCGGGATTTATCGGATAAAATTTCAAACGGTAACGATGCCGTACTGACGGTTAATAATGATATAATCAATAACGTAAAAGAAGTAGGAAATATTATTTCCTCAAAAGCTAACGATTATGAAACAATCTTAAATGAAAAATCCTCAAATATCATTGAATTTGTAAATGCCTTACAGGAAGCAATTTCTGTATTTAAAAATGAAAATAATACTCTTCTTAATGATAAACTTTCCGAACTCGGATCGAAACTGAATGAAATAACCGAAAGTTACGAAAAAATGCTGATACATACTTCCGAAGAAATAAGAAATGTATCTGATGCAGTTGTAAAAACTTCGGATGACATAGTAACACGTCTTAAAAATACGGATATAGAAGAAGTTTATAATGTTAAACAGGCTCTTTTGGAATCTTCATCAAATAATCTGAACACCATACTTGAAAGAATTCAGGGGGTAACCGATTCCGTTGACGGATTTAAGGCAAGCACCGCAGACAATTTGACAACATACTTAAATGTTATTAAGGAATTGTTTACAGACTTTTCTTCGAAGGTTGAAACAACCCAAAATAATACCGAAGTGCTTGAAAAACTTTCAAACCTTGAAATTTTGATGAGCAGATTCGACATTGAGAAAAATGAAAACTTTGCACAGCTTCAATTGTTGATAAAAGAAAATGCCGAAGCCATCAAAGCTTTGCGTGGTATTGAGGACGTTATAAATCAACACAGTAATTCAAAAGATGAAAAACTCGCCAACATTGAAAATCTTATTAATAAATTTGATAACGAAAAAAATGAAAATTTCAGCAAGTTAATGGCATTTATCGGCGAAAACAGTAATTCTAAAGAAGAAAAACTTGCACATATCGAAAATCTTATCAATAAATTTGATAACGAGAAAAATGAAAATTTCTCAAAACTAATGGCAGCTTTCAGCGAAAACTCAGAAGCTGTACGAAGCCTGAACGGCATTACTGATATTATTAACGAACAAAACAGCACTAATGATATAAAACTCGCAAATATCGAAAATCTTATCAATAAATTTGACAGAGAAAAGAATGACAATTTTGCGAAATTAATGGAAATTCTTCAGCACAATTCCGAAGCTATAGAAGCACTAAATATACGAACAGGTTCTTCTCTGGGACTTGAAAAAATCGAGAACCTTATCAGAGAAAACAGCAGTGCAAAAGACGAAAAACTTTCAAATCTTGAAGTTTTGATGAGCAGATTTGATTTTGAAAAAAATGAAAATTTTGAACATCTTCAGGCATTACTGAATAAAAATGCAGAAGCAATAAATTCTTTGAAAAACCAAAACACAACACAAGAATTTGATAATCTGAGAAACCTAATCAATGAACAAAATTACTACAAAGATGAAAAACTTGAAAATTTAAAAAATATTGTAAGCGAATATAAAGATATTATCGGAAAATTAGGGGAAGACATTCATAGTCAATCCGAAAGAAATTATAACGAACTTAATGAACTTAAAATAATTGCAAATGACATGCTGCCCCAAAAATCTTCAATAGAACAGTTATCCGATCTTATCAATAACAAAGCATTTGATTGCAAGGACAGTATACTCGGTGAAATAAATTCCGTTAAAGACTCCATAAATTCAATTACCGAAAAGATTTCATCAGCAACAGATGCGGATGATAATTCTGCCGTAACATTGAAATTAACCGAACTGAACAACAGACTGACCGAATCTTCGGATAATTATGAACATGCGCTTTCATTACTCAGCACTCGTTTAGAAGAATATATTGAAGCTGCGGAAGGAATTTCAGCAACAACCAACACTAAGCTTGATATTACAGCAAAAGAATTTTCGAACATTCAGGACAGATTCAATGCTTTGTCAGAACAGCTTAACAATTTAATAGGAGAATCGGGTCTGATAGAAATTCTTGCTAATATCAGACAACAATTCAGTGTCGTTAAAGACCAGCTGAAAGACGAAACAACAGGAATTGTTTCGGGTATTGAAACATCAATAACCGATAACATTATAAAGCTTAATACCTCTTTAATTCAGCTTCGTGAAAATGTAGAAGAAATTCATGATAAACAGCTTGAAAACTTTGGCGGACTTATTTTCAATATTGAAGGTGTTCGTACGGATGTAAATTCGGCACTTGCCACAATCGAAAAAATAATAGCAGAAAAAATTTCCGCATACGCAACAGACTTTAAACCTGTGGAAGATGCCATAAAAGAATTTACCGAAGTGAAATATGCACAAACATTAAATGATGTAAAAGAACAATTAGAATTATCCTATGTAAATCTTACTAATGAAGTAAAAGATTTAATAAATAATAACGGTGCATCAAACGAAATAAATGAAGCATTTAAAACTTCCGTACAAAAATTAGACCTGCTTGAAAGTATGGTGAGAGATTCCGTCAGCGATAATATAGAAGCTATAAAGAATACTCTGTTTAACGTTTGCAACATGGTTCAGAGCAATGTTTCCGGACTTGAAGAAATTCAGACAATGTTTAATGAGAATTTAATCACTCTCGGCAACAAAATTAACGAAAGCCAAAATGAAATTACATCTTCAATTATACAGGAATTGCAGACGATTAAAGCTGCCATAGATGAACATAAAGACATAAATGCCGACGATTTAAAAGATGTAATATTACCTCTGATAAACAATAACGAATTAATTGATGTTGTCAGAAGCCTGAATAAAAATCTGGCTGATAAAATTACGGATTTCAAACAGGATAACGACCTTGCTAATCAGGATATCATTAATATAATCAATTCCGTAAATGATACCGTAGAATACATTTTGGAAACCGTCAACTCAAAATTTGAACACGCAAATGATAACGCATCTGACATAATTAAAAATATTGAAACATTGAATGCAAAACTTGATGTTATAGTTATGGCACTTGATGATACGGAACTTCTTGAGTCAATTGAAGATATCAATGAACAAATTCAGACAATTAAAGATGAAATAGCAGCTTCTGCCCAAACAAAAAATAACATTAATTCTCAGGAAATTATTGAAAGAATTAATACATTAACTGCTAATTCAAACAGTAATTTTGCAGCTGAATTTGAAGAAATAAAATCTAATCTGAATGATTTGACAAGCCAAACTCAGACAATCTTAAAATACGAGGCTCTAATCGAAACTCTTAACAGCAAATTAGATATCATTGCAATGAATGATATGTCAGAAACTATTGATGACAATTTTGACGAGTTACATGATGCAATCGGCAAACTATCCGAAGAATTTAAGGCTATCAACAATCCTACGGATATTTTGAATACTATTAATAATAAAATCGATATTCTGGCACAATCCGAAAATAATGATGTATTAGAAAATATTACGGATTTGCGTGATGAAATATTAATTCTCAAAAAAGATTTAACTTCTACGGAAACAAATCTTGAGAATTATTTAAGAGCAATGGACAGCACTCTTGATGTCCTGACGACTTCTCATGAAACAAACCTCAAGCTTACAAAAAATGTCGAAGAAGTAAAAGGCAGCATAAGTAATCTTGAAAATAATATTCAGTCACTTGACGGAAAAATTGATATCCTTGCCCAAATGGATAATGAAGAAGTATTGGCAGAAATTGAAGATATTAAATCTGCATTGGACAGTTCTGCTTCAAGATTGAAGAAATTTGCCGATGATACTGACGGAAATATTAATGAATTAAAAGAACAAATTTCAAATACGGAATCGGCTATAGAAGATTATTCAAGGACTTTGGATTGCAAATTAGATGAAATTTCTCAGTTTACATCTGTTAATGAAAAACTCGAAAATATTAAATCCGATGTAAAAGAAAGCCTGAAGCTGGAAGATTTAATCAATAAACTGAACAGTAAAGTTGATATTCTTGCTATGTCCGATGACAGTGATGTTATTGATGAAATATACAGCATAAAAACTCTTGTCGAAGAACAGATGGAAACTTTACAATCCTCTGTTGAAGATACTACTCAGGTTCAGAAATTGATGGATGCTTTGAATAAAATTGATAAAAGCATAGTTGAACTTGATTTTTCAAAGCAGGCAAAAGAAATCAGAGAATCAGTTATTTCTGCGGTCGTGTCCGTAACAAACGAAATTTCATTTGTTGAAGAAGCTGATGAAATCAAAGATTACGTCGGCGAAAAGACTAACGAACTTCACAGATTATTGATGGATGTAAAACATCAGCTATATACAATTACCAATACTGCCGATGATATGGATATGTATTCATATACATTGCAGGATGTAGAATCTGATCTTGCCAAATTAAGACTTGTAATTAACGACTTTGCGGATAAAAAATCCGAAAATGAACTAGTCGTAATTTCTGCAAACCTTAACAAAATGGCAAGAGCAATGGATGATTTAAGAACAGCTGTTGTTGATACGGAAATCAAACGTGCCGCAAGAAATGATATTGGTAACGTAAATGACGAATTACTCAGCATCAGTTCCAGACTCAACAAATATATATTATCAAGACGTGAATCGGACAGCAAAATTTCCGATAAATTGGATGCCATCGCAGAACTGAGTTCTTCAAATGTTGTTAATAAAATCGAGCAGGCATTGATTGAAACCGACAAAAAACTTGAATACACAACCAATATTATAACTGTATTGAAAAATGTTATGATGTATCTCGGAGAATGGATGGACGGTACAACCGAAACTCTTACTTCAATTTACGACAGAACCGCAGGTTATTCCGAAAGTCTGGAACTAATCCCGCCTAAAAAAGAATTGTACGAACATATAAATGAGAAATTTAATCAATTGGAAGCAGATATGGAAAATCTCCAAAACGTAGCAGATAATACTATATCTCATAATGAATTAAAAGCGGAAGAACTTCAGGCTGTTCTTGAAAGCAGAATTGCAAAACAGGAAACACGACTTGACAGAATAGAAAAAGCTATTGACAGAATTGCAACTATTATGGAAGCTTCCGGCAGCAATTATGATACAATGGACAGAATTGATAAGCTTGAAGAAAAAATCGCAAAATTAAATAAAAATATAGAAAAACTAACAGCGTATGTTGAATAGCACAAACAGATTTATAAAGGAACTCAGAAAGGAACTTACCTCAGAAAACGTATTATCGGAACTTGAGGAACGCTATGCCTATGCTCAGGATGCGTCTAACTCAATAAACATCGCAGGAATACCTGATGCCGTAGTGTTTGTCAGAAATACTGAAGATGTAATAAGCGTTGTAAAAAAGGCAAAGAAATATAAAATCCCTATAATTTGCAGGGGTGCAGGTACAAATACGGTTGGCGCATGCAGAGTTGAACATGGCGGAATAATTCTCAATTTTTCCAAGATGAATAAAATTCTGGAAATTAATAAAGAAAATATGACAGCAAAAGTTCAGCCGGGTGTCATTCTCGGGCAATTTCAGGATGAAGTCGAAAAGTTGGGTTTATTCTATCCTCCTGATCCATCAAATTTAAGAGTATCAACTATCGGCGGAAGCATCGCTCAATCGTCCGCCGGCGCAAAAACTTTTAAGTATGGTTCTACAAAAAATTATATTCTTGATTTGGAGATTGTAACGGCAAACGGAGAAATCTTGCACACCGGTTCGGATACCGTAAAAAATGCTACGGGATACAATTTAACGAGCTTATTTGTCGGTTCTGAAGGAACACTCGGGATAATAACGGAGGCTACTGTTAAACTTATTGTAAAACCCGAAAGCTCTAAAGTCATAATGGCGTATTTTGATACGGTAGATGATGCGGTTAATACCGTAAATATGATAATTGAACAGCGTATTACCCCTGCAACTATTGATTTTATGGATTTCAATGCCATTAATACCGTTGAACAATTTTATCCTACAGGACTTTTATGTGACAAAGAAGCCGCATTGATAATAGAAATTGACGGGTTTAAAAATACAATTGATTTTCAGGAAAAGATTATAAACGATATTTTACTAAGGTGTAAAGCTTCTGCCATACAGATTTCTCATAACGAAGAAGAATACAACAAAATCTGGATGGCACGCCGTTCTTCAATGGGGGCTTGCGCAAAAATCAAACCCAACGTGACAACCGATGATGTTATTGTTCCGAGAAATAATCTGGCAAAACTCGTAAAAGGTATTCAAAACATTTGCGAGAAATATAATCTGACAACTTGTCTTGTCGGACATGTCGGAGATGGAAGTGTTCATCCGCAAATCCCGATAGACTATAACGATGCTGATGAATATTCCAGATTTAAACTTGCAAAATCTGAAATATATGATTTAACTATAAGCTTAAACGGTACAATATCAGGAGAACACGGCATTGGTGCAGATAAACGTGAAGCAATTTCAAAAGTCGTAAATACATCTGCCCTGAATTATATGAGAGAAATTAAAAAAGTATTTGACCCCGAAAATATCCTGAATCCGTACAAAATTTTCTAAGAGATTCCATATAAACATTATCTTGAAATTTTTACCAAATCCTCAATATTGCAGTCTAAAAAAAGACAAATTCTTTCAATAGTATCTAATGTTATATTAGTACGCTTGCCTCGAATAATTTCCGATATTTTGGATTGGCTTATACCTGTAGCCTTATGCAAATCTACACCGCTAACGTTATGCTCCCAAAGGAGTTCTCTTAGTCTTATTGTTATCATTATTTCATTATAATAACATTTTCCTTATATTGACATTTATTACCTTATAAGGTATAATTATATCTATAAGGGTAAGATATTTTTATATAACTTTACTTTTGGAGGAACGAGTTTATATGATAAGCATATTTGGTAATCTGCACAAAAGTAAACCCAGTCTAAATCACCCCAAATTTGCATTTACTCTTGCAGAGGTACTAATAACATTAGGCATAATCGGAGTCGTCGCTGCATTAACGCTGCCGACTGTCATTCAAAATTATCAAAAGAATATGACTCTTACTAGGTTAAAAAAATTATATTCCGTAGTATATAATGCTATGGAAAGAGCAAAATCCGATTATGGAACAGATGTCAATTTATGGGATATTCCAAATTCAACAGATGCAGTTATGAAATCTGATTATTTTGCCGAAAAATATATACTACCTTATTTGCAAGATTTTAAGGATTGTAGTAAGACTCCTAAGCGTAATTGTAGTATTTCATATAAAACAGGAAGTAATAGCAGCTTAAATACTGTAAAAAATGAAAATAGAACAATTATATTGAAAGGTGGAGAAATTATATCTATATATGCAGGTAAAGGTAATAAAAATGAGGCAGAAGACCATACTCGTGTACAGATTTACCTTTTTCCCAACGGATACAGGGAAAATATGATTCTTGGTAAAGATGTTTTTCTGGTAGAACTTGGGGGAGGACAGGGTGAAAGTGGACTTGATAGAAACCGAATTATGCCGTATGGTTGGAGTATAAGCGCCTCATCATGCAATTCTTATACCACAAGATGTAAGGATTCAGACAGAGCAACATGCCTAGCCCTCATTATGTGTGAAGGTTGGAAAATCCCGGATTACTATCCGTGGTAACATATAATCAGATTTATATAATATATTTCTGCAGTATTAATTTCTTTAGCGCTTTTGCCCAAATTGCATCGGGTTCTATCTGGAGCAGCCTTTCAATATAAACTAATGCCGAATGATAATCTCCGAGCTTCTTTTTAGCTGCAGCCATTGCATAAAGTGCATCTACAAATTTCTCATCAAGCTCTAACGCTTTTTCCAAATCTTTAACAGCATTTTCTATCTTCGGATTATCCAAATCTTTTCTTGAAAGTATAATTCTTGCACGATTATAATATGCATCAGTCATTTTCTCATCAAGCTGAATTGCTTTTGTGTAATCAAGCATAGCCTCATCATATTCTTCCAACGCATCATAGGCTACAGCCCTGTAAAAATAGGGGATTGCCCAGTCTTTTTTCAGCTCAAGCGATTTGTTAATATGATCTATTCCGGTATTGAAATTTCCGGTCTGAATAGCATAAATGCCTTCATCAAGATAGTATTTATAATCCGTCATAAATAACCCTTTTTTAGTATTATATTATAAATAACACCGAATTTCCATAATATTTGCGTGTTTAGGACAGTTTATTAATTTTTGTAAATAAATAGTATATATTTTGTCAATATCCGAAATGAGAAATTTTTATTATAAGAGAGAGGAAGTATTATAAAACAGAAAGGATATGATGATGAGTTTTAAAGTTGACGGCAATAATCCCGTAAACGGTCCGAAAAGTACTTCGACAACAAGTACAACAGGAAGAACTGACAGTACTTCTCAGAATATACAAAAAGGATTACAACAAAAAGTAAATCAGTATTCTGATATTCCAGATACCGAATTGGGTATTATAAAAGAAATTGTTGAAGATAAAATAGCCGAATTAAATGCTAAAATGCAGGTGGCAAATCAAAACGGAGAAGTAACCCAAGCTAAAGCATTTGAGACAGAAATCAAAAAAATGCAGGAAGAATTAGCCAAAATTGACGGCGAAATCGGTTTTCGTAAGTACAAAGATACACCCGATCCTGAAATTACAATAATAAAAGATGTCTATGAAGAACAGCTTGCCGAATTAAAAGTAAAACTTCAAATTGCCAAAAAGAATAAAAATGCAGCAGAAGAAGCAACTCTTAAAACAAAAATCAACGACTTGGAAGCAGAAATTTCATATGTTGACAGAGCAATTGAGTATCAAAAACGACCGAAATTGAATACAAAAGGATAAAGGTTTTATAACAGTCAGAACTACATAGCCGACGGATTAGAATTATTTTGTCTAATCCGTCGGTTTGTGTTAGAATTTACTCAGGAGAAATTTCCGAAATGAAAATAGCTGTTATTGAAAAAGAAAAAGTTGTTTTAAAAGATGCTGCAGACATAACTTTGAATGGCAGAAAAGGTGCTGTTGTAAAAGTTCTCGGCTGCGGTTTATGCGGTTCGGATATTGTAAAACTCAGAGAACATATTTCAAAAGACGGTACCGTATTGGGACATGAAATCGTTGCACAAATTATTGAAATCGATTCCGAAACAGATTTTAAAGTCGGCGACAGAATAATTACATCCCACCATATTCCCTGCGGGAAATGTAACTACTGTAAAAACGGCAACGTTTCTATGTGCGAACATTTCAAAAGTACGAATATCAGACCGGGAGGTTTTAGTGAATTAGTTTATGTATCGGAAGAACATTTACAAAATGTAGCTCACCTGATACCGGAAAATCTTACAGAAATTGAGGCTTCTTTTTATGAACCTTTAGGGTGCTGCGTTCGAGCAGTAAAAAGAGGAAATCTTAAAAAAGGCGCAACGGTTCTTGTTGTCGGGTTAGGTTCAATAGGTATTCTGATGTCGCAGGCATTAAAAGCATTTGGTGCAGATGTTATAGGATGTGACTTGATTGATGACAGAGTCGAAATGTTAAAATCTTTCGGAGTTAACGCAATAAATGTAAAAAATTTATCGGAAGATTTTGAATTTGATGCGGTATATATGACATCTGGTGCTGACAAAGCTCTTGATACGGCATTAAAATATGTCCGTAACGGCGGAACAATTTTGGTATTTTCAAGTACCCCCCTAAATTCGGGATACCCTAATAATGAGATTTATTACAGAGAACTGACTGTTTTAGGCAGTTATTCTCCGTCACCTGTTGATTTGAGCGATTCTTTGGAATTATTGCGTACCGGTCAGGTAAAAGTAAAAAATCTTTCTACCGTATATCAGCAAAAAGATGTTCAACAAGCTATTGAAGATACTGTTTCCAATAAGATAATGAAAGCATATATTGAAATCAGTAAATAAGAAGGGAAAATAATGCGAGCAATTCAATATTACGGACCTAAAGATATAAAATTAGAAAATGTGATGGTAAAACCTCCCGAAGAAGGCGAAGTTGTTGTAAAAGTTATGTCAGCACTTACTTGCGGTACTGATGTAAAAACTTTTCGCAGAGGACATCCGGTATTGATTAAGAATATTCCCTCAGGCTTCGGACACGAATTTGCGGGAATTGTTGACAGAGTCGGCAAAAATGTCACTAACGTAAAAATCGGGGACCGAGTTGTTGCAGCTAATTCTGCTCCCTGCGGGAAATGCTTTTTCTGCAAAAGAGAAGAATATAATTTGTGCGAAAATCTTGATTTGCTTAACGGGGCTTATGCGGAATACATAACCGTTCCTGCAAGAATTGTTGAAAAGAATATGCTCATTTTGCCAAATTCATTGAGTTTTGATAAGGCTGCATTTTGTGAACCGCTTGCGAATGTCGTTCACGGGGTTGAACGTACGGGCATAAAAGAGGGAGATACTGTCGGAATAATAGGTATAGGTCCGATAGGTCTGATGTTTGCACGACTTGCAAAACTAAAAGGCGCAAAAGTCATTGCGGCAGGCAGAAATCCTCTGAAATTAAAAATGGCGGAAGAATTTGCTCACGCTGATGAAATTGTTGACTTAATCAAATATCCAAACCCTGAAAAAATATTTAAAAGCTTTACGGAAGAAAACAGAGGACTCGATGTTGCAGTTGAATGTGTAGGATTACCTGAAATATGGGAAAGAATATTTTCCTGCGTCCGCCCGGGCGGTACAGTTCACTTTTTCGGCGGCTGTAAATCGGGTTCAACCGTAACTTTTGATACTACAAAAATGCACTATGGAGATATAAAATTGATGAGTGTGTTCCACCATACACCAAAATATTTCCGTATGGCATTGGACTATATTGCATCAGGGCAGGTTGAAGTTGAAAAACTTATCACAGATACGATAGGCTTGGATAAAATTGAGTGGGCTATGCAGCAGCATATTGACGGAAAGGCTATCAAATTCCTCGTTAAACCCTGGCAAAACATTTCCGAATAAATTTTCCAAAAGAAAAACCGCTTTTGATAAGCGGTATAGGGGAAAAGTTACGAAATTTTGTTTTAATAAGGAAATTAAATGATAAGGAATCATGAGAAATTTTGTTTATGCATTAAATGTCTTAAACGAATTATCAATATTCTTTTTGATTAAATCTGACATAACCTGATATTCGATTTGTAATGCATTATGTTCTGTATCAAGTTTCTTGAGTTCAAGGTCATATTTATTATCTTTTGCCTCAAGTTTTGATAACTTAATTTTGTATTCTTGCTCAACAAGTGCAATTTTTCTTTCATCAACTACTTCTTCAATACACTGATCTGAATCGATTGAAGTTGTTACAAAACCTCTTTCAACAGCCGAGAAGTATTCGAGTTGTAATTCGCCGGATCTTAATTGTTCCTCGAACCAAGCATTGTCTTTAATAGTTTTTGCTTCATCGCTCTTAGTATAGTATCCGCAAGAAGCCATCTTATCAAAGATATTTTTCAAGTAATTTACATAACCGATATTATCCGGTACTGAAGTATCTTTTAATATTCCGTGTGAATTTGATGTACCGTAATAAGCTTCGGTTAAAGCTGTAGCGTAGTCATAAAACTCTCTCTGCTCTTTGGTAGTGCCTTCATAATTCAATGCTTTTGTAGTTTGAACCCCTGTATTCAAATCAGTAAGAGTATAAGTAGGATAACCGTCATAAGGTGATGTACTGAATGAAGTATAACCGAAATCCAAGCCGTGTTCTTCATCTTCGCCGATATGGAGTCCTACTGATGTTAAATACTGGTCCCAAGCTTCATGTATTTCCTGATAAGCTATGGCTTTATCTTCCTCACTTGCATTATTACTCATATTTTTAATAGCAATGTGCGACTGAGAATAACCTAATTTAGATAAAAATATGTTGAAATCACCGTTACCTGCTTCAAATGCTGCAGCTTGTCTTTGAGTGACAAGAATTTGACCTTTTTTATCAGTTATAACATACTGCGCACCGTTAGCAACGGTATTATATCCTGTCATAAGTCCGTATGAAATATCTGTATAAATTTCATCGGAACCGACAAAACCGGTAAGAACAGTTAACTTAGTTGCCTTTAAAGCCTCAAGATATTCTTTATTGGCTTCTTCTGTTTGATCAGCAAGACGGATTTTAGAATAAGATATCGCCTGCCCTGAATGTTCGTTGTCACTCATTCTGGCAGTGATACTAAGTAATCTTGCTTGTGATGCAGACATACCCATAAGTTTATATCCCGTCCTTTCAATTGTCGTAACTTGTATTTGTAATTACGAACTTTTTATTCTAAAACTTTAATTTTTAGAATTGTCATGTTAAGATTTTGTAACAATTAAATGTTTAATATATATAAACAGGATATCTTCATTAGACTCAGAAATTAATACTTAACAGATATTACGTTTTAATGTATAATATCTTTGACTGAATAAAGTTTAATACCACAGACAGGAGTTTTATATGAAAAGAGCAATAGTAGTTGTAATTGATTCAATGGGCATCGGGGCAATGGAGGACTGCAGGGATTTCAACGATGTTCCCGAATGTAATACCCTGAAGCATGTTTGCGAATTTAACGGCGGATTAAACGTACCAAACCTGTCAAAAATGGGGTTAGGCAATATTCAGGATTTTAAGGGCATAGCAAAAACGAACACCCCAACTGCAAGATACGGGACAATGATTGAAAAATCAAAGGGCAAAGATACTACTACAGGTCATTGGGAATTTATGGGACTTATCAATGAAAAGCCTTTTGCAACTTATCCTGAGGGTTTTCCGGATGAATTAATAGAAAAATTTATAAAAGAAACAGGCTGCGGCGGGGTATTGGCAAACATTCCGGCAAGCGGTACCGCTATAATAGAAAAGCTGAACAATGAGCATCACGCAACAAAATTCCCTATAGTTTATACAAGTGCGGACAGCGTATTTCAGATTGCACTTGATACGGATATGATACCTCTGCAAACCTTGTATAAATGGTGTGAAATTGCAAGGAAACTGCTTGATGAAGGGGATTATAACGTATCAAGAGTAATTGCACGACCATACAAAATCATTGACGGCAAACCGACAAGAATTTCTAAGGACAGACGGGATTATTCTATGGTGCCAAAACACACCTTACTCAACGATATAAAAGACAGCGGGGCAAAAGTTATCGGTATCGGTAAAATTGAAGATATATTTTCAAAAGCCGGCATAACCCATGCCGTTCATACGGGTTCAAACAAAGAGGGATTGGAGCTTACGCTGAAAGCCGTCAGAAACGAACTTGATTTGGACAGTATTGCATACCCCGATTATGTAAAAAAAGACATGCCTTATGAAATGATATTTACGAATCTTGTAGATACAGATATGTTATACGGTCACAGAAACGATGCCGCAGGGTACGGCAGAGCAATAGAAGAAATAGATACCTATCTTCCTGCAATAACAGGCTCAATGACAGAAGATGATTTGTTGATAATAACCGCAGACCATGGCTGCGATCCTTGTGTCGAGGGTACGGATCATACGAGGGAAAAAGTACCGGTACTTGTTTACGATAAAAAGGAACAGGGCAGAGATTTAGGAACACTAATCGGCTTTGACAATGTCGCAAACTTCGTAAAAGAATGGCTGTTTTAAAAAACAGACATAGAATTGTCATCATCTAAAATATAATCCAACAAATCAAATTGACGCTGATAAGCATAATGTAGTATTGTAGCTTCTTCATGCCTGTCATCATTTAGGCATGCTTTCTCTACAACTCCAATTATACTTGCTATTAAAAAACCGAGTTCATACATTTTATCTGTTTTATTTTTTTGTTTGTTATTCATGTTTTATTATTATATTAAGTATACTTAATTATAAATTAAGTATACACTATTGAAAATTAATTTGTCAATAACTAAAATTAATAGTATGGCAAATGAACCTGATAAAATAAACAATAAAATTTGTTTAAAAATAAAAATGGAAAGAATAAAAAGAGGTTGGTCTCAAGAGCAGCTGGGAGAATATTCTGATATTAGTAAAACTTCAATAGGAGCTATTGAGAGAGGACAGAGTACTCCTTCAACTTTGACTTTGGCAAAAATTGCGACGGCTTTTAATATGACGGTGTCAGAACTCACCGATATTTCTAAAGTTGATTTATCATAATTGCGTTTTTATAATTTCTATTGTATAATTTCTTTGTGAAGAAATTCACAGTGTATTGTAATATTATAAAAGGAGAAATCAAATGAACGTATCTATTTCTGATGATTGCATTGCATGCGGCGCTTGCGAATCTATTTGCGGCGATGTATTTTCTATCGAAGATAAAGCTGTTGTTGACGCTTCTGCTGTTGCGAATAACGAAGACAGCGTTAAAGAAGCTGCAGACGCTTGCCCGGTTGGAGCAATCACTGTTGAATAATTAAGTTTCAATATATTTTTAAACCACCTGTTTTCACAGGTGGTTTTTTAATACAATTTTGCAATAAAAAACCGACATTAAATGCCGGTTTTTTAGTTTTATACAGTTTTGATTTATTAATTACCAATATTCCAACTGTGAAGGTATTTTTCCTGTTCCGGAGTTAATGTATCAATTGAAATTCCCATTGCTTTGAGTTTCAATTCAGCAATTTTTACATCAACTTCATGAGGAAGCGTATATAATTTGCGTTCCAATTTACCCTGATTTTTAACGATAAATTCCATACCCAAAGCCTGATTAGCAAAGCTCATATCCATAACGCTTGCCGGATGACCTTCAGCAGCAGACAGATTTACTAATCTGCCCTGAGAAAGTACATAAATTGATTTACCGTTATTAAGTTTGTATTCTTCAAGGTCAGGTCTGATTTGTTTAATTTCTGTTGTATAGGCTTTTAAATCACCTACGTTAACTTCCCAGTCAAAGTGACCTGCATTCGCAACAAACGCTCCGTCTTTCATTGATAAGAGGTGAGGAACATCAACTACATGCTTGTCACCCGTAACTGTAAGGAACAAATCACCTTCTAAAGCAGCTTTTGCAATAGGCATTACTCTGTAACCTTCCATTGCGGCTTCAAGAGCTTTCAGGGGATCAACTTCACAAACAATAACGTTAGCACCCATTGCTTTTGCTCTCATAGCGCAACCCTTACCGCACCAGCCGTATCCTGAAATTACAACAGTTTTGCCTGCAATAAGAATATTTGCCGCTCTCAAGATACCGTCAATAGCACTCTGTCCGGTACCGTATCTGTTATCGTATAAATGTTTTGTTAAACTTGTATTAACACCTACCGCAGGAAATCTTAATGTTCCCTCAGCTTCCATTGCCTGTAATCTGATAATACCTGTTGTTGTTTCTTCGGTTGAACCGATTACTTTATCGGCAATTTCAGGATGTTCCAAATGAAGTGTTGAAACCAAATCGCAACCGTCCTCAATAATTAAATTCGGGTTATGATTAATTGCTTCCCTGATATGACTTTTATATTGTTCAGGAGTTTCTCCCGCAACAGCGAATACCGGAATGTTATGATATTTAACCAACGCTGCGGCAACATCATCCTGAGTTGAAAGAGGATTTGATGCTACCAAAATTGCATCAGCACCGCCTGCCTGCATTGTTAAACATAATGCTGCAGTTTCTTTTGTAACATGAGAGCAAGCTGATAATCTTAAACCTTTAAACGGTTTTTCAACTTCAAATCTTGCTTTAATCTGCTTTAAAACAGGCATATCTTTAAACGCCCATTCGATTTGGTTTTCACCTTGTTCTGCAAGGTTAATGTCCTTAATATCACATTTTGTTTCTGTCATTAGCATTAAATTTCTCCTATGTTGCGTAAAAAATAATTGTACTTTTTACAATAATTATTATAGAATTAAAATAATAAATAGCAATGTTTTGTAATATTTATGTAAACAGAAATATATTTATGTAAAAATTTGTTAATATAAGTATTTGTTTTGGCAAAAATTTACCTTGAGCAGCTTTATAAATTCAGAAATAAGGAGTTATCGTGAAAGTAAATTTCAATAATAATTTGCATTTATCCACCCAACCTGCATTTAAAGGCTTTGAAGTTGCAAAAGACGAATATGGCGAAAAATATTATGAATGGAGTTTTCCGTTTGATAAAAACAGATATGATTGCTATTTGGATGTATATCCCGTAACTCCTGATCATAACGGAAATTATGATAACAATAAATTTGATTCTCCTTATACCCACATTATCAACGGAACAAGTACAATAAAATTGGAAGCAGACAGGAAAAATAAAGTATATTTGGACTACATATACGGAAGACCTGAAAATGCACCTTTTGCGTATCACTACAGAATAGTACCAAAAGGAAGACCCAATGCAGTTCCGATAATTCAGTTTGATGCGGGTGATTTAATTGATAAACGTGATTTTAAAGAAGACTGGGCTAATGTATATAATATTGTAATCCCCGGAAGCATGAATTCAGGCAAAGCAGGGGCAGCAATACTTATTGGCGCTGATAACTACGATGTTCGTTATATTTATGACAAAAAAGGAAATATTATCGAAAATCCGAATGCCGAAAAAGGATTAAATATAAGCAAAAATTTTGCAAACCATGTCGGCGGTTCACTTGCCGGTGTTCATAAAGCATTGCAGGAAGGAAGACTTGATTTATTCTCAAAAGTATTCCTTCTTCCGCATACCTCAGGTGACAGAACAAGTGCCGCAGGATATTGGCTTGAAAGCGGTTTTCAGTTTTCTTCGGCAGTAGATACTCCGGATACGTTTACAAAATTCCAAAATGAATTGTTTGCAAAAGGGAAAAACCTCGTTGCAGACTCCGCATTAACAAGTGAAGGCATGAGCGGTATTCATATTCAAAGTATCTTACAACACGGCGAAGATGACGTGTTCTTTGATTGGTTCAAATGCGGCTCTTTAAGAAACATGACTGCTAAAATCGGGGCTTTCGGTGTAAAAACAGAAACCATACGTCATAAATTAATTAATCCTCCGGAAATTGCCGAACAGGATACAAACGGACAAATAAGATTTATACCTAACAAAAAATACAAAAAAGATGAACCGACTTATATTCAGGTATACAGTGCAGACGCAGCAACCCCTGAACAAATCGCAAACTCTTCGGTAAAAATTGAAAGATACGGTAATCCGAATGGTTCTCATCCTCTAAAATACGGTACTCATAATGATATCAGCATTGCATATAATTATCCTATTAACTTCCAAACGTACAAGGATGATGCCGATAAATTAAACGAACTGAACGCAATCAGACGCAGAGAAGGCAAACCGTTTATTTCAAAAGATTCATACATGGGTACAAGATTATTAACCAAGTTTGAAAAATTTGAATTTGAAAACAAAATTGACGGCGGCTTCTATACATGGGATGCAAATGTTGATATTGCAAAATTTAACTATGCAGACTCTAACGAAGATATTGAAGAAGCAATGAATCTTCCGATTAGTGAAAGAGCTGCTTTCTTCGAAAAGAAAGAACAAAAAAGAAACGAAGTTCTTGATTATGCAGTATCATCATTAAAATATTGGACAAGAAAAACTAATCAGTCTTTAAATTTATATGTTGCACAAAATCTGAAGAAATTAAATCCTGATAATGCAGATTATGCATATAAGAAAATGAATGAATTAATTGATGACGGCATATTACCGAAGAAAATAAACGACACTATAGACAAAGCTGTTGTAACAAATGTTATGACAGATGACTATTTATTACACGGTATGGATTCCGTAGAAAATTATCATAATATGATTCTTGACGGATTAATGAATTATCCTCTTGAAGCAACCGAAGCCGGTAAAGATATTCTGGCATTGTTCTCTACTCCGTACATCACAAATCGTGCAACAAAACCTGAATACGTCGGCAAATCAAGACTTGAATTATTAAAACAACGTAATCCGCATTTAACTCCTCAATATGAAAAAGTTTATAATTTAACGACAAATATGTATACAGGAGCAATGTATGATTTTGCTAATGAAGTTTTAGAAGAAGTTAATAAAAAACTCCCGAGAGATTCAAAATTAAACAGAGGTGCTGACACCTCCGATTACGGTAAATATGTATTACCTATTATCACTCAGGAAATCGCAAAATTTGCAGTTGTAAGAGCATTATTCCCTGACGTAAAATATGAAGTTAATTCTGAAAAAGGCGGGATTTCTTATGACTATGAAGCATTGAGAAATAAATCCTTAAAGAGTTTGGGTATTTACAATACTTCTCAGAAAAATGAAGCAGAAGAATTAATACTCAATTTACGTTCCGGTATCAGAAATATTTCCGACGACGATAAGAAAAAATTAGTAAAAGCCGTATATAAAATGATTGAGGATACAAACCTCAAGAGTTTCCAAATGGCTGAAATGATTGTTGACAGAACAAAATCCGGTATTGATTGGAGAATTGATGCGTTAAAAGACTTCTCTAATATGGATGGATTAAGAAATAATGCAGATACATTTGAATCAAATTGGCAGCAGGTTACAAATATTTCAAAAGCATTGGTTGACGGCATTAAGAGCGAAAACCGCAACGCTTATGTTGTAGCAGAAGTTACCGATGAAGTCGATTTATATAAAATGGGCGACGGTGCTAATTCAGAACGATACACATGGCATAAAAAACCTTATAAAGTCGGCGAATATATAGACCATAACGGCGAAAAACAACCTATTTATAATTATGACTATAAAAACGATATTATAAAGAAATTACTCAGAGAATCAGGTATCGATGCAGTTGCAAACTATGCCTTTTACTTCTCCGATATATCAGCAATCTTCGGTAAAAAAGGAGATGACGGTCTTGACTATGGCGAAAATCAGGATTACAGAATTCATAACGTATTTTCTAAAGATAAATCAAATGAATATGCTCAGGAATTTTTATACTCAGGACCTTATGATTCAATAATTAAATCATATACCTTTGTTGATAATCACGATAAACCAAGAATCAATCACGTTCTTTCTCTTGATATGGGTCTGTTTATGTCAAACCTGAACGATGATACCTTATCTAATGTTAACGAATACAGAAGACGTGCATTCAGAGTATTAAAACCCGACAGTCCAGAAGGCGAATATACAAACTATGATTACTCTTATGTCAGCTCAATGGCTGTAGCAAGAGGCGAAGCATTAAATAAAGCTTTTGAACGCACATTGGAAAAACTCTCCAAAAAACAGGATAAACACGGTAACTACATTGTTACTTCCGGTGAAAAAGATGAGATGCTGCAGGAATTTAAACGTGTTGTTGCAGAATTTGCTTCCGGTAAATATAAAAGAATAAATTATGAAGCGAATAATTTCGGGGTAGAAGAAGTTTATACTGTTCTCAAACTTGTCATGGACGAATTTGCAGCAAAAACAAAAATAAGTCAAAACTTAAAAGAAACTCTGTTTAATACCGCATTTGAAGAATCTTTGGACAGAGCTATGGCTAACTCTTTAGGTATGGATAAATTCCTTATCAACGCCCCGGGTATTCCGACCATTTATGCAGGTGACGATTTAGGTACAACAGGATGGGAAAGAAAAACCAAAAACGAAACACAGAAAAATCGTCCGCCCGTTCATCATGATTGGGTTGACAAATTCCCGTTTATTAAAACACGCAAAGCTCAGAAAGATGATATTTATCTGTTCCGCTCAAGACCTGCATTACACGCATTGAATGACGGTGCTCCATTCTTACTTAAGAAACAAAAAATCAAAGAAAATAATGACAGATACCTTACAGGAGTATTAAGATACGCAAATGACGGAAATACTGTTATTTCATTATTTAATACTTCAGGTACAGCAAGAGATTACAATAATTACACTGACCCTATGGGACACAGTGTCACAGTTCAGGGTAACAAAATCGATTTAAGTTATGAAGGTAACGAACATTATGTCGGACTTCATGCCGGTTTGACCGAAGGCATGAAATTTGTCAACGCATATAATCCTGACGATATTTATGAAGTATTCAAAGGCGACGGAGATGAATATTATCTTGCTAAAGACAGATATTGCAAAGAAGAAATCAAATTAACGGATAATACTCTGACTTTATACCATGCCGATGATGCTCTGATGAATAAAGAAAAAGCCTTTATGGAGCAGGTAGCAAAAGCAAGAAAGAGTGCTGAAAAAGGACATCCTATTTCATTCTGCGGCAGCAAGACATTTGTAAATCAAATTTATAATGTTGCACCTGCAAACTACAAAAAATCCGAAACAAAGACAACAGGCTCTAAACTTCAGCTCATAAGCAAATAAAATTTATTTTACAATTTTATTATTGTCATCAACTATTACTACAGTCGGGGTATGTTTATCAATTTCATTTTCGTTAAGGTAAGCATATGATATTATTATAACTTTATCGCCGGGTTGAACTTTTCTTGCTGCTGCACCGTTCAGACATATACAGCCCGAGTTTGGTTCACCTTTTATAACGTAGGTCTGAAATCTTTCACCGTTGTTAATATCCAAAATATCAACTTTCTGCCATTCTCTTATTTTTGCAGCCTTCATTAATGATTCATCAATCGTAATTGAACCTACATAATTGAGATTTGCATCAGTAACGGTTGCTCTGTGTATTTTTGAATATAAAAATTCTTGAATCATCTTATTTATACCTCGGTTAATTTTATTATAGCACAGACAAAATTTTAGACTTCAAATTTCATATTTTAAATTTATGAATATTTTGCATATTATGACATTATTTTGTTAATAATTTGCAAATACAAGCATCTTAATATAAAATATGACAATATATAGGAGTATATAAACACCATACAAATAGGAAAAATCAGAAATAAAGACGGTAGTTGATATGGAAAATAAAAAGACACCAATTATATATTACGGAATAAAACCTTATATGGAAAAAAATTTAGAGGAATTTATTTCACGTACCGGAGAACCATCAGCTTTTGCAGTACATAATGACAGCATACGGAATTTTCATGCAAAAACATATCTTAATAAATATAATGTTTTAACTTCCGATGAGGCAATTGAGAAATATCCTGATGCTATTTTTTGGATAACATATGACAATAAAGTTGACGCATTAAATGCTGCTAATATACTATTAAAGAAAATATCACCTAATAAAATTAAGTTTATTCATTTTAATTTTGAATATCGTAAAGGTTGTTTTTTCTTAGGACATTTTCTTGATTATCGACTGAATGCAATTTCCCCTTGTTGTGTTGTAAGTAATACGTCTGTTGCAGTAAAGGGTTCAATCCCTGAGCAAATAAATCAATGGCAAAAGCATGTTACACAGCTTATAGATGATATAAAGAATGAAAGACCCAATATTTGCTCAAAATGTAAACATCTTAAATACGGTTTTTATAACAATGATGTTAAATTAGATAACTTATGTTTCGGTTCAAATCATCCGGGAGATACGTGTAATTTAAAATGTGTTTATTGCTTCGCAGAAGAAAGTTTTAAAACTTTGAAAAATACGAAACAAACAAACCTTAGCACTTATGAAATTTTACGTCAACTTTCTGAAATGCCTGAGTACAATAACTCAAATTTCCAAGTAGATATTTCAAATGGTGAATTTTGTGTAAATAAAGATTTTGATAAAATATTTGATATACTGCTGAAAACTAAATGGAAGGTTAAATTTGTAAGCAATTTAACTGTATATAGAGAAAAATTCGCACAGTTTTTAAAAACAGGAAGAACCGTATATGTTTTATCCTCTTTGGACTGTGGAACAAGGGAAACCTTTTTGAAAATAAAACGGGCAGATTTGTTTGATAAAGTTGTTGAAAATCTTAAAAAATATCCATTTGAAAACGTTGATTTGCAACTAAAATATATTTTCCTTGAAGGATTAAATGATAATATTACAGATATTGATGGATTTTATAATATTGTAAAAGATGTAGGTTGTAAAAAAATTGTTTTATCAAGCAACTTAAGTAAACCGTTTACAGAAAATATGAGAAATTTGGCAAGCAGACTTATTCAAAAAGCAAAAGCTGATGGAATTAAAGTTCTAAAAAGCAGTTATCTTGCACCTGCAGATGAAAAGTTTATAGATGAATGCATAAATCTATCCAATATATCTTTTAGCAACCAAACTCAATATTCAGCTACTATAGTTGAAGACGGGAAAAGTATTATCTCAAATCCTTCAAATACAGGTCAAATAGATGGAGCAGGCACATTATATTTAAACGCAAATTTAGCCCATGGCTCCAATGCTGAATGTATAATTAAACTTGGAAAAAATTCTTCTATAATTGTAAATGGAAATGTACAGATTGAACCAAATACAATCATTGAGTTAAAAGATAATTCTATATTGACAATAGAATCAGGAATTATTGAAACAGGAACTATACTAAAGTGTAAGCATAATATACAAATGGGCAATAATGTTAAAATATCTCCAAATTGTTATATAACGGATTGTGATGAAGATGATAATGAAAAGACAACTAAATCTGTAAAATCCAAGCCATTAACTATTGCCGACAATGTAAAAATCGGTTATGGCACAGTCATCACAAAAGGAGTAAACATCAGTAAAAATATTGTTGTTAAACCATATTCGGTAGTTACAAAAAATATTTCAACAAAGAAATAACTACCAAAAATTTTGTCTTATATTCTATCATATTACAGACAAAATTTTAGACTTCAAATTTATATCCGCCACCGTAAATCGTTGATATATACTTTTTCCCGTCGGAAATTTTATCCAGCTTTGAGCGTAAATGCCTTATATGAACCCTTATTGTTTCAATATCATCATCCGGAGCATATCCCCAGATATCTTTCAACAATTGCGCAGAGGATACCATATTACCGTGATTTTGAAACAGCAGATTCAATATATCAAACTCTATCGGGGTAAGTTTTGCCGTCTTATCGTTAATTTTTACACTATAAGTTTCAGGTAAAAGAGTAACTTCTCCGAGTGTAAGAATTTCTCTTGTTGATGCCGATTGGGGGATTTGGTTTGTACGTTTCAATAATGCCCGTACCCTGACTTTCAGTTCGTCCATTTCAAACGGTTTTACAAGATAATCATCCACTCCGATATTAAATCCGGTTACTTTGTCATTTATTTGAGATAAAGCCGTAAGCATAAGAATAGGAATATTTTTTGTTTCCTCATTTTTTCTTATTCGCTGAGCAACCGTAAAGCCATCTACTTCCGGCATCATAACATCCAGTACAACAAGTGACGGAAGCTCCTGTTTGCATAATGCAAACCCTTTTATCCCGTCATAAGCCTGTACTACATCGTATCCGTCCAGTTCAAGGTTTACTTTTATTAACTCATTTATGGCATTATCGTCATCTATAACCAAAATTTTACTCATAGTAACTATATTGTATTAATAAAATAAAATTTTTAAAAGCAGAAACAGTACAAAGTATTAATAATTCTTAATAAAAATAGTACGAGCGAATGATGTATACTGCTTGAATTTCAGACATATTATATATAAAATTATCGTAAAAAATAAATTTTTGGGTGTAAAATTTACAAAAAATTTGTTTTTTATAGTAATATGTATAGCGTAGTGAATTTGTAGGTAAATATACATTAGTATAAAAGGAGGCACATGAATTGGCAATAACTTCACCTTTTACAGCTTTTGCGAACGGCAGAAAAGAAATCCATTTAGGACAGCACGTTTTAGCAGAATTTTTTGATTGCGACCCCAACACTTTGAACAGTTTAGACAAAGTAGAAAAATATATGGTAGATGCAGCTCTTGAATGCGGAGCAACAATAGTTCAAAAGTGTTTTCATATGTTTAACCCCTACGGTGTATCAGGTGTAGTTATTATATCGGAAAGCCATTTAGCCATTCATACATGGCCTGAATTGGGTTATGCGGCTGTAGATTTGTTTACTTGCGGAGAAAAATGTGACCCGAAAATTTCTTACGAATTTCTTAAAAGAAAATTCAACTCTAAGAAAGCTACTTTTACAGAGCTTAAGAGAGGTATTATTGACGAAGCTACCATGAAGGTTATGGAAAAACCTTTTGAAATTATGCAGCAGTCAATTGATTAATAAAAGTATAATCAATATATAAAAAAGGTGTTATGAGAATATTTTCATAACACCTTTTCTTATTTGTTTGAATTTACTTATTCAGCATCTTTATTGATATCTTTAACGCTCAATGCGATTCTGTGTTCTTGAGGAGTGAATTTCTTTATAAGAACTTCAATGCTGTCGCCAACTTTGTATTCGTTGAACGGATTAACATTTTCGTCACTCATTTCAGAAACAGGCAATAATGCTTCGACTCCCGGGAAGATGTTAATGAAAGCACCAAAACCTGTTACTTTATTAACTGTACCTGTGATAACCTGACCTTCTTCAAATTGACCTTCAATTTGCTGCCAAGGATCTTCGCCCATTCTCTTTAATGAAAGTGAAATTCTCTTTAATTCGGAATCAATCTTGATGATTTTAACTTCAACAGTTTCACCCAAAGAAATAACATCTGACGGATGTTTAATTCTCTGCCAAGAAATTTCAGAAATAGGAAGTAAACCGTCGATACCGTTAATGTCGATGAATGCACCGAAATCAGCTATTCTTACAACTTCACCTTTTACAACCATATCTTCTTCAAGAGTTGAAAGAATATTATCAACAACCTGATCTCTCTGTTCAGCTACAGCTAATCTCTGAGAAAGGATTAATTTGTTTTTCTTAGGATCAGCTTCAAGAACTTTAACTTCAATCTTAGTATCGATTAAACCGTCGAACGGCTGACCTGTTCTTAATTGGCTTGAAGGAATGAAACCTTTCAAATCAGCAACGTCAACCAAAACGCCGCCTTTAACGATTTGAACAACTTTAGCCAAAATAGTATCACCCTGAACTTTAGCATCATTCAACTGAGCCCATGCCTGAGCAAATGCTAATCTCTTTAATGAAAGAAGCATGCCTTTTTCATCGTTTTCTTCTTTTAATACATAAAATTCTCTTTCTTCACCTACTTCAAGAGCAGTTTCACCTTCCAATGAAGATAATTCATTGTTCGGCAAGAAAGCTTCTGTTTTAGCACCGCGAACGCTTACAAGGTAACCGTCGCTGTCTTTTTTCATAATCGTACCTTCTACGATATCTGCAACTGAGTATGATTTTGAAAATGATTCTTCCAATAATTTTTCAAATTCATCTAAGTTTGTTTTTTCTAATGTTGCTGTCATTTTTATTTTTCTCCTTTTCTATATGTTATTTATTTTTTCTACAACTTTTTCAATTACGTTCTGCGGAGTTGAAGCTCCTGCAGTAATTGATATTTTATTCGAATTTTCTATAATCTCTTTATAATTCTCAATTTCGCTGTCATTTTCTATATGAATAGTATTGGTAATGTTTTTGAGAATTTCTGCCAAATGTGTTGTATTTGCACTCTTTTTTGAACCTACAACCACCATCAAATCACTTTCTTTAGCTAATTCTTTAGCTTCAGACTGCCTCATAGCCGTACTCTGACAAATTGTATTTGCGATATGGAGTTCTTTTGAAATCGAAGTCAGATACTCAACAATGGGATTCAAAGTTCTAAGCATTTGTGTTGTCTGAACAACAACCCCAACTTTTTTATGAGATTTTATTTCTTTTTCGTATTGTTTTAACTGTTCAACCGAGCTTGCAATAACAACATTCTCACTCCAGAGTTTAGCATTGGCATTTATCCCTATTACCTCAGGGTGTTCCGCTTTACCGACAATAACAAGAAAATATCCGTCTTTTGCTAACTCTACGGCTTTTTGCTGAACTTTTTTAACGTCGGGACAAGTCAAATCAACAAGTTCAAATCCCGCATTTTTAATTTTTTCTATAATATCGGGACTTTCACCATGACTTCTGACAACGCAAATTCCGTCACCTGTTTCGGGAATTTCATTAATCGTTTTTATGCCCAAAGCCTCTAATTCATTAATCACATCAGTATTATGAATAAGCTCACCAAGTACGAAAACATTTTTATCAGGGTTTTCGGCTTTTAACTTTTTTGCAGTTTCAACGGCTCTTTTTACTCCGTAACAAAAACCTGCAAACTTTGCTAATTTTATATCTTTCGGCAATTTAAAATTGTCTTCTTTCTTTTGGACTCGCAAATAAATTTGCTGTATTTATATTCAAACATAAAAACATTTTAAAAGCAAATAAAGACCGAATTTTATAAAATTCGGTCTTTATCTTCATTATCACTAAAAATATATTATTTCTTTGCGCTTTTATCTGCAAGTTCGCTATCAACACGCAAAAATACAGGTTTAATATCTTCTTTTGAAATCAGTTTACCTGCTTTAATTTCATCCGTTGTAATATCGTCCAGCTTCTTGGTAATATCATAAGAAAGCTGTTTTGCCATTTCACGGGCAATATTCGGACAATACGGATAGATAAGCGAAGAAATTATGCACATAACCTCCAGAACCGTCGTCAGAACCTGACCGCATTCCGTCATTTTTTCTTCTTTAGCCAATGTCCACGGAGCGTTATCCGTAACGTATTTATTTGCTGCATCAACTATTGAGATAATTTCCTGCGCTGCTTCAGCTATTTCAAAATGGTTGAAGTGATTTTCAACAACTTTTATTTTGCCGAAACTTTCTTTTATCAAACTTAAAGAACCTGCAACTTTTTCCGGATTTTTAGTTACGAAAAATTCATCTTTAACTTCACCGTCAAAGTATTTTACAAGCATTGACAAAGTTCTGTTCAACAGGTTGCCCATTGAATTTGCAAGATGGGCATTAACTTTTTCTTTAAAGTCATCATCCGAATAATTTCCGTCACGTCCGCAGGGTGCTGAAGTTGCCATATAATATCTGAACGCATCAGGATATTCAAGTTCAAAGTTTTCAAGAACTGATGTCGGCGAAACAACATTACCCAATGATTTTGACATCTTTGTTTCATCAATAGTAATCCAGCCGTGAGCAAAAATATGTTTTGGCAGCGGCAAATCCAATGCCATCAATATTCCTATCCAATAGATACTGTGGAATTTCAAAATATCTTTACCGATAACATGTGCATCAGCCGGCCATAAATTTTTGAACTGTTCGGACGAACCGTCAGGATCGTATCCGATAGCCGTAATATAATTTGACAGAGCATCTATCCAAACATAAATTGACTGGTTAGGATCATCAAGAATATCAATACCCCAGCCTACATTTTCTTTTGAACGGGATACCGAGATGTCCTGAATATCTTCAAGCTGATTTATAACTTCATTTGCTCTGAAACTTGGAACAATAAAGTCGGGATTATCTTTTATATGTTTGATAATCGCATCTTTATATGCCGAAAGTTTAAAGAAATAGTTTTCTTCTCTGACTATATCAGGTTTCTTTTGGTGATCGGGACAAAGTCCGTCCTCAGTTAAATCTTTCGGATTTAAGAAACATTCACAACCTGAACAGTACCAGCCTTCGTATTCGTGCTTGTATATTGCACCTTTATCTTTCAATTTTTGGAAAATCTTCTGAACGATTTTTTCATGGTCTTCGTCCGTAGTTCTGATAAATCTGTTATAATTTATATCCAAGGCTTTCCAAGCATCTTTGAATTTTTGTGCATTTTCATCACAAAGTTCTTTTGGGGTAATCCCCTTAGAAGCTGCGGTTTTTTGGATTTTTATACCGTGTTCGTCCGTTCCTGTCAGGAAAAACATATTATCGGTACGTTGAGAATAGTGTCTTGCTATAATATCAGTCAAAATCTTTTCATAAGCGTGTCCGATATGCGGGGCACCGTTTACATAATCTATAGCCGTAGTTATATAATATTTGTCCATAATCTCTTTTCCTCTTATACTATAGTTCAAGTTTAACACAAATATATTTGTTTTTAATAACAGATAAAAGATTATTTTAAAATATTTGCCCAGTCTTTTGAAAGTTTATTTAAAATTTGTTTTGTTTCACCCTTATTTAACAGGATATTCTGTACGGCAGAGTTAATTAAATTATTCACATCTTTCTGATTTCTTGAAGATTTCAGAACAGGTTCAACTTTGTTTAACTGTTTTGCGCTGATTACACGAGCTTTTGCCATTAAATCTTTGGCAGAATATTTTGTATAAAATTCATTGTTTAATGTATCTTTATTTACTGCAATAACGTTTGTAAGCTTCGCCAATTCAAGCTGATTTTTGTCATTTGTAAGAAACAGTGCAAATTTTATAGCCTCATCTTTGTTTTTTGCACGTTCGGGAACAACAAAATTCATCAGAGAAAAATCATTCTGTCCGAGTTCTCCGACAATTTGCGGTGCAACATCGGTATGAGAATATGTTGACGGAGCATTTTCTTTAATCATATTCAGGAAGTTTGCCCCTGCCTGAAAAAGCACAATATTTTCCGACATATATTTTTCTAATGCTTCACGATGTGTTTGTGTTATAGATTCTTTAGGAATAAGGTTTTTAGCATAAAGAGTTTTAAACATATCAAACACATAAACTGATTTTTCGCTGTTCACACCCTCGGGGGAATTTACCCCATACTTATTCAAAATCTTGAGCATAGTATCGTTTTCGGTAATATTCGGAAGAAAAACATACGCTCTCGTTTTAGTTTTTATGGTCGGAGCAGCCTCTGCTATTTCTTCATAAGTTTTTGGAATCTTTACTCCTGCTTTATCTATCAAATCTTTGTTGTAAATTGTGACGGCACTTGTCGCATACCACGGAAGTGAATATAACTTCCCGTTGTATTTCAGAGAATTGATTATTGCCTGATTATACTGTTCTGCATTTTCTTCAGGAATTTCATACAGCGCGCCTTTTTGTGCCAGTGTTGCTGAAAAATCAGGATTAAGATTAATCAAATCCGGCGGATTATCACTCAAAACAGATGCAAGAGTTCTCTTTTCACCCTCCGAAAACGGAACATCTATCCATTTGATTTTGATGTTTGGATTTTCTTTTTCAAAGTCTGAGATTACCCCGTTCATATAGTCGGAAAAATCACTCATCTGGAGTGTCCAGAAAACAACTTCATTACTGTCTTTCACAGCAAAATTTTTAAGTACAAAAACACCGCATACGGTAAGAATTATTAACCCTAAAATAACAACAAATTTTTTCATAGGTTTATTTTAGCATAAAAACTAAATCTTATTAATTTAGGATATATGCTAACCTTTAATCAGGTAGAGTGGAGCTTGCTCCGGCAATAATAATGGTAGGCTAAAGTCCTGCAAAACTACACATCCTACAGAGCTTTTTAAACATAAAAAACAATCCGACGGTCAGGACATCTTGGAGGATTGAAATAATTAGTATGACTATGACTATATTATTTCCCCGACCTGTCGGATTGCCTTTAGGCAATTGTTTGTTTCTTTACTTACCTCACCCAGGGGGAGGGTATATAGAAATGTTTTACAGTCCCCTCCCTTGGGGGAGGGTGGCACGAAGTGCCGGGAGAGGGTTATCTTTGCGGAAATTCCTGTAGTTTACCCTCTCTTAGAATTTTTAATGCTCAACTTCGTTTCGCACAAAATTCTATTCTCCCCGAGGGGAGAAGACTATATTATCCTAGTAGTTCATTGCGTCTTCTTCAAGTACTCTGCCTGCACAACCCCAGCCCCTACTAGTGCCATCCATTTCACATTTATCCGTACTACTTGTTGCAGTTCGCCAATTTTGAGTTACATTATAACTGCCCGTTATAACTCCATTATTATTTACATCCAAATAAAAAATATCTCTGCCCACAGTATTTGGGTTTTTAGCTCCGTTAATATCAACAAATATACCTATATTATTACCTGCTTTTTTAGCTGAGAGATGAATAATTTCAGAGCCATCAGGGAACTGTATACATGTATAGGTTGATTTCCTTCCGAGCCCACCACCAGTACCACCAATATATGTACCGTTCAACTCTTTTGCCGCTTTACCGTTACACGGAACAAACTGAATACCTGAAAACACACTCTCTAATCCCTCTTTTATACTACGGCATTCATCGGTAAGTAAATTATTAGTACCACCACCTCCATTAGTGCATTTATCTGCTAACATACCGCTAAATGCATACGTATCCTTTAATTCTGTTACACCGTCATGACCCATCATAAGTTTAAATCCGTTAGACATTACCGCATATGATTTTTTAAGCTGAGTTACATAAACTTTCTTTTGATAGTTAGAAATCAGTGTAGGCAATGTCAGCGCTGCAACAACACCGATAATACCTAAGGTAATCAGTACTTCGGCAAGCGTAAATGCCGCTTTCCTAAGTCCCCTCTCCTTGGAGAGGGTGGCACGTAGTGGCGGGAGAGGGTTGTTCTCTTGCGTAATACCTTTCTGTTCACCCTCTCTCAAATTTGTAAGCTCATTGCATTCGCTAACAAATTTTTCTCTCTCCATGGGAGAGAGGACTGTATTATTGTTTAAACTTTCTATATGCTCTGAACCGCCAAAACTCTCAAAACACTTACTATGAGAGGCTACCCCCCCCCCTATTGCTCTTAAATGCAGACATAATCATAGTTTTCACCCTCCTAAATAATATTTACATTATCATTATGTCATATTTTTTCAGTTTGTCAAGTGGGCAGACGAAGTCCGCTTCTACAAATGCTTCGCTCGTTATATGCCACGACTATCGCAATTATTCAGTATGGAGTCCCCTGCTTCTGCTTATTCCTCTGTTTCCATGTTATAATACAGTCATGGCAGACTTGTTTACGGAGTTGGAAAATCAGAATAAACAAATTCCATTGGCGGAAGCTATCCGCCCAAAGACATTGGAAGAGTTTTTGGGGCAGAGTAATGTTATTGCGCCAAACAGTCCGTTGCTTAATCTTTTACAGACAAACAGGCTTTTTTCAATGATTTTTTGGGGTACTCCGGGTTGCGGCAAAACTACTCTCGCTCGCCTTATTGCAACAAAAACTAATGCAAATTTTATAGAGATTTCCGCTGTAACTTCAGGCGTAAAAGATATAAAAGAAGCCGTTGAAAATGCAAAAATGGCACTTAGAAACGGCACGAAAACAATTCTTTTTATAGACGAAATTCACCGTTATTCAAAGACTCAGCAGGATGCCCTGTTACCGCATCTCGAAAACGGAACTTTATTCTTAATAGGCTCAACCACCGAAAACCCGTCGTTTCAGGTCGTGCCTGCACTTTTATCAAGAGCACAGGTTATCAGGTTAAATCCGATTGATGATGAGAGTATGTTCAAGATTATCAAACGAGGTTTGGCGTATCTTGTTCAGCAATACGTTCCTATGGACTGCGAAAAAGGCGTGTTTGATTTTATTATAAACCTTGCAAGAGGTGATGCCCGTTCGGCTCTGAATATTACGGAAAATGCGTATTTTGCGTCGGATTTGGTTGACGGCAGAAGAAATTTAACCGTAAAAATCATAGAAGAAATTTGCCAGAAACGTAATACAATGTATTCGCAACAGGAGCATTACGACTGCGCTTCAGCTTTTCAAAAAAGCCTTAGAGGAAGCGACCCCGATGCTGCAATATACTATCTTGCAAAAATGATAGCAGCAGGCGAAGACCCGAGATTTATTGCACGCAGGCTGATAACATGTGCCGCAGAAGATGTCGGGAATGCTGACCCTATGGCATTTAATCTTGCGGTTAATGCCTATAAAGCAGTTGAACTTTTGGGGCTACCAGAGGGCAGAATCCCGCTTGCACAAGCCGTAATATATGTTGCAAGGGCAAAAAAATCCAATGAAACAATTTGTGCAATTGATGCGGCTTTATCGGATATAGCACACGGAAAAGACTATCCGCCGCCGATGCACCTGAGAGATGCGCACTACAAAGATGCTGCAAAATACGGATTTGGCGAGGGGTATGTGTACTCCCATTCAAATCCCGATTATGAGCAGCAATTTTTACCCGATGAACTTGTCGGGAAAAAATATACAAGATAGCTTATACATTCATTGCTCTTAGAATTGCATCCATATCAGCCGGAGTCTTTTTGACGTCGCAGTTTGAATATTTGATAGCGTTATCGGGGTCTTTAAGTCCGTTACCCGTTAAGATACAAACTATCTTAGAACCCTCTTTAACCTGATCTTTAACCTTTATAAGTCCTGCAACAGATGCGGCACTTGCCGGTTCTGCAAGGACACCCTCAGATGAAGCCAGTAATCTGTATGCTTTTACGATTTCTTCATCAGTTACGAAATTAATCATACCGTTACTTTCGTCACGAGCGGCTTCTGCTTTTTCCCAGCTTGCAGGGTTACCGATTCTTATAGCGGTTGCCAAAGTTTCAGGGTGTAAAATCCTTTCACCCTTAACGATAGCCGCAGCACCCTCAGCCTCAAATCCCATCATCTTTGGAGTTGCAGGAATTTTACCGAGTTTATGCCATTCGGTATAACCTTTCCAGTATGCCGTAATGTTTCCGGCATTACCTACTGGGATAAAATGATAATCGGGAGCCTGTCCTAAAGCTTCACAAATTTCAAAAGCACCTGTTTTCTGCCCTTCAATTCTGTACGGGTTAACGGAATTAACAAGAGTTATCGGATATTTTTCGGAAATTTTTCTTACAAAATCCAAAGCCTCATCAAAATTACCCTGAATAGCAATGATTTCAGCACCGTACATCATAGCCTGAGAAAGTTTACCCAATGCAATATATCCGTCAGGAATAAGTACAAAAGTTTTCAGTCCCGCTCTTGCACCATAAGCCGCCGCAGAAGCTGACGTATTACCAGTTGATGCACAAATAATAGCACCCGAGCCTGATTCTTTTGCTTTTGATACCGCCATTGTCATACCGCGGTCTTTGAAACTTCCTGTCGGGTTGCAGCCCTCAAATTTCAAATAAATTTCCGCATCAAGTCCGATTTTTTTAGCTAAATTATCTGCCTTAATAAGCGGGGTATTTCCTTCGTTTAATGTTACAACCGGAGTGTTTTCGCTGACCGGTAAAAATTCTCTGTACTTGTTTATTAATCCGTTATAATACATTCTCTTTTCTCCTGATTCATACTTTGATTATATTTTATCACAAACATAATCCAAACAATAAAAAGACCGTCCTGCAACAGAACGGTCTTTTAATCTTTGGCATAACCAAGACTACTTAGCTTCCTGTAATCTCTTGATAGCTAAAACTAATCTTGATTTTTTTCTTGCTGCGGTATTTTTGTGTAAAATACCTTTGCTTACAGCTTTGTCGCATAACTGGTATGCTTTTGAAATAGCAGTATCTAAAGCATCTTTGTCACCGGCAGTAGCCAATTCCAAAGCTTTTTTCAACGCAGTTTTAATAGATGTTTTGAATGCTACGTTTTTAATTCTGTTTCTTTCAGCTGTGAGTACTCTTTTTTTAGCAGATTTAATATTTGCCATTTTTCTTTACCTTTCGAATTACTTGGGCGTTTAATGACGACGCCGTTACTCGAGGATGTGAGTAACTATATTGTATATGGTAAATTTTATAATGCAAGTAAATTACCCGTAAATGTTATTAAATTTATATAAAGGCACTGTTGACCTGTGCTATACTAGAAACAGAGGGACAGTTTAAGAAAAGGAGAATTATATGATACCTATTATTGATTCAAAACGTCAGTACGCAACAATCGGTACGGAAGTTGAAAAAGCAGTATGCGAAGTACTTCGTTCCGGTTCTTATATTTTAGGACCTAATACAAAAGCATTTGAACAGGAAATGGCTGAATTTTTCGGCTGCAACTACACAGTAGGTCTTAACTCAGGTACAGATGCTCTGCATTTGGCTTTAAGAGCATTGGATATCGGAGCAGGCGACGAAGTTATAACAGTTGCATTCACATTCGTTGCTACAACCGAAGCTATCGGCATTGTAGGTGCAAAACCTGTATTTGTTGATATTGATGAAAATACATTCAATATGGATGCTTCAAAACTTGAAGCTGCAATTACCCCGAGAACGAAAGCAATTATTCCGGTTCACCTTTACGGTCAGCCTTGCGATATGGATGCAATTATGGCAGTTGCTAAAAAACATAATTTACACGTTATCGAAGATTGCTGCCAGGCTGTTGGCGCTTTATACAAAGGCAAAATGGTCGGTACTTTCGGCGATTTCGGTTGTTTGAGCTTCTACCCGACTAAGAACTTAGGCGGTATGGGTGACGGCGGCTTAATCATGACAAATGATGAAAAACTTCGCGACAGAGTTGTTGCTCTCCGTAACCACGGCGGTGCTGTTCGTTATCACCACGATGAAATCGGTGTTAACAGCCGTCTTGACGAAATTCAGTCAGCAATTTTGAGAGTAAAATTACCTCACGTTAAAGACTGGAATGAAATGAGAAGAAAACACGCATACTACTATAACGAATTGTTCAAAGATTGCGCAGATATTAAAACTCCGATTGAATTGGATAATACATACTGTGTATACCACCAATACACAGTCAAAGTTCCTAACCGTGATGAAGTTCATAAAATGCTTCAGGAACGCGGTATAGGTGCAATGCTTTATTATCCGATTCCGCTACATCTACAAAAAGTTCACGAATACCTCGGAGTTGGTAAAGGTTCACTCCCTGTTTCAGAAAAGAATACCGAATTGGTAATTTCTTTACCGATGTTCCCTGAATTAACCGAAGAAGAACAAAGAACAGTTGCAAGCACTTTGATTGACTGTATTGAAAAATCAAAAGCTTTGGCAAGTGTTTAATTAACGGATATTAAAATACACAAAAAACGGTGATTTTCATTTATTTGAGAACACCGTTTTCTTATGGTCAATGTAAACTATTGTAACAAACATGTTATAACTCTGAATTTCATGCACATATATATCTTTAGTATATATGTGCAAATTACAGACTAAGGAGTATAACATTATGGATAAAGAAAAGCTGAATATAGGTAACGTAAACTTTGATAAAGACAGCGTTTTATGCTCTAAACAGGTATATGAAAAAGGTCAAAAACTAAATTATGTATTCCTTGTCGGCGGCACAAAAATTATGTTCCCCGATCAGGACGGGAAAAAATCGGCTGTATCTTTGGCTATGAATTACAACAGCGATGTAGCGGAAATATGTGCATGGTTTAACAATATCAGAGGGCTGATTATAGAGGAATCCCCACAAAAAGGTAATTATTATGTAAGAGAAACATAGACTGATATATCAAATATAAAAAAAGTTCTTTACAACAATGTAAAGAACTTTTTCTTATTATTTAATTGTTTTTTATTGTTCTTCCTGCTTAGCAGCAAAACATTCTTTACAGAAAACTTCTTTGCCCGGAATAGGTTTGAACGGAACTTGAGTTTGAGCGCCGCACTTTGAGCAAACGGTATCATACATTCTGCGGGATCTTCTGTGTTCTTGTCTGCGTTTTTTTCTGCAATCAGGGCATCTTTTCGGTTTGTTTACAAGCCCTTTTTCAGCGTAAAATTCTTGTTCGCCCACAGTAAATACAAATTCTGCGCCGCAATCCTCACACACGAGTTTTTCATCTTCGTACATTTTTGTGTCTCCTAATTTTAATTTGGTTAATTGCCTAAAGTAAATAATATTCTTACCTACTCCATACTGGCTAATTATACAGTATATTTCAATTTTGTGCAAGCATTGATTACTAAAACTTCATATTTATAGATGATTTAATGACTTTTAAAAATTGAGATAATGGCTCAAGGAGGCTAATATGTCAAACGAAGATATACAGGAATTCAGAAGAAATTTTACAGAAATATACAAAAATAAAATCTGTCCCGGACTTGATCAACTTGAACAATACAGACTGAAAGAATATGACAAATTGAAAAGTACCATTACCAAAATACTTGCTGTCACAATAAGCATTACCATTCTTTTTTCTGTGATATTTTTAGTTTGCAATCCCATATATTTTATTTTTCATTTCCTAACAATTGTCCCAATTATAATTATAGTGATAATTATTATTCCTTTAGCATATAGGTACAATCAGAAAAAAATATTTGAAAAAAAGATAAAAGCCAGAATTATGCCTATACTTATGCCTGCTTTTGGAGATTTACAATGGGTAAATTCTGAGGTTATATCAATACAGGAAATACGCAATAATAAATTAATCTATATGCCAACATTAGAAAATATCGAAAAAAAAGATGACGATTGTTTTATCGGCTCTTATAAGGATACGTTGTTTAAAATATCCGAAACCACTTTATGCTATAGAGATAGTAAAAAGAAGGGTGGCTCATTCTACGGATTATTTATATTAATTAATTTGCCTAAAGAGTTCAATGGACATACTTTAATTCTGGATAAAATGCTTAGCATGATAACTACAACTCCGGCTCAATACCCGGAAGTAAAACTGGAAGATACTGAGTTTATGAAAAAGTATGATGTTATATCGACAAATCAAATTGAAGCTCGCTATATATTAACTCCCGCATTTATAGAAAAATTTAAAAACATAAAAAAAATATATAGGGGCATGACAATTTCGGGAAGTTTTCTTAATAACAAATTACTTCTTGCAATAGGAAATCAACATGATGCATACACTATCGGGAGTATAGATAAACCATTTACCGATACTAAACAATTTGAAATTATGCTGGATGAAATCTGCACCATCTATGAGTTAATTGAAGAACTTAAGCTGTATGATAATACGGGGTTTTAGGATGACAACAATTCAGGAAATAGTAAAAATATTAATTGATGCGGGAATTGAACCGAATGAGGCAAATATTGAAGTAAAAATGCTTATTGAACATTTCTGCAACTATTCGGCAAAAGATATCATTTTAGGCAAAAAATTAGACAGTGAAAAACTTGAAATTGTAAGAGAAAAAGCACTTCAAAGAGCAAAAACAAGAGAACCGATACAGTATATAATAGGTTTCGCCGATTTTATGGGCGAAAAGTTTATTGTAAATCCGTCTGTTCTTATCCCGAGAGATGAAACAGAAATTCTTGTCAGAAAATCAACAGAAATAATTAATCAAAATAACCTTAAAATGGCAATGGATGTGGGAACAGGCAGCGGATGTATAGCATGTATGGTTGCAAAATACACAGATTGTCAGATTATTGGGGTTGATATTTCGACAGATGCACTCAATACCGCATTAGACAACGCATCCCGACTTAATCTTTTCAACAAGGCAATCTTCAGAAAATCGGATATATTTTCAAACGTTAAACCATCAGAAAAATTTGATATAATTATATCAAATCCACCTTATATTCCAATTTCAGAAAAAGAAACGATTCAAAAGGAAGTGACTTTTGAACCGGAGCTGGCGCTTTATTCGGAGGGAAATGGGGTTAACTACTACTCGCGAATTTCCTCCGAAGCGCCATCCGTATTGAATAAACACGGATATTTAATTTTTGAAATCGGAGTGGATCAATCCGATATTGTATCAAGTTTTATGAAAAATTCAGGTTTCGGAAATATTGAAATTATCAGGGATTTAGCCGGTATTGAACGTGTTATTTGCGGTCAACTGCAAAACTAAATATAAAAAAATTAACTTTATTTCCAAAAATATTATAAACCATAATATTTTATTTGTCTACAATATTGGAATTAAAGTTAATATTTTTTAATATTAAATACCATGATATAATCTGTTAAGGTTAGCCTGAGAATTTGAATATTTTGAGTAATCTTCAGCTATCTTATCGGGGTTTGCGGTCTGATTAATACGAACCTGACTTGTATAATTTTGTGCAGTCGGACTTGCTGCTTGCTGCATAGTATTTTCAGCATTTACGGAGTTTCCCTCACCGTACTGTGTGTGGAAATCTGATCCTATTTTTGGTTGTATGTTAATTCCGTTTAACTGCATCTTATACTTTCTTTCTTTTATTATCCAAACAATTCTATCGTTGACCCGTTTTCACCCCGACTGTTATATCCGTAACACCCTAAGAAGGGGTTTGACATAAAGTCGGTATCGGGGGGCGTTATTCCGTTCAACCCCGTTACATTCGTTGGCAAGGTCTTACAGTTTACCAACGTCGCCACATTAAACGTGGCTCGGGTGGCATCATCCTCAATTTCCGGATAGGGCTCCGAATATGCCCTGACGACCGTGTCCGGAAAGACCATCTTTATACTCGATATTCCTGATACAGAACCATTATCCATCATAGGTTAAGCGTCCTCTCTTTATATAACTTATATACATAAAGTATGCAATAGCCAAAAAATTGCTTTTTTTAAAATCTTTTTGTTAACAAATGTTTACAATTCTAAAACATCAAAATACAGACTATTTTATATTAAAAACTTTTTTCGCATTTTCGGTTGTTGCGGCAGCGACTTCGTCAAACGAAATACCACGAAGTTTTGCTATTTCTTCGGCTACATATTTGACGTAAGCGGGCTGATTTTCTTTACCTCTGAACGGAACAGGGGTTAAATAAGGGGCATCTGTTTCCAGCAGAAGCCTGTCTAACGGAACGGATTTTGCAACCTCCTGCATTTTATATGCACTCTTAAATGTCACGACTCCGCCTATTGCGATATACCAGCCCTCTTTCAGACATTCTCTTGCAAATTCAACGCTGCCCGAAAAACAATGCATAACAACTTTCGAGGTTTTATTATATTCTTTTAAAATATCAAAAGTATCTTTATGCGCATCTCTGTCGTGAACTGATATAGGAAGATTTAATTCGTTAGCTAATTTAACCTGCTTTATAAAAATATCTTTCTGAATATCTTTATGCTCTTTATCCCAATAATAATCGAGTCCGATTTCACCTATTGCAACAATTTTTTCGGATTTTGAATATTCTCTGATTTTATCCAAAATATCATCCGACCATTTTTCGGCATCCTCTGGGTGAACACCAAGCATACCGTAAACATTGTCAAACTTTTTTACCAACTCCGGAACATTATCAACATCCTCCGGTGAAGCCGCAGGAACAAGAATAATTTCAACACCGTTTTCTTTGGCATTCTTCACACTTTCTTCAGGTGTAATTTTTTCCAGATAATTTATATGCGTATGTGTGTCTGCTAAACTCATAATTATTAATCTCCCGAAACAATTATAACATAGACTGAATTTGTGGTATAATTCAGTTTATGGGAGAGAAAAATTTAAAAATTTCAATTGCGCATTTGTACCCTAAATTGCTTAATTTGTACGGCGATATAGGAAACATTATTACATTAAAAAAACGTTGTGAATGGCGTTATATTGAAGTTGAATTTGAAAATATAAATATCGGGGACTCAATAAAGGAGCATGATATTTATTTTGTCGGAGGCGGACAGGATAAGCAGCAGGAAGAAGTTGCAGATGAACTTTACCGTCAGAAAGATTTTTTAACGGAAGAACGTGACAGAAATGCGGTATTTTTAGGGATTTGCGGAGGCTATCAGCTTTTCGGTCATTACTACCAGCCGCACAATAAAGACAGATTAAACGGTATAAGCCTGATGGATGCCTATACGGTTGCAGGAAACACAAGATTTATCGGAAACGTTACTGCCCGTACGGATTTTTTAGAACCGCAAACACTCGTAGGTTTTGAAAATCACAGCGGACTGACATTTTTGCAGGGTGAAACAAAACCGCTTGCAACGGTTGAAGTCGGAAACGGAAACAACGGTAAAGATAAAACCGAAGGCGGAAGATATAAAAACGTATTCGGCACATATCTGCACGGGTCATTTTTGCCCAAAAATCCTCATTTTGCGGATTATATGATTGAATTGGCATTGGAAAAAAGATACGGTGAAAAAATAACATTAACACCGCTTGATGATAAATTAGAACTCGATACCCACAAGGCATTAATTCATAAAGCATACTAATAAAAAAAGTTCCGAAAATAATTTCGGAACTTTTTTGTATCTTTATCAAATCAAACTAGGCTTTAACAGATTTAATACATTTATTAACTCTGCGAAGTGAGCGTTCTTTGCCTAATATAGCCAAAATTGCAGCCATATCCGCACCGCAGGTTCTGCCTGTTACCGCAGCCCTGATTGCCCACATTGTAACTTTTGGTTTGATTCCTTTTTCTTTATATTGTCCTCTAAATATTTCCAGCTTGTGGTGTAATTCTTCTTCCGTAAATTCCCACTCTTGAGCTTGTCGTGCAAACTCTTCCAAAACATCCTGTGCTACCTCCGTATCCAATATCTCCTCTTGTGCTTTCGGCTCAATCTCAACATCTTCTCCGAAGAAGTACGGAACAGCATCAGTTATATCAGATAACAGGGTAAGGGGTTCACGTGTAACTTCGACCATTCTTGTATATTGAGCATCTGTCATTTCGCTTAAATCATATTTTGTCAAATACGGTTTAAGTCTTTCTTTCAAGTCTTCTATATCCAACATTTTAATATAATGACTATTCATCCAGTTTAATTTATCGTATTCAAAAATAGAATTTGAAGATGAAATTTCATTGATTCTGAAATCTTTTGCAATTTCATCAACAGTCTTAATTTCAACTCCGTCAGACGGCGACCAGCCTAACAAAGCAACAAAGTTAATCAGGGCATCAGTTAAATAACCCTTTTCAACAAATTCTGAAACTGCTGTTGCGCCGTGACGTTTAGATAATTTACTTCTGTCAGGTGCAAGAATCATACCTAAGTGTCCGAATTGAGGAACTTCTGCGCCTAACGCTTCATAAATTAAAATTTGTTTATAAGTATTGGAAATATGGTCTTCACCTCTGATGATGTGTGAAATCTTCATCAGCATATCATCAATTACAACAGCAAAGTTGTATGTCGGTGCGCCGTTTGATTTCATAATAACGAAATCGCCCAACAAATCAGTATCAACATGCAATTCACCTTTTACCATATCGTTGAATGATAAAATTGAGCTGTCATGGAACGCTCTTTGAGCCTTTGCAATATTAAATCTTATAGCAGGTTTTCTGCCTTCTGCTCTCAATTGAGCTTTTTGTTCTTCCGTTAAATTTTCACATTTTTTTGTATATACATACGGTTTTTTATTATCGTGAGCTTCCTGTTTTTCTGCTTCAAGTTCTTCCGGGGTACAGAAACATTCATAAGCAAAACCGCTATCCAAAAGCTGTTGAACGTATTTTGGGTATATATCAAATCTTTCGGACTGAGTATATGGACCGTAATCTCCGCCAACATCAGGACCTTCATCCCAATTTAAACCTAATGCTTTTAAACTGTCAAAAATATTATCAATATATTCCTGACTTGTTCTTTCGGCATCGGTATCTTCAATTCTTAAAACGAATTTACCGTTATTTTTCTTTGCAAATAAATAGTTGAATAAAGCTGTTCTTGCAGTTCCTACATGCAAATTCCCGCTTGGGGACGGAGCTATTCTGACTCTTACTTCTGACATATTTCCTTCTTTCTTTTTTTATTAAATTTAATAAATCAGGTGTTTAAGGGTACATGCAACTCACCTGCATTATCTACACTAACACGAGCATAGTTTGAATTCAAGTGTAAAAATTTATTAAAACCGGAAATTTTCTCAGGCAATAAAACCGCACCAAAATACTTTATATAATTGTAATAATGAAAGGTTAGTTTTTTAAATGGCATTTGAAAATTTTTCCAGCGTCAACAATTTTGATGTAAAACCCGTACAGCAATTAAAGAGTACTCAACAGCCCAACCAACAGGAAGAAGCAGTCAATCCCGAACCTGATAAGCAGGATCATAAAAAATTATATGCAGCCTTGGGCGCACTTGCAGTTATCGGAACAACTTGTGCCATAATTTATAAATTTAAAAAAGGACAGGGCATAAAACCGCAAACAGGAGGAGGGAAACCTCCGGTAACTCACGATACGCCGCCGGTAAGACTTAATGGCAGCAATACGGAACAGATACGTCATATCCTTCCGAAAAAATTCACAAACGAGGCAGTTGAAAGAGCTATCGGAGCAAAGAAATTTTATTCCCTTAAAGCTGGTGAAATCCCGCAGGGATATAAAACTAAAACCGAAATCGGTGACAAGATGGTCTATGATTACGGTAACAGAGTAACTATAGAGGCTTCAAAAAATGCTGACGGTGTGAGAGAACTTGTACTGAAACACAGTGAGACAAATATCGGTAAAATAAGTTTTGACAGCGCAACAGGTAATATCCGCAAAAGCACATTCAAAGAGGTTGGCGGTTCCGATATTGAAATTTGTTATAATTATGACAAAAATAATAAATATCTGAGTTATCAGGAAATCAAAGACAACGCAGGCAGAGTCAGAACAACAACCATACTTGCAGACGGCTCAAAATCCGTCATTGAAAAAGATAAAAATACATTAGAAACTACTCTTGAAGAATACTACGATAAAGACGGTCATATTCTTTCCTGCAAAATGGACGGGGAAGACGTTGTTATCGGTGATGATATACCGCTAAGTAGTTCCGACTATGCATTTAACATAGAAAAACCCAACAATACGGGAGTAACATTCCGCAGAGGTATTGCAATAGGTAAAGACGGCAAAATTTACACAGGAGTACTTGAAAAAACTAACAAAAACGGTGATAAATTAGTTACAAAATATGACAGCGGACGAGTTACCGAAAGAATTTACTATCCTGCAAAAGGTTATATAAAAGAAATTCGTACCCAATATAATAATGACGAAAAATTTATTCATGTAAGAAGTTATATTACAAATAAAGACGGTTCAGTATCAAATAAATATTATGCAAAAATTATCGAAAAACCTGTTCACGATTTGAAAGGTCTGTTCTGTATGTCTGAATTTAATAGCCTGACTTTTGATAAAATACTCGGACATCCGAGCAATATTGTAGAAAAAAACGGAAAGAAAATTGTATATTATCCGAATGACATCAATATAGTATATGAAACAAGTTCAAACGGCAGTAAACAAAGAATTACGCTGAGAAGACATAAGACAGAACTCCGCAAACTGACTTTTTATAATAACGGAGTAAAAGATATATGGCTGGATAACCATACAAGTATCGGAATTAAAAACGGAGAATTTTACCACTATAAAAAAATAACAAATACTGAAAACGGCGGTTATATTTCCGAACGCACATTTGCAGATGCAACCTCCGAAAAAACCGTAAAGGATTCCAATAATACAACAATATCAAGCGTTCGGTATGATGCCTACGGTCAAACCATATAACTATACAATTCTACAAGCTTTATCCCCATATAGCGCTTTTTTAATATTAATCATAGTCTGTTTTATGTTATTATCAATTGCATCTTCTGTCGCATAAGCTATGCAGGGTGTAATAATTACATTGTCGTACGCTTTAAATTTATCAGTAAATTCTGCCTGTGATAAGCAATCCAGATGCGACGGAGTCAGCTTTTGGGACAGATTTATGCAATTATAACAAATACTGTTGCAGGGAGATGTATCTAATGCAGCACCGCGGATTTTCCCGTTGTCAATATGTTTTTGCAGCGCTTCAATATCAGCGATTTCGCTTTTTGAAGTATTTATAAAATACATTCCGTCTTTGCACTTTGAAAAAATCTCATCATTAAAAAGATGATAATTTTCAGGAGCATATTCAAGATGAACCGAGATAATATCAGCCACAGATATAAATTCATCAAACGGCAGATATTTAACATTATACTTTTCAATAAGCTCTTGTTTTTTCACCTTATCGTAAGCTGCAATTTTCATTCCGAAAGCACTTGCTATTTTACAAACCGTCGCACCAGTTAAATCAGTTCCGGCAACCCCCAAAGTCAAATTATTCAAATCACGTCCCAAAAATCCACCGCAATATTTGTTATTTGATTTTACAAAATTATTGGCAGGAATTATATGCCTTACAAGATTTATAATTAACCCTATTGTATATTCTGCAATTGCCTGCGCACCAAAATCCGGAATATTGACTACAGCAATATTTCTATCCTCACAACTTGTCAGGCATATATTGTCTAATTGCGCCGCTCTGACGGATATCACCCGCAAATTTTTAAAACAACACAAAACCTCATTGGTTATTGATGAGTTATCAAAAATACTTATCGCATTTGCGTTTTCCAAAATTTCCTGCGGAATGGTTTTTATAAATTCATCGTCAAGACACTCCTCATAAAAAGTTATATTAAAATCTTCAAAACGATTATCTTCAAAGTATTTACGCTCTGCACTTTTCATCTCAAACATAATCAAATTTACTGCCATATATCACTCCATTTGATTGTTATTTTTACGGAAATATATATTATTAATTATGCTTAATGCGAAAAAATCTATTCTCTGACTCGATTATTTATTCAATTAGTACAAATAAAATATAAAAAATGTAACATTTTCCACTTTTTAGGGGAAAAAAAATTTTTGTTTGTATTTTAAAATGAATGTATGAACGACAGCGGAGAAAAGAAGAATATATTTTCAACAATGAAAGGCTCTGAGAACAATTGGTATCTGACGCCTCAGCAGTCTATTGCCATTTCTAACCTTGCGACTCCGCCAAGAAGACTCAACGATTTGGATTCCAATATTTTAGAAGAAAAAGCCTATGAAAATATTGAGGATACTTCCCTAAAACTTGAATATCGTATTGAAGATAAAGAAAAAGCCATTCAGGATTTGAATACCAAAATACAAGCTGCCGATACCGTCGGAAATCAGCAGGAATTATTCAGCCTCAGAATAAAAAAACAACGTCTTGAACAGGAGTTGAGAGAATTATATAAAGAATATTCCTCAACAGACCTGCCGTCTAAAATTTCAAGCGGTATTAACGGTGCGGTGACAGGGGTAAGACAAAGAAAAATGCCCGTAATCAATGCTATAAAAAGATTTATAAAAAGATATATTCTTGCAAAAGTTTCAAGACGTTTCAAATCTCTTGTTGCTTTGGGTGACTCTTTGGAAACTCTGGAAAATATCAATAAAAATGTTGATGAATTATTAAAGATGAAAACCCCGTACGGTGAAACAGCCCAGAATTATCAGAAGCTGACAGATTACTTATACAAAGCGCATAAAATCCGTTCTCAGATTAACAAATCGGTTAAAAAATAAATTGGCTTAATTCTATACAAAAAACACCTGATACCACTGATTTTATATTTTCGTCACTCTGCCGTAAATATCCTCGTAACGGATAATATCATCTTCGGACAGTAAATCGCCCTGCTGGATTTCTATTATTTCCAAATCGGTTTGGTAAGGGTTCTGTACGGAATGAACGGCTTTTACGGGAATATCAATGCTTTGTCCTGCATTTAGTATAAAATCTTGTTTTTTCAGAGTAACTTTTGCTGTTCCTTTTATGACAAACCAATGCTCGCTTCTGTGATTATGGGACTGAACAGACAATTTTCCGTCAGGATTTACATGGATAATCTTTGACAAATATCCGTCGCCGTCTGCAATATTTATAAAATATCCCCACGGTCTGACTACCTTTTCACAACTGTCCTGAATACTCATTTCATACTCCTCTTTTCCCTTTAAAAATTATAAAACATATAACGATTTTTGTAAACTTTTCTTGAAATTTTACCGCTGATACTGATTTAATGTTATTATTATATTATGAACAGCTGGAAAAAACGTTTATATATAGCAGGGATAGGTTTTGTTATTCTCGGATTAGGTACCTGGGCAGGACTGAATATGTATCAGCCTCCTCAAAAGTCTGAAGAAATATACAGAGAAGCATTAAATGCTTATAAGTCTGAAGATTACTCCAACTCTTATACAACTTTCTCTAAAATCGTTTTTTCATCAAATTTAAAACCACTTGCGATATACAGACAGGGAATTGATGCGGACAAACTTGATGATATTCCTGCAGCAATAAAACAGTATAAGCTGTTTCTTTTAATATATCCGAAACATACTCTGACAGACAGAGTACGTTATAACCTTGCTGTCGATTTAATGAAAACAAATCCTGAAGAAGCTAAAAAAGTTTTTGAAACAATTATAAGCAAAAATCCTAATTCAGATTATGCAATAGCTTCGGAATATTATTCGGGATTAATCGATTTAAAAATGTATGAAAAAGAAAAGATTTTCCCGCTGTCAGCCAAAAACGATATTCAAAACCACTTCAGACACTATCTGAAAAAAGCACCGTCAGGCAGACTTGCCCTGAAAGTTGCAAAAGACTGGGAAGGTATGGATGTCGAAATATTAAAAGATGATTATCTTTTAATGGCAAAATCATATTACCTTTTTAAAGATTATAAAAAAGCGGCAGAACTCTGCAAAAAATCCGAATTAAAAAACTCATGGGCTTTGGATGTTAAAAATTCCGCAGCCTTAGGAGATAACGGCAGAGCAAAATATCTGACTGAATGGGGGCTGAACGGAAACGTCGATTACGTTGAACTTGAAGATGTAAAAGAAGCCATTGATACATATATGTCTATGGTTCCGTCAAAATATCAGGCTGCAAATCATCTGATGGATATTGCAAAAGGCAAAGGCAAAGACTATATAATGAACATTAAATGTACTTATAGTCCAAGTAATGTTAAAACCGAATGTTTTAAAAATTTATATCTTTGGTTCCCTAAAAGCGAATATGTTGATAAAGCTCAGGCACAGATATTTATATCATTAGTCAACGCAAATGATATTCACAATGCTCAGAAAATCGGCAGCGACTTTCTGAATAAGTACAAAAACACTTCCGACTACGCACCTATGGTAATGTATTATATGGGAGTTGTCAACGAAAGTGTTCGTTCTTACAGAGAATATATAAGTTATTACAGAAGCGTTATGGATAAATATCCTGATAATTACTATGCATACAGAGCATTTTTAAGACTTAAACACAGCCGCTCCCCGATTATTGCAAGTTATATCAAAGAAAAACCCATAGAGTTTCCTTATGAAAGAGCTCATAAATTTTTGGATAAACTTATAGAGCTGCAGGATTTTGAAATTCTTGACGAATATACGACTTATGATGAATTTTTAAAAAGCTGGGCTGCATACAAAAAAGGTGAAATCAGTCAGGGTATGCTTATCGCCAGAAACGCAATGGATAAACTGAAGGAGAAACCGGACAAAAACGACATGCGCTGGCGCCTTGTATATCCGATATATTATTACGACAAAATTACTGAAGCATCTCGCAAAGCCGGCACTAATGCTCCTTTGATGCTTGCTCTGACAAGAGAAGAAAGCTACTTTAATCCGCAGGCAATAAGTATTGCCGGCGCCAGAGGACTTATGCAATTAATGCCTGCAACCGCACAATCAATAGCTTCACAAAAAGGTGTAGGCGGTTATGATTTATATAACCCGCAACAAAATATTTTATTAGGCAACTATTATTATGCAAGCGTAAGAGCACAGCTGAACGGACTTGATGTTTCTGCAATCGCCGCATATAACGGAGGTACCGGGGCGGTTAAAACCTGGAAATCTACAATTAATTATCACGACACGGATTCCTTTATCGAACAAATTCCATATCCCGAAACAAAAACTTATGTAAAAAAAGTTTTGCGCTCTTATTGGAATTATGTAAGAATTTATGACGGCAACGGTTAATTATTAAATATTTGTTACAATAATTTTCATAAAATCACCTAAAAAGTCGATTTAAAATTTTAAAAAAAGTATTATCCTAATAATGTAAAAAATAAAAAGGATTTATAAGGTAATATATTTAAAGAGGTTTTCTAGTGAAACGAAAATTAATTGAACAAATAGCAAAGAAGCAGGTTCAGCTTGATAAACTTGCAGGACACGTTGATAAAAGTTATATTTGCTCCCAACTGTATAATAAAGTCGTTATTGAAAAGGCTATCCTAAAAAAACAACTTGATGACTTGAGTAAAAATAAATTGGCGGAAAAAGTTGTAAAACTCTTCCCGCACAAAAAAACACTTATTTGCGACTATTTTGCCGAATAGATCAGCTTATTCTTCTTCGGTATTGATTTTATCAACAACCATTTTTGCCATTTCTTTGGCAATAATTCTCTGAGTAGCTTCAGGACAATTTTGAAGCATGTTCATAGCCGTTCTTACCGTTGAATCGATATCATACCAACGACCTTTTCTGTTATCATCCAAACCTGAACCTACTGCATTGATAATATCTTCAACAGCTTCAAACTGTTCGTCTTCAATGTTGTGTTCAATAATGATTTTGATTAAATTTAGAGCAACTTTAATCTGTGTTTCGTCATCGCTATGTTCCAAAGTTGAAATTGCCTGAGATAATACAGGATCTTTGTCATACCAGCGTCTGTGTTGATTTGTGTACTGTTCTTTCATAATCTTATTCTCCTTATATTTCCTAACCTCTTTTAAACATTACTCCTTTTGTACCTTTAGGATATTCCCATTCCAACGACTGTTTTTCACATATAATTCTGCAAGCTCCGCATTCAAGACAGTTTTCATATTTTACGAGCAGCCTTTGTTCATCCTCTAACCACTCATACACTCCTGCGGGACACGCATTAACACAAGGACGTTTTGTACAGGTACGGCAATCCTCCTGACAAGGCTTTAGATGAGATTCCTTATCCGGTGTATATTTCAATGTAGATAAATTTTTGTCTAAATTCATTTTATCAATATACTCCATACTAACTTAAATACTGCCCATGCATCGGATAACAATCCGCAAAACCCTCGTTCTTTTATAAATCCGAAAATAAATTTCCTGTATAATTGGCGTTTTGGCACTCCGTTTACCGATGTGAACATTTCAAAAAACGCATTGATTTTTTTGAAATATACATCCATAAAAACTTCTTTTTTGTCATGCATAACATCCATCAGGTTTCTGTAGGTATGCAAATCTTTTATAACAAAAGTTCCCTCTAATTTTTCCTGATAACGGGACAACGAATTTTCGCTGAAATCTTCTTTATTCAACGCAACAACAGCGGTTTCGCCGGCAATCTTTCCGCTCACCATTGCAAGGTTTGTACCCTCCCAATGCATATTATTGACAAGCATAGCAGCATCACCGGTAACCATAACCCCTGCACCAGATAAAGTCGGCATCTTTTTGTATCCGCCTTCGGGAATTAAGTGCGCGGAATATTCTATGACTTCTCCGTCCTTAATGAGCGGAGCAATTGTCGGATGTTGTTTAATTTTTTCCAAAAGCTCATACGGTTTAAGCCCCGTCCCGTCAAGCTCATCAAGAGTAATTCCCAAGCCGATGCTTACGCTGTCTTTATTTGTATAAATAAATCCTAAACCCAATTTACCGAGCATAGAACCGCCGAAAAGTTCATAAATACACCCTTCATCATCATTAATTAAAAATCTGTCATTGATTTTTTGCTTGTCTAATTTTATTACTTCTTTAACAGAAACTGCAACATCCTTCGGCTTAATATCCTCTCTTAAACCTATTTGTTTTGCCAACAGAGAATTTACACCGTCTGCAAGTATTACGATATTTGCATAATAATCTTCAAGCTCGGTTTTTACCCCTATGACTTTCTCATTTTCAACAATTAATTCTCTTACAACGGTTTCTTCGACAAGGATAACACCCTCTTTTTTAGCTTCTTCCGCCATCCATCTGTCAAATTTACCGCGCATAACAGTATAACTGACCGGTGTTTCGTGGGATTTTCTGTATGAAATTACTGTACTGTCATCCTCTCCGAGTATAGTAAATTTATGCTCAATATTTTTTCTCTCTAAAGGGGCTGAAGTTTCAAAATCCGGAAAAATCTCCTTGACAGATTCCGTATAAACAGCTCCGCCAAAAACATTCTTGCTGCCGGCAAAAGTTCCTCTTTCAATAACTATAGCCTCAAATCCCGCACGAGCAACCGTAATCGCTGCAGCAATACCCGCAGGTCCTGCCCCGACAATTATGACATCAGTTTTGTTTTCCCTCTTGCTCATAAACTCCTTCAATATACTGTAGCCCTTATATTATACTATATTTTTTGTTCATTGTAAAATAGTTAATATGAATATTACGGCAGGCAAATTTAAAGGACAAAAAATCACCGCACCCGATGAAAAAATCACCCGCCCGACTTTATCTAAAGTCAGGATGAGCGTATTTAACACTTTGCAGGCAATAACAGATTTTGACGGAAAAAGTTTTCTTGATATGTACGCAGGCTCGGGAATCATGGCTCTTGAAGCGGTATCACGGGGATTTGCTTCAGCCGTTGCAATAGAAAAACACCCGAAAGTCGCTGCCGTTATAAAAAATAATTATAAAAAATATTGTGATTGTGATTTGAAATTATTAATGGGGGACAGCCTGAAAATTACCCAAAAATTCAAAGAAAAATTTGACGTTATATATATTGATCCGCCTTATTTTTCAGGAATTTACGAACAGTCTCTGGAAGCGGTAAAAAATATCGCAAACGGTATAATTATCCTTGAACATGTTACGGATGTGGAGTTTGGCAGTTATGAAATTATTAAACAAAAAAAATACGGAGATAAAATAATTACTTTTTTAAAAATAAAAGATAATACGGAGAATATATGTTTGACAGAAAATTAAAAAAACTTGCGAAATACCTTATTGAAAACAATTTAACTGTATCTACTGCCGAATCCTGCACAGGCGGACTGTTGAGTTCAAGACTTACCGACGTATCGGGCAGCTCGGATTTTGTGAAACTGAATTTTGTTACCTATGCAAATTTTGCCAAAGAAAGTATTTTGGATGTAGATAAAAAAATACTTGAAAAATTCGGTGCGGTAAGTGAAGAATGTGCATATAATATGGCAGCAGGACTTCACAAAAAAACAAACTGTGATATGGCTATATGCACAACCGGAATAGCCGGTCCGACAGGCGGGACAAAAGAAAAACCTGTAGGACTTGCATATATTTCCGTATACTTTAAAGAAAATATTTTAGTCAGAAAAGTTCAGTTTCCGTCATTTATTCCGAGGAAACTTATGAAATTTTTATTCACTCAAAAAGCTATTTCATTTGCGTGCAAAATTATTGAATTATAGCTTTAGCAAGAAGTCTTGGCTGTTTATGTATTAATTGTTCTGCAAAAAGCTGAGCATCGATTTGAGTAATTACGACTGCCAAAAAGTCGTTCGGCAATTGTTTGAGCATTTTAATTTTTTCATCTTCATCAACTACAGACATAGCCTTAACAACATCGGGCTGGAATTTGTAAGTCTGAATCATATTGGTATAAGCATGAGCATCAAAATTCTGGTATAACTCAGGTCTTGAATTTGCAATCCCGAGTGTAACCTGTTGTTTTGCAACAGGCTGTAACGAACGAACAGCATCGGTAAATTGCATATTATTTAATCCGCCGATTTTTTCCATAAGTTCTTTTGAACCCATTTCTTCACAATCTTCGCCGCTTACGGCTTCATACATTTGAGCGAGGTATTCTCGAGGTATAAGAGCTAAATTATTCATAATCTGATATTTATCTACATCAGGATTTTCCAAAAATTTATCTAACTGTTCTTCCGGAAGATATCTCATAATTTCTTCATCGGAAAACATTTGAAATACGACTTTTACAAGCTGTTCAGGCGGCAGTTCTTCCATCATGCTCATCAGCTTGTTCATATCAAAAAATCTTAAACCTTCAGTCAGATCTTCATCTTCTAACAAAGGTAATAAATCTCTCAATTCATCAGGACTCATTTCTCTTAAAAATGAGAGTTTATTTTCAGGGTCTGCAAGCTGGAATATTTTAACCAGCATTCTCGGGGTAGTAAACAATTCACGGGCAAACGAAACCGCAGCCTGATTACCTTCTTCAGCCTCTTTTTCAACAATTTCTTCGAGACTTTTGTTGGCATAACATTCTTTCATCTTTGCTTCGGTTATATTTAACCGACGCATTATCAGCGTTAGGTCTGTATCGATTACTATGCTCATGAATATACCTCTTGTCATGTATTACGGCTATAGTAATAAAAAAGTTTAGGAATTTGACATATTTTTTTTAATAATTCGTAATAATTAAATAAGTTACATCAATTATATGACAAGCATTTGGCAGAAATGTGGTAGAATTGGGAAAATAGCAGAAATGAGGGCATTATGGAATTAACCGAACATTTAAGATATATTATACATTCAGCAAAAACTATTGCTTATGCAAGAGATTATCAGTATGTCGAACCCGAGCATATTATGCTTGCATTGTTTATGGATGAAAATGATTTACCCAAATTTTTGCTTGAAAAAATAGGGCTTAATAATCCGAGATTAATCAGAGATTTCAATGACAGTATTCCGAGAAAAACAGGTATGTTTACCAGAGGACGTGATGTACCTCTTTCAAACAGCGCAATTAAAGTTATTGAAGATGCGGAAAAAGAAGGTTTGGCAAGAAAAGATGATATAATTGGTCTTGAATATGTATTGTTAGGACTGTTTAAATCAAACAACCGCATTATGATAGATGTTTTCCGTGCATACAGTATAGGCATGGGAGATTTATACAAGAGAATGAATGAGGTTGTGGAAAAAATCGAACTCGTTGATATTGTTGACGGTCAGGCAGTAAAAAGAAATACCTCTTCAGCTGCCCAAAAAGAAGCTGATGAAGAAGATAAAAATGAGGAAAAAATTGTTGCGAGCCAATCTTCAAATATTTGGGATCCCGAAATGGATACCCCGACAAAAAAGCCTGAGAAAAAATCCGCTTCCTCAAAAGAATCAAAAGAAACCGAATCTGCACTTGCAAAATATACAACCGATTTAACAAAAACGGCAGCTTTAGAAAAACTGGATCCTGTTATCGGACGTGATGATGAAATCCGACGTGTTATTCAGATACTTAACCGCCGCTCCAAAAACAACCCTGTAGTAGTCGGCGAACCCGGTGTAGGTAAAACTGCCGTAATTGAAGGATTAGCACAAAGAATTTTGAGCGGAGAAGTTCCGGACAGCCTTAAAAATGATAAAATTCTTGCACTCGATTTGGGGGCATTACTTGCGGGGGCATCTTACAGAGGCGAATTTGAGGAGCGACTGAAAAAAGTACTCAAAGAAATTGAAGATAAAACTGATGACTTAATGTTATTTATTGATGAAATACATACAATTATGGGTATGGGGGCATCAGAAGGCTCTGTCGATGCAGGAAACCTTTTAAAACCTATGTTATCAAGAGGCAGAATAAGAGTTATCGGAGCAACAACAATTGATGAATACAGGAAATATATTGAAAAAGATAAAGCTCTGGAAAGAAGATTTCAGCCTGTTTATGTCGATGAACCGTCAATTGATATAGCAATAAGTATTTTGAGAGGATTAAAGAGTAACTATGAAGTTTTCCACGGCATAAAAATCCTTGATGAAGCCATCGTTCAGGCGGTAAAACTATCTCACAGATATATCTCAGAAAGATATTTACCCGATAAGGCTATCGACCTTATTGACGAAGCTGCCAGCTCATTAAGAATAAACATTGATACCATGCCGGAAGAAATTGATAACTGCACAAGAGAAAAATTGCAGCTTGAAATCGAAAGAAAATCTTTGAGCGAAGAAAATGCCAACGATTCAAAAATAGTAAAATTATCTAAAAAAATTGATAATCTTGAAGCAAAAATAGGCCAATTACGCTATCAGTGGGAACAGGAAAAGAAACTGATTGATGCAACAACAAAAGTTAAACGTAACCTTGAAACACTCAATGTTCAAATTGAGCAGGCGAAGAAAAAAGGTGAATTAACCGAGGCATTGGAAAATAAACTTAAAGAGCTTCAAAAAATGGAAGTAAAATTACAGAAACTTCAGTCTGATAAATCGAAAAGACATTTGTTGAAAGAATATCTTGACGGAGATGATATTTCAAATATAGTTGCAAAATGGACAGGTATTCCGACAACAAGACTTGTAGAAAACGAGTCCGAAAAACTTATAAATATGGAAGAATATATGCATAACCGATTAATCGGGCAGGATGAAGCAGTAAATAAACTTGCGAATGCAATAAGACTTTCCCGTTCAGGACTTCGTGACGGTAAACGACCGATAGGTTCGTTCCTATTCCTTGGACCTACAGGTGTCGGTAAAACCGAATTAGGTAAAACTCTTGCAGAATTTTTATTTAATGATGAAGATGCGCTTATTCGTATTGATATGAGTGAATTTATGGAAAAACAATCCGTATCAAGATTAACAGGTACTACTGCCGGTTATGTCGGATATGAAGAAGGCGGGCAATTAACCGAAGCGGTCAGGAGAAAACCTTATTCCGTTATTCTTTTTGACGAAATCGAAAAAGCACATTCGGATATTTTCAATATTATGCTCCAGATGTTTGATGACGGACGACTTTCTGACGGGCAGGGAAAACTCATTGATTTTAAAAATACAGTAATAATTATGACAAGTAACCTCGGCAGCGACATTCTATTGGATGAAAATCTTTCCGACCATAAGAAAAAAGAAAAAGTTGATAAATTATTAAAATCAACATTTAAACCTGAATTTATTAACAGAATTGATGAAATTATTACATTCTCTCCGCTTACTATAGAGAATTTGTCAAAAATCGTTGAAATTCAGACAACTTCACTAAAGAAACGTGTAGAAGAACAGGGTATGGAATTAAAAATTACGGATAAAGCCAAAGATTTTCTTGCTCGGGAAGGATATGAACCTTTATACGGCGCAAGACCTCTGCGCAGAGTAATCAGAACATATATTGAAATTCCGTTATCCACAAAGATTCTGGCAAATGAATTTAAACAAGGTGACACTATTGTTATTGACAGTTCCAATGAAAAATTGGTTTTCAACAAAGCATAAAATCTACAGATAAAACCATAGTATAATTCGTGCATATTTGGCAAACAATACCAAAAGATAACCGAAAACTATGTCATATAATATCTTTATACCGCTTTGTGCAGCTATCCATGTACCGATAAAATCCCAGCCGGCATGCTTGAACCCTGCAAGACACATCATATAAATTACCCCGATTACATGTATAGTCAGTACACTTAATACAACAGCTTTCAGAATATTTTTAAAGGTAAATCCCTTTTTTAATATCGTTGTAAGAATGAATGCAGCCGGAATATATGCAAAAATATAACCGAAACCGTACTCAAAAATATATCTCCAGCCCCCGCCTAACGCAAATACCGGAAGAATAAATAACCCCGTAATTATATATAAAATAATGCTTACAAGTCCAAACTTTCTTCCGAGCAATGCGGCAACAAATATAACTATCGGAATTTGGGGAATATACTTAATTGTAAATAAGTAATCCTCTATCGTACAAGGTTTGCCCTGAAATAATTTTGCGGGGATAATGAAATGTGTTATATCAAGTTGCAAAAAGGTTACTGTTATAAGCAAAAACACACAAAATATCGTAAGAACAAGACTCCCTATACCTATATGAATGCCTTTTTTCTTTTTCTTTTTTGTCTTTACTTTAACTTTCTTTCTTTTTATCTCTTTCGCCGCTTGTTCCTGTTGTTCCTGATTTTCATCCTGCGGCTGCTGAGAATTGTTATTTTCTTCATTCATCTATTGAAATAACCTTTTTTAATTTCTCTATATTTTCATTATATAACGTCTTAAATTTATCGTAAAAAATATTTTCTGTCCACATTATCAGAGCATCCTCATTATTGTCCTGATAATACTCTTTTCTTGTCCCGAGCGACTTAAACCCGTATTTTGAATACAAATTAATTGCTTTTTCATTAGAAACACGCACTTCAAGAGTAATATATTTTATCCCGTTTTTGTAGCAATTTTCTATAGCCACATGCAAAAGTGCTTCCCCAATCTTATTCCGCCTAAAATCCGGTTTGACAGATATATTTGTAATATGGGCTTCTTCAATTATCTGCCAAGTACCGATATAACCTATAAGCTTTCCCTCCTCGTTGATTGCACAAAAATAATGAGCCAAATCATTTGATAATTCATTAAAAAATGATTCTCTTGACCAGTGATGTTTTCCGTATGACTCTTCCTCGACAGCAACAACATCATTGATATCAGACTTAAGCATAGGTCTTATTTTAATGCGTAACTTATTTGCGTTCATAAACTAATTTTAGCATAAGAAAATACTCAAATCAAAGATTTTATATATGCGGACTAAACATCAGCTACAGGCGGAATATCAATACGTTTTAAACGCTGCTCAATTCTTCTGTACCATTTCAAATGCTGTTTAAACAAAACCGTATAATCATCAACTTCGCCATGAGATATTTCATCCATTTGCTCATCACAAACTTTTGTAAGAGCTTGCTCCAATATATGAGTTAATTCTTTTCTGTCCATTTTTTTACTTTGTTCTGCTGTTAACTCAACTCTTTCGCCGAATTTAATAATTACTTCCGGTCTGTTATCTCTCAAAAAGCAATAATCAATTGCCATAGGAACCAGATTGACTTTACCTGTTTTCTGAACCGCTTTTTGGGCAATGTATGCAAGCCCTGTCTGAAATTCAATAGGTCTGTAATGAGGCGGTCTGATAATCCCCTGCGGGAAAATAAACAAAATATTTTTCAAATCACGAACAACCTCAACCGAATACTGAAGTGCTTTCATTGCTGACTGAGGAGATTTTTTATTAACGGGATAACCGCCGCCTCTGTGTAATAGAGGGAATCTGTTTAATTCCTCAATCATTAAACGGATTTCTTTATGGAAAATTCTGTGAGCAACATTGTATAATACAATACCGTCCCACCAATTTGAGTGCGGAGCAAAAACTATTGTCGGTACACCGTCTTCCATCGTACCCTCATAACCTTTATATCTGAGAGCATAGAAACGATTTTGGAGCATGTTGAAGAAAAACAAACTTGCAACCATCAACCAAAATTTATTAGTTTTCGCCGGTCTGAACTTTTCTTCTTTATTTCTCAATTTTGTCGGTGGCACATCCGAATATAATTTTTCTTCTTCACTCATTTTAACAATTATAATCCTTAAACCTGAATATCGAAGTCAGAAAACAGATTTCTCACAAAATCTTAACCTCATATCTATAGTACAATAAGATAAGCAGATATGCAAGCATTGAAATTATTTTTGTTTAATATTCTGCCATAAAGTCTTCCAGAAACTACCGTTAAACATTTTCCCTATAGATTTACTGTTGGCTTCCTGTTCAAATTTTTCTTTTTGAAGATATGCAAAACTCCTTTTCATACTAACCGTAAAAGTAGAATAATCACTGCCGGTTATATCATTTGGTGACGGAGTAGTGTATGTTTCAAATCTGTCAACACTCGGTATATGCAAACTGTCAAAATTTCTTGCTGCCAAAACATCATCACTAACATTACCTTTACCTCTTACGATATGTTTCCCGTCAGAATTTTCTCTTACATAAGTTACATATCTTCTGGTATCTGTCAGTTTGTTAGAACTATCATAAAAATTATAATTATTAACGAAAAGGTTTTCGTTTGAAACTTCCGGAACCGATTTTGAAAAGTCAGTAGTCACTCGTGAAGTTGTACTAAATGTATCAAGCGTATGACCGTCTATTTCTTCAGCAGTTCTAATCATTCTGACTGTTGTTCCGGAAACTCCTTCCGGATTTTTTAATAATTGCCATCCTCTGTAATGATTTGCTATGGCATATCTAATTGCTTTGACTTCTTTTATTGTAAGCATACACATACTCCCATGTATTTAGTATATCTTTTTGGATATCATATAAACATAAAAATTTTATTTATTCAACATATTTTTTAAACAAATTAAGCAAAAATTTTTCTTTACAGACTTAAAACATAACATGAAAAATCCTATAGCAATAACGGCACGAATATCTCCAAAATGGATAAAAGATGGCACTGTGCAGGGACGTTATGCCTTGGTGCAGCAGCTTGAAAACAAATTTTATTCAAGAATAAAACAGTATCAAAACAGTGGTAAAGACACCTTTGAATATATTCAGAAATCCTATTCTTATGTATTGGAAGGTCATAAATATGCCATAGTTAAAAATATAGAACCAAATACAAATGAATACAGTGCGGTATGGCTTGGCAGACAAGTTATGCGAGACGGAAGTTTGTCCGACAATATAACAGGTTATGTCGTTAAACTAAACAATACTCATACGCAGGAAGATTTTGCCGGAGTTAATATCGAAGTATTAATGCACGAATCAGACCATTTGTTTTCATATTTTACCAATCCAAAGTATGTTCAAAGGTTAATAAAAGTTTCAAAAAGCGAAACAGAAGAATTATGTTATGAAAAATTTTTTACCGATTACTTTCAGTCACCCATTTCGACAGAGAAATGTACTTCCGCTTTAAAAGACTTTATAACAAACCTCGTTCCAAAAGAACAAAAAATAGATGTTCTGCAAAATTTCAGATACAAATTAATCAACGAAATAAACGGGTATAATACAGGTAATAAATATCTCAGAAAAGAGAGAGAATTATATCCCGATAAAGAATATCCGGTAATTTTTAATCAGGTTCAAATAATGCATTTAAAAGAAAAACTAAAAATGCTGTCCGAAATTTTAAAGGAAACCATACAGGAAGAAAGAAAATTAAGATAAGAAAAGGTATAATTACAGGCTTAATTACATTAACAATAAGTTTTTTCGAACATCCCTGTTACTTTTTCTCTGACCTGTCTGTCAACTTCAAAAATTTCATCAATAGTCGGATTTTTGATTAATACATGTTCATCCAGCATTTTTTTGGTAATTTCATATATCTGATAAAGTTTAATTTTTCCGTCAAGAAATGCAAAAACAGCTTCTTCATTAGCGGCATTAATACAGGTTGTTGCGGTACCGCCCATTTTACCTGCTTTATATGCCAATTTAACCGTCGGGAATTTCTCAAAATCGGGTTCTTCAAAATCCAATCTGGCAATTTCAGAAAAACTAAAACTCTTTGATTTTATTCCCTCATATCTTTCGGGGTATGTTATTGCATACTGAATAGGAATGTGCATACTCGGCAGCCCTATCTGAGCAATAACACTTCCGTCAACATATTCAATAGCTGAATGTACGATACTTTGCGGATGAACAACCACTTCAATATCATCATAATCAAATCCGAACAAATGATGTGCTTCAATAATTTCCAGCCCTTTGTTCATCAGGGTTGCGCTGTCAACGGTAATCTTTTTACCCATATTCCATCTCGGATGCTTTAAAGTTTGTTCAACGGTTGCATTTTTCATATCAGCAACCGATTTATGCAAAAACGGTCCGCCGCTTGCCGTAATTATAAGTTTGCTGACCTGAGAAATATCTTTTATACATTGGTGAATTGCACAATGCTCACTGTCAACGGGAATTATATTAACTCCGTTTTCTTTGGCTTTTTTCATAACAATATCCCCTGCCATAACAAGGGTTTCTTTGTTTGCCAAAGCAATATCGATGCCGTTTTCAATAGCTTTCAGAGTCGGGCGTAATCCTATTTTTCCGGAACACGATACAAGAATAATATCATTTTCTTTATTTTCGGCAATTTCATCAAGACTTTCAAGAGTTTTTACGCCGTCAACATTTATCGGTTTTGCCGCATAAACATACTTAGGCTTAAACTTTTCTGCCTGCTGTTTCAAAAGTTCTGTATTATTACCGCCGGCTAATGCTATAATTTCAAATTTATCCTGTAGTTTTTCTATAACTTCTAAGGCCTGTGTTCCTATAGAACCCGTTGAGCCTATTATACTTATTTTTCTTCTCATAAATGTTCTCGTACAAAATTTTTCAAAACAATTATAACACACAAGTTTTAAAATATACGCAAAAAATTTTTTTTTCGGATTTTACATGCTATATATAATATTAAAAGGTCAAATTATGATATATATTCTACCCAAACTAAATTACAATACCGGAATTAATTATAACAAACAAAACTATACAACGCCTGCATATACAAGATATAATCAGCCATACGATACTGTTGAATTTACAGGTAAATCATTACCCTCGGAATACAAAACCGTATTTGAATATCTGTCTGCAGAAATTTTAGGCAAAAACAAACGTTTTCCTGTAGGCGGAAATCTCTTGTCAGCCTCAAAAATAAAAGAAGCTGTTAATAATCTTTTTAAATCGAATTTGATCTTTGAAAATTTTGAAAAAAGTGACGTGAATAAAATAAAATGGCACAGCTACATCCCGCAGGATATAAGAAGTTTTTCCATCGACAAAATCAATATTGCAAGGGAAGTAAGACTAAAACAATGGGCAAATATTCTTGAAAGTCCTGAAACCAACAAAGAAATTAATCCAAAACTTGCAAAAAAATTAAAAGATAACCAGCCGCTGAAACTCGTTATATGGGATGCAATAACAAGCGAAATAAAGGCGGATAACCGCCACATTCCGGTACCGTTTAATGCAAAAGCCTTATACGAAACAATTGAACGTTTTGAAATTATTCATCCGAAAGACAGAGCCGTAACCTGTGCAAAACCGTCATTTTTGGAATTTTACACTCACAGACTCAGGGATAATCTTTTAATGGAAATGGGACTTTCCAATAAGGAAGCCGTATGGGTAAAAATACCGTCACTCAAGCATGATCCGCATCATCAGGAAGAAAATATAGCAAAACTTGAAATTTTGAGTAACAAAAACTGGTGTACCAGATCCAGTATGGATAAAGCAAGAGAAGCCCTTATGGACGGCGATTTCTACATTTATCTGAAAAGAAACAAATCCTCAAGAATTTGGGAAGCGGTTACGGGTATGACAACCCATAAAGGAAAAATTGAACAAATTCAGGGAAAAGAAAATGATAACATTGTTCCGCTTAATCTGGTAGGTGAAATTAAAGATTTTATAAAAACTTCAGGGCTGCAATGCAATTCGGGCGTAATAGATGAAGGTCCTAAAGCTATTCAGGCAATTCTTATCAGCGAAAAACTCAACGAAAAAAATCCTGTCAGCGGAAAAACATTTTTCAAGGCTATTAAAGACAAAGACTACAATACAGTATTTGTATTTCTTAATAAGTCCGTACGCAGAAACGAAAACGGTCTTCTTGAAATCGAAAATTACAAACCATACTACAATCTTAATGCAGAACACGGCTATGTTGTACCGTATTCAATGTTTGGCATAAATGAAAATGAACTGTTGAGCCAAGTTGAAAAAATTGACGGAGATTTAGTTCTTTGTCATAAAAATAAATTATTTAATTCTGAAATAACAGTATTTCCGCCAAATCTGAAATCTGTCGGAGGAAGAGTTATCTGTAACAATGAACAATATATGAAATTTCAGGATGACATCTTAAGAATAGTTGACGGAGATGTTAAAAGAATATTTATCTCGGGAATATAATCCGAAATTGCTATGACTTTCTCAAACTTTCAGTTTCCGAGTACATAATCATATTGAAATCCGAAATTGTTATACTCGGGTTCTGTTTCATAAATTTTTTGACATCAAAACGGGCAAGCCATTTATCGGCTTTTTCGTTTAATTTTTCATCATCGCCGTTTTCTTCTTTTATTCTTGCAATATAAGACTTTGTCATAGCAATAATATCGTCCTCAGTCATAATCGGACGTCCGCCGATTTTAACTTCGTCTTCGCTTTCTTCATCCAAAAGATTTCTTTCAGGCTGCTTCTGCTCCTGCTGTCTTTGCTGATTACCGTTTTTATCGGAAGAAGTAGATGATTCTATACGTCTGTTGAACGGATTATTAACCGAATTAAACATATAAGATGCCTCTTTGTTATAACCGCATGCCATGACGGAATATTACAAAAAAACTTTAATAAAATCCTCTAAATATACTACAAAGACATATAAAACTGCTTCATTAATGACGCATCATCTTCAATATTAGGGCTTTCGCAGACAAAAGAACCCTTTACTCCAAAAGACTTAGTGGCTTTCAGCAACTCTTTATAATTCATATCCGATTCTTCTAAATTAAGATGTTTTTTCTCACCTTTAGCACCATAATCTATACCGGCAAGATGTCCGTGGAAGTTTTCAATGGCATGAGAACCTATCGAACCGAGTTTTTCAAGAATTTCACAAAATTCATCATAAGTATTATATTCACCGGCAGTTCTTGCATGGATATGAGAAAAATCTATGCACGGCAATACATTATCAAACTCTTTTGACAAACGCACAATTTCGTCAATATCACCCCATTGTGTTGCTTTACCGGTAGTTTCGGGTCTAATCCATATATCAATATTTTCTTTTTTCAAAACATCATTAATTTTCGTTATCTGAGTTTTAACCTGATTATAGACCGTTTCCGCATCTTTTCCCATATTAAATGCCGCATGGAAAGTTATACTGTAACCTCCGACTTCAAAAGCCGTCGCAGCAGTTTCTATAATTCTCTGAACACTTGCTTCAACTTTTTCTTCTTCCTTTGAATTAAGGTTTATATAAAACGGAGCATGCGCCGTAATAATAAGATTTCGTTCTTTGACAATACTTTTAACTTTTTCTTTTGTATCGGGATTCATTCTGACGCCGTGAACGAACTCCAGCTCCATACCGTCCAAGTCCATGTCTTTTATAATATCAAAAGCCTCAGGATAGCCACCCTTGCCTGTTCTTAATGGCATGCCGGCTGTTACAAAATTCATTCTGTCAAATTTAAAATCACTTCTCACAATTATCCCCTTTTGAATTAATTATATCATAAAGTTTATTTATGCTAAAATTATAAAAAAGGAGTTACAAAATGAGCAAAGTTATTGAATATCAACCTAGCGGAGTATGTTGTCAGGTTATGCAGGTACAGATAAGTGATGACGGAATAGTTGAAGATGCTGCATTCTTTGGCGGATGCAACGGAAATTTGCAGGGGATAAAATCTTTGATTAAGGGAATGAAAATTGAAGATGTAATAGAAAAATTAAAAGGGATTTCATGCAACGGAAAACCGACAAGCTGTCCAGATCAGCTTGCGCAATGCCTGATTTCTTATAAATCATCAGCAGCCGCTCAATAAACGGGTTATGATAACAAAAAGGGTGGGTCTATAAGCCACCCTGAAAACTGCTATTGTTTTATTGCTCCCTCAAATTTGAGGGTTAGAATTTCGTCTGCATCCCGAAATTCTATGGAGGTCTTTGATACTCCCCTCTCCGAGGGGGAGGGTAGAATTTCCAATTGAGCTTTGCGAAATTGTGAAATTCGGGTGGGGGTTAATCATATCGTACTTATAAAAATTCCACGAGCGAAGCATATAGTGTCGTGGCTCAGCCACCCCCCACCCGAAAATCTAAGTTTCGTAAACTCAACTTGATTTTCATCCCTCCCCCTAGGAGAGGGATGAGAGCTGCGCCCTGATATTTTATTAACCTAGTAGTCCATTTTACCTTCCTCGAGTACTCTAGCGGCGCAACCACCGCCTGAACCAGTATTCGATTGACATTTATAAGGATCATAAGTAGTAGTTCGCCAATAATATTGGTTTGGATTTCCCTGTCTTGATTCTGAAACTGCCATGGAACCGTTAGGATACACTCCACCGACATTTCCTACCTGCAAAATAAATATATCTCTTCCTCTTATATTCGGATTTTTAGAACCATTGACATCTATACTAAATTGCCCCAATGATCCTTTCATTGTACCCTTGGTATAATCCCAACCCCCTCCGTGAAAATCAAGATTAAATAAATAAGAACCGTCAGGGAAATGTATTACAAGCTTATTATTTTGATTGTGCTCTGTACCGTCTAAGTCTTTATATTTAATGTTTTCTTTACTAAAAGTTATACCTGAAAAAGTATTCTGCAAAGCTTCACGAAAACTTTCACAATATGATTCACGTTGTATAGAATATGTATCGCAAAATTCTTCTCCCATATTACCAAAAGCTTCAGTATCTTTTAATTCAGTTACACCATCATGTCCCATCATTGTCGTAAAGCCTTGACTTAATACAGAAACAGATTTTTTCAGCTGGTTTACCCAGACCTGTTTTTGGTAGTTAGAAATCAATGTCGGCAATGTTAATGCCGCAACAACACCGGTAATACCGAGTGTTATCAACACTTCGGCAAGAGTAAATGCAGCTTTCTTTCTGCCCTCTCCCAGGGGTGAGGGTAGAAAATCAATTTGAGCTTTGCGAAAATTAGATTTTCGGGTGCACTCTACCGAGTATCCAATTTGTTGCGAAATCAAAGATTTCGACAAATTGATAGGGGTTGGTCTTTCATTTTCCCTACGGGATGAACCCCCTCTTAGATTTATAAGTTCGCTATCGCTTACTAAGAAATCTTGT
>JAFXXK010000012.1 GCA_017542305.1 bacterium
GTATCAGTATCGGTGTCGGTATCGGTATCCGTGTCAGTATCGGTATCCGTATCCGTATCGGTATCGGTATCCGTGTCAGTATCAGTATCGGTGTCGGTATCGGTATCCGTGTCAGTATCGGTATCCGTATCCGTATCGGTATCGGTATCCGTGTCAGTATCAGTATCGGTGTCGGTATCGGTATCCGTGTCAGTATCAGTATCGGTGTCGGTATCGGTATCAGTATCTGTGTCGGTATCTGTATCTGTGTCAGTATCGGTATCAGTATCTGTGTCGGTATCTGTATCAGTATCGGTATCTGTGTCAGTGTCTGTATCTGTGTCAGTATCGGTATCGGTATCTGTATCTGTATCTGTGTCTGTGTCAGTGTCAGTATCTGTATCTGTGTCAGTATCTGTATCTGTATCGGTGTCGGTATCGGTATCCGTGTCAGTATCAGTATCGGTGTCGGTATCAGTATCTGTATCTGTATCAGTGTCTATATCTATATCCGCATCCGCATCCGCATCGGAATCTGAATCTGATTGTGCTATTACAATATTATCGTCATCTTCTTCTGAGCCATATTTACTTGGATCTCCGCCGGTTCCATCGTAGTCGGGGTCTTTATATTGAATACTTCCGCCATAATAGTATGTATCTCTGTGGTTTTCATTATCAAGATTTTCTGCGTCCTCAGGACGAACGGCTCTAATTCTTATAGAAATACCGTTTTCATTATTGACGTTTTTAATCTTTTCCGTACCGTCATGTTCTGCATAATAGCTTACATACGGACGAACCTGAGAACCTGAATCAATAGTTTCGACTTTCCTGTGATTACCCATGAAGAATTCATAACCATCCGCAAAAGCGTGATCTGCAACAATCATAAGGTCTTGTTCCTCAGATGGCCGGTCCCCGCCTGTAGCTGCAGCGTTAAGGGTACCTCTTTTAATGACGACGGTACCCTGATTGTTACCGTGAGTAATTCCGTCAAACCCGTCTGTATCCAGTGCGGTTAAAGTTGCATTTGTAGGGTTAATTGCCGGGTTGTATTCCCCAAAATAATCACCGTGCTCAACGAAATCCGGAGTTTCACCCAAATTTTCAACGATTAAATATTTACCGTTAGTTTTTAAATCAACACTTCCGGTGGCTGTTATTTCGTTAATATAAGTATTTCCTGAAAATTCGGCATTGATGTTTCCTTCTTTTGCGATAATTGAATTTACATTAGCATCAGCAAAATCAGTCATCGTAACTTCAATTTCTCCAATATAGGTGGTAATTTCTTTATCGATTCCTTTAATATTAATATCACCTTTTTCAGACAGAATATTTATTTCTCCGGCATTTGTATCCGGGGTATATTCACATATAGGGGGATTTCCGTCATTACCGTTTTGTAAAGCCGGATTGTATGGCATGTTATATGTATCATTAAAATTATTGTCCCCCGATTGTATGAAGGTTAATTTATTATCGTTTTCACCGATATCTCCGTTTGCAATAATTGTGATATTGTTTCCGGTAATATGTGCTCCATCGGTCTTGCCTTCGACTCCCGTAATATTGTAAGTAGTTTCTATTCCTTCAAGAGCAGGATTGTATTCGTCTGCAATTAGTATTACATCATCACCATCAATAGTGTCTATTTTCATATCGTGATCGACACTTGTTATATGAACGGTGCCGTCTGCTTTAGCTGATATATCCCCGTCAATTTCAACCTTTAGGGTAGAATCAACTATTCCGGGATTGCTTGTATCTCCCTCATTGGAGTATACATAACCTATATTCCCGTTTTCGACGTTAATGTCAAGGTCTCCGCCGTCAGTTGTTTTGATTTTTGCAGTGAGATTATTGTCATCCAGTAAATTTCCGTCAGTTATATTTATTTCTATATCGCTGCCGTTTCCCTGAATATTTGCTTCAGCTGTTGAATTTTCATACAGACTGATATCAGAGTTATAGTTTGTTATAGCGATCTCTGTTCCGGGACCCCCTTCAATAATACCTGTAATATTTATTCCGAATGGGTCTTGCTGGGCTGCCTCTTCAAGATTATATAGGGTTAATGCATAATCTTCTCCGCTCTCAGGGTTTGAATTTGATATTGTGATACGTCCGCTGTCTTCGATTTGTATGCCTTTATTACTGGTTATTTCTATATTCCCGTCTGTGTTATTGATTTCTCCTGAAATCTCAATTCCGTTACCGCTACTGTAGGAGTTGTCAATTATCAAATTTCCTTTTGTATTAGTCAGTTCTCCGAGTATAGAAAGGGTTTCACCATCACCATATTGGGTAATTTGCGTATTCCCGTCACCCTGATTGATAACTTGTCCGTTAAGACTTATGCCTGTTTCGGCGGTTATATTTATATTAGTTGGGGTATTGGTTTTTACAAGACTTTCGAACAGTGTAAGCGCCTGGTCCTCATTCTGGACGGCTTGATTGTTACCGCCGCCGGATATAATTTTGCCGGTAGCATTATTTATAACTCTGCCTGCCTGAATAGTAATTCCGCCTGCAGCCATAATTTTGCCATCATTTACAACTTGACTGTTGTGGTTCATTTCAGTCTGCATTCCGTCAATTACATCATCAGCTGATGGCCAGTCGATTTCGGAGCCGTAATATGAGCCGTTTTGGAACGGGTTTGGATGTCCTAAGTTCTCTACTAAACTGTTATAGACGTCTGGTGGGGGTGTATATACGGATAGCTGTCCGACGTTAAGTACGCCGCTTGAACCGATAACCATTCCTCCCGGGGCTAAGAATATAAGATGTCCGTCATTTTTGAAAGTACCGGCTTCTCCCGGTACAGAACTGCCTTCCGGTAGTGCATTTAAAGTATTTACGATACCGTTTATATCAATTTTACCTTCATTTACGGCAGCAATGAATGTGTCGATATCTCTGGTTTCGTAACTTCCGCTGTTCAGCTTGTTGTACCACTTAAAAATAAAGTTAGCAACGTCATTTTTTTCAAGTTTAAACTGGTTAAATTTTGCGAAGCCTGCATTGCCGTTGATATTATGCGGGGTAATGTTATAGACGCCATTGTCTTTGCTGAGCGGGGTTATTATACCATGAAATTCTGTTGTAATTGTTGAGTCTGCAAGAGCTACATTTTGGCATGAGGAAGGCAATATTAGGCACAGACCTAATATTGAAGCTTCTATACATCCCAAGTTATTTCTCTTATCTTTTCTGATTCGCATAAAGGGCTCCACAGACATCTCTATATATATTTTTTCAGATTTTTCGCTATTTTTCAATATTTTTCATGATATGTAACAATAAATTCATACTTCTGATTTAATGTTATTTGTTAAAGAATCAATCTTTAGATTTATATTCGTAAAATCATTAAATAATCTTAATCTTTTTCCCAAAGTACCAATATGCCTAAAACGCAATCCCACAGACTTTTTTGATGATACGCAACTGTTTGTGAATGTATGTTAAGAATTTAATTGTAAATTTTTACGGCAATGGGTGATATGGCTAAAAATATTGATAATATTGAGTATAACCAAACTTAACAAAAATTATTGTAAAAAGATTGGCATGCATAATATAAAACGTGTTCCCTTTTTTTATTTTGGAACTATGATATATATACAGAAATCTTGGGAGGTGGGGTTAGTACTTCCATCTCGGGGAGTGAATCAATCCATAGAACGATTAAATTATTATAAAAATCGTTTAAAATAAAAATATAAATATTCTATTTTTAGAGTAGGAGGATTTCGGAAGTGTTAGAGCATGGGTACATACAAATTTATACAGGGGACGGAAAAGGTAAAACAACCGCAGCATTAGGGTTGGCTCTCCGTGCGCTGGGTCATGGCTGGAAAGTACTCATTATTCAGTTTACCAAAGGGGACAGTGCAACTTCTTATGGTGAAATTATTTCATCATCAAAGTTTTTGCCTAATTTGGACGTTGTTCAGTTTGGTATGGACAGAGTATGTTATTCTCATAACGTATGTATGGAGGATTTCAAAGAAGCTAAAAGAGGCTGGGAATATGCTAAAAAAGCTATCAATTCCGGCGAGTATCAGCTTATTATTTTAGATGAAATCAATATATGCACTTCTATGAATATGATAAAAGTCAGTGAAGTTAAGGATGCATTACTTCATAAGCCTGAAAATTTGGAGATAGTTTTGACAGGCAGATATGCGCATCCCGAACTCAAGGCATTAGCCCATCTTGTTACTGAAATGAAACCTATAAAACACTACTTCGATATTGGTGTAATGGCAAGGCAGGGCATAGAATACTAGATTTAATGTTAATGTAAATCCTTTTTGTTTCAGAAATGAAATACCGGACATCAGCCAGGTGTCCGTTTTTATTGCCTAAAAAACAATATTCCTGTCAACCGAAATCAAAATAGTATATATTACATTATGTAAAAAAGCTATTCTTTATTTTTTGCAAAATGTTTTTATACTATAATACGAGTGTAAGCATTGATATTATTGTAAATATGTATACTAGATAAAAGGATGGTAAATGGCAAAGGTAAGCGTAATACTCCCGGTTTATAATGTAAAAAAATATTTAAGAAAATGTCTTAATACCTTAATAAATCAAACTTTGCAAGACATTGAAATTATTTGTGTAGATGATTGTTCTACTGACGGCTCATTACAAATATTGGAAGAGTATGCTCAAAAAGATAAAAGAATTATTATAATTAAGCAAGAAAAGAATCAAGGGCAGGGTATTGCCAGAAATAAAGCTATTAAATGTGCAAGCGGTGAATATATCGGTTTTGTTGATCCCGATGATTGGGTCACCAAAGCAATGTTTGAGACGATGTATAATCAAGCGAAATCATTAAATTCAGACATCGTAATGTGTAATTTTAAAAGATATTATGAGTGTAAAGGAGAAGCTGACGTCGGGCTTTTTTTAAGGAATACCGATAAAGACTTTAATAAAATATTTATCAAGTTTCCGGCTGAAACAAATCTGACAAAAGATCAAATATACAGCATATTATTGATATCACCGTGCTTTGTATTCAACAAGATATTTAATGCTAAATTAATTAAAGATTCAAATATTCATTTTTCGGAGCACAGATGCTATGAAGATATTGAATTTGTTTTGAATGCATTTTTAAAGGCTAAAAACATTTCATATATAGAGAAAAGATTATATTACTATCGACAAAGACAATCCTCGACTTTAAGAGCATTGTCGAACAGATGTGATGTCCTGATAGAGATTATTCCTCATATAAAAAATATATTAATTCAAAATGGAGTATTTGATGAATTAGAGCATAATTTTAAATACTTTATTATATGGGCTACAACAATGTTAAAACATCAGATGACATTTAAACAAAAATTAAGATACTACAATAACTCAAAAAAATATCTGGATAAAAAGGCGCTGTCCGTTCTGAAAAAAGATTTAGAAATAGGCTTCTGGCAAATGTTTTCTCAATTACTAACCAAAAAATTGATTATAAAAAGTATATTGTAGTCAAAATTTTTGGCTTAGATGTCAAAATCGGGCAAAAAGAGCAAATAAATACAGTCTAATATTTTATAAAATATTTGACTTATGATTATTAACAGCGTTTTTATTAGGTATTAATCAGCGGAGAAGATTTCTCTGATATCGTCTAATGTAAGCGATTTAACAATATTTCTGTCAACCGAAATTACACTGTCAACAAGGTCACGTTTAATGGTTTTAAGTTTTTGAATTTTTTCTTCAACGGTATTCTTTGTAATAAGCCTGTATACAAAGACCTTCTTGGTTTGTCCGATACGGTATGCACGGTCTGTAGCCTGATCTTCAACGGCAGGATTCCACCACGGGTCGTAATGGATTACATAATCCGCACCTGTTAAGTTCAAGCCTGTACCGCCGGCTTTTAAACTGATTAAGAATATCGGTATCTTACTGTTGTTAAATCTTTCGACGGCAGCCTGACGGTCTTTTGTTTTACCTGTCAGGTATTCATATTCAATACCTTCTCTTTCCAGCCAGCCTTTGATAAGGTCAAGCATATTGACGAATTGGCTGAACAGAAGTATTCTGTGACCTTCCGAAATAATTTCTTCAACAAGAACTTTGAGTTTTTCAAATTTACCGGATGACATAACGTGTTTAACGTTTTCTTTATCGTATAATCTCGGATGGCAGCAGATTTGACGTAATCTGAGTAATGCCGAGAAGATTGATAATCTGCTCTTTTCAAGTCCGTTTTGTTCAATACTCTTGAACAATTCTTCTTTAGTACTGTCAAGAACCTGTAAGTAAAAGTCTTTCTGTTCATCGGTAAGTTCGCAGTATGCGATATTTTCAACTTTATCCGGCAAGTCTTGTGCAACATCTCGTTTCATACGACGGAGTATGAACGGGAATATCTGAAGTTTCAGACGTTTTTCAACAGTTTTGTCCTGACGCTCCATAATCGGATTAACATATCTTGCGTTAAACTCGGCTGCGGAAAGCAAAAATCCCGGCATTAAGAAGTCAAATACTGACCATAATTCTTCAAGCTTATTTTCTATCGGAGTACCGGAAAGTGCAAGCTTATGCGTACCGTGTAATCTCTTAACCGCTTGTGCTGTTTGTGACATTGCATTTTTGATATTTTGAGATTCATCAAGAATTATGTACCTGAAATCAATACCCTTCAGTTTTTCAATATCACGTCTTATCAATGCATAACTTGTAATTACAACATCATATTCAGGAATCTTTTTAAACAATCCTCTGCGTTCTGTACCTGACAGTTTCAGGCAGGTTAATTCCGGTGCAAACTTTTGAATTTCACATTCCCAGTTAAAAACAACTGTTGTCGGACATATAACAAGTGTCGGCATAGGACCGTCTGTTTCTTTAGCCTTTTGCAATACGGTCAGAGCCTGTAAAGTTTTACCTAACCCCATATCATCCGCCAAAATTCCGTTTAATCCGTATTTATACATAAACCATAGCCAGCCGTATCCTTTAAGCTGGTACTCACGGAAAGTCGCAATAGAATTTTTCGGAAGCTCCAGACCTGTATTCGGTGAGAATGTTGACATTTGTTCCCAAAATTCATTAAATCTGTCACTTAATACGAGTTCAACATTCAGGTTTTTAAGTTCTGATAAAAGACCTGCTCGGAAAGTTTTTACAATAAACTTGTTATCATCGTTTCTGTAAACATCAAACGAGTTAAACGAACGCATCATAGAATAGATATCCTGCGCCGGAAATTCAACAAATCCCAAACTTCTGATGCGGGCATATTTTTCGCCGCTCTGGATAGTTTCGTAGATTTCGTCAAAATCAATAACTTCTTCCCCTGCCTGTCCGTATAGCTGAATTTCAAAACTGTCATGCGATTCTTCAGAGAAGTCAATTTTTGCACAAAGTTTAAACGGATTTTCCATCAGCTTAAAGAAATTCATATCGTCTTTTTCAACAAATTTCCAGCCTTCGCCTGCCTGTTTAATGTAATAGTTGTAAAAATCGATTGCATTTTCTTTTTCTAATGCAAGGTTATTTGTCTGCATCGGAACAAAACGGCACGCAAGCAGCATATTGTATGCTTCCTGCTCATGCTTATAATTCCTTTTAATCCAGTAAACAAAATCCTCTCCTGGTTTTTTAACGGATATATACGGAGATTTGTCTGCCTGCTTTGTAAACGGAACTCTTACTCCGTCATATTCAAATTCCAATTCGGCTTTTAGTGACTGGTCATAATCTATTCCCAAAGTTACAATGTTAAGTGGCGGACGTTCTTCAAGCATCAATTTTGAAATGCTTTCATCAATATTAACCTGCATAACTTCCTGTAATTTCGGAAGTTCTTCATAAATGAATTTCCCGCCGTCAGAATCCTTTAAATCGGTAAACGAAGATTTTAACAGGTTTTGCGGAACCGATTGCATTGCAATATTTGTCGGGAAGATAATGTTTTTATATCTGCCCCATTTCAGGTGTCTTGAAAAATATCTGACTTCTTCAAACGGGTAAACGTCGTCTTTATCGGGTCTTTGCCATTCTAATGACAATAAAATCGTCGAACCCTGACCTTGTGAAGAATTAACGTTTAAAATCAGTTTCCATTCATCATCAACAAATTTTAGTCTTTCCTTTGTCTTTTCATCCAGAACCTCGTCTGCCATTCTTAGCAGAGGGAACATCGGTGCAAATTTAGTAATCGGAATATCATACCAACCGGCTTTTTTATCCTGTCTTGATATTGTCAGAAGTTGTTTAAATATTTCCAATTCAACTTTTTGTGAATTATTCAAGACAAAATTTTTATCCTGTTTCTGAGCTTCTATTAAAGATCTTAAAATATTTTCAATTTGTCTTACGATTTTACCTGTTTCGCGGGAACGAACAAGTATAGAAAAGAAATTAGCTTTTCTTTTTGGGTTGAAGTGGAAAATAAAACTGCCTTCGGGTTCTTTTGTCAGAGCTGTGTTTTCATCAGGGAAATCATGCTCAATTCCGAATTTTGTTTCCAGCCAATCTTCATAAGCATGTTCATCAATTGCTTTTAACCCTACCGCAACGGCATGCTTACACCATTCTTCTTTAAGCGGGCAGTTGCAACGAGCTTCGACCTTATTCTTTTTAAAGATTAAATCAGTATTATAGTGGTCCTGAAAGTTGCCTTTAACCTTACCCATATAGAAGTTTTTTTCAGGATAAGTGTCAAATACCATGTCTTTCAAATGGTATTCGTAACCCCGCCGCCAGCTGCCTGCTGTGGCTCTGTCTTTTATATATTTGTAATTAAATTCTTCCGAACCCATCAAATCTCTTTCAGAGTACACTATCTAACACGTTCAGGGTATAAATGCCACATATAGATTGTCTATCTATAATCCCTGTCACAAGTATAATATACCACAGTACAAAAAAAAATGCAAGTATAATAAATTGGGAATTTATTATGTACCAATCATTTTTTCGTACTATAATTAACGTAAGGAATATAATATCTCTCTCCACGGGGGAGGGCAGACCAAAAAGCAATATAACAATACATATCAGGAGAAAATTTATGGCAGCTAAATTTACACCGAAGAAGAACAAAGTCACAGGAACGAAGAAGAAAGATAAAATTGTTTGGCAAAATAAGAGTGCGTGGAAAAGGAATTTGACTGTTGATGCAGGCTTAAAGAATGATACCATAGATTTTACCAAAAGCAGCAAGACAAATACGTTCATCGGTGGTAAAGGCAACGATACAATAAAAACAGGTAAGGGAACAAGCACAATCGTAATAAATAAAGGTGACGGAAACGACACTATTTATAACAACGGCAAAAAGACTACCATAAAATTCAACAAACCCAATTCAAAAGATAAAGTAACGGCGTGGGAAAAGAAAGGCAATGACCTAATAATGACATATACTCACGTTAAAGCGAAAAAAGAAAAGAAAGCCGTAACAGAAAAAATTACGTTGAAGAATTTTTACAAAAATGACGGAACAATAGCAAATACAAACTTATATTTGAAAAACAAATATAACAAGAAGACTTCAACATTGGTAAAGGATTTAAAAATAACATCAGTAAAAGGGGTATTAAGAGGAACATATAAAGGTGAAACATTAAACGGAACGAACGGAAACGACAAAATCTACGGCAACGGCGGTAATGATATTATTAACGGCGGTGCAGGTGATGATGTTATCTATGGTGTAAGCGGAACAAATATTTTGAATGGCGGCAAAGGCAGCGATATATTATATTCGGGAACAGGTGTTGATACTTTCAAATTTGCATCTGGCGACGGAAACGATACCATATATGATGCAACAAGTGTTGATAAAATTGAGTTTACGGGAGATGTTGACAGTGTAAATTATTCAAAAGAAAATGACGACCTTATAATTACCCGTACAACAGGAACAGTAACAGATAAAGTTACTATTGCAAATTTTCTAAATGCAAAAGATAGAATTGATATAATAAAATATAACGGCAGCGAAAAAAAGATTAGTGAAAATTTTGTCGTTATGATAGAAAGTGCTGCCGATAATATTGTAGGTACATCATATAACGACCACATAATAGTAACAAAAAATTCAGATGCAACCACTCCGACCACAATTATAGGTGGTGCAGGAGATGATATTATGGAACGAGGGGATAATAATACCCAAGTTGTAACATATAAATTTGACCAAGACGGAGAGGGAAATGATACTATTATTGACAACTTAAGTGCAGAAAGTTATGTTGATTTTACAAATATTACCGCAGAAAATGTAGTTGCTTTCAATAAATCTTTATATTACGAAGAAAAAGATAATGATTTAATTATTCATTACGGTGATAGTGGCTCTATAACCATTAAAGACTATGTAAATCGTTTGGTGAGCGATAAAAATAACTTATTGTATTCAACATATTCAACAACTCCCCGCACAATACTTAATGATTTAGAAGACAGAGGTGTCGAAATCATTGCATCAAGTGATGACGGGGAAACTTTAAACGGTTCATTGTTGGCTGAATGTACTATGAGAGGTGGTGCAGGGGATGATGTTATTACAAGCAGTACTCGAAATACAACTATAATCGGCGGTGCCGGTAATGATATATTAAAAAGAAAAGAAGGTACATCCACACCAATCTTGTATTGTTTCAATATTGAAGGTGATGGAAACGACGTTATATATGACACACTAACAAATAATACATTTGACAGAGAATTGTGGTTTTACGGCGAAGGAAACACCTCATTCAACGAAAACTATCTAAGGGATGCCATTCATTATGAAATGTCGGGTAATGACCTTGTTATGACATATGGAACAAAAGTAAACAGTTCGGTTACTATAAAAGATTTTGCTCATTCCTTTGTCGGAACGGCTGAAAGCAAACAATGGCGACTTAAATTAGGTGGCGGACATTTGGCTTTGTCAGTGGCTCAAAATACGATTTATACAAATGTAACCAATAAGACAACTTTAAATAATCTAAATTGGAAATATGTTTTGGCTGGTTCGGCGGATAATACGGTAACGACTAAAACAGATTTTTCAACAACAGTATATGGCGGCTCGGGAACCAATACAATTAATTCCTACGGTAATGATTCTATTGTTGTTGATAAAGAAGGAAACGATACAATTAACCTGTATGGTGCAAATACAGAAAAATCAGTTTGGGTTGAAACAGGCTCTAAGGCAACAATTAATGGTGTAATGGACTTAATCCCGTCAGGTTTAAGTTCTGTTCCGTTGACTATTAATTTCACCGACCAGGATTTTACTAAAAATGATGTTATGTTATATCACAACTATTATACAAATGAACTGCATTTTGTAACAAGAAACTATGGGCTTGATGTCGCATTAACAGGAATTTATGATGGTCCATTTAATGAAGATAACGCTGAGGGCAGTAATTATATTTATGAAGAAGAAGGTAATAATGCGTTTGCAAAGTTCAACATAATTGATAAAAACGGTAATCTGGCAAATATCAGAGAATTAACAAACTACTATGATATGTCAAAACACAGTAACGAGTTTTGCAATGAATTTGAAGCGATTTATTTTGGTCAAAATGGTTCATTAGATTGGCTTATAGATTCTTCAGACGCTGAAGCTAATGACAGTTATGAAACATATATTCCGCGTACTGATGCAGAAACATATATTCCGCGTACTGATGCAAAAATTGATATTTACGATAAAGGCGGAAATGATGAATTAATATTTGAAAGTCCGTTTGTAAACGCTAACGGAAATTCAACTTTCTTTGACGTAATAATCACAAGAAACAGCGATAACTCGCTTGCATCATCTTCATTTGGTGATGATTTGTACTTCTCGGGTGATATGAGTAAATTGTTTGACGATAATTCATCAAACGATACTTATACTTGTGTTCATAATTACTTTGATGCATCTTCCGAAAATCAAAAGGGTGTTGGCTACATTGAAACGATTGAAGATGAAAATAGCTATACAATAGATTTTGATAAACTTTCAGCATTAAAAGGGCAAATCGCAGGCTGGATTGCCGGCAATACCGCGTATTCAAGCGTATCTGATGTTATTGCAAACGGTTCTGCGAAACAGAAAGAAACTCTTATGGCATACTTTACAGAGGCTAATCCGTATGTAACTGCTTAGTTTTTTCTCATGATGTTAACAAATCGTCAGGATAATAAATTTCGTGTTACAATGCTGTTATGGATTCAAAAACAAAAATACGTTTATTTTCAGCGCTGGAAGTTATAGTATGGCTATTAGTAATAGTCATGGTAGTCGGCTTTATAAGATATAAGCATGAAAAAAGAATAGGAGAGTACCGGACATACCGTATTTTTATGCAGGACGTTGACGGACTAATTGAAGGTTCTTCCGTCAGGATGATGGGTGTTCCTATCGGTTATATCAAAACTATCAATATTGTTCAGGATGAAGTATATGTCAAGTTTGTTGTAACGGAAGAAAATGTCGAACTGCCGAGCGGAGTTATTGCAACTGTTGAATTTAACGGAATGGCAGGTTCAAAATCGCTTGAAATTTATCCGCCGGACAGTTATTCAAAAGCATCGGGAAAACTTATTACAATAAAGAGAACGAGTCGTTTGGGTGCTGCGCTGGGATTATTTGATGATATGTTTGCAAAGTTTGATTCCATAGTTGTTAGATGTAATCATTTCTCAAGTCAGCTTGAGCAAATTTTCCCCAAATTGGACAATGTTGAAGCAGAGTATGATGCGGTAACAGAAGCCGATAAATCCGTAGGTTTACTGAATAATTTGATAGAATCCTTAGATGCAAGCCGCAAAAAGTATATAGATATGGTAAAACCGAAGCCAAAGAAAATTATTAATACAGAGGATGATGAAGAACTTATTGAGGAGGAGAATACAGATAATGGACAGTAGCAAAGTCAGAGTAATTTCCAATCCCGTAGTTTTACAAAATTTATGTACAATGAGGGATAAAAATACTGATAGTCAGGGCGTTAGGATTGCTACAAGAAAGATTACCAGATGCTTGCTTTATGAGGCTGCAAAAAATCTTCCTCTTGTGGAGAAGGAAATTACAACTCCTCTTGCGACCTTTAAGGCAAAAACTATTGACGAAGATATAAAACTGATTATTTCTCCGATATTAAGAGCAGGTTTAATATTTACGGATGAAGCAATTGATATACTACCGCAGGCATGTATCCGTCATATAGGGATGTACAGAGATGAAAAGACATTAAAACCGATTTGGTATTACAATAAAGTTCCGATGGTTGCTGAAAATCCCGAAAAATTCTATATTTACATTACAGATCCTATGCTTGCAACGGGAAATTCTCTTTTGGAAGCTATAAAATTGTATGCAGAAAAAGGGATTCCAATCAGTCATATAAAATGTATTTGCATAATTGCCGCTCCGGAAGGCATAGAAAATATTCAGAAAAATTTTCCTGATGTTGAAATTATCGCAGCAGCAATTGATGAAAAATTAAACGAACGCGGTTATATAGTACCGGGCATGGGCGATGCAGGGGACAGAATATTTAATACATAGATTACACTTTATAGAATTTGTCGTAAATCTTTGAAATTGAAGCTTCGTTCATATTCTCTATGATACTGTTTGCCGGCATATATTTGTCAGCTAATTTGTAACGTGGTATAAGGTGGAAAAAGTCCATAATGTGTCCGAATAATGATGTATCTTTAATGATGCTGATTACAACATTATATGCCTTAACGCCTGTTTTCGCTGCATCGTCAGGAATTATTTTGGAAACCTGTCTGAAAACAACATCATTTTCTTCTAACAGCCTGTTTAATGATGGCGAATCTATGCCCACAATGCTATCCAAAATATTACCGTTCCATTTCTTTCCTTTTACCAGCATCACATTTCCGAATGATGTTTTGTCATAGTTTGAATTAAGACCTATCGGTGAAATACTCATTATAAATACTCCTTTTTGCTATGTGAATTGATAAAACTCATAAATTTATTTTTTTGCTATTATTTAAAAAATTGCCCGAAAATTTCATAAATGTTAACATAAAGTTATGTACGAGATAAAAAAACAGATATATTTGGAGCTTACAAAAAACCAAAAATCGGCTCTGTGTAATAATTTAAGGGCTTTAGTAAAAAAATCGCCGGATTTAAGTGCAGATGAAATTTTGAATAAGTTTTTAGAAGATGAAAAATATTATCTTGAGATTAATGCATCCAGATTTGAGTTTTTAGCGGAAATTATTGACGATAGCAAATTTTTGGCTGATACCGAGCTATATATTAAAGAATGTAAGAAATACTACGAATACAAAGAAAAACAAGCACCGATAATACAGGCAAACAAAGAATTTGAAAAGAAAAAGCGGAAATTTTTGCAGGAGGTTAAAATGAGTAAAGAACCTCCTACAAAAAAACAACTGTACTATTATGAGAAACTCTGCAAAAAATACGGACTTGAAAAACAGGAGTTAACCTCAAAACTTCAGGCAAGAGATGAGATAGATAAAATTATTACCGAACACGAAAAAGATAATTCCGTGGAACTTTGATGGTTATATATCGGAGTATAGCCTAACTAGCTCATATATTTTGATGTGAATGAGTTAATTTGGTTTTTCAGTACAGAATTGTTTAGCTGAGTTGTTGCCGGAGAATCTTCCGTCGGTTTTTGAGGTTCGTATTTTTCACCTCTTGCCTGAGCTTCCATTTTCTTCAATTCTTCAGCCATTTCAGCTTTTACCTGTTCAACGGTTTTCCCTTCTTCTTTTGCTACACGAGCAATTCTCTTTTCTTCGTTAGCAGCAGACATTGTAGCGTTGATTTTCGGTAAGTAGTAACCGAGGAAGATTCCGGAGTATGCATAACCGACGAGTTGTGCAAAATCTAATGTCAAAAGTTTCTTCCATAAATCTGATTTAACATCTTTCGGTAATTCTTTAATTTTGTCGAGTAATTTAGCATAAGATAATGCATTACCGTCTTTTGTTACTTCTATACCGTGTTTTCCGAGAGTTTCAAGCAGAACTTCATCACGAGATTTAACAGATGAATTTCTCATCCAGTTCATGAAGCCTTTACCTGCATTCTTCGGTAGGTTAATCAGATTTTTGTTCATTAATCTGGTTGCACCCTTAGTAACCAGTGCACCAAGTATCAGCAGGTTGAGGAATCCGAGAGTATCTTTAACCATAGATTCACGGAGTTCATCTTTATCTCTTGCACACATAAATCTTGATGTGATTGTCATACCGTAAACGAATTTCAACTGGTTAATTGTCGGCATCATACCTTTGAACTGTATTTTTGCAAGGAATCTGTTGCCGAATTCTTTTAATTGATCAATTTTTGGTACAGCTTTATTCAATTCTTTAACTGCGGATTTTTTATCACCTATCATAATAGTTGATATTGCACCTGCTCCAAATAATAAAGCCATTGCAGATTTGAAAATCTTAAAGCTTGTTGATTTATCTTTTTTACGTCCGGGAATTCCGGGGAAGCCGTCACATCCGGTTTTCTTCTTGGTTATATACATATTAACCGGCTGAACAGACATACCAAATAATGCAGCAAATCCCAAGCCTGCAATAGAACGGCTGATGTTCAATCTCTTTAATGATTTCATTATTTTGACCGAATCAAAATCAACCGCATCAGTAAAGCTCTTTACAACTTTTTCTTTATTAAATGCTTTTGTTACGTTGTGGATGTTTTCAATTAATGTAGATAATGTGTTATCTGCGGTTGCAGGATGTCCTTTGTAGAAACCGTTCAAGGTAACACTCTTTTCACCACCTGTACTTGCAGTGATAAGGCGTTTGATATAATCAACATCTTTCTCGCCGATAGTTTCTTTTTTAGGATCGCTGTTTTTAATCAGGTTGTATAATCTGTCAACAACAAGATTTCTTGTACCCTCACCTATAGATACCATACTTTCAACAGCTTTTTCACTTGTCGGGTTATAAACTCTGATATTGGAAACTATGTTGTTTAAATGATCTTTTAACGGATCGGTTGTCCCTGAATGCAGAGCTTTATACCAGCTGTCGCCCAAAATGTTTAAGGTGTCGTTATTTGCAAATATTTTGTGTGCTTTCATTTCATAAGCACGATTAATACCGTAAGCTAAAGCTGCACCAAGAAAAGTACCGTAAACCCCAACCATAGCATGGTTGAAAGTACCGGTTGATTCTCTTCTTGCGGTTTCCATACCTGTAGCAAAGCCCCTGTGGCTCATGTCATAAGCGGTTCTTGGAATAACCATGGAACCAAGGTCAACTAAATTTGCGCCCCAAGCCTGATTTGTGTCTAAAAATCTTAAGAATACTGCGGGTACTGCGTATAACATATCTGTTGCACCGCTGAATGACGGATTTGATATATCAGGCTGACTTGCCTTTTTAGCAAGTTCTATATGAGGTTTGTTTTGTTGTTCAATTTTAGGGGTTATTTGTTGTACTTCCATGATAATTTCCTTTACGAATTAAAAAATGCTCCAAAAGCGGTTGATTTCTTGTCAATGAGGTTCATACCAAACCTGTTATCGGACGCTGTTGCGTCGGGCGATGACGTACCCGAGGCGGCGCCCTTCATAGATGCGCCGGAGCCGGTGGAGGTATTACCTGCCGCTGTGGAAGTTTCGGAGGAGCCTTTAGCTTTGAGGGCTTCCTCTTTTTTATTTTTATTCGTTTGAATTCTGTTTAATGTTGGGATAAATAATCCAAGTGCTGCAAGTGAGAATAGAAGGTTGCCGAGTTGACACCATGATCTCAGATTTGCGGTCTTTTGATTTGCTATTTCTTTTGTTGATTTTAATGCTGTGTTTTTAGTCCAATGCCAGAATTTCTCTAACGGATTTGCTCCGTCTTTCAATGGTTTCAGATTATTGATTAGTTTTATGTCAGGATTAAATTTTTCGATTAATGTTGCAATACCTTTTGCAGCATAGTCACCTAAGAAGTAGAAGCTTGCAAAGGTTGCCAAATCTCTTACTGTTGATTCTCTTAAATCGTTAAAGTCTTCCGATGAGCCCATACGGCTGGCAAATGTTGCAGTAGAAACAATTCTTGCCTGATCCATTGACGGGAAGAATTTTTTAAATTCAAGCATTGCCATACTCGGCATTTTCATCATTGAAAGCCATGACAAACCGAGCATAGAGCCTATTGATATTATTTTTTGCGTAAATAACTTAGATTTTTCTTCCGGAGTAAGTGTTCTTTCTATATCATCGTTGTATATAGGTGCACCTTTTTTGCCGCTTGTTTTATGGGTAATCCATCTGTTAATCGGCTGTGCAGCCAAAGCCAGCGGGATAGTAACTGCCATACCGCCAAGACTCTTAAGGTGAACGAGTTTCTTAGCTTTTCCTATATATTTGGTAAAGTCTTCTGCTGTTTCAATACCGGTTTTCTTCGCATCATGAAGTACTTCTACAGTATTTGTCAGTAAAGATTCCAGCGAGTTGCCGAAATAACTGTTGTTAGCATTATTTGTTATAAATTTAATGTTTTCGGATATGTGAGTTTTATCGACAACATTATTAACTGCAGCTTTTAAAGCTTTTTTGTTGAGCTTATCGGAATCTGCAAGTCTTGCCATGTTTTCAAAAATTTTGTCAAATTCTTCAGGTGCGGTTTGGTATATTTCAGCCAAAGATTTATCAATGGTTTTTCCGTCAGCGCCTTTAAGATCAAGGAACATCTTCTTAATCATCTGAGTATAATTTTCGGTTCCCGTTCCCTGATAGTATTCGTTTAGTTTGCTTAGTGTAGCTTTATCAGCCCAGTTTTTAACAAGATTGGATTTATCACCCATAATAGGAGTATTAAGCAGCTTTGCAGCTCCCATAACGAATACACCCGGTAATAAACAGTTAATAAATAATCCTGAACTTTCTCTTCTGAGTGCTTCAAAACCTGCAAGGAAGTTGAAACGGCGTTTTTGTTTGCCGTTTTCATCATATACTGGGTTTCCGTTGTCGTCAGTAACTTTAGATGCAGTAATTGTTTCGGCAATACTACGGGGGCCTATTGCAGTCAGTAAATCTAAAACAGTAACATTAAGCATAGGCTCTGCTTCACATCTTTGCATACCTTTAATAGCCAAATTTCCCAACACTTCCAAGCCTGTAAATGTCGGATTTACATTTACGTTTGCCCTGCTGACTGTTGGGGTATTTTTATTGCTATCTAATTTTTCTACACTAATCTTACTAATCATATAATCTGTTAATTTACTGACATAGGCTATTATAACAACACCACATTAATATTAAAAGTACTGAATTTTAAAAATTGCCTTTTATACACTAATTGTAAAGAGAATATTAAGAGCGAATTTTCGATATTTTTATAAAAATAGAGTTTTTTAGTGCAAAAAATTATTTTTTTTGAAAAATTTTTGCAAAAAATAGTCCAATTTATTAAAAAATTATGATTTTTTGATTAGAAATTTTGTGTAAATTTTTATGAAGAATTTGCATATTTCCGGTATTTTGTTGTTGATTTTCATGAAAAATGGGGATTTTTGCATGGTATAATTGGCATGTAAAAGGAGAAGTTTTATGCCTCATTTTTTTATAAAATCAGAGAATGTGCATGGTAAAACCGTAACAATTAATGATGTTGAAAATTACAGACATATTGCACGTTCCCTGCGGGCAAAAACAGGTGAAAAACTTCTGTTGATAGATGAAAACCAAATTCAGTATGAAACTGTTATAAAAAACATATCTCCAAAAGAAATTACAACCGAGATAAAAAATTCATATTTATCAAAGAGGCATTTGTCTTTTGATTTGTGCCTTGCGCAGTCGCCATTGAGAAGTGATTCACAGTCATTAATTATGGAAAAGGCAACAGAACTTGGTGCTGCTGCAGTATATCCGATTTATACCGATAATTGTGCGGTAAGCAAATCCGTAATTGAAAAGAAAGTTGACAAATGGCAGCGCATTATGTACGAGGCATCAAAACAATGTGAAAGAGCTGATATACCTAAATGCTATGGTGTGACTGATATAAAAACATTGTATGAGAGTAAAGAATTTGATTATGTAATAGCTTTTTGTGAGCGGTTGTCCGAAAAAACTTTCAGAGAATATTACAATGAGAATAAAAATATTTTTGACGAAAAATCAAAAGTTCTTGTTATAATAGGTCCTGAGGGTGGGTTTTCCGATAGTGAATTTGAATATTTCAGAGAAAATTCCATTCCGATGCTGACGCTTGGTGATTTAATATTGAAAGCTGATACCGCAGTAATTACTGCAATAGGAAACATTATATATGAGTATAACTATTCAAGAAAAAATTAAATCTGACAAAATTTTGGCTAAAATTGCCTGTGAATTTCCTGATGCCGAAATATATGCAGTCGGGGGAATTGTCCGTGATTATTATATGGGTATTGATTCTTATGACAGAGATTTAATAGTCTTGAATGAAGATGCAAAAGAGTTTGCATTAAAATTACATGAAATTTTTGATTCTGCATATATTCCCTTAGACGAAGAAAATAAAATTTACCGCCTTGTTTTAAAAGACAGTGAAAATATTCATAATCCTGAAATGATTGATGTTACAAATCCTGTAGAGGGCTCTCTGGAACGAGATTTGATGCGCAGGGATTTGACGATTAATTCAATTGCCGTAAATATAAAAACAGGGGAAGTTGTTGATATGTTTGGCGGAGTTGCGGATATAAAAAATAAAACACTCAATTATATTGAAGAAATAAACTTTATTGATGATCCGTTAAGACTATTGAGAGTATACAGATTTCAGTCCGTTTTTGGTTTTGAATTAGGTTCTGATACTATAATGGCTGTTTGCAAACATTCGGATTTGATAGCCCAACCGGCAAAAGAAAGGGTTTTGTATGAGCTGATGAAATTATTTAACGGTAAACATACGGCAGCTGCTTTGTTAAATATGAATAAAACTTGGCTTCTTGAGGAGATTTTCCCTGTTGTAAAAGAGATGAAACAGGTTCCCCCAAATTCCCATCATCATTTGGATTTATTACATCATGTTATTGAAACGGTAAACCAAATTCAAATGTTATACGAGCAGTCTGATGACAGAGTAAAAGAGCATCTGGACAGAATTGATTTTGGCGGATTCTCAAGACTGGCTCACCTGAAACTCGCAGGATTTTTGCATGATATAGGTAAATTTTCAACCTGGACTATTGATAAAGAAACCGGTCGTCACAGATTTATAAAGCATGATGATGTCGGTTCAAAAATGGTTAAACCGTTATTAAAAGAATTAACCTGTTCAAACAAACAAATTGAATATGTTGCGGATATGATAAAAAACCATATTTATCCGTCAGCTTTAATGAATGAAGAAGATGTAAATGAAAAAGCAATGATGAGGTTTTTCCGTAAGCTGGGGGATAATGTGATTGATGATATTATTTTGGCAAAAGCGGACAGACTTTCGGCAAGAGGGGAAGCCATAAGTGACGAAATGGTTGAACGGAACATGGCAAACCTCGATAAACTGCTGAATTTTTATTTTGAGTCATCGGAAAAACTTGCCCCGTTACCTAAACTATTGAGTGGTAATGATGTAATGAGTATTTTGGGAATAGAACCTGGACCGAAACTTGGTGAAATTATTGATGCTCTTTACGAAGCTCAGTTAGACGGTGATGTTGTTACAAAGGACGATGCAGTTGATTTTGTCAAAAAATTTAACTCTTAATAATATCATTAAATTCCGTGAATTGAATCCCCATTCTTTGTAAGGAATCAACTACTTGTGGTGCGTAAGTTTGGAATACGGAGTTATAATTTTTTAAGGCTGCAGTTACACAAGCCTTAGCCTGAGTTTCAGAAAGTTTTATGGTGCCGTTTTTTAAGCCCTGTATGGTTTTCTTTACTGTGGTAAGTGTTGCTTTCCCAAATTTGTGTTTCGCCACAGCTTTTACAAAATTCATTTCAAAAGTCAGTACACCCATTTTCATGCCTAATTCATCATCTTTGCCTGCCAATTTCCGTAAATCACTTGCATTATCAGCTCTGAGTTTTTTGTGCGAAAAATCTGTGTATAAAATATCATTCAGAAGCTCTGAATCCATCATTTCATATATATCATGCCAGCTGCCCTGATTACTTGGGAAGAAGTCCTGTACGGCAATTGTTGTCATTTGCATTGGACCTGTTCCATTTCCTGAAGTAATATTTTTTCTGAAAAATGTTTCTTTTTCTATTATTGATACTATTAATGCGGCGGGAACATTGTATTTTGTTGATATATTGTATATTTTTTGTGCCCAGTATTTAACATCTATTTTTGAAATGTCGCTGTTTTTGTGGCTTTTTACGGCAGTTGTAATCATATCGGATATTTCTTGTATTTCTTTAGCTTTGTTGTTGTCGTTAAGTGATGCTACTTCTGTATCAATAATTGATTTTTTTACTGCAGGGTTTTCGTAATATAAGGCATCGGGTTGTTCTTTATGAAACGTATCACCAATATTAATACATATAGACTCTTTCTTTTTTAAAAACAAACTTATTTCTTCTTCAGTTAAAGCTTTTGCGTTAGGGTTTTTCATGCAGCTTCTTGCAATAATTCTGTCAAAATTTGATAGACTTGAAAGTGGTAATTGATTTGACATATTTTCTTCCTGTTTTACCTTCCATGTGTTTATACGGAATATATTTTTAAAAACTTTATTAATATTATGATCTTTTATTAAGTTTGTAAATTCTTCGTAAAAAATAAGGTGCGTGTTAACGCACCTTATCAGCATATTTATTATTCATTTGAATCCTTAGAGGACTGGCATCTACATCATGCCGCCCATACCACCCATGCCGGGCATTGCAGGAGCTGCAGGTTTTTCTTCCGGAATATCTACAACCGCAGCTTCTGTTGTTAACAACATAGAGCCGACTGATGCTGCATTAATTAATGCAGAACGTGTAACCTTAGCAGGGTCAACGATACCGGATTTGAACATATCAACAAATTTATCGTCTAAAGCATCGTAACCGAAAGCGCCTTCGTGAGAAAGAACGGCATCAACAACGACATCAGCTTTAGCACCTGCATTGTGAGCGATAGCTCTCAATGGTACATCAAGAGCGGAAGTCAAAATCTTGAATCCGATTTTTTCGTCATCTGATGCAAAATTCAAAGTATCAACCTGTTTTTGTAATTCTTGTTGAACCCTTATTAGAGCAACGCCGCCGCCCGGAACAATACCTTCTTCATTTGCTGCACGTGTTGCATTCAAAGCATCTTCAATTCTTAACTTTCTTTCTTTTAATTCAACTTCTGAAGCTGCACCGACTTCAATAACTGCAACACCGCCTGAAAGTTTTGCAACACGTTCCTGAAGTTTTTCTTTATCATATTCAGAGTCAGAAGCTTCGATTTGACGTTTGATTAATTTAACTCTTTCCTGTACGGCAGTCTTGGTTTCGTCACCTACAACGATAGTTGTTTCGTCTTTAGTAACAGTTACACGTTTAGCTTTACCCATCATTTGAGTTGTAACGTTTTCTAATTTGATGCCGAGTTCTTCAGTGAACATTTCGCCGCCTGTAAGGATTGCAATATCTTCCAACATAGCTTTTCTTCTGTCGCCAAATCCCGGAGCCTTAACTGCAACTGCTCTTAATACTTTTCTCATAGTGTTAACAACTAATGTTGCAAGAGCTTCGCCTTCAACATCTTCTGCTATTAACAATAATGAGCGTCCATCACGGGCAACCTGCTCAAGAACAGGTACCAAGTCTGAAATAATGTTGATTTTTTTGTTAACACAAAGAACGTAAGCATCTTCTAAAACGGCTTCCATTCTTTCTGCATCAGTAACGAAATAAGGTGATAAATAACCTTTGTCGAACTGCATACCTTCAACGACTTTTAAGTTAGTTCCGAATGATTTTGATTCTTCAACAGTGATAACACCTTCTGCACCAACTTTTTCCATAGCTTCAGCGATTAACTCACCTATTTCTTTGTTATTTCCTGCTGAAATTGCTGCAACCTGAGCGATTTCTTCTTTAGTGTTAACCGGTTTTGACATGTCTTTAACTTGTTTAACTGCAATATCAACTGCTTTGTCAATACCGCGTTTCATAGACATTGGGTTAGCCCCTGCGGTTAAGTTCTTCAAACCTTCTCTAACAATTGCCTGAGCTAAAACAGAAGCGGTTGTAGTACCGTCACCGGCAACATCATTAGTTTTTGAAGAAACTTCTTTCAATAATTGTGCACCTGCATTTTCCAAACCGTCTTTTAATTCAATTTCTTTTGCAATGGTTACACCATCGTTAACAATTTGCGGTGCGCCGAATTTCTTTTCTAAAATAACATTTCTGCCTTTAGGTCCGAGCGTAACTTTTACGGCATCGGCTACGGCATCTATTCCTGCAAGAAGAGCTTTTCTTGCTTCTTCGTTAAATACAATTTTCTTTGCCATTTCTATTTCTCCCTAACTGCTATTTACTATTCAATTACTGCTAAAACATCTTTTACAGACAAAATCTTATATTCAATTCCGTCAGTTTTAACATCCGTTCCTGCATATTTTGCGTAAAGAACTGTTTCACCTACTTTAACATCAAGCGGTTCTCTTTCGCCTTTATCATTCATTTTTCCTAAACCGATAGCAACAACTTCACCCTTTTGAGGTTTTTCCTTTGCACTGTCAGGAATAAAAATCCCGCCTGAAGTTTGTTCGGTATCTTCAATAATTTTGACAACAACTCTGTCTCCGATTGGTCTTAACATAACTTTTCTCCTTTTCTTATATATATCATGCGATACGTTTAATTTATCAATATATATATTTATATAATAGTTTTTTTTAAATCTTAATTTCCTTAACGAAAAATTAAGATTTTAGTGTAACGAAATATTAAAATTTTTGTGATATAGGGCAATTATTATATAGAGAAAATCTTTTTTATATATGTAATATTTATCAGAGGATTGTATAAAAGTCTTAAATTTAATTTAAAATCAAAGATATTATGAAAGGAGTATTAATATGGTACACTTTAATGAAATTCCGCCTTCAACAAAAGCCGGAGTAACAGTAGGTTCAAATTCATTCCAAACGGCAGGTAAACCTGCAAAAATATCAGAGGAACAAAAACAAGCGTTATTGCAATTTGCGAGAAACCATATGCAAACAAATAATAACTCTTCCCAAAGTTTTGATTTGTCAAAGTTAAATATGGATGCTCAAATTAAGCTAAATGATGTTAAGGCTCAAAAAAAATTGTCACCTGCGGAGTACATAGAATATAAACAAATTCAGGATAAGGCAAATTCAAAATCTTATGATGCCGAAGCAATAAGACAATGGAATGAAAAGCATCCTGATTTGAAAATCGTTACGCAATACCAGGATTTTATTTATCCTAAAGAGGAGTAAAAAGTTCTATATTTGATTTTTAAAGACTGCTCCTTATATATATAATATGAGGAGCTGTTTTATGTATGTAAACAAATGTGAATTAAATTGTATAGGACTGTTGATTTTCGATTTTTTTTAAAATAGAATTAGTCTTGTGCATAAAGCACAGCACTTTTTTGAAATTTAAATAGCAATATTAAGAAATATTAAAAAAGTAAAATCATGATACTTGACAAGAATTTTTGAAGTAATATGATTAGAAAGTTCGCAAATGCGAATTGGATGGACTAGCCCCAGGGATGCAGAATAGCATTAAGGAATTACGGTGATTGTAATTGGCAGGTTGCCTGTCGGGTAAGTTTGAAAAAATGTCAGAACATTGAAAACAGAATAGATAGACGAAAACAATACTTGTTAATTCAAAGCAAATGATTTCGAAAGACAGAACCTAATAAGTTAGTGTTCAAAAAACAAAATGAGTCTAAGTGGTTATAGCGATATAA
>JAFXXK010000013.1 GCA_017542305.1 bacterium
CTACAACAGATAATCCAACCACGGACAATCCTACTACGGATAATCCGACAACAGATAACCCAACAACGGATAACCCGACAACGGATAATCCGACAACAGATAACCCGACAACGGATAACCCGACCGCAGACAATCCGACAACGGATAATCCAACCACGGACAATCCTACAACAGATAACCCAACCACGGATAATCCAACCACGGATAATCCAACCACGGACAATCCGACCACAGACAATCCGACAACGGACAACCCGACCACGGATAATCCAACAACGGATAATCCTACTACGGATAATCCTACAACAGATAATCCAACCACGGACAATCCTACTACGGATAATCCGACAACAGATAACCCAACAACGGATAACCCGACCACGGATAATCCAACCACGGACAATCCGACCACTAATCCGGGTGATGATGTTCATAGACATCCAATAATCCCCGGAGTGGATCCGGAAGATCCGGCTTGGGACAACAAAATAGAACAAAAATTTGCAGCATTATCTCAACGCAGAGAAATTGAAACCTGGACACCATCAATTGACAGAAGAACTACCGGATTTATTAATCCGGGAGACACTCCGCAGTTAGAATTTACAGCTCCGACAAACGTAAAATGCATATACAGTTTATCAAGAAGCGGCATATTCTTAGGTCATGAGAACACCTTAAAAGTTGGCGATGTAATAACTATCGGCTTAAAATATGAGGATGTTGATGTTATAGCTCAGGTTGAGATAGTTCGTACAAATGACAGGATAGCGGCAGCAAAATTCGTTGACTTAGATTCTTCAGTTGCCAACCAGATACTGTACATAAGTTTATTAGAGCCTGAAACGACTGTGGCAAATGAAAGTACAATGATTGTTGAAGAATCGGTACCTGCTACAGAGAAATCTGAACATATTGTTGAGGAACCTGAGAAAGACTAATCGGTTCAATTAAATGATATGCATATTGTCAACGATTTCTTTTCGTTGAACCCATATTTCCATGCCTAATTCTTCCCCTGCTTTAAGAAGAGCATCTTTAATCTCTTTAAATGGGAAGCTTGATTTTTCAATATTGCCGAGCATAAACATAACGAAATGTCCCTGCATTAATGTTTGTTTAATATCTTCAATATTAACTTCATATTGGGCAAGTACTGCAGTCACTTTAGCTACAATACCTACTTTATCTATACCCTGAACCGTTACGATAATTTGTTGATCTGCCATTATTTATTCTCCTCTGCTATTACAGGTTTTAACCAATCTCTGTTAATAAGTTTACCAACCTGATGTTTTCTGCAATATTCCGCCAAATCTTTTTTGATTTCAGGTGCAAGAATATACATAGTAATAATATTTGGGATAGACATTCCAATCATCATCGCATCAGTAAGGTTTATAACCGAACTTACATTCATAACCGAGCCTATAACAGTAAATGATAAAAATATAAATTGGAAAATTAAAGTTCTGCGTTTGCCTTCACCAACAAGGAAATTCCAGGCTTTTAACGAATAGTATGCCCATGAAAGAATTGTTGTAACTGCAAACAATACGACTACAACAGCCAATACATACGGGAACCAGCTAAATACCGTTTCAAATGCATTTGAGGTTAACTGAATACCGTTTACCCCTTCAACTCCTACATAAGAATTTGTAATTATAATGAGAGTTGCGGTCAACAAACAAATTAAACCTGTGAAAAGCGGTTCTGTCAGTGATACAAAACCGAGAGAAATAGGTTCTTTTGTTTGAGCAGTAGCGTAAGCAATAGGTGCAGAACCGGTACCTGCTTCATTGGTTTGAACAGAACGTCTTAACCCTGCAATGATTACTCCGACAAATCCGCCGTATGCGGCACTCGGATGAAATGCCTCATGGCATATCGTAGAAATTGCATGCCCGAGATGCTGCCAGTTAACAACAATAACAAAAAGTCCGCCGACAACATATAATATACACATAAACGGAATAACTTTTTCCGCCACTTTTGCAATTTGCTTAATTCCGCCAATAATGATTATACCGAGTACTATTGCGGTGATAAGACCTACCAGCCACATCTTGTCGCCCATAAATCCGTCAGCACCACCTGTAACGTTTACGATTTGTTGTGCAGTTTGGTTAATCTGAATCATGTTTCCGCCTGCAAGTCCTGCGCCGATACATAATACTGCGAAAATTACCGATAACGGCTGCCCGAGCCAGCGCATTTTCTTTCTGGTTAATCCGTGTGCCATATAGTGCATAGGTCCGCCGGAAATTGAGCCGTCAAGGTTAAATCTTCTGTATTTGATTGCCAATGCGGCTTCAACAAATTTTAAAGCCATACCGAGTAATGCCCCGATAAACATCCAAAAAACAGCTCCGGGACCACCGATAGAAATTGATATTGCAACACCGGCAATACTTCCTAATCCTATTGTGCCTGATAAAGCTGTCATTAATGACTGCAGGGGAGAAACTTCTCCGCCGCCGTCAGTACCTTTCTGAGCAGGAGTTTTCAGTATCCTGAAAGATTCCGGTAAGCCCCAGACTGCAATACCCCTAAGGTAAAAAGCAAAAAATACTCCGCCGAATATTATCCATAATATTACAAGCGGAATTGATGTTCCGCCAATGGTAATCGGGAAAAATATAATATCCGATACAAAATTTGAGATTGGGGTTAAGTGCTTATCTAAAAATGCATCAATATTCATTGCATTGGCACTTTGCACGGTAAATAACATTGTAAATAGTGCGGTTAAAAGCTTCTTCATTTAATATCCTTTCGGTTTATAGTGTAACAGGGAAACCTGTATATAATTAACATAACAATCCTACCAAAAACAAAAGCAGCCGTAGTAAAAATGTAAACAAATTTTTACTAAACCAATAAATATCTTCTAAAACTTTACAAAAATGACAAAATTGTTTCAGCGTGTATAATCATATTGTAAAGTTTCTAAAGGTAAGTAAAATAAAATGATTATAAAATTAACGCATGCGCATGTTATAGGTACGATTATAGCTTATATTTTCGGGGTATTTCTAGTGCCTATGGTTATAAGCTATTCTCAGAGAGAAGGGCTTGTTGATGTTCCGAATGAACGGAAAATTCATAGTAAACCCATATCCCGTATCGGCGGGGTTGCTATTTGGTTAAGTACTATGTTGACATTTTTGTGCCTTGTGTTTATGAGTTATTATCCGGCAGGAAGCTTATTATCAGGTATTCTTCTCGGTAGTTCTTTAATGTTTTTACTGGGATTTGTTGATGATATTTATAATCTGCCGGCGAAGTTTAAACTTGTAATTCAGTTATCAATTGCGACTTTAGTTTATTTGCTCGGTATTCAGATTAATTCTATTCCGATATTGGGCGGGATTGATTTGGGTTTTTGGTCTTATCCTATCACGGTATTGTGGATTGTAGGTATCAGTAATGCCCTGAACTTTATCGATGGGGTAGACGGTTTAGCCGGTTCGGTTACAACGATAAACTCGATTACACTTGCTATAATAGCACTGGCTATGACTCCGCCTAATCCGATTATTGCGTTAATAGGTTTTATACTTGCGGGTTCTATGCTTGCATTTTTAACTTACAATTTTAATCCCGCAAAAATCTTTATGGGTGACAGCGGTGCATTATTCTCAGGGTTTTTACTCGCAACAATTTCGATTACCGGGGTTATGAAAGCCGCAACTTTGGCTATTTTACTGCCATTTTTGGTGCTGGCTGTACCTATTTTTGATATTACATACTCAAGTCTCAGAAGAATTTTTAAAGGACAGTCTCCGTTTGTTGCGGATGCGGAACATATTCATCATAAATTACTCCATGCCGGATTTTCTCAGAAAAAAACTGTCGGTATTCTAACATCCGTTGCAATTGTTGCAGGAGCTTTTGCGACACTGTTCCTGGGTGAAAACACTATCAGGGCTTATTTTGTAGCAATTGCGGTTATTGTTTCCGTAATGTTATTATTGAATTTAATAAAGGTGTTGACAAAAAAATAATTTTGTGATATAATCCCAAATGGATTTGATTACTCAGTTTTATGTAATTAAGGTTTAGTGTTAATTATTTAAAATATTTAAGTGCAAATTCACCTACATATAATTTCATTAAGGTTTCTAACCAAACCTTAATACATAAGTGTATGTGGACATATTCAGAAGGATGTTAGTTAAGTAAAGGTTTATTAACTATGGCAAGAGTAAATTCAATCAGTAACACACAAACAGAAAGTCCGTATTCAGTATTCGGTTCAATCTCAAGAGGGGTTGCCGGAGGTGCGGTATTAGGGTATGCGTCGAAATATATGCTGCCGCTTACGGAGCAAGAAGTAGATAAAAATCTTAAAGATTTTACCAGATATAATCTTTTGCAGACAAAACAGGCAAAAGGTATTGCTATAGAAGAAATCCGGAATATCGAAAATAAAACGCCGGCACAGGATGCATTTATAAAAATGGTAGATGCAAAAGAACCGGTTGTCCAAAGATTTTCTGATTCGGGTAAACCTGCATGGAAATTCAAATCACTTAGTGCTACAAACTTAGGTGAAAAAGATATGAATGAGTTGAAGAATCTCATTCTGCAAGTAAACGAAGTTGCAAGAAAATACAGAAAAGCATACGTCAAAGGACAAAATACAGCTATTAAAGAACTGAAACGTCCGACAATTGCTTTCGTTACAGTTGGTGCTGTAATAGGTTTCTTCGCAGGACTTGCTCATAAAATAATATCGGATCAGTTGAGCTAATATGAACGCAAAAAATCTACCCTCAAATCCTGTTGAGATTACACTTTCTATGCTAAATACCAGATGGAAGCCGCTCATTATAAAAGAGCTGCTTACCGGAACCAAAAGGTTCGGGGAAATAAAAGGTTCAGTCGGAGCTATTACTCAAAAAGTTCTGACTGCAAATCTTAGGGATATGGAAGAAAAGGGGCTTTTAAAACGTGTAGTGTTTAAAGAAATGCCGCCAAGAGTTGAATATACTCTTACGGATTTGGGATACAGCCTTGCCATGGTTTTGGATTCTATGGCTGAGTGGGGAAGTGCATATAAAGAGCTGCTTAAACTGATGGAAAAACAGGAAAGAAAAGCTGCAAAATCATCCTCAAAATCTTAACTTTTGTTAATACATATTAATATCTTACTTGTTTTTATTGTAATATAAAATAAAATATTATAGAGAAAGAGGTATAAATGAATACTGTAGTTATTGTTGGACGCGTAGGCAGAGATGCTGAAATAAGATATTTCGAATCAGGTAAATCAAAGGCTAATTTTTCTGTAGCGGTAAACAGATGGGATTCAAAAACCAAGTCAGAAGTTGCTGATTGGTTTAATATTGATGTTTGGGATAAACAGGCAGAATTTGCAAGTGAATATGTAAAAAAAGGTGTTCAGGTTGCAATTGACGGTCGTATCCAGCAGGACAAATGGACAGATAAAGCTACAGGCAGCGACAGAGAGAGATTTATTATTATTGCAAACAGTATAAGACTTCTTGGTTCTAAGCGAGATATAGTGGAAGAAATGTAGTATGATTATAAGTTCGGGTGTAACATGTATAATTGCCGATGACCTTACGGGGGCAAATGATTCGGCTTTGCAGTTCCATTTGCATGGTGCAGGTACTCAGATACTTTTGAGTGATGATGTTGACAATCTCAATAATGTAAAAGGTACGCAAACCTGGGCGATTTCAACCGAATCGAGAAATATTCCGCCCAAAGATGCTTATGAAAGAGTTAAATATTTAACTCAGACGATGTCGGAAAAGTTTAATCCGGACTATTATTTTAAAAAGATAGATTCAACCGTCAGAGGAAATATAGCTGTTGAAATTATAGGTATGCTGGAAGTTCTCGACTGGGATGCTGCAGTTATAATTCCCGCATTTCCTGCTGAAGGCAGAGTTACTGTCGGCGGATACCATCTTTTAAGAGGTACACCTATTGAAAGAACTGAAATGGCAAGAGATCCGTTTTCTCCGATTTGTGAGTCGCATCTGCCAACAATGTTTGTAAATCAGCTGGGTGCCGAATATTCCAATCTTGTTGCATCACTTAATCTCAGAGATGTTATGAAGGGAGCTGCTCCTATTATAAAGACACTTAATGAGCTGATAGCTTCCGGAAAGAAGCTTATTGTGGTTGATGCCGTATCGACTACGGATATTGAGCAGGTTTTACTTGCTATGAATAAGTCTGATTACAAAATTTTACCTGCAGGAACTGCTGCTACCGCAAGTATTTTAAGTGATATGTGGTATGCTGATTTCAAAAGAGAACATGTAAATCAAACAATTCCGGGATTGCCTAAGCTTGTTGTATCGGGTAGTGCAACAGAAATTACCGAAGCTCAGATAAGAATGTTTGAACAGTCCATAGATTTTGATGAATACAGTATCTGTATAAATCTTGATACGGAAACTATTTTAGGCGGAGTTACCGATGATTTGGTTAGCAGAGTTTTAAATAATCTGGGACAGAGTAATATTGTTGTTATTCATACATCTGCCGTTGTTAAAAATTTTGACGGTTTTTCCGATGCTTCGCAGAATGCCGAGCTTACAAGAGATAAATTAGCAATGTTGATAACGGATTTTCTTGCCGAACTTACTAAAAGGGTTATAGAAAAGAAAGAAGTCATATTAATATTGTTAGGCGGAGAAACATCTTATAAATGCTGCAGTGCTATAGGTGCGACGCAGTTGCAGCTTATGGATGAGGTTGCACCGGCTATAGCGTTAAGTATGGATCATAATGCTCAGTGGATTGTTACCAAATCCGGAAATTTGGGCGGAACTAATACGTTAATTGAAATTTTAAATTATTTTGAAAGACATGAGTAATTATTCTGATAAAATAGCAATTACAACCGGAGATCCGAACGGTATAGGGGCTGAAATTACTATAAAGGCTCTTAATCGCATGAAGTGCAGTCCTGAAAAATTTGTGCTGATTTCTAATAGGAAAATTTTAGATTTTTACGGTAAATCAGACAGAGATTACGAGATAATTGAAATACCTTATAAGGAAAATATTGAGGCGGGAAAAGTTACTGCGGCGGCAGGTGAATTTTCTTTTCAAAGTTTAAAAAAAGCATGCGAAATCAGACCTAAAGCTATGGTTACCGCACCTGTTGCTAAGAATGCGATGCATCTTGCAGGACATATATATAACGGGCAAACTGAGGTTCTACAGCACTTTTTGGCAGGGGAAAATGACCATGCTGAAATGCTTTTTGTTGCCGGAGATTTCAGGGTATTACTTTTAACAAGACACTGTGCGCTGAAAGAGGTTCGGCTGACGAAAGATTTAATTGTAAAAAAAATTACTGACTTAAACTTGTTTTTTAAGAATAATTTTAAAATAGATAATCCGAATTTTGCTCTGTGCAGTTTAAATCCGCATGCGGGCGAAAACGGTATCCTTGGAAATGAAGAACAGGAAATTATGCAGCCTGCGGTTTTGGAATTAAGAAAAGCCGGTATTTCAGTGACTGACCCGCTGCCGTCAGATACTTTGTTTGTAAAAGCAGGAAAAGCATATAATGACGGAGTTAAACCTCCCTATGATTGTTATATTGCGGCATATCATGACCAGGGACTAATCCCGATAAAAACAGTTGCAGGCGATAAAACTGTCAATATGACTATCGGATTGCCGATAATCCGAACATCTCCCGGTCATGGTACGGCATTCGATATTGCAGGTAAAAATATTGCGGATGAAAATGGCATGATTTCGGCTATAGAAGCTGTTTTTCACTAATTAATATTGACAATTATCCGAAAAATATGCTAATATGTGTCCGTAAATATGGAGGTATTTGGTTATGGCAGATTCCTATAAAACATTAATTTGTCCGGCATGCGGCAAGGAAATGAAGAAAATATTCATATCCGAAATCGGTATAAGTCTTGATATTTGTGCTGACGGTTGCGGTGGAATATATTTTGATAACAGAGAATTGAAAAAGATGGATGAGCAGCATGAACATTTGGATGAATTTATTCAGGAGATTGAAAATAAAGATTTCAGCAATGTTCAGGTTGATGAAGATGCAGACAGAATTTGTCCTGCCTGTGGTGCAAAGATGGTAAAAAATTCAACAAGTGTTAACAATAACATTATCATTGATGAATGCTATTCCTGTGGCGGCAAATTTTTTGACCACGGAGAGTTATCTAAGTTCAGAGCTGAGTATGCTACGGAAAAAGAGCGTTCAGAGGCAGTTATTAAAGCCTTTGTATATTCTCCCGAAGGTTCTGAAATGAATTATTTATCTAAGAAATCTGTAAGAGTTAATATTGCAACAGGTTTGGGAAATACCCTGAGCAAAATATTTTTCAGATAAAAAACTAAAAACAAAGTTTATTATATTCACAAAATTTACAGCAGTTAAGATTTTTTTCAAAAGTCTTAGCTGTTGTTATTTTTGAGCAGGTTTGTGTGATTTTTTCTGAATAAGTTTGTTTTTTTGTTTCATCATATTTAATTATATGATTCAAGTTATTTTTTAAATCTATATATATAAATTCAAGTTTAAAATTTGTTCCCCAGCCTTTGGAGAGAATTTCGTCTGCACAGGTAAGGTATATCATAGTTTGATAATCTTCTTCGGGACTTTTAGGTACTGCACCCGTTTTGTAGTCAAGTATGTAGTAATTGCTGCCGGATTTCATAAAAGCATCAAGACGCCCGCCTATCCAAAAATCACTGATACGGGCTGTTAAATTGTATTCTGAATTCACATATTGCTTTTGGAAGTATTCGTTGTTTAAAAGTTTTTGCCAGATATTATTTTCTTCTTCCGTCAGAGTAGGTAAAAACTTTTCTATGTTATCTCCCCGTAAATAATAGTGAGCCAGAGCATGGATTTTTTTACCTTTTTCAAAAACATTGGCAGGCTGAGGTACGTTGAGCTTTTGAATGTACCTTAATTCATATTTCTTTTGACATTCATCAAAAGTTTTTAGCATGTTTGGTGAAAAAATCTGCATGTTATTTTGCCTCTGAGAATATTATAAATATAAATAATTACTATTAATAACCCAATATATATAAATATTAAGTATTATTAAAAATATGATGAAAAGTTTCTGCAGATAGCAATTTTTTTTTTTCTGATGTATTATTTTAATCATCACTTTATTTATATAAATATTGTGCAGAAAGCAGAAATATGAAATCATTAATAGAAAAAGAATTAAATTCATCAGATAAAATTCTGAAACCGGATTTTAATTTAAAAAGCGGAAGGGAATTGTTGGCATTTTATTTACATTCAAAATTCCATCAGATTTTAACTTATGATCAAAAATGTTCAACCCCCTTATTTAAAGATGTTAACCCTAATTTTGTAAGCAGATTTTCAAGACGTTTAATTGATAATCCTTCAAAACGTATATTAATAGGTATTACAGGTGAATCGGCATCAGGTAAATCTACTATATGCAGAGAAATCAAAAAAACTATAGAACAATTTAATCTGCCGGTATCGGTATTGAGTACGGATAATTATTTTAATGATATATCAAAAGAAATTAAAGAATACGGCGGTTTTGATAATCTGCGTGATGCAGGTTATGACCTTGATGCTCCGTCTAATTTCCAACTGGATATATTGAAAGAAGATTTGATAAGTCTTTCGCAGGGGATTGATATTAAAGCTCCTATGTATTTGCCGAATGGTACAGGTATTTCAGTTCCGCATTCTCAGGATATATTTTCCAACAAGTTTATTGTTGTTGAAGGTATAGCTACGATGTATGAAACTGTTCAGGATGTATTTGATATAAAAATATATGTGGAAACGGCTAATGATGTCCGTAAAGAAAGATTTGTAACCAGAGCTTGTAAAGAACGAAATCAGGATGAAGAAAATGCTTTAAAACATTGGAATTATCTGATAGAAGCCGGCGATAAATATGTAAAACCTTTCAGAAATCAGGCAGATATAGTTCTCGACGGTAATATTGAATTGGAATATTTCGCAAGTATTTTAGAATATATACATGCTATAACAAACAATTTTGATAAAGATTCTGTTAATTTATAGTGTTTAATGCTTGTATTGCATAAATAAAGTTATATAGGAAAGTAAGATAAATATATTTTAGTTACGAGTTCTTAACAATTCGTTTTGTTTTTGCCAAATTATATTATGTATGATAAACTTAGATAAAAGTAGTATGAGATTTTGAAAATATTTTTCAATAAAATACATTAAAAGATTGATACAATATTTTTTAAAATCTAATATAATCAGTTTGTAGTAGATACAAAATTATAATATGAGAGAGAACATGGGTTTAAAGAAAAATATCGAAAATATGACAGGAATGCTTATGAAAAAGAAATTTTGGGCAACTTGTTGCACAGTTGTTTTTGCCTTGGTATTAGCTTTGAATCTTTCAGGCTGTACTTCCGGAGGAGGTAACGGTTCAGAAGAAGTATCAGACCTTCCGTCTGATGGTCAGACTATATCAATTGATGATGAGACTGGGGATTCAAATACAAGTGTAGCAATTCCGCAAGATTCCGAAATGGATAAAATGGTTTCGGTTTCTGTTGAGAATTTAGGTAGAGCTAATCCGTTTTTACCACCGGGAGAAGTTGCGTATGCAGGACAGCTTAATGTTCCGCAAGAACGTTTGCAATATGACGTACTTCCGCCTTTAGAAAATCCGGAACCGGATATGGGAGCACGCAAAGTTGCATCAACAAAAGTTTCGGGTATCATGTACGATAAATCAAGTCCGTCAGCTATTTTAAATATTGCAGGATTGGATTATCTCGTAAGATCGGGAGATGTTATTAACGGCTATAAAGTCTTGGCGATAGATAAGTCCGTTGTAACGGTCCAGGTTGGTTCAAATATATATAAAGCCGGCGTAGGGCAAGTGGTCGAGGACGCAAAAGACGGCATAAACTATAATCAGGTCGCAAATTTATCAAGTAAATTCGGCGGCAGAAAATAAGGTAATAATTAATAAAGAAGATAAGCAGGAGCAAGAATGAAAGATACGTTGAAAAAATTTATGAGTACAGCGATGTTGTTATCATTTGCATTAACAACACCGGTATCATCTTTAGCACTTACGGCTAATGAAGATTTACTTGCGTATGGCATGGATTATATGCCGGAAATCAGAGGTTCTCAACCTTCAGTGGTTTCTTTGGATACGCAAAGAGGAATTACAGGCAAATCTCAACCGATAACATTGAGTTTGCGTGATTCTGATATTAAACAGGTTTTAAGAATGTTTGCAGACAAGGCAGGAATGAACATCATCTTCAAAGGTGATGTAAAGGGTCAGGTAACTATGGATTTAGTTAACATCCCTCTAAACTCTGCTTTTGACATGGTTATGGCGTCACAAAAATTAACCTATATAACGAAAGACAATACGTTAATTATCGCAAACGCTACTGACATTTCAAGCATTGGCAAACAGGAAATGGCAATTATTCCGGTTAAATATGTCGCTGCAGGTCAGTTGGCACATTTCCTCAATGTAAATATTTACGGTATGGGTAAGCCGGGTTTGTCAAATTCTTATATAGCATCAACTAATCCTGCTGCAAATGAAATAATTATTTTCGGTAGCGATAATGATGTTAAAATTGCAAGAAATGTAGTTGCACAATTAGATAAAAAACCTACGGTAACATCTTTCAAAGTTAACCATACAACGCCAAAACAGATGGCTGAAATGATTTGCGGATTCTTACTGTTAGGTACAGGTTTTGCAGCTTCCGGCGATAGCAGCGGCGGTGCAGCTCCGATATCTTCATTAAATGATATGTACACTTCTGAAGCATTAGATGGTGTTATTACAGGTGCTGCAGCAGATTCGGATTCAGGTATCGAACTCGGTTCAGGTGTTCTTGCATGTAGTTCTGCTATTGTAAATAAGAGTGAAAGTTCTTCAGGTGAAGATTCTCAGGAACTTGTATCAATGGATAGCCTTTATGGTTTATCAGTTGCATACTTTACTCAATTAGGTACAGTAAACGTTACCGGTGCAACTCCTCAGCAGATTGACATGATCAGAGAATATATTGCTAAGTATGACAAACGTCAGCCTCAGGCTTATATCGAATTTTCAATTGTCGAATTGAACGAAAGCGGTACAAGAGAATTTGACAACGAATGGACATTCTTAAGCAAACACTTCAACTTCAATTATGATGGTGACCCATCAGGCGGTACAACAAGTTCTCCGGTCGGATTTACCTATAAATTCGGTGGTCACAGACCTGTTCTTTCTACAGCAACTCCTCAGTTGTTATATACTTTAAAAATCATTATGAAGAACGGCAAAGGCAGAACAATTTCAAATCCGAGAGTGTTGGCTACAAACGGTCAGGAATCAGTGATTGACTTATCTGAAGACTATGTAAAATCAGTAAAATCCGAATTTATTCAGAGTTCTGTTGGTGTAACTGCAAATAATACAGTTCAGAGAACTTACGAAATCGGTGATGATTTAGGCTTAAAGATTGCTGTAACACCGTTTATTTCACCTGACGGTTATGTATATTTGAATGTTAAACCTGAATATTCAACAATCAAAGAAAAAGAAACATATATCGGTCAAACCGGTGAAACTGAGTTAGGTGCAACACTGTTGGCAAGAAACAATCTTGATCTGAAGAATATAAGATTAAAAGATGAAGAAACTTTAGTTATCGGTGGTTTGATGAGAGAATCTGAAGTTAAGAATACAAGTAAAGTTCCTTTCTTCGGTGATATTCCGGGACTTGGTACTTTCTTCAGAAGTTCTGTTGTACAGAAAGAAAAACGTGAGTTAATTATATTAATTACTCCGAAGATTGTGACAGATTCAGATGAGCCAACAGCTACATTGTAAGTTTCACTTACAGTAAACAGTTAAATTTTTATCAATAAAAAACAATGAATGAATTACAAAACAGATTAAAGAATAGTATAAATAAACAAATATTGAATCAGGTCGAAAAAGCGCTGATGGAACAACATAAGTTTGTTCCAATCAGCGTTAAGGACCGTTTTCTGTTTGTTGCAATTTGTTCAACCTCTGATAAAGATACTATTAACGAAAAATTAAGACAAACATTTCAATACCCCATAAAATTTATTCAGGTACCTGATAATGATTTAGATGAATTAATTTCAAGTTTGCAGTCAGCTTCTCCTGAAGCTCCGGAATCTCCGGCAGCTCCGGCAACTCCTGCTCCTCCTGTTGCGGGTCCCAGACTAACAACAGATAGTGATATTCAGGCAGCTTTTCAGGGCCCTTCAATAAGTCAGGGTATTATGGGACAATCTCACTCGAGAATGGGTGAGTTGTTCATTGACAAGGGATATATTACTGATGTCCAGTTATTACAGGCTTTAGCGGAAAGTAAAAGACAAAAAGTTCCTGTAGGTTCAATGCTCTTTAAGTTAGGTTTTATCACTTTAGAGCAATTGAAAGAAGTTTTACATAATCAAACCGGTTATGATGTTGTTACTGCTGATCAGTTGGCAAAACAGGCATCATTTATCAATATATTGCCTGAGGATTTCATCAGAAATAATAAAGTTGTTCCTATTTCCTCAGACGGTAAGACACTTATGTTAGGTGTTGTTTCTCCTCTGAAACAGGATGTATTAAAGGAAATTATTTATTTAACCGGTCAGAATCCTAAGCAGTTATTGATGACTCACTATGAGTTCATGAACTGTATGGATACATTCTTTTCTGAGCACAAGAAAGAAACTCAGAAAATTATCAAAGATATTGAAGATGAAACTGCAGCTCTGGAGGTTGAAGAATCTTTATGGCAGCAGGTTGATAACGAATTGCAGGATTCAAGCGGTTCTATTGCTAAATTCGTTAATCAGATAATTACGACGGCAATTGATACTCATGTATCAGATATTCATATTGAACCGAGATTACAAGGGTATATTGTTCGTTACAGAAAAGATGGTATGTTATCAAAAGTTCTGGATATCCCGAGCAAGGTTGAAACTTCCGTAATTTCCCGTTTCAAAGTATTATCAAGAATGAACATTGCTGAACACAGACGTCCTCAGGATGGTACGTTCTCGATCAAATACAAAAATCAGTCATACGACTTCCGTATCAACACATTGCCGGTTGCAGGAAAAGAAAAGGTCTGTATCCGTGTATTGGCACCTGCTGTTTCTTTGAATGCTGCCGATAAAAATATAAGTTTGGTAGGTGGTACGGATGAAGATATTGCAAAAATCAAAAACATGGTATCTTGTCCGAACGGTATTATCCTTACATCAGGTCCTACCGGTTCAGGTAAAACAACAACATTATACTCTGTATTAAAGAGTTTGAACAATGAAGATGTTAACATTACAACAATTGAAGACCCGATAGAAATTAAGCTTGAGGGTATTAACCAGTCTCAAATCAATGCAAAGGCAGGTATCACGTTTGCATCATGTATGAGAGCTATCTTACGTCAGGACCCTGATATTATCCTGGTCGGTGAAATTCGTGACTATGAAACTCTTGAAATCGCAATTTCAGCTGCGTTAACAGGTCACCTTGTACTGAGTACAGTCCACACGAACTCCGCGGCAGCTACCGTTACCCGTATGGTTGAAATGGGTGCTAAAGATTATCTGGTTGCTTCAACCTTATCCGGTGTCATTGCACAGAGACTTGTAAGAAAACTTTGTGATGATTGTAAGGAAGAATATTATCCGACCAAAGAAGAAGCTTCTATGATATCAGCGGATCCCGAAGAAATCGAACGTTTAACCAAAACTCCGATATACAGATCTAAAGGATGTACTAAATGTAATTTCTCAGGTTATAAAGGTCGTTTGGGTGTATATGAAATCATGGCTATTACAAAAGGTATCAAAAAGCTTATTGCAACTGGGGCTCATGATATTGAAATTGAAGAATTGGCTGTTAAGCAGGGTATGCATACGCTTAATCAGTCATGTATGGGACATATACTTGCAGGTAAAACTACTATCGAGGAATTTGTGCGTGTACTCGGTATTGTAAACGAATAGGACAAAGTTAGAATATGGCAATTTATAATTATGAAGCATTAAAAGACGGTAAAGAAATTGTAAAAGGTAAAGTTGAGGCGGAAGACGTCCAAGAGGCGAAGGACAACGTCCGAAAGCTTGGCTTTATGCCTACAAAGATATATGAAGAACGCTTTGGCGCTTCTGCTAAGGATGCTGCTGCTGCCGGTGCAAAATCCGGTCAGATGAAGGCATTAGGCTTAACTGACAAGATTGAATTTACTTCTACTTTGCAAATCCTTGCAGCATCAGGTATTCCGATGATTGAATCCTTACTGTTTATTGAGCAGGATGCGGCTAAATTAAAATTGCGACTTGTTGCTAAAGAATTAAGAACTCAGATTATGGCAGGTTCAACTTTTGCCGATACTTTGGCAAAGTATCCTGAACAATTTGGTCAGATTTATATAGGTCTTTGTAAAGCCGGTGAAGATTCCGGTGAATTGGAAAAAACTCTGGAACGTTTGTTGGAAATACTTGGTAAGCAAGCGGCAATCAGAAGTAAGGTTATCGGTACATTAATGTATCCGATGTTCGTAATCGTCTTGGCGGTTATTATTGTCCTTGTCATGTTGATGTTTGTATTCCCTGTATTCAAAGACATGTTCGATCAAATGGGTAAAGATTTACCTTGGATTACTGCATTCTTAATGGATATAGGTTTAAAACTTAAAAAATTCTGGTATTTGGTACCGTTGTTATTAGGTTCTATAGTTGCGGGTATTATGTATTTATTCAAATGGGAACCAAGCCGTAGAGTTATTGATAAAACTTCATTAGATATTCCTTTGTTAAAAGATTTGATGCAGTTTTCAAATTTTGCAAACTTCATTGCGGTTATGCAGGTTGCGTATGATGCGGGTGTTCCGATTGTTGAATGTTTATATCTTGCAAATTTAACACTTACAAACTATACATTAAAAGAAAAAATTGAAAAAGCTACAACATTGGTACAACAAGGTCAGCACCTTTCTGTTGCATTGCGTGCTACTGAATCTGTGCCGAAGATGATATTATTTATGATTGCAACAGGTGAACAATCAGGTCGTTTGGGCGACATGTTATATCAGGCAACAAAATATATTGATAAAAAACTTGATGATATCGTTGATACAATGACTAAGATGATTGAACCTTTGATGTTAATCGTAATCGGTTCTATCGTATTAACATTGGCATTAGCATTGTACTTACCGTTATTCGGTTCATACGTAGATTAGTGAGTGTGTTTCGGATGAAGAAGGTCATTGTAATTACAGGGGCTACATCCGGAATAGGCAGAGCGTTAGCTGAGAGTTTTGCTGACAATGATTACATTGTGTATGCAGGTTATCGTAATCCTGATTATGAACGTGATTTGAAGAAAATTTCGTCTAATGTCATACCGTTTTTTATCGATATGGAAAAGTCTTCTATAATAGACGGTGCTGCAGTTTATATAAAACGTGAAGTTAAGCATGTTGATATTTTAATTAATGCTGCAGGATGTGTGATGGCAGGTGCAATGGAGAATATGTCTTTAGACAAGCTGAAAAAACAGTTTGATGTGAATACTTTTTCGCATTTACGATTTACACAAAAACTTGCTGATCTGCTTAATGGCAGCAAAGTCATAAATATAAGTTCTATGGCAAGTTTCGGCATTTTCCCGTTTGTTGCTCCGTATTGTGCATCAAAGAGAGCTTTGGATATACTTTTTAATTCCTTAGAAATTGAGACTAACCATAAATTCAAAGTAGTTTCGGTAAAACCCGGAGTTATTGCAACTCCGCTTTGGGAAAAATCGGTTGCAATTAATCAGGATTGTATAAAAAATGATAAAGCTTATGAAAAAGAAATGAAGTTTATGGCAAAAAATGCCATGAAAAATTCCGTTCACGGACTTCCTGTTTCTAAAGTTGTAAATTTAATTACCGATATTGCAAACTTGGATAATCCAAAATCTTCTTATACTGTAGGTCTTGATGCTGTGTTTGCGGAATTGGTATCAAGACTGCCGCAGGATTGGATTAACTTCATAGTTGAACTTGGTCTTAAGAAAAAGGGGCTGCGATAATTTACCCGTTAAATATTAATTAAAGATTAATTTATCATGACTTCTTAAAAAAAAACGTTAAAATAATAATGTCGGTTATGACAAAATTATTTGAATGGAGTTGATTTTTATGGCAGATTTTAACAAATTTACTAATTATTCGCAGGAAATTATAGCTTCAGCAAGCGCAATTATGAGCGAACATAGGAATTCGGAGTTGCAGCCGGAGCATATAATGCTTGCAATGATTAAGGATAACGGAATAATAAAAGATTATCTGACGGAATTAAAATTGCTGAATCAGTCATTTATCAATAAAGTGGTTGCGGCTGTTGATGCTTTTCCGACGGTTTCCACTCCGCCAAATCCGCAGCAGCTGTTTTTGGCAACGGATACCTACAGATTATTGGATTTAGCAGTAGGCGAGTCAGAAAAGCTCAAAGATGATTATGTTGGTATCGAAATGATACTGTTAGCAATGACTTTACTCGAAAATTCCGGCATAAAAAATTTATTGAAAGATTTTAACGTAACATCAAACTCTGTTTTGAATGCTATGAAGAAAGTACGAGGTAACAAAAAAGTGGATAATAAAAATGCAGAAGAAAATATGAAAGCGTTGGAGAAATATTCGACTGATTTAACAGAGCGGGCAAGAAAGGGAAAATTAGACCCTGTAATCGGCAGAGATGAAGAAGTCCGCCGTATTATTCAGGTTTTGAACAGACGTACAAAAAATAATCCTGTTCTTATCGGTGAACCTGGTGTCGGTAAAACCGCTATAGTTGAGGGTTTAGCTCAACGTATCGTCAGAGGCGATGTTCCTGAAAGTTTAAAAGAGGTTAAACTTGTTGCATTAGACTTAGGTGCATTGGTTGCGGGTGCAAAATTCAGAGGTGAATTTGAAGAACGTCTGAAGGCTGTTTTAAAAGAAGTTGAAGAATCAAACGGATCTATAGTCATGTTTATTGATGAATTACATACAGTAGTCGGTGCCGGTGCTACAGAGGGTTCAATGGATGCGGGTAACCTCTTAAAACCGATGCTTGCAAGAGGGGTTTTAAGAACCATCGGTGCTACAACTATCAATGAGTACAGAAAATATATCGAAAAAGATCCGGCTTTAGAAAGAAGATTTCAGCCTGTTATGGTCGGTGAACCTTCAGTTGAAGATACTATAAGTATTTTAAGAGGATTAAAAGAAAAATACGAAGTTCACCATGGTATAAGGATTTTGGATAGCGCACTTATTCAGGCTGCAAAACTTTCCGACAGATATATTACGGACAGATTTTTACCGGATAAGGCGATTGACCTTATTGATGAAGCTGCGTCATCACTTCGTATAGAAATCGATTCTATGCCTGAGGAAATTGATACGTTAATGCGTCAAAAAATTCAGCTTGAAATCGAACGTGAAGCCTTGAAAAAAGAAACTTCCGAAGAATCGTTGACCAAAATTGATGATTTAACAAAGCAAATTAATGAGTTGGAAGAAAAAATCTCAACTTTAAGAGTTCAATGGGAAGCTGAAAAAGCTTCAATTACGGGTGAAGCAGGCATAAAAGAACAAATTCAGGAAGTTCAAAGACAAATTGAAGAAGCCGAACGTAATACTGATTTGCAGACTGCGGCAGAACTCAAATACGGTAAACTTCTCGACTTGCAGAAACAGCTGAAAGCTGCTCAGACTCAGGAAAAAAGTGATAACAGACTTTTGAAAGAAGAAATTGACGATGAAGATATTGCAAATGTTGTAAGCAAATGGACAGGTATTCCTGTTGCAAAACTTGTTGCAAGCGAAAAACAAAAATTATTGAATATGGAAGAAATTTTGCATAAGCGGCTTGTAGGTCAGGATGAAGCCGTAGAAACGGTATCAGATGCTATTCGCCGTGCAAGATCAGGCTTAAAGGATCCGAAACGTCCGATAGGTACATTCTTATTTCTTGGTCCTACGGGTGTTGGTAAAACAGAACTTGCAAAGTCGCTGGCTGAATTTATGTTCAATGATGAAGATGCACTTATCAGAATTGATATGTCAGAATATATGGAAAAACATACCGTTTCACGTTTGGTAGGTGCGCCTCCGGGATATGTCGGTTATGATGAGGGCGGGCAGTTGACTGAGGCTGTCAGAAGAAAACCATATTCTGTCGTATTATTCGATGAAATTGAAAAAGCTCATCCGGACGTATTTAATATCATGCTTCAGATATTTGATGATGGTCGTTTGACGGATTCTAAAGGCAGAACAGTTGATTTTAAAAACACTTTAATAATCATGACTTCAAATATCGGCAGCGATATAATCCTTGAAGATTCTCTGAAATCGCTGGAAGCCGCTACGAATTTTGAGGATACAAAAGACAAAGTCCTTGAAGTTTTGAGAACCCGTTTTAAACCTGAATTTTTGAACAGAATTGATGAAACGATATTCTTCAAAGCTCTTACATTGGCTCAGTTGTCATCAATTGTTGATATTCAGATGGATTACTTAAGACGTCTGCTCAGTGATCAGGAAATCGAATTGGAAATCACCGATGATGCAAAAGATTTGCTGGCAACGAGAGGATTTAATCCTGTTTACGGTGCAAGACCGCTGAAACGTATAATTCGTCAAATGGTTGAAAACCCTCTGTCAAAAGAAATCCTGAAACAGAAATTTATGCGTGGTGACAAGCTGAAAATTGATGTTAAGGATGATGAAATCATATTTGAAAAAGCGCAGGTTTAATACCTGCGTTTTTTTGTAACAAAATTGTAACAAAACGAATAAAATCCCTAAAGTTTTAAAGAAAAATGCCGTAGAAGATAGTACGGAAATTAAACGAAAGGGACAGTTACCATGGGTATGGCAGCATCTCAAGCCAGATTTTTAGGTCTGAC
>JAFXXK010000014.1 GCA_017542305.1 bacterium
GGACCGGTTTTACCTTCACCACCACCGTGAGGGTGATCGCAAGGATTCATTGTTACACCACGAACTGTAGGTCTGATGCCCATATAACGAGTTCTGCCTGCCTTACCGATTGATAAGTTTTTGAATTCAGAGTTGCCAAGAACACCAATTGTTGCCATACATTCTTTTCTTACCATTCTCATTTCTGAAGAAGGAAGTTTGATTGTAACATAATTACCTTCTTTAGCCATAACTTGAGCTGCATTACCTGCTGCTCTGACCATAACTCCGCCTCGACCGGGGTTAAGTTCAACGTTATGAACCATAGTACCTAACGGAATTAATTCAAGCGGTAATGCGTTACCTGTTTGAACAGGAGCTTCAGGACCGCTTACAATTGTATCACCAACGTTCAATCCTTCCGGAGTTAAGATATATCTCTTTTCACCATCAGCATAGAACACTAATGAAATTCTTACATTTCTGTTCGGGTCGTATTCAACAGTTTTAACTACTGCAGGTACGCCGAATTTTTCACGTTTGAAATCTATTACACGGTATTGTCTTTTTACACCGCCGCCTTTGTGACGACAAGTAATTCTACCTGTATTATTTCTTCCTGCTGTTTTCTTTACCTTTTTCAACAAGGACTTTTCGGGGGTCATTGTAGTGATTTCACTGTAATCACTCTTTACCATTCCTCTTTGTCCGGGAGAAGTAGGGTTAATTTTTCTAGTTGCCATTTTATTTCTCCTTAATTTGGCTTTGTACTACTGAAGGGACTTATGCCTTTTCGCCCCTTTTGACTGCTTATACGGCAGTCATGATTTCAATCGGATCACCTTCTATGGTTACGATTGCTTTTTTAGAACTGTCTGTTCTGCCGAATTTATATCCCATTCTCTTTGCGTGAGAAGGCATATAAACTGTATTTACGCTTTTAACTTTTCTTCCCGGGAAAGCTAATTCAACTGCCTGAGCAATTTCAACTTTTGTAGCGTCTTTTCTTACTTCAAAAGTGTATTGACCCAAAGACATAGCCATACGGGATTTTTCGGTAATCAAAGGTTTTTTGATTACGTCGTATAACTTTTCTGTATTTGTTCTTTCTTTACTCATTTTTTTATTCCTTTTGTTTGTTAAATTCTTCTACTATTTACTTAGTCTTTCAGTAATTTCGTTAACAGCTGCTTCAGTAATAACTACGCTGTCTGCTTCCAATAAATCTTTTACGTTAAGATTTGAAGGAAGAAGCAATTTAACTGAAGGAATATTTCTTGCTGCTAATTCAAGATTTTGATTTTCAGCTGCCTTTAAATCAGCTACGATAAGAACTTTACCGCTAAGTTTCAAAGATTTCAAAGCTGATGCCATTAATTTTGTTTTAGGTTCAGCGATGCTTGAAAAATCTTTAACGATAACCAACTGTTCTTCTCTTGAAGATAATGCTGATTTCAAAGCTAATTTTCTTGCTTTTTGCGGCATAGAGAAGGAGAAATCTCTCGGTTTTGGTCCGAAGATTACGCCGCCGCCAACGAATAACGGAGAACGAAGAGAACCAGCTCTTGCTCTGCCTGTACCTTTTTGTTTCCAAGGTTTTTTACCGCCGCCTGATACTTCAGCTCTTGTTTTTGCACAAGCTGAACCCTGACGTGCATTATTCAATTGTCTTCTCAATGCTAAGTGCATTACATGTAAATTAGGTTCTACACCGAAAACTTCTTTTGCTAAAGTAATTTCGCCTAATTTTTCACCTGTTGTGCTTAATATTTCTTTTGACATTTTTCTTTTCCTTTTGCTTTCCGTCTACCCCTTTCCCTTTCGGGTTTTATTTGGCAGAAGCGGGTTAATTGTTTACTTCTTATTTTATTTTTGTCTTGGATTATTGCTCCACACTCCGCATCCATTCGCTTTATTTTACTTTGTAAAATTGCCGCTCATTTTGCTACATGCTACTTTGAGTACCGTGCCACTTTATTTCATTCAGTGTCACTCACTCTACGCAAAATCCGCTAGTTCCATTTAGTTCTTGTCGGAACGATTGTAACCAATCTTCCTTCACAACCCGGAACAGAGCCTTTTACTAATACTAAGTTCTTTTCGCTATCTACTTTAACTAATTTCAACTTAGTAACGGTAACTCTTTCATTACCCATGTTACCGGCCATTCTTTTGCCTTTGATAACTCGGCTCGGAGTTGTACCTGCACCGATTGAACCCGGTTCTCTGTGGTTCTTTGAACCGTGACCCATAGGTCCTCTGCCGAAGTTCCATCTTTTTACGGTACCCTGGAAACCTTTACCGATTGATTTTCCTGTTACATCAACTTTTTCAACATTGTCAAGAACAGATAATTCAATCTTGTCACCTACTTTGTAATCCTGAGGATTATCAACACGGAATTCCTGTAAGTGTCTGTAGTTTTCCAAGTTGTTTTTCTTAAAATGACCGATTTGAGCTTTTGTCAAGTGTTTTTCTTTTGCTGCAACAGTACCAACCTGTATAGCATTATAACCGTCTGTTTCTACAGTCTTAACCTGAGTAACAACGATATCATCTACCTTGATAACAGTTACAGGAATTGCCAAACCTTGTTCGTCAAAAATCTGGGTCATTCCCAATTTCTTACCTATTACACCTAGTGTCATATTTCTACCTTTCTAGCTCCATCGTATCTTAGGGGTTCCATAAATCGGACTAATCCGATTTACCCTTTCCCTTGACTCTGTTATACACAAATTTACATATAACTTTGTCTTACGACTTTGCATTTTCCCTTGCGAGCGCTACGTCTTGCCTAATTACTTTACCTTTCGGGACTTTCACCCGACTCTTTTCAGAGTGTCAGGGTCTGATACTTTGAATCAATATACGGTTGCCCGCTTTTGAAATCTTTGGCACCATCCCTGCCGCAGTTCACATTATATATGCATAATGCTTATTCAATTTTCAATGCTTGTGTGTGTTAACCAAATTACAATTTAACTTGGATAGAAACACCTGCAGGAAGATCTAATCTGCTTAACTCTTCAGTTGTCTGTTGAGTTGCTTCGTATATATCAATAATACGTTTGTGAGTTCTCATTTCGAAATGTTCACGAGATTTTTTATCAACGTGAGGACTTCTCAAAACGCAATATATACGTCTTTTAGTAGGTAAAGGAATCGGGCCTGCAACTTGAGCGTCAGTTCTTTTTGCTGTTTCAACGATTTTGTCTGCTGACACATCGATCAATTTGTGATCGTATGACTTCAAACAAACTCTGATTCTTTGTCCTTTTGTGCTTGCCATTTTTATTCCTTTTCTTTCTGTCATGTTTTACACATTACGGGGTCTTTAATAAGCCGCCCCACAGGGCTTTGCTTGGTATATAACTATTTAAAATTATATTTCGGTATTCTAACTAAAATGCTCCAAGCATAGCAATATTATTACAAACATATAAGGCTGTCAACTTGGTTTTTTGCTATTTGTTAATTATTTGTAACATGAAATAAATAAATTTAATAACTTATAAATATTTATAAAGCCAAAGCTCTGATTCTGCCCATATATATCGGAATTTCATTTTTATCTATCGGCTGCAAAGAGCTCCAATCCGCAAAAACCAAATTTTTACCGCCGTCAGCCGAAAGCAGTGCTTCTTTATTGGCAAAAACATCTCTATTGACAAAGCCGCGATTTATAAGGTCAGTCATACTTCTTCTGAAATCTTCTTTTGCTGAAGATAAAACTTTTTGAGGGGCATCTGCATAAGAAGAAACTGATTTTTCAGAAACCTGCATTACCGTTAAGAAATCTTCTTCACCTAATCTGAAATATTTAATAAACTGTGGGGCTATTGGACTGTCTTTTAAAGTTTTAAGATTCTGCTCCAAGTCATAGGATTTTGCACCGGGCGCCCTATATAATAATATATTATTATACAGATAAAGAGAATCATCCGCACTTCTTGTTTTTATTTTTTTTGTATTTTTTTCCAAAAACTCCAAAATTTCGTTTGTATGAGTATTTGACAATCTTTCAATAAATTCCTGAGCTGATGCGGTGATATTTTGCATAACTTCTCTCCCTGAATCTTTCATAGCAGGTATAACAGGTGTACTTGTAATTTTTTGGGTTACTTTAATAGGATTCATTAACAATTTCCTCACAGGGTATTATACAACATCAGAAGATTTAAAACAAGTCAAGATCATCAAAAGCATCATCTAAATTATCCATATCATCTGCATCATCGGCTAAATATGAATCATCTGAGAAGAAATCCTCGGTTTCGGGCTCAAATTTATTTTCAGGAACCTCTGCTGCATCAGCAAACATATCTTCCATTCTGCGGGCAGAATGGTCATTTATAATTTCTGCAGCATCAAGAGGGTCTTCCGTATAAGCAAGATCATTCATTGCTCTAATATCGCTGTTAATGGAATGAGCATCCTGAGCAATATCTATTGCTTGACATAATTCTTCTTTTAATTCAGGGGACAAGTCGGATGCTTTAATCAAATCTTTAACAACATCTCCGCCATCACTTACTGCCAAATCAATAAGTTCCTCTTTAGCAGCTTCTTTGTTTTTATTAACTTCTTTTATGAGCTTTTTCGTTTCCATTTTGACTTGTGCATCATATTCAGCAACAATTCTGTTGTTTTCTTCAAGAGAAATTTCTCTTGCACGGGCTGCATCGTTACCGCTTACGACTTCAACTTCAAGGTCATTGTATTCTGCCATTTTTTTATCCAACTGCTTTTGGAGCATTGTTTTTTGCTGGCAATCCGGCATAGAGTCTAATTGTTTTTGGGCTTTTTCCAATAAAGCAACTGTTTTTGCACTCTGAACATCTTTCCCGATTTGTGCTAAAGCCATTTTATCCGATGCGGATAGGGATACAATTTTTGCTGCAGGCTGTGCCTTTTGCGGAACAACTTCTACAGTAACATCATCATCTATAGCATCAAGAACGGATACATCCTCTTTTGCAGCACCGGCAGTACTCATTGCATATTCTTCTTTTGTCGGAAGACCGGACATAATCTTTCTGTTTAATTCTTTCTGTAAATGAGTTTTAGCCTTTGAGTCATCCGGAAGGGCATCAATTTTCGACTGAATATTATCAAACAAATCATCATCATAATATGCGATATCACCGATTTCACCTTCAAGATTTTCTATTTTTGCATTTACATTATCCGCACTTTTTGCAACATTTTGAGCAGGACGTTCTTCAAAGAAATTACTCCAATTCTTTGAATAATCATCCATATCAGTACAGAATGATTCCAAATCTAATGAAACACCACGTCTTAACGCCGGCTGTTCAATACCTAATGCCTGATAACAGCTTCTCATATAAATATCACTGATGCCGTTAGAACCTCTTCTCCAAGGCATTGCATTACCCATTATATAATAACTTTCAGCAATTTTTTGATCCGCAAATTTTATTTCTTCAGAAGTTAATTGTTTACCCTGCTGAACTTTTTCGAATAAAGGTTTGAGATCATTATATCTTTCTTCGACATGTTTCATTGCAGGATCAACAACTTCTTTGCTCGGGTGAACCATGTTGCCGGAATTTTCGCCTTCCATTTTTACGGTTGTCAACCTCATATCATCGTATGGAGCTGTTCTTGTACGTTTTGCAGATTTACTGAATTTATCAAAATATTCACTATAAGCATCTTTGTTATTAAATTCCGTTACATAACATCCGCTTGGGGAAACAGAAGGATCTTTAATACCACGGTAAATACCTGAACAAACTCGTCTGTCGCCGCCGTATATAGCATCTACACTATTGTTGGCAAGTGTTCCCGCTTCATCATAAGAACGATAATCTCTCGCTATTCCGCTAATAACATTATCAAAATCCTCGCCATTCGCAATTCTTGTTTCGGCAGTTTTGGAAATACGATTCATTTCATAAGCCCATTGAGCATTTTTACCATATTTATATTCATTAATATCTAATCTGGCAAAGAATTTTGATTCGTCGTTCAATTCTTTTAAAATAGATTTTATTTCCTGTTCACTTGCATTCGCCGGAATTATCTCTTCCCATCTTACTTTGTCATAGAAAGAATCGCCCAAAGTTGTTTTTAATGTTTGCATATCCTGAGCATAATTCTGTTCAAGGTTATTTCGGATTCCAGAACGTTTATTGGTAACTTCCACAGGAGTATTTGCAGGAGCGTTATCAATCAATGTATAAGCAGGTGCATCTGAAGTTATTACATCTTTTAACTGCGGATATTTTTCAATTGTATTTAATTTCTTCTGAATACCATCTCTTGTATATTTCTTATCGGACAAAGCTCTGATAATTTCACCATTAGCAGGATTATGACTGTCGTGGGACATACGAGTAAGAATATCTATGTCATTAATACCTAAGTTAGGATTTTGAGCCAGATTTTTAACGGTTTGCGTTGCGTTAGGATGACGATCGAGAACCGTCAAATAATCTTCTGCATTTTCAAGAGGATTTGAAGTATCGTTAATATCTTTTCTCTGAACAGAAAGGAAATCCACCAAATCATCTTTTCTGTCAGGATGTTTTTCTAATAAACCTACAAAAACATCCATATCGGGAGAAGGTTCACCGGATAATGTTGTACCTGTTTTTATATTGCGATTTTTAACAACAGAAGCAATATCCTGAGCATGTTTAGGATATTTTGCCATCGCAACAGAGATATTTTCAATCTCTTTAGCTGTCACATTAGGATAATGTGAAATTTGTTCAAGCATAGCTTTCTGTTCGGGATGAACTTTTGCTATATCATTAATTGCATCCTGAGGAGTTCTGACAACCTGAACTTCAACTGCATTATCTACCATAGCAGCATTTGCATCATCTATAGCCACAACTTCAACATCAGGATCCGAAGCAATTTTTGCTTCATCTGTTACGGCAATATCTTCACCGGCTTTTCCTTTTACTTCAACATCCGCTGCAGCATTTTCACCTTTAACAGAAGCTCGTTCTTTTGCTATCATAGCCTGATAAGGATCGGTTACATCATCAGGTTTGTACTGAACACCTCTGTCTGCACCTTCGTGTCTGTATGAAATAAATCCGCTGTCACCGATTTGACCTTCATTAGCAACTCTGCCTGAGGATTTTAAGCCGCTTTCTGCGAATCTTGCATCCAAATCTTTTGCAGCCTGTAAGAATTGTTCTTCATTTTCAAAATATAAAGTAAATGCTTTACCCTGCTGACTCTGAGTTCCGCCTGCAGTTTTGGTATCACGAAGAGCCTGGAATTCATCCGGACTAATATCCTGTACGGTTTTGTAACCGATTTTGTGTTCGTGCATATAAGGCATAGCAACCTGAGCAACATTACCCCATTCTTCAGGACTGTCCGCATACAAGTGCATCTTCCAAGGAGTTCCCTGAATAGGTTCTCCGTTATTGTACATAGCATAAGCCCAAGGTTCGCCGCCACGATTCCAATATACGGGTTGACCATCTTCGGTTGTTGCATTACCGAGCCATCTGTCTTCAATTTTTGATTTATATAATTGTTCTGCTTCTTCCTGTGATTTTACAGGTTTGAATGTTGATTCGGAAACATTTGCTTTTTCTTTAGCTTTAATTTCTTCCTGCTTTTTAACTTCAGCTGCTTTTGCTTCCGCTTCGGCTTTTGCCTTTGCTTCTGCTTCGACCTTTGCCTTTGCTTCTTCTTCAGCTTTTGCCTTTGCTTCTGCTTCAGCTTTTGCCTTAGCTTCTGCTTCAGCTTTTGCCTTAGCTTCTGCTTCAGCTTTTGCCTTTGCTTCTGCTTCAGCTTTTGCCTTTGCTTCTGCTTCGGCTTTTGCTTTTGCTTCTTGTGCTTTCGCAGCGGCAGCTTCCTCTTCGGCTTTAATTTTAGCTTCTTCCTGCGCTTTTAATTTAGCTTCTTCTTCAGCTTTTATTTTTTCTTCTTCGGCTTTTATCTTAGCTTCTTCTTGCGCTTTTGCCTCGGCAGCTTCTTTTTCTTTTTTTGCTTTTAATTCAGCTTCTTCGGCTTCTGCTGCCATTTTAGCATCAGCCTCCTGCTTAGCTTTTATTTCTGCAGCCTCAGTTGCTTCCGTAATATTTTCTTCTTTTACTGCAGATACTGTCGGGTCTTCAGCTTTTACTTCGGATTCATTTTTTACTGCGGCATTCGGTTTTTCTTCAACTTTTGCTTTTGGAGTTTCTGTCACTTCAACTTTTGGAGAGGAAATATCAGCGGCAGAAGTTGCGCTTGATGCAGATAAATCTGCATCAACACTACCTGCAGACATCTTAGATTTCAAATTACCAACACCGTCAGATACTGCATTTGCGGTTTTCTTCATTCCGCCTTTAACAGCTTCATAACCTTTTTTAAGCAAACCGCTTTCAGCGGCAGAACCGACTCCGCTCATTGCTGCGTTCATCATTGTACCGGTCATTGTAACTTCGCCTGTCTGTAATTTTTCCTGAGCGGCACCTGTAGCAACATCACCGACAAGAGTAGCGCCCGCTTTTGTTGCTTTTTGACCTTTAGTAAGGACTTCTGTAGTTTTACCGGCAGCATTAACAACTTTTGTACCTTTAACCATAGCACTTGCACCTTTGGCTACTGCACCGCCGGCGAGAACTGCTGCACCGTCCCAGGCTGCATCTTTAAGGATTTGTCCGTGATCTGTTCCTTCTCTGAATTCAATACCTCCGCCGCTTACAGCCTGACCTATTTTCATTCTGTCTGTTTCTTCAATAGCTAAAGAAGCTGCTGCGGTACCTGCAGCTGCGGCACCCATTGCTACGAATCCGGCCCCGCCTGTTGCAACACCAACAGCAATGCCTGCACCAATTTTGGCACCTGTTTTAACAACAGCGGCACCTGTTTGCTGAGATTGGTTATAATTTTCTACTCTTGAGTTTATATCTTTTTGTTTTGTACCGTAAGCCTTTTTATAATTTTCTTCCGTCGGGTTCTTCTTGTAGTTATCGATATTTTTCTGATTATAATCAACACCGTATATTTCTTTAAATTTAGAATTAAATTGAGCTTCGCCCTGATTATATGCAGTTTTAAGCTGGTTGATATTATCTTTTGAGGTTTGTAAATCATCACGAACTTTAGTTGCTCTGTTATCAGAACCCCATAAAGCACTTACACCGTCAGCTACATCTCCTGCCCAGCCATCATCAGCCATTTGTTTATCAAAAGATTTTTGAGCAGCATTATGATCTTTTATCAAACCGTTTAATGTTTCACGCTGCTGAGCTCTGGTATCATTTGCATTATTTTGTTTTTTGGAAACTCCGTGTGCAGTATCCTGAACATACTGGCTTTTTAAGACCTGACCATCATGAGAAATAGCAACATAGTTACCTTTCTTGTCCTTAGCAATAGTTCTGCCGTTGGAAGCTTCTCCGACTACGGTAAATTCACCGGTGGAACCGCCTTTATACTTACCTGTAATCTTGTTACCCTGACCGACATGGTTTTTCAATCCCATTGAATCTTTTAATTGGTTGTCAATATTTGCCTGCTGAGCTTGTTTTGCTCTTGCTGCTTCTCTTTTTTGTTCTCTGACAGCTTCATCTTTTGCATAATCAGCTTTGGTTTCTTCGCTGCTTTTTCTGTTTTGGAGAGCTTTGTCATCAGCGTCTACGGTTCTTGGAACTACAATGTTTTCACCAACATTGAACCATTCCTTGCCATTTTTGCCTTTAACAAGATCCGGGTTAGCTTCTTTTAATGATTTTTCGCTTACTCCAAATTTCTTTGCAAGTCCGGATATGCTTTCCCCGTTTTGAACAACAACTTTTGTGTTACCGTTTTCATCATACTCGGCAGTATGAGTTTGTCCATCGGCTGTAGTCTTGACCTGTTTCTTTGCGGTACCGTTTTCGTTCAGTTCTGTTACAGCCTTTGAACCATCAGGATAGGTGGTATTTTCTACACCGTTTTCAGCTACGGATACAGTACCGTCTTTTTTGGTTGTTGTTTTCTTTCCGTTTTCTTCTACAATGACTGTACCATCATATTTTGTTGTTGTTGTTTTGGAGGGATCATTACTTCCCTCTGCATATTCATATTCTACAGTATCTTTTAAACCCTGTCCTTTTTCGGTTTCTTTCTTCGTAACTCTTCCGTCTGCATCTTTTGTTGTTGTTACATCACCTTGTTTTTCTTCGGTGTAATCGACTGTTTTTCCGTCTTCTTTATAATGAACTGTAGTGTTTGTATTTTCAGTAGTATTTGTTGCATCAGTTTTTTCTGTCGCCTGCGCGGTTTCTGTTGCTGTTGTTGCTTCTGAAGTTTCTGTTGCCTGTGCGGTTTCTGTTGATGTTGTTGCGTCAGTTGTTTCTGTTGCCTGTGCGCTTTCTGCAGCTGTTGCAGTTTCAGTTGTTTCTGCTACCTGTGCGGTTTCTGTTGCTGTTGTTGCTTCTGAAGTTTCTGTTGCCTGTGCACTTTCAGTAGCTGTTGTTGCTTCTGAGGTTTCTGTTGCCTGTGCACTTTCAGTAGCTGTTGTTGCTTCTGAGGTTTCTGTTGCCTGTGCGGTTTCTGCAGCTGTTGCAGTTTCAGTTGTTTCTGTTGCCTGCGCGGTTTCTGCAGCTGTTGCAGTTTCAGTTGTTTCTGCTGCCTGCGCGGTTTCTGTTGCTGTTGCAGTTTCAGTTGTTTCTGTTGCCTGTGCGGTTTCTGCAGCTGTTGCAGTTTCAGTTGTTTCTGTTGCCTGCGCGGTTTCTGCAGCTGTTGCTGCGTCTGTTGCTTCTGTTTCAGCGGTTTCTACTGACTGTGTGCTCTCTGAATTTGTTGTTGCTTCTGCATCACTGTTTTCAGACATGTCTTTTACATACATGTCATATTCGCTTTGACTTATTGAATCATCCCCATCAGTATTGTATTTATCAAAAATAGATTTTAATTCGGCATCATTTTGGACATCAAATTTTTTAAGTCCAACCAAGAACTTGTTTTGATTAACTTTTCCCGCTGAATTTATTGAATTGTTTCCCGATAATCCTGCCATAAATTTCCACCGAATAACAACAACAATTATCTATTCGGAAATATTCGGCAAAACTTTAATAAAAATGGCATTTTTACACAAATTTTTACAAATATTTACAATTACAAAACACCATTAAGATATTGACCGGTAAATGAATTTTTATTTTTAGCTACTTCCTTCGGACTTCCGGTTGCAACAACCGTTCCTCCTGCATTTCCACCCTCGGGGCCAAGATCAATAATATAATCCGCAATTTTTATCAAATCAAGATTATGTTCAATTATCAAAATTGTATTTCCCTGATCAGCCAGCTGCTGAATAATTTTAATAAGTTTATCCAAATCGTACCAATGCAAACCAACCGATGGTTCGTCCAGCAAGTACAAGGTTTTTCCTGTTGCACGTTTGTTTAATTCGGATGCGAGTTTAATTCTCTGAGCTTCACCGCCTGACAGTGTTGTTGCACTCTGCCCTAATTTGATATAATCAAGCCCGACATCATACAGGGTTTGGAGTTTATTTCTTATAGAAGGGATGCTGTCGAAGAATTCCAAAGCCTCTTTTACACTCATATCAAGGACATCGGCAATAGTTTTTCCTTTAAATTTCACTTCTAAAGTTTCCCTGTTATAGCGTTTACCTTTACAGACAGGACACTTTACATAAACATCGGATAAGAAGTTCATCTCAATTTTATTAACACCATCACCCTTACAAGCCTCACAACGCCCGCCTTTAACGTTGAAGCTGAATCTGCCGGGTTTATAGCCTCTGACTTTTGCCTCATTTGTTTTTGCATACAAATCCCTTATATGTGTAAACAAGTCCGTATATGTTGCAGGATTTGAGCGTGGGGTCCTGCCTATCGGGGACTGATCAATATCAATAATTTTATCTATATTCTCAAATCCCAAAATTTCATCTACCCCTTGCGGCTTCGGACGATTACCTCTCAGTTTGTGCAGAGCATACTCATAGATTAAATCCTGCATCAGAGTTGATTTTCCGGAGCCTGACACCCCTGTCAAAACAACAATTTTACCGAGCGGAATATCTACATCAATATTTTTCAGATTATTCAAATGAGCATTTTTAATCTGTAAAAAGTTCCCGTTACCTTCACGAACATTATCTGGTACCGGAATATATCTTGAGCCGTTTAAATACTGACCCGTAAGAGATTTTTTACAATTCATAATATCGTTTAAGCTGCCGGATACAACAATTTCTCCGCCGTTAACTCCGGCTTTAGGACCGATATCAACAATATAATCCGCATTACGCATAGTTTCTTCATCATGTTCGACAACAATAAGGGTATTTCCGAGATTTCTGAGTTTTAAAAGAGTTTTTATCAACCTGTCATTATCTCTCTGATGTAAACCTATTGACGGTTCGTCAAGTACATACAGAACACCTGACAACCCGCTGCCAATTTGAGTTGCAAGACGTATTCTCTGAGCTTCACCGCCTGATAATGTTCCTGCCATACGGGCAAGATTTAGATAACTCAAACCTACATCCTTCATAAATTTTAATCTGGCACGAATTTCATCCAGAATTTGTTTTGCGATTTGTAATTTATAAGAATCCAAAACCAGGTACAAATCTTCAATAAATTCCAATTCTTCATCTATTGACATCAGAGTAAATTCATAAATATTTTTACCCTGAATTGTTACAGCAAGCGGAAACGGTTTCAGTCTGGCACCATTACACTTGGGACATGGGGTAGTTGTCATATATTTTTCAATTTCTTCTCTCCAATACTCTCCGTTTGAATCGTGATAACGTTTTTCCAAAAACGGAATTACACCCTCAAATTGACGGTATTTTGTTTCATAGTAATGGGTGCCAAAACGTTTCACCTTAAGCTTCAAAATATCATCGCTGCCGTTTAATATTATATCCTGCTGCTCTTTTGTCAAATCGCCAAATGGAATATCCATCGGAATCCCGTAATGAGAACAAACAGACTTCAACATATCATCATAATAATCCGTAGAAGTTCTTGACCATGGATAAATTGCTCCGTCATTTAAACTTTTCTTTTTATCCGGAACTACCAAATTCGGGTCAATAACAAAATCCGCGCCTAGCCCTGAACATCTTTCACAAGCACCATAAGGAGCATTAAATGAGAAAATTCTCGGAGCAAGCTCCTCAAAACTCAAACCGCATTTAGGACAGGAAAGTTTTTCACTGAATATTATTTCTTCTTTACGGGAAACAACATCAACTATAGCAATACCATCCGCTTTTTTTAAGGCAATCTGAACACTGTCCGCAATACGGGATTGAGCAGAATCTTTTACAACAACACGGTCAACAACAACATTTATATCGTGTTTTTTCGTTTTTTCAAGTTCTATATCATCCTCATCAAGATTATAAATTTCTCCGTCAACTTTTACCCTGACAAAACCTTCCTGCTGTAGCTCCTTAAATAAAGAAGAATATTCACCCTTTTTACTTCTGACAACCGGAGCAAGAATCTGAATTTTTTCACCTTCACCGAGTTTTAGAATACTGTTTACAATTTCATCAATTGACTGCGGTTTAATTTCATCCCCGCAATTCGGACAATGAGGAGTTCCTGCTCTTGCATACAATAATCTTAAATAGTCATAGATTTCCGTAACCGTGCCAACGGTAGAACGAGGATTATTACTTGTTGCCTTTTGGTCAATTGAAATTGCCGGAGAAAGACCGTCAATATATTCAACATCAGGTTTATCAAGCTGACCCAAGAATTGTCTTGCATAAGTCGAGAGGCTTTCTACATATCGTCTTTGTCCTTCCGCAAAAATTGTATCAAAGGCAAGCGAAGATTTGCCCGAACCTGAAACACCGGTAAAAACAATCAATTCGTTTTTTGGTAATTCCAGTGAAACATTTTTTAAATTATTTTCTTTTGCTCCCTTAATTACAATTTTGTCTAGCATAACTACATGATTACACAAAAATTTTTATTGACAAATTATAAGGAACAATTACTTTAATAACAATATTAATATATTAACTATTAATACTGCTGCAATTATTATTACCCAAAAAGAAATAAAATCAGAAGCCTTTCCTGGGTTATATGCTTCAATATCGGCATTTATCCTGACATAAGGTTCAAGTTGCTTTAAAACCTTATATATCAAGCCCTTTGAATTAAATGAACATTTTTCAACACTGCCGTCTTTCAAATATATCACCATATCCGTCATATACTGATATATAGCATACCTTGTGAACATTTTTTCCGTTACGGAAGGCTGTTCTCCCTCAAGAACATCAATATAATTAACATCCATCATTAATATACGCTTCTTATTTATGTATATACTTTTATTTGGTATATCAAGTTTGCAGACATCAAAATTTAAAGAATATTTTTTGAGAACCTTAAATTGCCAGCCCAAAAATAAGCATAAAAATAAAAAAGCAACCAAAACCATAAATACAGGCATTTTTTCTCCTTTAAGATAACATATCAAGTAGCATCCTATGTAATTTTACGTTATGAACCCTTATTATGTCAACTTTATTTTCAACAGCTATAGCATTTAAAGCAACAGAAAAAATATCCTTTGTGTCATTGTCCGCATCAGGCATATTTAATAAACTTTTCCTTGATAAACCAATCAAAACAGGATAGTCTAATGTTTTTAACTCCCCGATACGTCTGATTATCTCGAAATTATTTTCTCTTGTTTTGCCAAATCCAATACCCGGGTCAATTATTATATTTTCCTTCTTAATACCTTTTGACAATGCATAGCTGATTTTATTATCCAAATCCGTAAATATTTCATCCATCAAATTTGAATATACCGGATTAATTTGCATAATTTCCGGATCACCCTTTGAATGTTGAATAACAACAGGACACTCATAATCAGCTAATATCTCCGCCATTTTGTCATCAAAAGTCAAACCCGAAACATCATTTATTGCAGTAGCCCCTGCATCAAGACATTTTGCAGCAACTTTTGCACTTCTGGTATCAATACTTACAGGAATATCAATCTTGTTATCTCTTATATAATCCAATACAGGGATTAATTTGTGTAATTGTTTGGCAGGTGAAACCGGCTTTGAAAAAGGTTTTGTAGATTCAGCACCAATATCAATAATATCCGCCCCGTCATCTATAAGTTTATGTAAATGCTTTACGGCATCCTCAAAATTTTCATATAAACCGCCATCAGAAAATGAGTCCGGAGAAACATTCAGAATACCCATAATTTTGGTTTCTGAATTTGCATTATCGTTTGCAATACACTGTTCAATTTGCCGTCCGAGTTTTCTTAACCCGAAAGGCTGAATACCCAATTTTACGGATATCTTTTGAAGCTGAGAAATACTGCCCCCCAATATACAATCCGCACTGTCTATCATTCCGGTAATAGTATTCCTCGGAGTTGCACAATCCGCTCCGACAGACAGAGCTAATTGTTTTAAGATATTTGCCTGAGCCGCCGTCAATCCGAATATCTTATAATTTTTATATCTGAATTTATCAGACATCTGAGCGGCATAACTTCTGTCATACTCTATATCATTAAGTTCTCTCAACAAATTATCTGTTTTTAATTCTTTAATAAGAAATTTTTTCATAGCAATATATTAACATATACATGATAAAAAACAAAAAAACAGGAAGCCTTTCGACTTCCTGTTTTCATATCAGTTAAATATTGACTATTTACCTTTGTACATAACTGCTCTTGCAGCATGAGAGTTCGGTGCAACAGTCTGATCATATAATTTGATCGGGAATCTGTCGGTAGGGCTTGTAACCTTACAAGAATCACCATTAGTATTAGCATCACAAGATACTATAGTATTAGGATTCTTTTCACCGTTAACGTCTAACAATGCTTTACAAGGAGCTGCTGCTGTACATTGTTTTTCACCTGTAGCAAATGAAACTGACATACCATCGTTGAAGTAGAATGTGTAGTTGCCGCTAAAGCTTGTAGTATCTTTCTTAGCAACATTCATTCTGTTGATGATGATAGCTGAAAGTGATTTATCAGTAGTAGCTTGTGAAGTTGCATCTGCTTGTGATAAATCAAAGTCATCTAACGCAATGTTCATAACAACTGCTTGAGACAATACAGATAAGCCTTTTTTGTAAGCTGCTCTGTACTGAGCACCTTGAGTTGAGTTCAACAATGTAGGCATTGTCATTGCTGCTACAACACCGATGATACCCAAAGTAATCAATACTTCGGCCAAAGTAAACGCATTTTTGCTTCCTTTAAACATAAAAATTATCCTCCGTTAATTAAATGGTTCCACTTTATTTTAACATATTTTGTCAACAGTGTCAAGACATGTACTCTTTTTTATATGTAGAAGTTTTAACAAATATAACAATTTATTTACAATAAATCCTTGTGATGAAACACTTTCAAACCGTTTGCATAATCTCCGACAATATGTCCCTGTCCGGTGAGTTTGTATTTATATATTGTTAAACCTTCCAAACCTACAGGGCCTCTGGCATGTGTTTTATTGGTGGAAATTCCGACTTCTGCACCAAATCCATATCTGAAACCGTCGGCAAAACGGGTAGAAACATTCCAATATACGCCTGCCGAATCCACTCTATTCATGAACATTTCAGCGTTATTTTTATCTGTTGTAATAATAGCATCGGTATGCCCTGAGCCAAATGTATTTATATGCTCTATAGCATCTTCAAGATTCTTAACAAATTTATATGCCAAAATCTTGTCCCCATATTCAAAAGCCCAGCTATCGGGATTTGAAATAAGCTTTATATCAGACAACTCCAACGCTCCCATTAATGCTTCCGTCTGCGGGAAATCCTTGTGAATAAGCAGAGTTTCTACAGAATTACATGCACTCGGATACTGGGTTTTAGCATCAATAACAACCTTTTGAGCCATACCTAAATCAGCTGATTCATCTATAAATATATGACAAATTCCGTCAGCATGCCCGAGAACAGGAATTTTCGTATTTTCTTTAATAAATTTAACAAGACTGTTTCCGCCTCTTGGAATTATCAGGTTAATATATTTATCACACTTCAACATTTCTCCGACATCATCACGGGTAAAAACCTGATTTAAAACATTTTTTGGAAATCCGTCAACTTTATCAAGTGCAGCTTTAATAACAGACATTATTTTTTTATTTGTATTAACGGATTCCTTTCCGCCTTTCAGAATAACCGCATTTGATGATTTTATTGCCAAAGCGGAAATTTGGGCAATTACATCGGGACGAGCCTCAAAGATTATTCCCAATACCCCGATAGGACAAGATACTTTGTATAAAGTTAAACCATCATCTAATTCTCTGACTAACAACTTTTTATTGACGGGATCAGGTAATTTTGCAATATCTCTGATACCTTTTACCATATCTCTTAATTTGTTTTCATCCAACTTCAGGCGGTTAAAAGTAGATTTTGTAATCTCGCCGGACGTAACAAGAGTTTCAGCAGCATCCAAATCAAGTTTATTTGCATCAAAAATTTCCTCTTTTGCTGCATCTATATCATCTGCAATTTTTAATAGCGCATCATTCTTGATTTCTTCTTTTAAGTCAGCAATTTCAAGACTTGCCGTCTTTGCATTTTTAGCAATTTCTACAAAATCCATTATTTTCTCCTAAAGTATGGTTATATTATCACGGGTAATAATTGCATCGTAATTTTTGTATCCGAGAATTTGTATAATATTATCAGAATGTGTGCCGACAAGTTTTAAACAATCTGCCGAATTGTAATTTACCATGCCTCTGGCAAATTCGTGCTCATTTTCATCTAAAATAGACACGACATCGCCTTTTCCGAATTCGTTAACAATTCTTACCACACCTATAGGCAGCAGACTTTTTTCTTCTTTTATAAGAGCCTCTTTAGCACCTGCATTTACGATAATTTTACCGACGATATTTGTAGCATAACCTATCCAGCGTTTTTTATCTGATAAACCTTCGGTTTGCGGTAAAAACATTGTTCCGAACTCTTCACCGTTAAAAATCTTCTTTATAATAAAAGGCTCTTTACCGTTAGCTATTAATACTTTACCACCAAATCTCGTTACCATTCTGGCAGCCTCAAGTTTAGTACGCATGCCGCCTCTGCCGCCTTCGGATGCATCCGTTCCCATTGCACAGATTTCATCCGTAACTTCTGAAACTTCGCTTATAATTTTAGCATCCGGATTTGTTTTGGGATTTTTGTCATAAAGTCCGTTAACATCGGATAATATTACCAATAAATCCGCGTCGAGTTCACTTGCAACAAGAGCAGACAGCTTATCATTGTCAGAAAAAGCAACCTGCATATCCGCGTACCTTGGTGCAATTTCAACGGTTGAAACCGTGTCGTTTTGGTTAATAACAGGAATCGCACCGAGTTCAAGCAATTTGTTAAACGTTGTTCTTATGCTCAAATACCTTTCTCTGACAGAAAAATCATCTTCGGTTAAAAGTATTTGAGCGGCAACAAGACCGTATGTATCAAAACCTTCTTCGTAAATCGACATCAGCTTACTTTGACCAATAGCTGCACATGCCTGTTTTAGCGCCGTACCTTCAGTACTTTCAAGCCCCAATTTCTTTTTGCCTAAGCCGACTGCGCCCGAAGTTATTACAATAACCTGCTTACCTTCATTTACCAATCTTGAAATATCTTCAATAAAAGAAAAAACTCTGGGTAATGAAACATGCCCGTCATCCCCTCTGAGCACATTTGTACCGAGCTTAATAACAATTCTTTTTACGTTTATAAAATCTTTTCTGTCCATAATCTCATTGTACTACAAAATAAATTTGATTTTATTAAGATTTTTAAATACTGCCATTATTATATTAGCAATAAATTTCATGTTTGGTATTTTATATTAATATGTAGGGAAAAATTTTTGAAAAGGTAATATAGGTATGGTAGAAACACAATCAGTCCAGTATCCGACATTTACAACAATACAGTTTATAACTAAAGACGGAGAGAAGTGCACCGCAACAAAAAATAACGGTATTGTTACGGTACAAGGCGATAAAAACGGTATAAGACAAGTTCCGGTTGAACAATTTATGAAAGAGCTCGTCGAAACTCTGCCCAAAAACGTAGATTTGGCAAGAACACCCGCAAAAGATACCGTACAATTCAGCGGCAATGAAACAGCAGCAAATCCGAATGAAACAAAAGCCGAAGTAAATATAGAAGAAACAAATAATAAATTAAATAAAAAATTCTTAGCCATAGGAGCCGGCGCTTTAGCCGTATTAGGTACGGGAATATATCTTCTCGGCAAGGGTAGATGGTGGTCTAAAGCTGCTCAGGAAGTTGAACGCAAAGGTCAAGAATTAGCCGAAGATGCGACAAACGCCGTTAGAGAAGGAATTCATGGCGGAAATAAAGGTGGAAATTCAGCAGCTAAAACAAATGATGATGTTGTTGCTCAAGCAGAAGAATTGATTGGCAAGAAAACAGGTGCGCCAATTTCAGAAGAGTGGAAAGCCGCTTATGAAACTGACCCCGCAAATGTTTTAAAAACGGGTACAATAGATAAAAACGGCATAGTTACGGTAAAAAATGAAGCAGGTGAAGTTACCGCAAGATATGTATTATCAGAAAGTAAACCCCCAAAAATATATGCAATGGATGATCTATCCGCAGTTAACCCTGACGGAACAATAAGACGTGTATTTTATATGAACGGAAAGCCATGGTCATACACTAATGTAGCAAAAGATGAGCCCTTGCCAATGGCTATAAATCGTCAAAGATTGAATGAAATAAGTGAAGAATTTAAACAAAAAACAGGAGAAACCCCAAAAACTGAATCTCCTGAACCGAAACCGACAAAGTCTGAACAAAATCTATACGAACAAAAACTTCCAAAATCTCCTATCCCTGAAAGCGAATTACTTGAAATTCCAAAAGATTTGGAAACTGATGCAATAAAGGTTATCCAAAATGGACATATTCAAAATATACATGCCACCGAGTATTTAGTAATACCTCCCAGCGGATTAACCAAAAGAGTTTATTGTTTAGATCCGGACATTCTTCATGTTGAAAAAGTTTTGGAATATTCGAAGGACGGAACTACACCTTTCAGAAAAATATATTTTACAAACGGTCAGGTAAGCAAAATAGAAGATCTGACTTCTGTAGAACCCAGAGTAAGGGAATTTCCGGTACAAAAGCCAAAACCAAAAACAACACAAGTAGCAGAAAAGCCAAAACAGGAAGTGCCGCCTCAGCCGAAACCGGAACCGGTAAAACCGCAAAAGCAAGACAACGGCGATGAACTGTTCCGACAACAGGAAGCTGAAACATTAAGATTACAAAAAGAACAGGAAGCTATTGACAATGCAAATAATGACGTCGTAAATGCTGCTGTTATAGCAGAAGTATTAAGCGGAGCAGGTAAAAAAGGAGCTCAGCAAGTTACTGAACGAGCAGGTCAAACTATAGCGGATGCAACTCCAAAAATCAGAATACCAAAACCTGAAACAGTTACGCAAGACGGGGAACATGCCGCAAGAGATTTATTTGGTCATAATCCGAAGCCGACAGGAGAAGCTCCCATCAGCACACCCGAAACTGCTATGGACGATATTATAAAACCTAACACGGACGATATAATCAGACCAAATACTGATGACATCATTCCGCCATCAAGTGATTTTGTAGAAATGCCGAAAACCGATTATGAAATCGGACTTCCGGGAACAACTATTGAAGAACCTGTAGTGCAAATAGAAACTCCGCAGATTGATGTTACAGACGGATTCATGGACGGTAGTGCATTCGGTTAATATTTTTGAAAAATAAAAACACCCTTCTGATAATACAGAAGGGTGTTTTTTTATATTATCTGAACTATATATTTGCTAATTGTTTCCAATAGTCATGAGCCTGTTCAAACTGATATGACATATTGAACAATCTGCCTTCCTGTAATTGCGGAGCAAGGATTTGCAGACCGATAGGCATACCGTCTTTGTCAAATCCTGCCGGAATACTTATACCCGGAATACCTGCAAGGTTAGCAGAAATAGTTGCAATATCAGTTAAATACATTGCCAAAGGATCAGATGCTTTTGCGCCGAGTTCAAACGCTGTATTCGGACAAGTCGGTGAAATAAGAATATCAACCTGTTCAAATGCTTTTTTGAAATCTTCCGTTACCAAAGCTCTCATTTGCTGAGCTTTCTTATAATATGCATCATAATAACCTGAACTCAAAGCATAAGTTCCGAGCATTATACGACGTTTTACTTCAGGACCGAATCCTTCGGCTCTTGTTTTTGTATACATTTCCATAAGATTTTTTGCATCAGGAGTTCTGTAACCGTATTTAACACCATCAAATCTTGCAAGGTTTGAACTGCATTCAGCTGTAGCTAAGATATAGTAAATTCCAATTGAATATTTTAACTTCGGCAACGAAATTTCGACTATTTCACAACCAAGACTCTTATATGTATCAATAGCATTTTGCATAGCTTTTGAAACATCTTCACTTAAACCTTCGGAAATTAATTCTTTTATAACACCGACTTTTTTGCCTTTGATGTCATTCTTCAGATAATCTGCATAATGTTCAACAGGTAAATTTAATGATGTTGAATCTTTAGGATCATGCCCTGAAATAACTTCCAACAAATTTGCAGCATCTTCAACAGAACGGGTAAAAGGTCCTATTTGGTCAAGAGATGATGCAAACGCAATTAAACCGTAACGTGAAACTCTGCCATAAGTAGGTTTCATCCCGACAATACCGCAGAATGATGCGGGAAGTCTGATAGAACCGCCGGTATCTGAACCTAAAGCTAATGTTGCTTCACAAGACGCAACACTTGCGGCAGAACCGCCCGAAGAACCTCCCGGAACTTTATTCAAATCCCATGGGTTACGGACTTTTCTGAATGCTGAGTTTTCATTTGAAGAACCCATTGCGAATTCGTCCAAATTAGCTTTACCAACTATCGGAACTAAATTATCAAGCAATTTCTGAGTAATTGTAGCATTGAAAGGTGATACAAAATTTTCCAAAATTTTACTTGATGCCGTGGTTTTTGAACCGATAAGATTCATATTATCTTTTAATGCAAGCGGAATACCTGCCAAAAGCGGTAATTCTTCGCCGTTTGCTATTTTTTCATCAACTTTTTTTGCTGTACTCATAGCTGTTTCTTTTGTTAAAGAATTAAATGTACCAAGTTTTTCATCCAGCTCATTAATTCTTTCAAAAGCAGCCGTTGTTAATTCTACAGCTGAAATTTCTTTATTTTTTAAGGCTTTGGATTGCTCTGCAGCCGTCTTTTTCAAAAGCTCGTTCATGTTTTCTCCTTTTAAGACTTCTCTATAGAAAAAATGCTACAACAAACATAATGCAGGCGCAAGATTTTGCAAAATGCATAATAAGAGAATACACTTTTCTTCACATACAATTTACAAAATCTTAAAATTGTGCAATAATAGTTACGCAAATTTGTAACAATATATTAAAAATTTTCAAAAATATGCGCAAAAAAAATTTTTGAGAGGTTTTAGTCTCTCTGAAATTTAATCATTGGAGAAAAAGAGATATGTTAACAATCCAGCCTAATTTAGTGAACAATTACAGTAAAGCCCCTGCATTTCATGGTTTGAATGATGAAGAATATGTTGATTATACCGAAATTTTCGATGATTCCGAACTTTCTCGGCAATCTGATGTATTCGATATAGAGCAGGAAAAGGGCGAAGCTAAAAAGGAATTGGATTTATGGAAACAAACTAAGCAGAATATAGATAGTCTTGCCCAAACAACAGAATCCGTTCCGGTTCTTAACAAAGGAATGAAAGTTTTCTCAGGACTTATCTCCATAGCAATCGGATGGGGCGGTTTGAGATGGGGTACCGTAGGGACATTGGAAGTAATGTCAAAACTCGGTAAATCAAAACTTGTACAGGCTATGAAAGGCTATAGTGAAGCCGGTTATGAAGGTGTTTCTAATCTTGCTAAAAAAGGTAAGAGATATGTTAAAGGCAGACAATGGTACGTATCTGCCGGCAATACAATTGAAGGTTGGAAACAATCTTTCCTTAATACAAGTGTCGGCTCAGCTTTATCCAAATGGAAAAGAGCAATTACAACAAATTCTCTGTATGTAAAAGCCGGCAAAATGAAACAAGATTCTGTTAACTATGTTAAAAAATTGAATCCGAAACGAGTATTTATAGAAACAATGGGTGTAGCCGGCGGTGGTACTGCAGCTATTAATACCCTTGGCGGAAAATCCGTTGACGGAGTAAAACAAAACGTTGAACAAAATGAAAATGGTGACTACTTAATAAACGGTCGTGTAGTTCGTGACAATGGAGGCTACACTGATGCCGCTTAGTATTGCCCCTAAAATCGTTACATTTACGGGTACGGAAACTACTGCTCAGCACAAATCTCGCAGAGATCAGGTTGAAAATGCAGCAGCAGCTACAGGTGGTGTCGGAGCAGGTGTTGCCGCAACAAGAGGTGGAGGCGGTGCTCTTAAATTCTTCAGAACATCTGCCGAAACAGTAAATAAGGCTTCTGTGACAGCAAACCGTGCTACACACGCATTAGAAACTCCTGTCAGACAAACAAATTCACTATGGAATGCGTTCAAACTGAATGGAAAAAGTATTGGAAAACAAATTGCCGAATGGGCTGAAGCATCAAAGATGCCTAAGTTCATGAAAGTTTTGTTTACAGGACAATTTGGTAAAGCATTAGGGTTGGGGGCTGCAGTATTTGTATTTATTACCGGTGTCGGAGAAGTTATAAGCACATTAATGAATAACCTTTATAAAGTCGGTGCAACTTTATCCTCTCCATCCGGAATCTCAGACAGATAAACATTTTATCGCCTGAGTTGATATTGGCTTGTTAAACTTTTAATATCAAACAAATTATTAAAAAATAATAAATTTTTTAGTATTAATTAATTTGTTATTCTATAATAGTTAGTATGATATAAGTTGTTAAGGAGATGTATACATGAAAAATCCGTTCAAAAACGAAAACATCACAGACAGTACGGAAAATATTACAGAAGAACAAAATGAAGAAAAAGAATTTGATGAACTTGATGAAATTCAGGAAACAGAAAATTCAGAAGCGGATAATTCGGAAATCGAAAAATTAAAAGCAGATTATGAAACCCTAAACGGACAATACATGCGTTTGGCTGCTGATTTTGAAAATTTCAGGAAACGTCAAAATGCTGAAAGAGAAGCGCTGTTACGTTACGGAACAGAAAATGCCCTTACAAAAATGATTGAAGTTCTTGAAAATTTTGAAAGAGCCGAAAAAGCTTTAGAAAATATTGAAGATTACGAAAAATACAAAGAAAGTTTCGAATTATTGCATAAACAGGTTTTGGAAGCTTTAACAAAAATGGGACTTGAATCCATAAATGCTCAGGGACAGGAATTCGACCCAAATTTCCACGATGCGGTTATGCAGACTCCGACAAGCGAACATCCTGAACATACCGTTATTGCAGAACTTCAGAAAGGATATAAGCTGGGTGATAAAGTATTGCGTCCAGCACTTGTTAATGTGGCTACAGCAGAATAAAATCTCCGGTAATTATTAATATAAAAAAAGACACCTAAAATGGTGTCTTTTTTATTCCTTTATCCCTAATTTCCAACGACTGTTATGCTATAAAATTTGTTGTTCCGTACATGCAAGATCCGTGAAAGAAAGATTGCTTCATGATTTGAACAAGTGATTTTTTAATTACATGATTATTACTTAACTCAACTTCCTTCATTGCCTGTGAAGTTGTTTTATATGCATCTGTTACCGTATTCGGCATTAAAATAGTCTTTGCCATAATGACCTCTCTCTTATTTATTTAGCTCTTGTATTTATATAAAAAATTTATTCAAAAAATTATTGCCTTTTTATTTACTCTTTATATATTGTTTGTTACAAAACTTTACATATTACCCTAAAGTTTCAGAAAATAATGCCGTTAATACGTATTGAACAACTAAGGAGTAACTATGGTTGATGCAGTAAATGCAATAAATGCAGCAACAAATATAAAAGTAAAACAACAGCAGGACATCACAAAAGACTGGAAATCCATGACTGCCAACGAAGTATTAGAGCATGCCGGAAAAGGCGAAGAAGTTCCGTTGGAAGTTTTGCAATGGGCTGAAGATTACTCCAAAATGACAAATGTTCCCGATGATGTATCTTATGATGCAGTGAACGGGGAAACAAACAGTGACAAGGTAAGAGAAGAAGCCGGCACATCCGATATCAAAAATGCGGAAGAAAACGCAGAGGAGACCGACACAAAAGAAGCTGAAGACGAACCGAAAGAACAAGAAATGAGTTTATATGATCAGGCAGGTATACTGATACCTGAAAGTCAGGCGGCAAGCAGTACCGTTGACGATATGAACACTGATATAGAACATAAAGTTAATGAAAGTGAAGAAGTTACTGAAACAGCAAATCAAAAAGCGGAACAAGCAGAAAACAATACAAGCTCGACTAAAGCGGAATATGATTCACTGTTAAACAGATTACAGGGCGATAAGTCTAAAATAAATCCGGCAGATTTATTAAAGCTGGATAAATTATCACAAAGATTAATAAATGTCGGAACACGAGCTCAAAATGAGTTATCGGTTTATGATATACAACTTCAGGAAATAGAACAGGTATTTTCACAATATGAACCGACGCCGCCTGCAGCTACGGAAAAGGGTGAAGAAACAATTGAAGTAGGAGAAAAACTTATTGCAGAAACACCTGAAAGCACAGATGAAGTTAACACATCAGCAACGGCAAATACATTAAATATCAACACGAAATTCGCATTTCAAAAAACACACCACGCTCGCTGGGCATTTATGTTTGACCGCAATTATATTATGGGTCAGAGAGCTATTGAAGCCGGCAATAATGCAATTGATTCCGGCAGCAACGGTGAAAGCGTATTGGCGGAAGCTCAACCGAAGATCGATGAAGCAGGTACAGTCGTTAATAACTCTGAGGATAAAGTTGAAGATGCAACCATGGTTGAAGGAAATAATATCCAAATCAGCAATAAATCTGAGGATAAATCTGCATCAGACAGAGCGAAGAAACCTGAAGAAACCAAAAATTCCGCAGCTAATAAGACAGAATTAAATGGAGTTAAAGATACGAATATTCAGGCAAATGATCTTGAACTTCAAAAACGCAAAGAAAGACGCGGAGAGTACGAAGCTACTTAAATATTGATTAAATCCGCATAAAATTCTTCAACATAAGCGTTATAAAACTCTGGTTCAAAATACCCGACGGCAAATTCTGCCGTATTTTCGCCGGATTGCTGAGCACCGGGCACTTCCAACGGAGGTCCTGCAGGGGTTGAGCGCGAAGGATTTTCCGGATTGGAAATAATTCCGGTTGAACGCAATAAAGTAACGGATAGTGTATTTTTATAAACCTCGTATTCCGTTAAACCTTTTGTAATAACTCCAAAACCTTGAGTGCCGACAAATCGCTGCATTGGTGCAGTATTCGTTTTAACTTCTATCCCTCTATCCTTTGGCAAATTTTCCCGAATGTTATATTCGGGGTCAAAATTCCTTTTTATAATCGTATTCATATCTTCCGAAAACGTTTCCGTTACGGGTTTCGGCAATATGAAACGAACCTGCCGCAGCTTGTTTTTGTACGAGTTATTCCAAACTATGCTGAATTTTGTGAGATTTGAGCCTGTATCGGAAAATACATCAACATCAAAGAATGAGGTTTTAAATTTTACACCTTTTCTTAATTCTCCGTCTGTAATTATTTCAGACCCATGGATTTCAGCATACTGCGGCTTATCATTTTCAACTGCTCCGAAATTATATGTATCCCCAAAATCATTCCACATTACAAAATCCATATATATACCGTTCTTTAAAACAATTTTATTGTCCTGATATGACGGGAGTTCTGAAGTTTCCGATATCGGTTTAATTTTATTTAAATACTTGTATATGGTTGTATAATCTTCGGTTATCGGAATGCGTTGGGTATCATACAAAATCTCATCAACAAAGCCTTTTCTTTCTGAGATAATTTGAGCATCTGCAGGAACTTCCGTTCCTTCAGATTCCATAACTGCACGGTATTTTTTGTTGTGTTCTTTTATTAATTCATTATATTTTTCGGGATAAAGAAATTTTAGTTCTTTTAAAATTGTATCAGCGACCTGAATAACTTTCTTATATCGGGTAATATTTTCAGAGTGGACATCATCTGTAGAACATCCGCAAATGCCATCGTGAGCCTGATTTTTCAGCAGCAATTTATATGCATATTCGATTGCACTATCGTATTTTGAGCCGAATATTTTTTGAATTTTATCGGCAAAATGGAGTTTATAACAGGCAATGATGTTATGCTGTTTGATTTTGGTTCTTGCAGAATAACTTCCCTGTAATATAAACGTCTTGCTGTTATCTCTTAATTCATCATCCCACTCGGTTTTGAAATTATCTTTCACAAGTTCAAAATATTCAAACGGAGTTGAAAGTTTTATTTCGTAATCTTCCAATAAACCGTTAATTTGTTTAATTTGTTCAGATATATCAGTTTCAACCCCAAGATGGTCGGCCCCTATCGGAAGCAAAAGGGTATTACCTGATTTTTCAGCAATTTTATCTAAATTATCTTTTAACCACTCGGCTTTTTTCTCTATTGTCAGAGGTGCCGAAAATATATCCATAAAATAGCCTCTGATAAGATTAACAGTATTAACTCCGTTGAAAACGAATTCGGAAGGTAAATCTCCGCAGCCTCGCCAAACCATACACTTATCAATACCAAACTCTTTCAGAACTTTTGCTACATTTTGGCTATGTCCGAAAGTATCTGCAAGATACCCTATAAAATCTTCACAACCGAAACTACGGGCAATTTTCATCCCTATTTCAAGATTTTTTTCAAAACAAATTTTATCGGTTAGAAATTCGTCAACAAGCGTATAAAAAGGTCCAATGAACAAACGCTTTTCGGATATGAGTTTTCTTATTAACTCTTCTTTTTCGGGTCTTAATTCAATATAATCCAACAATGCGGAAACCTGTCCGTCAAAATAAAATGACGGAATTTTGTTTTGTCCGAGCATATCCAAAACATTATCAAACACTCTTAACAGACGAAGTCTGAAAACTTCAAACTCTCTGTACCATTCTCTGTCCCAATGGGTATGCAAATATGCGATAACGTTCTTTTTCATATAAGTATTATATCCGTATTTCCGAATAACTGGCAAATTGTAAATATCAACTGCCGTTACGCTTTATTTTCCAAGTTCGTTTGCTTTTTTGGTTGTTTTATCAATAACTTCGGCAAACAAATCCGTTGATTTATTTTCTTTCATAACTTCAATACCGACAAAAGTACATCCCCCTTTGGTTGCAACATTATCTATTAATGTCTGAACCGGTGTTTCGCCTCTGTTGAAAATCATTTTTGCAGATCCTAAAGCGGTTTGAGTTGCAAGTAAAAGCGATTTATCATAATCCAAACCCAGCTTTTCTCCTGCCCGTGCCATATCCTCAATTACCTGATAGAAAAATGCCGGTCCTGAACCTGAAATAGCCGTTACGATATCCATTTGGGCTTCGGTTACTTCCACACACTTTCCTATTTTTGAAAGCAGAGATTTAACAAATTCGACATCTATCTCGGAAGCATATTTACCCTTACAGATACCAAACATACCTTCTTTTACCAGAGCCGGAGTATTAGGCATAATTCTTACAATTCTGTTATGCCCGATTACATTTTCGATTTTTCCCGTACTTACACCTGCAGCAATAGAAACAACAAGTTTTTCTTCCGTTATTTCACTTTTTATTTCATCAAGTATATCAGCAACCTGATTAGGCTTTGTTGCTATAAATATAATATCGCTGTCCATAACAAGAGCTCTGTTATCACTCAATACAGGAATCTTTAATCTTTCCTGAGCTTTTTGGGCAAATTCGGGATTAATTTCAGCACCTTTTAAAACAATTCCCTGAATGTCTGAAACCCCTTTTATAATTGCACTTGCCATTTTTCCGCACCCGATAAAACCGATTTTTTTATTCATATATGTTAACCTCTCTTTACGTTACAGTTGACTATTTATTTTGTTTCATTTACATTTGAATTATACGGCAAATAAAATTAAAAGGAAATTGGAAAAATGAGACGCACACTAGAAGGAACAAAGATTAAAAGACAGCACGTTAGCGGTTTCAGAGCAAGAATGGCTACCCCGGGCGGCAGAGAAGTTATCAACAGACGTCGTGCAAAGGGTCGTCATACTCTTGGTATTGTTGCTAAAAAACGTGCATAATTAAAATAAATAGTACATCAGAAGAGCTTTCCGTTTTTGGAAAGCTCTTTTTGTAATGTTTTGTAAAATTAATTTGTTAAAACTAAAGTTTTAATAAAATATGTCGTAGTCTTATTTGTGTAAAAGATATTAAGGAGATATTCTTATGCCCGCAAATGTAGGAAGTGTAAGCAACGCAGGACAGAATCCCGGTAATAATACCGTTCAGAAAAGACCGGCTGAAATCACCGTAAAAAAAGGAGAAAATCTTACGGTAATTGCACAAAGATTCGGTATGTCAAAAGCTGATTTTATAAAATGGACAGGATTAACAGGATATGTTTATGTAGGACAAAAAATAGTGCTTCCTACCGCAAAAGTTGAAAAGGGCAAAGGTATATATGCACTTGCAAGAGAATACAATATGACAATGGACGAATTTTGTAAGCTCAATAACATTTCGGACAGACACAATTACAATGCAAAGGCAGATGAAGTATTTTATGTAACAAACAAAAAAGTAACTCAGCCAAAGAAAAAAGTAACAAAAACAACAAAAAAAGATAATCAGCCGAAAACAGATACAAGTGCTGTTGCTGCAGGTGCAGCTATCGGTGCTGCAGTTGGAGTTGTTGTAGAAAACAAAAGAAAATGGGGATCTTCGTATACTCCCGAAGAACTGAGCGAAAAAATATTTGAACTTTCGGGGAAATATTACGGAGCAGTCGGAAAACCCGATTTTGATGCATTAATTAATGAAATTAATCCCAAAAATGCTTCTGCTGTTATTGAAGCCTATACTAAAAACAAAAAAAACAAAGATAAAGAAAGTCTTATTAATACAATAACGAGTGAAATAAAAAGCAGCAAACAGGCAAGAAAAGATGCGATTATGAAAGTTTATGATGCTTTGGCACAAGAAAAAGGTGCACCTGCATCAAAAAGAGATGAATTTGTAAAAGAACTTGACAAACAGTTTGATAAATGGGTCGGTATGGTTAATACAGAAAAACTTGATGCTATGCTTCTCGAGATTATGGGCAATTCAGCCCCATCGGCATCTTCTACACCATACACATCAACTGCAGCATTAAGTAAGTCAGATGCGAAAGGCTCACAATCAGTACATGTTCCGGGTTCAAAATACCCGCAAACAGTAAGTTCGCTTCACCAACAGGCAGTTAACGGTAAAGTAAAAGAATTACAAGAAGATTTCAAAAAATACTGTCAGGCTCACAATATAAAATATTCTCCCGACCTGCTTGATACCGCACCTTTAAAAAGAATACCGAAACCGGTACTTGACGGTAACGGGAATATTGTTCCTTATGTATCCGATTTACTTAAACCGACAGGCAAACCTAACGGCAAAGTAATTGTATTAAATTCAGGACACGGCGGATACAATCCGAAAAACGGTGTTTTTGATGTAGGGTCATACAGTTTTGTCAAAAAAGGCAACGGAAAATATGCACCTCATCTGGAATATGAAAAAGTTCAGCCTTATGTAAATGATATGGCAGATAAACTCAGAGCACAGGGCTATGCAGTAGTAATAACTCAGGGAAGCTTTGTAGCTTATTCAAATACAAAAGCTCTGACACATATTTATAATGATTTAGAAAGCGGTAAAAAAGCCGGCGGACATAAATACGACAAAAAAGATATTGCCTTCGTATCATTCCATGCAGATTCTTCCGATTTGCAGGATGATAATAACGATTTATCAAGTGTTTGCTACAAACCCGGTAATGCGGCAACAAAGGCTCTTGCCGATACAATTAATTATAATCTGAACCATTATGAAGGTACATGGGTAAAATCCGAACTGGCAGAGAGAGTTCCCGGGACAAACGGTGTTTATATATTAAACGAAAGTACACCACAAGTTCCGACGGTTTTACTTGAAACAGCTCATATTAACGGAGTTAAGGGCAGAGCAAATCTTGACTCATATCAATTCAGACAACAGTTTATAGAAAGTACACTGCGAGGTCTGAACGATTATTTCGGAATTAATTAGAATATACTTCAAATATTGACTGTAAACGGCTTTCTCTGGTATAATTTTGGTATGTTACCGAAAGAATACCGATTAAAAAAGAAAGCCGCTTTTGCTGCAACATACAGAATTAAAAACTCGTTTTACAGGGGTGGAATAGTTCTTTTTGCGGGAATTAAGAAAAAAGAACCGGACACAGTTACCAAAGTCGGTTTTGTGGTAAGCAAAAAAACACATAAGCGTGCGGTAAAACGTAACAGATTAAAAAGACTTATGCGGGAAAGCTACAGACTTATGCTTAAAAGCGGAGAACTCGGTAATTCTCAGGACTATATGTCACTGATTTTTGTCGGTTATGACAAGGCTGTCGGTAAAAATTTTGACGAAATAAATTCTGACATTAAACATCTTATAAAGGAGTTAAAATAAGATGTTCGAGGGCTATTTTGTTGACTACACACAAATGCATCCGATGGGCAGGGTATATCCCAAGATGCCGCAGACAACCTCGGGGGTATATGATGCATCCAAAACCTATGTCAGATATGCTCTTCGAGATTCTGATTATCCGACATTAATAATTGTTGATCCTATATATGATAATAGCGGGAATACTATTTATCCCGGATATTATGAACTTGCGCTTTCGGATTCGCACGAGTTTTTACTGCTTATGCAGAGTAAAGAAGCCGTTGCCGTTATACCCGTTTTTAAGGTGGAAGAAGACGCAAAAGAACCGGAAAGATTGAATAATAAAGAATATAAAAAACAACTCAAAAAAGAAAAAAAAGAACGAGAGGAAGTAAATAAAAAAAGAGCGGAAGCCGGTATGCCGCCCGATGAAGAAAAAGTTTATATGGAAGCGTCAATAGAGTACAATCCGGATGGGGATTATTATTTAATTAAGTATGAACGGGACACCATAAGAGCCTGGGGAGCAATAAAAAAATAAAAATCACCCGTAATACTAGCTATTTTCCTTATTGATAACCTGATATATTTTATGTATTATAGTCATAAATGTGAGGTAAATAATGAAAAAAGTTGCTCTTATAAATCACGGTTGCGCTAAGAACCTTGTAGATTCCGAATTAATGTTAGGTTTACTTGCGGAAAAAGGATATGAAATAACATTGAATGAAGAAGAAGCAGATGTTGTAATAATAAATACCTGCTCTTTTATTCATGATGCAGAAAAAGAATCCGTCCAAAGTATCTTACAAATCGCAGATAGCGGTAAAAAGGTTATAGTAACTGGTTGCTTGCCTCAAAAACATAAAGAAGAATTAAAAAAAGCAATACCCGAAGTGTGTGCAATGGTTGGAACTACAGATTTCAAGGATATTGTATCAATTGTTGAACAGGTTTTAAATGAACAAACAGACAATTATGTTTCTAAAATATCCGAAAAACCTGAATATATTTATCCGGAAACTATTCATCGCCAGCAAATCACAATGGGTTCAAGCTCATATATAAAAATAGCTGACGGATGTAATTATAATTGCGGTTACTGTATTATTCCGCAACTCAGAGGAGCTTATCACTCCAGAACAATTGAAAATATTGTTGAAGAAGCTAAAGAACTTGTAAAAAAAGGAGTTACGGAAATTGACCTTATTGCGCAGGATACAACCGGCTATGGTATTGACATATACGGAAAACCCTCGCTGCCAAAATTATTAAAAGAACTGAATAAAATAGACGGACTTGCCTGGATAAGGATAATGTATGCTTATCCGACACGAATGGATGACGAACTGCTTGAAGCAATAGCAAATCTGGATAAAGTTGCAAAATACGTCGATATTCCTCTGCAGCACTACAGCAAAAAAATTCTTGAAGCAATGCGCAGACCGGTATCAGATTATGATGAATTAGTTAAGAAAATAAGAGAAAAAATCCCGAATGTTTCCATCAGAACTGCTTTTATAGTGGGTTACCCCGGAGAAACGGAAGAAGATTTTGAAGAATTACATCAATTCATAAAGCGTACAAGGTTTGACAGAATGGGCGTATTCGAATATTCAAGAGAAAAAAATACGGTTTCTTATTCTTTGGAAGATCAGGTTCCCGCAAAAATAAAACATAAGCGATATAAAAAACTTATGGAGCTTCAACAGCAAATATCATACGAAATAAACCAAACTTATATAGGGAAAACAATTCCATGTATTGTGGAAAGTTATACCGATGATGGGGTTATAGTTATGCGCTCGGAACACGATGCTCCTGAAATTGACGGATTAGTCTATGCGACATCAGATAATCCGGTTGTACCGGGTGACATAGAAAAGGTTCATATTGATAAAGCCGATGAATATGATTTATTCGGTAAAGTTGTTTAATTTATGCAAAAATATTTTGCGCACGTTTTTCTATGGCTTTATAAGCATCCATTTTTTGGAGTTTCATCAAATCTTTATGAAATAATCTTGTCACACAGCCCATTAAAACACCCAAGATGCCAAATAAGGCCATATCGCCGGCTCTACCTGTTGTAGAAGCACAAGCAAGAGTTTCTGCGCCAAGAAGACCTGTCATTCCTGCTGTTGCAGTCAGACGATTTCTGACCATTTTATACTGTTGTCTTAAACCTAAAGTTTTACTGCCAAAATCATAACCGTCTAATTTACAGTAATTTGCAAATCTGTTATATGCTTTTCTCAAGGGTAAACTAACTTTCATAAAAATCCTTTCTCTTATACAGTTCTGATAAACAAAAATCCGTCAAAAATATTTTTTGCTAGTGAATTTGAAAAACACACTTTGTACAATGAGCTTTCGGATGAAGCATCAAATTATCTTCCAAATCGTACATTTTAGCAATTCTTGTAACAAGCGGAGCTCCACATTTCGGGCATTTTAAGCCGCCTGCGCCATTCAGTATCAATTCTTTTATACTTTCAATAATCTGTTCGGATACAAAATGTGTATCAAAATCTTTTTCATATTTTTTTATGGTATCAGGCTCGCATTTTAAACCTTTGGCTAATTTTTGGCGAATAGTAACCGGTAAAAACAATTCTTTGCCGGATTCTATTTCTTCAATTTCGGACAAATCAAGATTACATGCCAAAGCCAATCCTTTAGGCGACATCCCTAAATCATCACGTCTTTTTTGAACGAATTGTGCCAAAGTCTTCATATACGGATTATAGCATAAATATTAGTATTTGTTATAGTGGATTTTTGATACATCTGCTCTGTCTACATATCTGTTCTCATCAGGGGAATATCCCAAAGATATTACACAAAACGGAATAACTCCGTCAGGAACATTGAAAAAGTCTTTTAACATCTGTACCCTGTCCATATCCGGATAAAATCCCATCCAGCAGCCGCCTAAACCTTCTTCGGCAATCTGCAAAAGAATATTTTCGGTACACGCACCCAAATCCTGCGCAAACCATTTATTAAGTTCTTCATCATTGTGTTTGCCGAGAACTACAATTGAAACAGGAGCATTTGCAACCATCCCTGCCCAAGGACTCATTTTAGATACAGCATCCTTTTTATCCTGCTCGGTGATAACTATAAATTCCCATCTCTGATTATTATGTGCAGACGGAGCCTGCATACCTGCTCTTAAAATTCTTTCAAGTTTTTCCTGTTCAACAGGTTTATCAAAAAATCTTCTTATTGAACGACGCCTGAAAATAACATTTTCCATATTTTTCTCCTTATTACCAAACAACTTTTTCTATTAATTCTATTTCATTTCCGTCAGGATCCTGAATAAATGCAATCATCGAACCTTTACCGTTAAGATCGAAAGGTTCATACAGATATTTATACCCCAAATTATTCATTTTTTCGGTGAATTCATCCATTGACGATACCGAAAAAGCAAAATGTCCGAAGGCGTTGCCGTTTTTGTAACCTTCCGCAGGGGTTTCATCATTATATGTCAGCTCAATCTGACAAGTATTATCTTCATCATTTAAAAAATACAACTCACAGTCATCAAGACGTTTTTTGTGGTCTAATTTCATATTCAAAAGTTCCGTATAAAACTTTAAAGATGCATCTATATCCCTAACCCTAATCATTGAATGTAAAAATTTCATTTATTTCTCCTTTGTATAAATTTAATCCGTATGAGTTATAACCCCGTTTGAAGCCTCATTATCTATAATTATTGTATTACGAATAATAGTATGCGACATCAAAAGAAGATATGGATTTATCTCATCCATTGATGACATTGTAACCGAAGCTTTTGTTCTTGAAGTATCTTCCGATTTTGCTTCAAGATTTTGGAAACTCAGAACAGACTGCATTGAATAATGTTTTTCCTCGCTTCTTATTCTGTTCATAAGTTCTTCTTTAGGGAATTTGTCTGAACATTCGATATTGACATGAACGGAATTTGAAGTTTCCAAAACTAAAGTTGCAACAACTTTACCGAAATTTACGGTAGTAATTGTTATTACTAAAATATTTTCACTATCCGCTTTTTCGGGATTTCCCTGAATTTCTATTTCAAAATCAGTACCCTCCTGCAAAGGCAGCCACGGCAAATACAGGAGCAACAATGCCTTTAATGTTTGAGCCGAATTTTCCTGAGAAACAATTGCAACGCTTGCATTTATCAATTTTGCGGTATCTTTAAGCTGAGATAAATCTTTTACTCCCTGCTGAGAAGCATTCGCCATTGTAAGAATAATTTTTGCTATGGCATCTTTTCCACCCGATTGCAGCAGCTCGGCAAGAGCGGACATTTTTATCATACCGTTTTGAAGTATTTCTAAATTTTTCAGCGAACTTGCACTATTCAACGTTGCCAACTGATTTTTCAGGGCAGCCTGAAGTTCTGTGGTAGACATACCCTGAAGCTGAGCAAGAATTTGAGCTCTCTCCGACGTCATATTATTTGCACCGCGCATCATATATTGCTCTGTCAGAAATCTGTTCATTTGAATTCTGTTCAGTCCTCGCTGCAACATATATACAAATTCATTAAGATTTTTGGGCAAATTCATCAAATCTTTAACATAAACAGAGGTTTCATTACTTGCCAAAGTCCCCATCTGAGGGGTATTTGCCGTTTGAGAAGCCGGTGTCGGATTTGGAGATACAGCAGGTTTTGCCGATGCCGACTGCGCCGGAGAGTTTGTTTGAGCGGCAGCAAATGGTTGCGGCTGCTGAATTTGCAGTTGCTTTTTATACGAAAACTTTGCTGCATAATTTGTAAGATTTAATTTGTCCACGAAACTATATTAACTAAATTTTTCAAAAAAGTCCATGTTTTACTTTCTTTTAAAGACAATATAACGGAAACCTCTGTCAATATCTTCGACGGGTTCATAACTTTCCTGTAAATATTTACCAAAATCATAAGCATAATCTTTGGTAATATGTTCTGCCCCGTATTCATAAGTACTTTGATTATTAAGGACTATATATTCAGGATTATTTTCTTTCAAAGATTTAAGAAAGCGATCTTCACCAATACTTTCAATATATAACGGTAACATCGAATTATAATAATCATCGGATTTTATTCCCGTTAAAAAATTTACCAATAATCCTTCCGGATATATTACCGCACTTTTGGCATCACTTGTTTCCAAACCTGCTATAAGATTATTCGTTGCATCTGCAATTTCAGAATAGGTGTATATATTACCCCTGTCTGTAGAAATTTTATCACTCAAAAATAACCGATTGGAATTTGCTATTAAAATATTTAATGAAACCGCAATTATGCCGATAGCAAAAGCTTTTTCATATTTCCTGTCAACAACCGTAAACAAAAGTGACATAAGCACACATAAAGCAGCAGGTAAAGCATAATTCCCGTAATTAAGCGGAAGCATAACCCAGAAACATTTTATACATACACTAAGTACGGCAATTGTCAAAAACAATAACCCCGATTGCGTTTTTAGTTTTGTGAAAACTGTCAATGCAGTTAGAATTATCAGAGGAGCAATATAAACAAATACTGCAGGCTGTGAAAATACTATAAATGCTATTGAACCGATACCTGCAATAACATATCCGATAAATTTATTTTTTTCGGTTATTTTTATACCGCCAGCAATTATACCGAATCCGAGAACCGTTTGTATAAAATTAAAAAGCCATACCGGCAAGACTTTTGAGCTGAAATATATTCCCTGAATTGTATAAAAATATTTGAGAGTTTTAGCCTCCGCCAAAGATTTTATATCGGCAAGAGCATAAGAAATGTCATTCAGCCCCAGCCCCTGTATAAATAATATTATTCCGCATATTACGGGAACAAACATAAAACAGGTTATAAAATTTAATACTATTCTTTTATTCCTTGTAAATAATGACGCAATAAACAAAACTATTCCATACACAATAAAATCATATTTATTTGAAAACGCAATACCACCTAATAATGCCGCCAGATACAGAAATCCCTGATTATTCTTTTCCTGAAATTTGAGATATGCCCATACGGAATAAATAAATGCTACAGTTCCGTATAACATGCCGTAACTGTACGGCAAAGTATAATTAAAAAGATGCGTTGCACAGACTCCGCAAATAATAACAAACACACCTATTGCAAAGCTCAAGAACTCTGATAAGAATTTCCTTGAAATTATATATACCCCGCTTACTATTCCAAAAGAACACAAAGCTCCGGAAACATATAATGTGTTCAGGTGTACGGTAAAAATTTTATAAAGTAATGCATTGAATAAATATGGAAACGGACCGTAAATATTAAACAAATCTTTGTATAGCACTTTACCGTCAAGGATTCTCTCGGGATAATAAATTTCTCTGCCTATATCAAATACTATATTGCCGTAATGCCCGCAAAATAATATTAACGCCAACCCGCATAAAACCCATAAAACTGTTAAATATTTATTCTCTGTAATAAATTTTCTCATATTAATAAAATGTAACAAATAATAAAAAAAATGCAATTTCTCATGTTAATATTACTTTATATAAATGAAGGTTGAACAGTAGGAGTTATTATGTTATCACCAAGTATTACCGCAAATTTAGATTATCTCGCTAGCATTGGAGTATTGGACTATGATGCGGCAGCGGATATTGCAGGCACAAAACCCAGATACATCGGTCATCCTCAGCACTATGTAAATCCGGTTGTAATGACGCCTATGGACTCCGTAACCTTCTCACAATCAGCCAACGGGGAAACATATATCGGCAACAAACCATTCTGGAAAGTTCTTTTAAACGGGGCATTAGCTCTCGGCGGTATATATTTAGGCGGCAAAATCTTTTTGAATATCGCTAAAGGAACAAAAAAATTATCTCTGAAAAATATCTTCTCAAGAGGCAAAAAAGTCGCTGAAGAAATTGGTTCAGACATTTCAAAAGGAGTTAAAAAAGGTAAAAAGGCAGTAAGAGGTGCCGCAGAAAGTATCGGTTTGGTTAAAAAACCATGGTATAAACGTGTCGGAGACTCCATATCAGACGCCTGGAAAAGTTTTACGGGCAAATTCTCAGGAACAAAATCCCATATCCATTTAAGAGGATAACTCCAAGATCTGCATAAAAAAAAAGCCGCTTGTGCGACTTATCTCAATGTGTAAAAGGTTAGTGTGTAGGAGAAAATAAAGAAAATGGTTATACTTTGTATATACCACCTTCATTTATATTTATAACATATATTCAATATATATTTTACATATCTTAACAATATCTAATTAATCAACTCTATTCTGAGGATTAGCAGTACCTGTTTCAACCCCTGCAACAGTAAGGGCTATAGGTACAAATTTTGATATGATATCTCCTACCGGACTTTTATCAGCCATCAGCGTAATAGCAAGACAAACATCATCAAGATGCGGGGCAAAATCTGTTGCTCTTATACCTCTGCTTACATCCTGCCCGCTGAAATGTTTATTTATACGGTTTGAAATCTTGTTTCCGGCAATAATTCCGAAGAAGAGGCTCGTACCGCCAACTACAGTCGGGCACAAAATTCTTAAAAATTTATTACCCTGAATATGGAAAATTTTTGTAAATTTGTGTGATTTGTTGTTTTAGAAGCCAAATCTTCAAAATTTTTATACATCATAGTAGGAAGCGCCACAATAGACAACGGGATTGTAATATCACCTATTAACTGACTTACGGCTTCCTGACATTTTGACGGGAAATTCTCTTTCTTGTCAAATATCGCTCCGCCGATTAAACCGCCTGCAACAGATCCGATACCCATTGACATAATTTCTTTCCAGCCGAATTTCATTATTTTTTCATTCGGTCTGTTTTTATCGGTAATTTTAAAAATCGCCCAGTCTTTCACAGGGGTATTCATAATATTTTTAGGTTTCAGAGAAAAACCCTGATGTTTGGAAATCATAGCAACAGCAGTAACAACGCCCAAAGCTGAAGTCGCAGCTGTGCCCAGCCGAACGGACATTGGGGTTTTCTCGGTATCAACATGCTTGAATGTCGTTGTTTGTCCTATATTATTAGTTACTGGTTGTATTGCCATGAGTCTATACCTACTTTTCTATTGTACCAAAAACAATAAATATTTAACATTGTTAGTTTGTAAACATTTATTAACAGAACTTAAAATATTATAATTGTAACATTTTTGTAAATTTTACAGATCATCACGCAAAAAAAGTTTTTCAGCGAATTTACATGGGAAGTACATGTAGAAAATAATTATTATGGCAATTTCAATAAAACCCGCAAAATTATACAACCCTTCCAAAGCCGACAAGTTTATGAAAAGTATGGCAAGCGGTGGCTTGGCACGTTTTATTGCGTTGGAAGCATTCGTTGAATCCGGAAGGACCTATCAGGCATATCAAAGAGGCGGGTTTGACGAAGGCAGAGAAAGAATTACGGAAGAATTTACGGGAGCGGTATTTTGGCTCGGCGGTGTAAAAACCTTTAATGCAATTAACGACAAAATCGGTAAATGGATTTTGAATATGCGCACCGCCAACTTTGACATAGGCAAAGACAAAGCCAGAGATGCCGTTGCCAACTTCATACACACAGAAAGAAATACCAAGACAGGTGCTAAATTTACGGAAAAACAAATTGCCGCATTTAAGGCTACAAAACTTGCTATCAGTATATTAATGGCAAATATAATGATAGGATTTGTTGTTCCGAAAATCAATCAGGCTATTACCCGTTACTATCACAGAAACGATAAGAAGCCGCAAAACAATATTCCTGAACAGTTAATAATTCCGACATCAAGAAAAATTACATTTAATGATTTCAAAGATACCGCAAACAAAGAAAACAAAGGGGTATCTTTTGGCGGCGGTGCCGATAAGCTGATGTCACTTGCATTTAATCTCGAACACAATACGACATGGCAGCTTCTGTTTACCGATGTCGGAACGGCATCAGGTCGTACAATAAGCGCAAGAAACAATGACGAACGCCGTGAAATTCTGTTCAGAGATTTGTCATCAATATTCTTCTATATGTTTAATATGCCGCTTATGAACAAAGGTTTGAATTATCTTGAAACAAACGGTAAAGCAACATCAAGAGTTGAGCCTATGAACGCTGATTACACTAACGACTTAATGAAACAAATCGTTAAGGAAAACGGCGGCAAAATCAGCGCTGACAAATTCTTTGAAGAAATGTTCGGCAAGAACCACACCTTCAAGATGCCTGAAACAATTAAATCCGAATTTAAAAACGGATACATGAAGATAGAGGACTTCAAGGCTAAGATTGCATCAATACCTGAAGCAAACACCCCTGAATTAGTCAACAAATACAGCCAAATAGCAGAAGCTATGGCAAAATTACAACCGGCAGTCGAAGGGGAAGAAAGAATAACATTAGAACAGGCAGAAAGAATATTTAAGGGCGGATACTTAAATAACCCCGAATTTATGAAGAACTTATACGAACTTAACTTCGGCAAGAACAAGAAACTGAATATAGCAAACTTCCTTGATCCGTTCAAATTTATCTCATCAGACACAGTAGAAACGGTAGATAATGAACTGAAATTCTATGTAGAACAAATAATTGAAAAAGCTAAGAAATCAGGCAGCGAAATAACGGAAGAAGTTCTTAATAAAGCGGTTAAGAGTAACACTAAACTTAATGCTATCAATTGGGGGGCAGGATTTGTAGTATCAGCATTATTCCTGTCAACCATTATCCCCAAAATGCAATACTGGATTACAAAGAAATTAACAGGTTCAAACGAATTTCCGGGAACGGAAGAATACAGAAAACAACAGCAAACCCAAACTAAAACCGCTGCTTAATTGCGGACTACAGTCCACCCTGCAAAACGGATTTTATAAAAATTTTATTTGTTTATTTTTGGATAATTTGACGGGAAAGTCCAACTATTATTTATAATTTTAGTAGAACATCCTAATCCTAAACCTCTTCCATCAGTACGGCATCCGTTCGACCAGTCAGAATCCATATCCGTCAGCCAATACCCCCAAGGAAGTAACCTGCCATCAGGTTTCAATACAAATCTGAAAATATCTAAACCATATTGATTTGGATTTTTATTATTCCCGTTAACGTCAATAGTTATTGATACAGGGGCATGTTCCGTATCATTCCACTCCCAACCATTTCTATATACCGTTATACAAGCACCATTATTCAGAATAAATGAATATGAGTTACCGTTATCTCTGGGATCTGCACTTGTGCTATAACCACCCATAGCTTTTACATTATAATCGGAAGTATTCTCAAAGCAATAATAGCCACGGTTATCTTTACTCCACATCACGGGCGCATATTTTTTAAATTCTTCAGCAAACGTATTTGTATTCAGAACGGCCTTATGTCCCCAATAACTCTCAACAAACGGCATCTGGACAGGATCAATATTATCGTATTCGGCACGCATAAGAGACATTGCCTGAGCGACAATGGCATAATTCTTTTTCAATTGATTCAAATAAATTTGTCTTTGGAAATTTGCAATCAATGTCGGCAAAGTCATCGCTGCAACAACTCCAATAATACCCAGAGTAATTAAAACTTCCGCTAACGTAAACCCATTAAAACACCTGCTATGAGAGGCTACATCCCCTCCATTGACCTTAGATGCAAATATAGTCATTGTTTCAACCCTCCATTTTTATTATTATTATGTCATATTTTTTCAGTTTGTCAAGGGATATCAACATTAATTAACTGATATTTGTTTCACAAAAATTTTGAGCATGGTAAGATAAATTTACAGATAAATTAAGAGAGAAGGAATTAACGTTATGAAAATGTCAAAAATGTTTTTTCAGACAATGAGAGAATTTCCCTCAGATGCTGAAGTTATGTCACATAAATTGTTAGGTCGTGCAGGATATATTAAAAAGCTTACCAGCGGGGTTTACAATTATATGCCTCTGATGTGGAGAGTTTTAAAGAAAATCGAAACAATTGTCAGAGAAGAAATGGACAGAGCAGGGGCTCAGGAATTATTGATGCCGTTTGTTCAGCCGAAAGAACTCTGGGAAGAATCAGGTCGTTGGGAAGTTTACGGTAAAGAACTTATGCGTTTAAAAGACAGACACAATCGTGATATGTGTCTTGGACCTACACACGAAGAAATTATAACAGCGTTGGCTAGAGATGTTATAAAATCCTATAAACAAATGCCTGTTAATTTATACCAAATTCAGTCTAAATTCAGAGATGAAGTAAGACCGAGATACGGACTTTTAAGAGGTCGTGAATTTATTATGAAGGATGCCTACAGTTTTGGCAAAACTCAGGAAGAACTTGACAAAGAATACGACAATATGGCAAAAGCTTACAAGAGAATTTTTGACCGCTGCGGTCTGGAAACAAAAATGGTACAGTCGGATTCAGGTGCTATCGGCGGAAGCGTAAGCCACGAATTTATGGTTATTACCGACGGCGATGCGGGTGAAAATGATGTATTCTATTGCGAATGTGATTACTCAGCAAATTCCAACCATGCCGTATCTAAATTACCTCCTGCGGAAACCGACGGAGCTAAGTATTTTAATGAAACTAAAATTATGGATACTCCAAATACACATTCAATAGAAGAATTGAGTGCATTTTTAAATATTCCGTCATCAATAATTTTAAAATCTCTTGTTTATATAATCGACAAAAAACCTGTTATAGCATTAATCAGAGCTGACAAAAACGTTGAAGAAACAAAATTGATGAATGCTGTCGGCGGAATTGATATCAGAATTGCATCTTCTGCCGAAATTGCAGAACTTATGGCAGAAAAAGGATTTGATGCCGTTCCGGGATTTATCGGTCCTAAAGGCATGAACGGTGTACAGATTATCGCAGATGAAACAGTTCGTGATATGAAAAACTTTGTTGTCGGAATTAACCAAACCGATAAACACCTTGTCGGAGCAAACTTATCAGATTTACCGGCTATCGAAAATTACGTTGATATAAGACTTGTTGATGCGGGTGATTTTTGTCCGGTTTGCGGTAAACCGCTCAAAGTCACAAAAGGTATTGAAGTCGGTAATATCTTCCAGCTCGGTACAAAATATTCTAAACCGATGAATGCGGTTTACTTAGATGAAAACGGCAAAACGCAGCCATACATTATGGGCTGTTACGGAATAGGTATTTCAAGAACCGCTGCCGCCGCAGTTGAAGCTCACTATGACGAACACGGTATTAAATGGCCGATAGCAATTGCACCTTACCACGTTGTAATTGTTCCTGTTAATGTTAAAGACGAATTACAGATGAAAACGGCAGAAGATATGTATGAAAAACTTCTTGCAGCAGGAGTTGAAGTCGTAATCGATGACAGAGATGAACGCGCAGGGGTAAAATTTAAAGATGCTGATTTGATAGGCTTCCCGTTCAGAGTAACAGTAGGTAAAACGATTACTGACGGACTTGTTGAATTCAAAGTTCGTGAAACAGAAGACGTTACAACAGTAACTCCGGAAGTTGCTATAGAAAAACTTCTTACAATTCTAAAGTAAACTTATATTTAATGTTCTCTGGAACTAGCATTTCCTGTAAATTCAATAGGATCACTCCCATCTGGAGTAGAATAGTTGCCAAATCTTTCGGCATTCATTAATATAGCATCTTGCCCTACTGCGTTAGGGGCAGCTTTTCCATTAATCTCAAATAAAACAGCTATACAATTTTCCATAGCCTTTGGGTCTTCTGAATTACATCTAGTATTATAGCTTATTAATGCTGTAGAACCATCCGCCATTACAAAAGCCACATTTTCACTGGAATAATCCGCAATATTCCCATTTGGATCAGAATAGCCCATTAAAAAAGCACTTTCACCATCAGTAGCATTATTTATATAAAATTCCTTCCCGTCATATAATGTCAATTTATCAGATGGCCAACAATCTGCAAGATGAGAAGAATCACAAACTTTAACTATTTTTAAATGGTTTTGCAACTCCCCGACAAAACTTGCCGTATCTGCATGCGGAGCTAAAACATCCAAAGCCTGCATAACTTCTACAGCCTGCGAAAGTTTTCTGGAAAATACAACCGCAGAATGCATACGCACCTTTTTCTGAATATCTGAAACAAGCGTAGGCAAAGTCATGGCTGCAACAACTCCGATTACACCCAATGTAATCAGGACTTCGGCCAACGTAAAAGCCTTACTATTCCCATGTTTTTCTAAACGACTTTTCATATCCTATATATACATTATAAACCTTTTTCAGCATTTTACAATACCAAACATATTTTTATTTGTAAATTAATTGTAATTAGACAGAAAAATATTATAATTTAAGTATATGGATAATCTTGATATAGACACATCACGAATAGACAAATTAAAAGAACTTGTCAGAAACAAATTGGATACTACGGAATTGTACCAATTTAAAGGTACTGTATCAAAGCTTTTGGGATTGACGGTTGAAGTTAAATTACCCGGATTAAAAGTCGGGGATTTGTGCTATATCGAAACAAATACAGGGGAAAGAAAACCTGCCGAAGTTCAGGCATTTAAAGGTGATGTGGCTCAGTTACTTTTGCTTTTGGACGGTAACGGGATAGGACAGGGAAGTACGGTTGTCGGAACGGGTAAACCAATTATCATACCTGTCGGAGATTTTTTATTAGGCAGACTGATTAATCCAATGGGCGAACCTATTGACGGCAGACCTATGGATATAACCGGAGCGACATGGCGTTCTATAGAAGGACCTCCGCCGGGACCGTTTGAAAGACCGATTATTACGGAAATATTCTCAACAGGTGTTCGTGCAATAGATTCCTGTATGACTATGGGCTGCGGACAGCGTTTAGGTTTATTTGCAGGTTCAGGGGTAGGTAAAAGTACGCTTTTGGGTATGATAGCCAGAAACTCGGATGCTGACGTAAACGTAGTTGCGCTGATAGGAGAACGCGGCAGAGAAGTTAAAGAGTTTGTTGAAGATTCTTTGGGCGAAGAAGGTATGGCAAAATCAGTTCTTGTTTGTTCAACAGGTGACCAGCCTCCGTTAATCAGACAGAAAGCCTTACTGACAGCAACCGCCGTATGTGAATACTTCAGAGATCAGGGCAAGAAAGTTTTCCTTATGACAGATACCGTAACCCGTTGTGCAATGGCAGGACGTGAAGTAGGTCTGTCACTCGGCGAACCTCCTACAATGAAGGGTTATCCGCCATCAATTTTCTCATGGCTGCAAAAGGTTCTTGAACGTGCAGGAAACAGTCCGAAAGGTTCAATTACGGCATTATATACGGTATTAATGGAGGGTGATGATATTTCAGACCCTATCGTTGACATCGTGCGTGGTATTGTTGACGGTCACATCTTCCTTTCAAGAAAAGTTGCTGAAAGTAACCACTACCCTGCAATTGATGTCCTTGGAAGTATTTCAAGGTTGATGTCCGCAATAGCAACTCCCGAACATAAAGAAGCTGCTGCCAAGATGAGAAAAATTTTAGCACTATACAGAGAAAACAAAGATTTAATCGACGTAGGCATGTATGTTCCGGGTTCTAACCCGAGCCTTGACGTTGCAATACAGATGATGCCGCAGGTTAACGCATTCTTACAACAGAGAACGTCCGACAGCGTAACGATGGAAACTACTATCCAAACTCTGGTCGATATGATGCAGGGTGTAGAGATTTAGGAAATTACTATTATATTTCAGAAACGGATATACTTGTTATACCTGAATTTCTTGCGCTGTCCATAACTTTAACTATAGCACCGTGGGTTGAATCTCCGTCTGTTTCTATCATCATACCGTCAGGATAATCCTTTGCAACTTTCTTCAGATAGGCTTCCAAATCATCAATGGCAATTTCCTCGCCGTCAATATAATATTTATCGTCCTCGGTAACATTGACTGTCAATATTTTGGCATCCTGATTAGTCAGATGCTCCTGCTCAACATTTTCCGGAACAGTCAAATTCAAGCCCTGTTGGTCAAGTAAAGGAGCGATAACCATCATGATAATTAACAGAACAAGGAAAATATCTGTTAACGGTGTTATATTAATTTCATTAAATGTTTTTCTTTCTGACATGGTATTTACGCTCCCTCATCTATATCTTCGGCATTCTTTTTAAGATTTTTTTGTTCTTTCTTACTGAGCGGCTCACCGGCAACGATAAGCTTTTTATATTCAGCATCCTGAGCTGCGTTCATGACTTTCATTATCTCGGAACTTTTTACGGATGCGTCAGCTTTAACAACCAAATCCGGAGCTTCCAGCTGTGGTTTTAAAGCCTCTAGCTCAGACGTCAACGCATCAGGATTTATCTGCTTGCCGTTAATAAACATCAGACCTTCTTTAGTAATCGATACCGTAGCATTTTTCTGCTCTATCGATATACCGCTGTTAATCTCAGGAATTTCTATTGCATTATCCATCGACTGGAACGACGGTGCAATAACCATCATGATAATTAACAGAACAAGGAAAATATCCGTTAACGGTGTAATATTTATTTCAGTAAAAAGTTTATTACTTTTTTTATTGAATGCCATTTTCTAAGGTCCTTATAACTATTTTACACTTGAAGTTGAAGATGAAGCAGATACCGGAGCCGATACTTCCTCTTCAGAATCAACAAAACTTAAGAATAATAATTTAATCAACTGAAAATCGTCTTCGTAATGTTTTACTTCAGACTGGAACCAGTTGTAGAATACAACAGCAACAATAGCTACAATCAAACCGAAAGCGGTAGCTATCAATGCTGAACCGATACCCATTGCAACTGCAGCGGATTGATTACCCTGAACAGCCAAATCCTGGAATGTATAAAGAATTCTGACAACCGTACCAAACAAACCTAAGAACGGAGCTACACCACCAATTGTACCTAAAATGGTAAGGTGTTTTTCCAATTTTCTGATAGCAAGTGCTGCCGAAATATCATAAGAACGGGAGAAGCCTGTTTTCTGATCAGAGAAAATTCTTGTAGCTTCTTCTACAACTTCACCTACAACACCGCCGCATTGAATGGCGATATTCTGTACTGCCTGCAAATTGTTTGCAGCTAATTCTCTTTGGATTCTTGGTATCAAAACCTGAATATCACGTTTATTTTTGTTGTAAACAGATAATCTCTGAAATACAACTACAACAACCATAAACGCACATACCAAAATCGGTAATAGTACCGGCCAATCCATTTTAATTGAGTTCCATAAAAGTTCCATAATTTTTAATCCTCTTATCTTTTATTATCTAATACATTTGTTTTATTAATACTTTGTTGCTCCGAATACGTTATAATCAAACGTAAATTGAATATCTATACTTGAGTTTTTATACTCTGCAGGAAGCGGTTTGAACGGAGCCGTAAGTTTTACAGCATCTAATGCCGCCTGATCCGCACTTTGTAATCCTGATGATTTGAATACGCTGCAGGAAAGCAATCTGCCGTCTTTTGCAATCTTGAACATAAGAACTACACGTTTACTTTCGTTACCTTTCGGCGGATTCCAATTCATCTTGATACGACGTTGCAAATCTCTCATATATGGTCCGAAATCCGGATCTTTAATTGCATCAATACCCGGTCTGCCATTCGGATTACCCGGTCCGGGATTACCGCCGCCGTTACCGCCGCCGCCAAGTTTTGAGCCTGAACCTGAACCGGCACCGTTACCTTTACCTGTAGGCGAAAGTGATGGTGCAGGTGCAAATTTGCCCGTACCTGTTGAAGAACCGGATTTGCCCGTAGGTGAACCGCCATTTGCTGCAGTACCTTTACCACTTATAGGTCCCGTAGCATAAGAACCCGATTTTGTACCGCCGCTCGGAACAGGAACCTGGAATGACGATGTCGGCTTTGTAGTAGCTTTCGGCGTCATTGGAGGTTTAAGTGACGGTTTAGCCGTAGGCGGATTTGGTTTCGCAGGCTGTTTTGCCTTTGGAGCCGGAGCTTCCGTTGTCGGCTTAGGTGTCGGTTTTGTCAACTTTTCTATAATAGACGGTGTTTTTTGAGTTTTTGGAGCCTGTTTGGGCTGCGCCTGTTGTTTTGGCGGAACAGGTTTTCTTACAGGTGACGGAGCCGGTGAGGGCTGTTTTGCCGGAGTAGACGGTGCTGCTGACGGCATTGAAACCTTCTGCGTCGGATCGTGATGTCCGCCTGCACGGGAATTAATATCTGCACGATACGGGGTATGCTTATTAATCGGAGTATCTTCTTTCTCAACAAGCACAAATTCTATATCGTTAAGCTTTGCCTTCGGTCTGTCTGCCAACGGTACAATAATACCGAGTAATTTTAGAACCCACCACAAAAGCAGGGTTACTACAATAACGGCAACATAAAAAGCAAGTGTCAGCCACATAGCCTGCATGATTGTCATGCTTTCTCTGTCTTCACGAATAACCGCAGGCAGAGTGAAACCTCTGTTATTACTAAGCTCTTGTTCTTCTACGTTTTCCATGTATTTTCCAAGAATTGACATTGTTTTTCCTTATCAACTTTCCCATAATCAACATCATTATAATTCTATTCTAAAACAAAAATAAAATTATTGCCTGCATGATTAGTAATTTGTATTATATATTTCGGGATTTACCGTAATCGGCTGGGTTAAAACCAAATCTATCGGGGTAGTAACCGGGATATCCACGTCACCTGCTTCTGTATGGAATTCGGTATTTAATCCGGTTATTTTTCCGACTTTTGTATCGTTTTTAACTATAGCTGATATCGGGATTTGAATCCCGTATGGAGTTGTTATTCTCGTGAACCTCAACATTAACTCACCGATATTACCCGCAGAAGCTCCGGATACTCTGATTACGCTTCCGTAAACTATACTGTCCACAGGGATAATTACTTTATTATTATAATAGAAATCTTCTCCCAGAACCATTGTAACATTTTGACCCAAAGATAATCTGTTTGATGTCAAAGGTGTTGTTACGATAGCATGTATAGTCTGCCCTTCCGGTACAGAAATAACGGCTCTCTTTGTTTCGCCAAATGTTTCGGCTTTAGCACACATACTAAATCCGCAAAGGCCGATAATTGAGATTATAAGAAATAATATCAAATATTTTCGCATTTGACATACCTTTCTTTGAGAATAACACATACCCTATTATCTCTCTGATATATATTTTATGTAAACAAAAAGCTTTTGTCAATCTGTAACAGTATGGGTAATCGTAAGTGGTTTTGTAAGAATAATCAGCCTGTCCTCTCCTGAAAGAATAATTGCATGCGAGCCTTTTTGTCTTTCTCGTCCGGGACGGAGCTGCAATGTTGTATTATTCCCTATTTTACTCTGATAATGCGGCATTTTTCTCCAGGCTGCCGGAGCAGACATCTCTCCACCTACCATATTCCCATTTGAAGTATATATATATGCATTCACCGGAATTTCATATTTGTCGGGCAGAATCATTTTTGTAATTCTGACTTTAAAGGAGCCGTTAGTACCGACCACCGGATCGTGAACTTCTTCTACATAACCTACAAAAGTTGTATTTTCGGGAACAACATTTGTGTCATCAACATAAAAATCATTTGTCGATATAAAATATACCTTGTAGCCTTCCTGACAATACTGGGTTGAAATTTCCTGAGCACTTTCAACACCTATAAATGTACCTTCAGGCAGTTCAATAGCGTTATAATCACGCACTTCCATAAAAACAGGTTCAACCTGCGCCGCACAAACCTTTATTACGGGAATTGCCAACATACCTATACATAATGCCGCTAAAAATCTCTTCATAGAATTTATTATAACTATTTTGATACGAAAATCAATCATATATAATAATGGTTTTTTATGAACATTTAATACAGATTATTCGTTATATTTACATATATCTCTGTTTGTTGTAAATTTTAAATATGAATTAAGACAGTAGAGGGGAATATAAATGCAAGTATCAGTAAATTGGTTAAACGAATTTGTAGATTTATCAAATATAGAGGATTCTCAGTTAGCACATGAATTGACCATGAGCGGTTTGGAAGTAGAATCGGTTAAGGAAGTAAAACCTCAATTTACAAATATTATTACGGTAAAAATCGAAAAAATAGATAACCATCCGAATTCCGATCACTTGCATTTGGTTACCGTAAATACGGGCTCCTCAACAAAAACTGTTGTTTGCGGCGCCCAAAACATTCAAGTCGGACAAATTGTTCCTTACGCAAGTGTCGGCAGCAAAGTTTTGGACAGGAAAACAGGTGAACAATTTGAGCTTACGCCTGCGGTTATCAGAGGGGTTGAATCTCAGGGCATGCTCTGTTCCGCAGATGAGCTTGGAGTTTCTGAAAGAAATTATCAGGAAGAAGACGGCATTTTAGTTCTTAACAGAATTTTCCCCGACGTAAAATTAGGCGAAAAAGTTGAAGATGTTTTGGGCTTTGAAAAAGATACCGTTATTGATGTTGCCCCAACAGCAAACAGAGGTGATCAGATGTCTGTTATCGGGGTTGCCAGAGAACTCAGTTCTTTATTTAATACTCCTCTTAAATTCAACCCTATTGAAGCAACAAGAGATTTATCAACAAATGAATTTAAGGTAGAAATTATAGATGAAGACGTTTGTAAATATTATTCTGTAGGAATTTTGAAAAATATAAAAATCAAACCGTCGCCGGATTGGATGCAAAAAAGATTATTGGCTTCCGGCATAAGAGCAATAAATAACGTAGTTGATATTACAAATTACGTTTTACTTGAATACGGCTGCCCGCTGCACGCTTTCGATTTTGATAAATTAGACGGCTACTTATGTGTAAGACGAGCTAAAGAAGGTGAAAAACTTGTTACTCTGGACGAAGTGGAAAGAGAATTAACTCATGATACGGTTGTTATTGCTACTAAGGACAAACCTGTATGTTTAGGCGGGGTATTCGGCGGTTTAAACTCCGAAATTGACAATAACACTACCTCAATTGCCCTTGAGGCTGCATACTTTACACCGGCAACTAACAGAAAAAGTTCAAGAAGTGTCGGATACAGAAGTGAAGCATGTGCAAGATTTGAAAGAGGTATCGACATAGAAGCCGTTAAACCGGCATTGATGCGAGCAATTCAACTTATGATAGAATTGGCTGATGCTGAAGTTGTAGGTGTTGTTGAGGACGGTAAAAACAAACTGGAGCCTATAGAAATTACCCTAAGATATAATCAGGTAACTAAGTTGTTGGGCTGCGAAATTGCACCCGAAAGATGTGATGCTATTTTAGAAAAACTCGGGTTTGAAAAATTAGGCGGAAATGTTGCCGCTGCAAAATTCCTCGTTCCGTCTTTTAGAGCTTATGACGTTACCAGAGAAGTTGATTTGATTGAAGAAATCGCAAGAATTAACGGTTATGATAAGATTACTCCGACATTACCTCAAAAAATGATGACACCTGTTATATCATTGGAAGAAAAAGTTATAGCTAAGATTCATAATTTAATGCAGTCAGAAGGTCTTAATGAAATTATTACAACATCATTAATAGGGAAGCCTCTGTTAGACAGATATATGCTTTCTTATGATGATGAAAAAGCCGTTAAAGTTATGAACCCTGTCAGCGAAGAATGTACTATGCTTCGTCAAAATCTTGCGGTATCCGTATTGAATTGTATGAAATATAATTATGACAACGGACAGAAAAATTTCTGGGCATACGAAATAGGTAAAACTTATACGGTAGAAAATCCTGCGGATTTGAAATCAACAGGGGTTAAAGAGACTCAGGTTTTGGCGGGTATATTAACCGGGGAAATAGAAAATTCAAAATGGCAGGTTAAATCTCAGCCTGATTTCTATACCGTAAAAGGTATTGTTGAAAATCTGTTTGAAGAATTCGGTGTGACAAAACGTATTAAAATTATTCCGCTGGAAGAATCTTCATTAAAAGATTTTGATATTTTACATCCATACAGAAGCGCAGCAATATGTGTTTTAGGTAAACAATTAACTACAATAGGTTATATAGGACAAATTCATCCTGTATTAAAAGATAAACTAAAACTGAATCAGGAAGCATTTATATTTAGCGTTGATGTTGATACATTAATTTCAATAGTTAAAGAAAATGTTCCGAGATTTAAACATCTTCCGCAATTCCCTGAAGTAAAACGTGATTTGGCTTTTGTTATAAATGATAAAGTTTCTTATGACGATATTCAGAAAGTAATCAAAAGCGGGGTTCAGCAAAACATTTTCCAAGGTTGCGAAGTATTTGACGTTTATCAAGGAGAGAACATAGAAAAAGGCTATAAGAGTTTGGCCTTCAGAATAAAGATGTTGGACGAAAACTCAACTTTGACCGATGATGTAATTGAAAGAAATATGCAATCCGTTAGAGAAAAACTTCAAAAGGCGTATGCCGATATTTCTTTCAGGGAGTAATATTATGAAAAAGATTATTTTTACATTGTTTTTGTTTATGATGCTGTCAACCGGAGCATGGGCTACGGATGTTATTCCTGAAACCGTAAGTTTAAATAATACAAACACTTACGGAGTATATCAGGTTCCACATGCAATAATTCTATATAATGAACCTGATGAAAATTCCGGAATTAAAGAAAAAATAGTATGGGATAGTGAAAATGTTGTCCCACAAAATTTAGAACGAAAAGATATGTTCGTTATGTATCTTGAGGATAAAGATTTTGCTATTATGGCAGTAACCGATGAAACTGAAGATTGGGTAGAAGTAATATATAATAATGCAACCGGAGATAAGGGTTGGATTAAAAAAGATGACCCTTATAAATTCAATACATGGGTAAATTTTTACAGCATGTACGGAAGAAAATACGGTTTAAAAATTCTTAAAGGAACGCCTGAAGCCATTAAATCAATGTATGGAACTCCGGAACAAACAAAAGCTATTTCAGTAATAAACCAGCCTAAAATAATCAATTTAAATATAATTAAAGGAAATTGGATGCTTGTGACGGTAGTTGATGCTGACAAAACGCCAAAAACAGGCTACGTTCGCTGGAGAGGCGATGCCGGAGTAAAATATTTATTCCCTGATGTAAAATAAAGCCTTAACTGTTATGATTTAGTGAACATTTCAACAAAGTCACCGTCAATGTTTCGGTAGAATTTCGGCTTTTCGTTGCCGTTTCTGACCATTTTGAAATGATTTCCGGATAAAAGATTCCGGTACTCAATTATCTCGGATGCGATATCACCGTTTTCATGCTTATTTCTTGAAATAGTTTTTATAATTTTTGCATTGGCAAGAGAGCCTTTTACGACCTGAATCCATTCATTAATCGGCGGAATAATCGAAAGCGTGTAGGAATGCTGCTTGGTTATTTGAGTTTCAGTTCTGTGAAGGAAATCCAAATCGAATGAAATTTCTCCTCCATGTCCGTTTGCGGTAATTCTGGCATTGTTTTTATCAATTGCATTAACATCTATATTTTTAAACCCATGTCGTTCTAATGTTTCACATAATCCAGATATTTCAGCAGCATCAGCTTTTGAATATCTTATCGTATTCTTTGAATTAATGATATGACCAAAGATATTTCCTAATCTCATATTTACTCCTTTTTACATTATTTTTTTTATGTAAAAAACGAAAAAATATTTTTTTGCTATATCTTAATAAATTATAACAATATCTGAGTACCCAACATTATTCTGTGGCTGTCGGGAGCACTTTGATTTTGACAGAAAACATAATTCAATATAAGCTTTAATGCCTGCCCTTTTATAAAATAATTTATACCTGCGGTATATTCTCTTCTCATATTATGTGAAACATTTCTATCCGGATTAAATTGGTCATAACGTGCAATAACCTGAATTTTAGGAGTAATTTTGTACCCGACAATAGCATATAACCCCTCTGCCTTTTTGTTAACGACCTGACTGCCGTTATATCCGTCAGCTATTCCGTACTCAAAACGCGACCATAATTTTTTATATTTATAACCTACATATACACTTCCAACCGTATAGTGAGTATTATTTTTACCTGCATTTAAACCACCGCCTATAACAAGTTTTCCGTATTTTCCGTCAGTTTTACCCAAAGGTTTAAAATCTACCCAGCCTGTAAATTCAGGACCCGCAAACCACTTTTTAAAATATCTGTCCGAACTGTTAAATGCAAAACTGTAATCAACCAAATCAAAATTACCGACCGCTCTGACACCCAAAGCCCTTGTAGAACTGAAATTCCTTGCAATTTGGGAACGCATTATAAACGGCAAAGTATATGAACTTGATCCGCCTTCTTTACCAATCTGGTTTCTTGAATAACCGAAAATAATCTGATGATGAGGTATTGAGTTATTGGTTATAAATGCATCGGCAACAAAATTCTGCATGTAATTTCTGCCGTGAACACCTTTAGGATTAACAATCACTTTAAACTCATTTTTTGATCCTCTGAATTTTCCCATTGCACCAATCTGAATGAAATTATTTGTATAATTTGTATCATAATCACCGCTATCCCAGGTTGAAGATAAATAACCGTTATATGCCCCGAAAAACTCGATTTTACTCACCGGACCTTTTTTCGGTCTGAATGTTAGCTCATCCTCAAACAGATATGACGGAATATCCGTTCTTATGATTCCTTTTTCGAGCATTTTTTTAAACAGAGGGCGCTCATCAACTGCATCTTGAACTTTTTCGATTTTGGGGGCAGCAACATCTGTTTCGTCATCTTCCGTTTGGTTTTCGGGCAGAGAAATTTCCCATTCTCTCAAATCCATATCTTCATCACCATCAACTTTTTTTGTAGGTTCAACCTTTACCTCAACCGGTTTTGGACGCATACTCTCAAGGTAAATCTGGTCACCACTATATGTCCCGTCCGAATATTCAGAACATTCTGCATTAACATTCGGGGTAACACTTAATAATGCTATTAAAAATATTTGGCAAAAAATCTTATTCACAAGTTTTAATTATAGCATAAATTACTTGATTTTTATGATACATTTATAGTATATTTTCATTATGACAAACGTAACAAAAAACAACAAAGCCCTAAAAGTAAAAGCCCCAATAGTTGAAGCACTTAAGCTAGCCTATGAAAACCCGACATATCAGTTTCATATTCCGGGTCATACAAAAGGCAACGGCACTTTAACGGATTTCAAAAAATTAATCGGGGCAAAAGCGTTGTCCGTTGATACAACTGATGAATTTGATAATTTGGGAACCCTTCATCCTGCAACAGGACCTATAAAAGAAGCACAGGAATTAGCAGCTAAAGCATTCGGCGCAAAGAAAACTTTCTTTCTGCTTAACGGTTCTACCGCAGGTAACCTTGCTATTGCAATGGGATTAACCAAAAAAGGACAAAGGATTTTAACAAACAGAAATTGCCACCGCTCAATTTTAACAGGAATGATAATTTCCGGAGCCGAACCGTTATGGCTTGTTCCTAAAAGGTTTGACGATTGGGGTATCTGGGGTAACGTAACTCCCGAAAGTGTTGAAGAAGCTCTCTCCACGCACAATGACATTTCTATGGTATGGATAACAAACCCTACATACGAGGGGGTTGTATCCGACATAAAATCAATTTCAAAAATATGCAAAAAATACAATGTTCCACTGGTTGTAGATGAAGCGCATGCCTGCTTGTGGAATTTTAACAAACATCTGCCTACTCCGGCATTACAGCTCGGTGCGGATGCTGTTGTCCATTCTCTGCATAAAACCGGCGGAAGCATGAGTCAGAGTTCCATGCTTCATATTGCGGAAAACTCTATGCTTGATGTTGCGGCTGTTGAAAAAGCTCTAAAACTATTGCATACAACAAGCCCGTCTTTGATTTTGCTTGCAAGTCTTGATGCCGCAAGAGCAAATCTCGAAAGTCAAAAAGGTAAAAGACAGATTGAAAGAGCAATTCAAAATGCAAAATATCTCCGCCGTGAAATTGAACAAATGGAGCATATCCATGACCTTAAACCTGATTTTGGATATATGACGGACGTTACAAAAATATTTATAAGAGCAGACGGATTATCAGGAAAACGACTGGAATCAATTTTGGAAATCGAGTTTGGAATAGAAGTTGAAAGCGCATCTGATGCAGGCTTATTGCTTTTGTCTAATCTCGGAAATACAAGAAGTGATATGGAATATCTTGTAAAATGTCTGCAAAAAATCGATAAATCCCATTATTCGGATATTTATTATATGGAAAATAAAAAGCACATGCCAATGCTTACTCCTATAATAAAAATGAGTTTAAGAGAAGCTTTTTATTCCGAAAAAGAAACCATACCCAAAGATTTGGCTGTCGGCAGAATATCCGCAGAAGTAATTGCGGAATGTCCTCCGGGCATAGCGGTTTTATTACCCGGAGAACTGATTACCGAAGAACATTTACCATATTTAACGGATTATGATTTTATTGAAGTAATAAAATAAAATTCATTTTTGTTTATACTTTTGTTTATTAAATTATGTAACAAAATATTTTCTTAACCGATTTTATCCTTAAGTTTTTAAAATTTCATCCGTAATCATTAACGGTGAAATATTTAACAGAGGAGTAACGAAAATGTAAACAAATGTAAATGGATATTTTAAAAATAGATAGAAGATATCTGATTTAGGGCATAATATATGTATAAGATTTATACTACCGAATCAGATAAAAATGGTTTAACAAAACTTAATATTAATCAACAAATGAGCAATTTTATCCATGTTCGGATGTTATTAATATTATGAGCAAAAAGTGAGGGATTTTACTATGACCAAAAAAATTAGTACCAAAAAGTTGTCAGCAATGCTTGTTGCACTGCTATTTGTGGCGACATCGTCCGTTGCTATGGCAACAAACATATCCGGAGTATCCGGATCGGGCGGAGTATTTAACATTGACCCGACGAATAAAGTCGATGGAATGGGCTTTAGAAGCTATGAAAATTTCCAATTATCAAAAGGTGATACCGCTAATTTAAAATTTAACGGAATAAGCAAATTCGTCAATATGGTTGATAACCAAATCAACATCAACGGTTTAGTTCAGACAGTTGACGGTTCTGGGGCATTTACAAACGGACATGCCGTATTTATGTCACCAAACGGTATGGTTGTCGGAGCTGACGGCGTAATGAACGTTGGTGCCTTATCAGTATATACACCGACCGCACCGGGTATGAAAATGTTGAAAGATGGAGTTAATGCCGGTAACTTAGTGGTTACTGACGGCAAATATAAAGGTGTAAATCTGATGGAAGCTATGGGCTGGCACGGTAATGCACCTATCACCATTGAAGGTAAAGTATTTTCTGCAGGCGATGTAACAATGGTTGCTAACCAGTTTAACATTGCCCAAAACGGCGGAGTAGCTGCAGGTGCAGTCATGCCTGCCGACCAATTATTCAGCTCACTTGTTAAAACCAATAATACTGCTAATGTTGATATCAGATCATACAACAGAAACGGAAACGGCGGAGTTAACATTAATGGTAACTTAGTCAATATGGGCAACGGCAATATCGAAGTTATAAACCGTGGCACATCAGGCTTAAATGTTAACGGTGGTAACGTTTTAACATCTAACGGTCAGTTACATCTTGTAAACTACAAAGGTACGTTAAATGTTGACGGTAATGTAACAGCTGCCGGTGATAATATTTATTTAACCAATGCTTCTACTGCCGATAAATTATTAGTTACAGGCGATGCAAAAGTTGTTGGTCAAAATGGTATAAAAGTTCATAACAGATCGTCTAAAGGTATCGAAATAACCGGCGAAATGACAAATCTTGGTAAAGATCCCAATAATAAAGGTTTCGCTATTACAAATGAAGCCGGCGTTATGAATATTAGCGGTAAAGTTAAAAACTCAAATGCTAATATGAATATTACAAGCAGAGGCTCAAAATTAATAATAGGCGATACACTTGAAAATTCAGGCGGTAAACTTACCATCTCCGGCAAAGGTGCCGACGGTATGGAAATTAACGGTACGATTAAAAATGCCGGCAACACCGCTATTACAAACTATAATGGAGCAATGACCGTAAATGGCACTGTTCAGAATACTTCCGGTAAAATGAACCTGACAAATAAAGGTGCAGGCGGATTAAAATTAGCTTCAGGCTCAAAAATCATCGGAGCAGGTAATCAAGTTCTAATCCAGAATACCGGTGCCGGCGGCTTTAAGGCTGAAGGTACTATTGAAAGTTCTGCCAACACATTCTTACAGAATACAAACGGCGATATGAATATTGATAACAAAGTTGCTGTAAACGGTAAAGTACTTTATATCGGTAACTTGAAAAACGGTAACGGTGAATTAGCAATTAATGGTGATATTACAAACACCGATGGTGAAATTCAAATTTACAATACCGGAACTAAAGGACTTAATGTAAACGGTAACGTTCACAGTACCGGAGCTAATACATACATTCATAACAGAACAGGCAATTTAAAGGTTGCTGACGGAGCAAAAGTTGAAACTACAGACGGTTCATTGTATTTAACCAATGCCGGTAATGCTCTGAATATTTCAGAAGATGCTGACCTTGTAACAGAAGGTAATAAGACAAAACTTCAAATACTTAATAAAGGTAACGGCGGTCTGAATATGGATGGTACAGTAACTCATTCTACAGGTCAGACAATAATTACAAACCGTGCCGGAGATTTAAACATTAACGGTTTGGTTAATAATTCAGGCGGACGCGTTTACGTTAATAACAGCGGCAACGGAGCTCTGAAAATTTCCGAAAGCGGCGAAATCAGCAATAACGGAATGGGCAGAACATACATCACCAATAAAGGTGCAGGCGGTATGGATATCGACGGTACTGTTGCAGGCGGCGGTCATATTATTGCTACCAACAGAGCAGGCGGTATGGATATTTCCTCTAAGGTTACTTCAACTAAATCAAACGTTGTTTTAACCAATACCGGTGATAAAAATATGGTTATCGACGGAACTGTCAGAGGTAAAAAAGTTACCGCATATGCAAAAGGCAACGATATCGTTTTGGGTAACAAAGAAACTAAACAAATCGCTATTAACGGTTCAAAGAAAGTTTCAATCGTTACAGAAAACGGCAGCATCAAGAATGCAGGTGTTGATACTCATATCGTAAAAGCCGGTCACCTCTATATGGAAGCTAAAAATGGCTCTATCGGTGAAGATGTTAACACTTCCGGCGTTGGCAAAAACTCAAGAGATTTAACAAAATCAATCAATGTATATGCTAACGGCAGAGTTAAAGCATTCACTACAGATGCTAATAATAAGAGTGTAATCAATATCGCATCTAAAGGACATGACTTAAGAGTTGACAGAATCAAAGCTGACGGTAAAGTTATCTTGTTAACGGATAAAGCAACTGACAGCAAAGGTAAAGTCAAAACAGGTTCTATCCTGAATGACGCAACAGAATTAGATGAATACGCTAACGTTAAAGGTACATCAGTACATATGATTTCAAGCGGCTCTATCGGTACATCTAAGAAACCGCTTCACTTCAGACAAACTGATGCAAGCCAGAAATCGAATGTTGTTGCAGAAAAGAGCATTTATTTGCATCAACGTGGCGAAGATAGCGGTGAAGACATTAACTTCGGTGTAATTAAATCAAGAACAGGCTCAATTGAAGCTGACATAATTAGAGACGGTGTCGTTGAAAATGCGATAGCCGCAAAGGACATCAAAATCGAATCACGTCATGACAAATCTAATCTGAAGATTAAGAACAAAACAAATAAAACAAATGTAATCAAAGACTACTTTGATTAATATAAACAAAATATATTTGAGTCATAGCAAATAGACAGTGGCGGAACGAAAGTTCCGCCATTTGTTTGCATAAGAAATACGTTAAAAGGTATTTAATATATTAAATACCTTTTTTACTTATCCAACCTTTTATTTTTTTTAGCGGAATATTTTTCTAATCTCGGTTTGCATGTTAAGAATTGTTACAAAACAACCGCTATATTTTAAAGTTTTAGTCTGAAAAAGCCGTAATACATGGTGAACATATAGGAAACGCTACTAAGAATCGAAAGGAAAGGTCGAACAATGGGTTTAGCGGCATCACAAGCCAGATTATTAACCATAACATCAAGGAAATCAGATTGTGAATACCAATCAATGGCATTATCACATCAAAAGATTGCCCTTGCTCGTGATATGAACATTGTTTCTGCCGAGTATCAGGATTCTTTGAGTAAAACAAAATTAGTATATGATTTTTACGGAAACGGCGATACAAGTACAGATTTAACATACGGATTATTAATGAGTCCGTCTGAACTGAACAATTACATGCCATGTCCTGTAACTGATCCATCAGGAAGAATTGTATTGGATCCGGCTTTGGCAGCTGCAGCAAAAGCTGCCGGCATACCACAGGAAGGTTTAGGCTGCACTCCGTCATCAGATATCAGAGACAGATTTATTGACGGTTTAATGGATAATGGTGTTATCACAAAATCTGTCGGTAATAACGTTAAAAACGTTCAATATAACCCGACAATGGGTCTTGGTACAATTGACTTTATTACAACCTCAACCGAAACTATCGGATTCCAGGACTTCATTAATGAGTATTTGGCAAATGAAAAATATGATTTCTCCGCATTAACTACAAATTCCGGAGGTTCACATTATAAATTAGTTAAATGGGGTTCCGGAACAAATGTGGAATGGGAATATGATGCAGAGGATGGCAGTGCAAATACAGCAAACCCGACAATTTCAATAGCAGATTTAATAAACGGTAACTACGCATTGTACGGTTTATCATGGGATAAAGGTGACATCAAAAATAACCCTGACTTAGGCGGTAATAGTATGAGTTGTATCGTAGATAAAGTTGGTTCTTGTTCATTCTGGGACGGCTTATTCGATACATTGGAATCCGTAATTGACCATAATGACAACCGCACAGTTGCAGCGTTAGAATATGCAAAACAAGAAACTTTGAAAAAAGTTGTAAGTTTAGGTACAGCTGATACTTTTGATGTTTCTAATGCAGCATACAGAGTAGGTTTAAGCGCTTCAGGCTGGTGGATTTTCTCCGGTGGTAATTCAATGGATACCGTTGAAGATGAGGCTAAGGCTTATTCAAGAGATTATGTCGGATATGTATATGTTGATAACTATAGTTCTAAAGATGAGTATAATGACGGTTACAATATAAACTTGTCAAATATGACAAAAGCTTTTTATACATATTTTGCTCAATATATGCAGGGTTTGGTAAATTCTGATTTATGTGTAACAAGAGATAAAGCTACATCAAACTTTGTAACAGACTTTCCGAACAACACAGACTTCTCATTTGATATTGTAACAGAAGTTGATACAACCGGTAATAATATGTTAATTGCAGGTTTCTATGATGCATTATTCAACCAGATTGCAACAAAAGGCTGGGTTGAAAACGAAAAAGTTAACAACAAAGAATATATGCAAACAATGATGAAAAATGGAACAATGTATATTTCATCAGTAGCTGACGATGATTACTACTATATGGCAAATTACGCAACAAACCAATATATCAAAGAAATCACCGATGAAGAAGGTATCGCTATTGCAGAAGCCAAGTATCAAAGAGAAAAATCTAAAATTAACAGCAAAGAAAATATACTTGATATGAAGATGAAAAATCTTGATACTGAGATAACATCACTTACTACAGAATACGAAACCGTAAAGAGTGTCATATCAAATAACGTTAAAACAGGCTTCTCAAGATATAAAGCATAAGAAATAATTGTGCCTTAGTTTAAAATTACTTGATAAACTTGCATTATATCCGGCTTTATTTTACAATAGTAAAATAATAAGGAGAAGCTTATGGCACAACAATTTAACCCGCAAAATATCAAGAAAAAAACTTCAATATTGGTGTTTTTAAAAGGTTCAACAGCACCATTGGTATTGTATGTGGAAAACCCGCAGGAATTATATACCGAACTTAATCAATTAATGAAATCTGCATCAGCAGTATTAGTTGAAAAAGAAACTCAAGGCCCGATAAAAAAAGTTTGCTTTGTTTCAAATCAGATTGCAGCTGTTGCAATGCAGGAAGAGCAATACGTTTAAACTGCAAAGGATAACATATAATGCAGCATATTGTCACAATTGATGAAATAGAAAATTCCGATAACAAGACCGTATTTTATGAATTTAAAGATAATATTGACGGCATCAAATCAGTAACTCCGATTGTCGCTGATTTGGAAATAAAATCGCTCGGAGAATTTATTGAAATAAAAGGAAATGTTAAGGGAATTTTAAAGTTAGAATGCGATGTTTGTTTGAAAAATTTTGATTACAACATGGATTTTGACATTGACGAAATGTTTGCGAAATATGCGCTGCAAGATGAATACGGGAAAGAAACCGAGTTAAAAGACGGACAATTTATTACCGATTTAAACGGAGCAGGTGAAATTGATATTTATGACTTATTGTATCAATCTGTAATATTAAATTTACCAAATAAGAAAGTTTGTGGTATAAATTGTATAGGGGAAAATTTTTCTGAAGAAGAAAAAATATCTGACCCGAGAATGGATGTATTTAAAAACATTCAAATACAACCGAAAAGTAAATAGTAGTAGAAATAAAAAGGAAAAAGGAAAATGGCAGTACCAAAGAAAAGAACAGGTCATTCCGCACAAGGACACAGAAGAAGCAATTGGAAGGCTACAAAGCCTGAAACAACAAAATGCCCTAATTGCGGAGCAACAGTATTAGCACATACAGTATGTACTGAATGTGGAACTTACAAAGGCAAACCGGTCAGCTTAAAAGACCGTGAAGCTCAGGTTTTAGTAAAAGAAGAAAAGAAAACAACCAAAAAGGCTGCAAAAACAGCAGAAAAAGAAGTTCAAGCTGAAGCTAAAACAGAAGCTAAAACAGAAAAGAAAACAGCTAAAAAGTCTACAAAGACTGAGGCTAAAACTAAAGCTAAAACAGAAGCTAAAGCTGAAAAAGAAGAAAAGACTGAAGAATAAAAAGTAACTAAGTAACTAAGTGATTAGGTTTTTACGGTTACAATATAAAGCTTAATATTACTTAGTTACTTAATAACTTTTATTATAAAGGGAGAGTGTAATGACAAGAATAGCCGTAGACGCAATGGGTGGTGATCACGCTCCGCACGAAATAGTTGCGGGAGCAGTTTGGGCAGCAAAAGAATACGGAGTTGCCATTGAGTTAGTCGGAAAACAGGATCGTATTGAACAGGAACTCGATAAGATTACTCATGAAGGATTTATGACCGACTTAGGAAAAGGCGGCCCTCGCAGATATCGTATCAAAATAGATACGAGCAAACTTGATATAAAAATTACCCATGCTTCAGAAGTTATTGAAATGGGAGAAGCTCCCGGTCAGGCTATTCGTAAAAAGAAAAAATCATCAATAGTATTAGCCGTAGATGCAGTTGCTCAGGGAAGTTCTGATGCTGTTGTTGCTGCAGGTTCTACAGGAGCAGCTATGGCATCAAGTCTGTTCGGATTGGGACGTTTACCCGGTATTGACAGACCTGCTATTGCAGTTACATTACCGACAATAAAAAAACCGATTGTTGTGATTGATGGCGGAGCTAACAGTAATTGTACACCTGAAATGCTTCTGCAGTTTGCTATTATGGGTGCAACATTCTCTAAAAATGTTTTAGGAGTAGATCATCCGAGAATCGGTGTACTTAATATCGGTGAGGAAGCCGGTAAAGGTAATGAACTTGCCCAAACAGCATATAAACTTCTGGAAGAACAGCAGGATAAAATTAATTTTGTAGGAAATATTGAAGGAAAAGAACTTTTCTTAAGCATTTGCGACGTTGTAGTTTGTGACGGATTTGTCGGCAATGTAGCATTGAAAGTTACGGAAGGTGCTTCTTCAATGTTATTCAGAATGTTGAAAAATGAATTTAAGGCTGATTTACTCGGTAAAATTATCGGTTTATTAGCAAAACCGTTTATGAAAAGAATTTACACAAAAATAAATTACGAAGAATTTGGCGGAGCCTTATTACTTGGAGTAAAAGGGATTACCGTAATTTCGCATGGCAGAAGTTATGCATATGCCATAAAAAATGCCGTAAGAGTAGCAAAAGATGCAGTTGAATCGGGTGTTAACGAAAAAATTGCAAGATTTCACGAGGAATAGAAAACATGACAGATAAATTAATACCGTTAAGAATAGCAGGCGTTGGATATTGTGTTCCTGACACGGTTATTACAAATGAAGATTTGACAAAACTATACGAAACATCTGATGAATGGATTTATACTCGTACAGGCATTAAAGAACGCCGACTCGTTTCCGGAAACCAAAATGCCATAGATTTAGGCTATGAAGCGGCAAAGAATGCTATTGAAAAATCGGGTTTTGCTCCGGATGAAATCGATATGATTATTGCGGCATCAACAGCACCGATAGAACTATATTCTATGGGATGTCAAATTCATAAAAGATTAGGTATCACAAGACAAATCCCTGCATTTGATATTTCCGCGGCATGCACAGGTTTAATATATGGTTTAAGTCTTGCTAAAGGACTGATTGCATCAGGCATGTATAAAAATATTTTAATCGTTGCTACAGACAACAATTCTAAGCTTTTGGACTGGACGGACAGAGGAACCTCTATCCTTTTCGGTGACGGAGCGGGAGCAATGGTTGTAACACAAGCTGAAGACGGCATTGATGATATTATATCCATTGATATCAAATCCGATGGTAATTATGACCACTTAATCAGTTTACCGTTTGACGGAAAGAATTGTCCTTTGGTAGAACCTAGTGAAGTAAAACCTAGTATTATTAAAATGAATGGCAGAGGAGTTTACTCTTTTGTTGCAAAAATTCTTCCAAAATATGTAGAAGAATTATTGCATAATGCAGGTTTGAAATCAGAAGATGTTGACTATATGATTCCGCATCAGGCAAATATAAGAATTATACAAGCTGTTCAGGACAGACTGGGACTTCCTGAGGAAAAAGTTGTAACAAATATCAAATATTACGGTAATACTTCTGCGGCATCCATTCCTATTGCATTAGCTGAAGGTGTCGAAACCGGCAAAGTAAAACTAAATTCTACAGCACTTCTTTGCGGTTTTGGTGCAGGCATGACATGGGGTGGAGCAATCGTTCGTCTACGCGAAGGTATTTGCTAAATATTTTATGTAACAGAATGTAAATATATTTTTTGTGCATATCAATTATATATCCTTGTAATACTTTACATGTATAGAGAAGTATTAATGTTTGAATGAAAGGATATTATTTATGACAGGAGATATGCAGAGGATTGCTGAGCAAATCCGGAATAACCCGGCGATACAAGGCAGAGTCGAAGTTATTAATGTTCAAGCAAGAACAGGTACCCCTGATATAGGAGGTCTGCTAAGGACAGGTCAAATTCGCGCAAATGGAACACCTGCGACCTCGGATGGAGCAGATCCGCAAAAAGAAGTTGTTTCGAAGGAAAATGCTAAATATAAAGACCATGACGGTATGTTAATCAGGTATGCCGACGGTACAGTTGATTTTGTTGTAGATAGTACAAAAGGTAACAACAAACTTAGAAATATTTTATCCTTCAAGAACGAAAAAGATTTCACTAATACAAAACCTGAAAAACAGACTCACTATAAGGCTGTAACAAAAGATGGTCAGACCACATTTGAAAAAGTACAAGAAACTACATACAAATACCACCATAACGGTAAAATATCCTATTCGGAAACAAAAGATGCGGAAGGCATTATCTTAAATAAAGCCGAATATAACAAAGACGGTAAAGTAACGAAAAAAATTGTAAATGATAAAGAAGGAAATTTACAATTTACCTACAAGTACAAATATGAAAAAGACGGTACAAGATTATCCGAAAAATACGATAAGGATGATAAACTTGTGTTAACCGGTGAAACAAAATATAACGGAGATAAACCTGTTTCAACCGTAACAAAATACCCTGGCGGACAGGTAGCTTGTGAAGTTACATACGACGAAAACGGTAAAAAACAAACCCAAAAAGATTATTATGAAAACGGTCAAATAAAAGCCGATACGGTATATCACGACAACGGAGTAATAAAAACTCAGACATTATATGATGAACAAGGGAATATCACTAAAAAAATTACCGACGAAATTGACGGTAACTTTGAGCATTCCGCACAAGTTTCAGAAGGCGACTGCTACTTGATGTCAGCTATCAATGGGATAAGAGAAACCGAAGAAGGTCAAAAGATATTATCAGATTTGGTACAGGTGACAACAAATGAAAATGGAGAAAAAGTTTATACTGTAACCTTACCGGGGGCACAACTTGCAGCTGAAGGGTTAAAAACCGACAGCAGAATTAAACCCGGAACTGTAGCAATAACAGGAACATATACTTTTACGGAAGCCGAAATGCAGGAAATTTTAAAACAAGCAGGCAGAAAATATTCTTTGGGTGACGGTGATGTTGTACTCTTAGAAGCCGCATTTGAAAAATACAGAATGGAAGTAAGCGAAACATTAAAAGCTAATGATATTGCACCGGGCTCGGTAGGACAGGGCGATGCAGGCTTACAAACAGGAATGGATGAAAACAATATTCTTGCGGGCGGACAGGCTGAAGATGCACTATTTATATTAACAGGTAAACCCTCAAAAGTTTATTCAAATAAAAAAACACAATACGGACTTTCTTATGAAGATTTACAGCAAGATAAAGTTCAATTAACGCCAATGGGACAAACTACAAGTTTGGTTGCCGCTCAATCTAATTTGAAAGCAACATCATCTATTGACGGTCCGGTTACTAACCAAAAAGATGAACTTGATGAAATGTTGGATCAGATAATGAATGACTCACAAGATGGACATATTGATAATGTTGCAACAGCTTCTTTTGCTCTTACGCATAAAGACGGTAAAGTATCCGGTCATGCACTGACAATTAAATCAGTTACAGCTGATACTGTTACATTAGTCAACCCTTGGCATCCTGATAAAGAAATTACAATGTCAAGAGAAGATTTCAAACGCAGTGCTAAGAAAGTAACAGTTGCATCAATGACAGATTCTCCAAGCGGTAATGACAGCAACAAACCGGATATTCACGATATTATCAATCATATAATCGGAAATAACGGACAAATTGGAAACGGCGGACAGGGACATGGGAACGGACAACTTAGCGAAGAAACTCAGCAGGCTATCATTCAGGCAGCTGAACATGCGGGAATTCATACAAATTCTGCTCCACAAGTACATGGCAGCTACACCATTCCGAGAGGAATTTCTTATACAAATATGATAAAGGAAATGCTCAGACAACAGGGAATTGAACCCACTGCAGAAAATATCAGAAAAGCTAAAGAACAGTTTGAAGCATTAAATCCCGGAGCGGTTAAAACATATAACGGAAGAAGACAGGACTGGAAAGGAAATCGGTACGTTATAGCTTATGAAACGGTTAAAGTACCAAAATTCGTTATGTAACATAAATAGCGAAATATAAATAGCAAATTTAAAATTAGAGTAATACGGTGCAATAGCCGTAAAGGAAATTTAAGGCGGAACTTTTACATAAAAGTTCCGCCTTATTTACTTATCAGGTGTTTGTTGTATAATTACCATAGGATGCGTAGATGCGCAATAACATATTATGAGAGGGATATATGAAAATGAGTAAAAAAATAGCATTTCTTTTTCCCGGACAAGGTGCTCAGTCTGTTGGGATGGGAAAAGATTTATATGATAATTTTGAAGCCGCAAAAAATGTTTACGACACAGCCGATAAAGTACTCGGAAAAAGTATTACAACACTTTGTTTTGAAGGTCCTGAGGATGCTTTAAAACAAACTGTTAATACTCAGCCATGCATTGTTGCAACCTCTATTGCAGCATTAGAAACATTAAAATCAGAATTGGATATAGAACCTGATTATGTTGCAGGACACAGCTTAGGCGAATATTGTGCTATGTATGCGGCAGGCGTTATGAGTCTGGATACAACCCTTAACGCTATTCAAAAAAGAGCCGATTTAATGAGCCAAACTAAGGGCGGCGCTATGGCAGCCGTTCTTAATGCCAGCGAAGAAGTTTTGAAAGCAGGCTTAGCAGAAGGTTCAAAAATAGGCTACGTTGATGTTGCAAACTACAATTCGCCTGTTCAGGTTGTAATTACCGGTGATGAGAATGCTGTAAAAGCAGCCGGAGATTACATTTTGGCTAACGGTGCAAGACGAGTTGTTCCGCTTGCAGTTTCAGGGGCTTTCCATTCAAAATTTATGGAAAACGCAGGCAAAGAATTCGAAAGTTTTGCTAAAACTCTGGATTTGAATAACGCAGAAATCCCTGTTATTACAAATGTTGATGCAAAAGCAACAACTTCAAATGAAGATTTCAGAACAAAAATGCCTCGCCAGATTTATTCATCAGTTCATTGGACACAAACCATCCAAAAAATGGCGGCAGACGGAGTTGAAATTTTTGTTGAAATCGGACCTGGGAAAGTTCTTGCAGGATTGAATAAAAAAATCGTACCCGAAGCAAAAGTATTCAACGTATTTGATAAAGAAAGTTTAGAAAGTACAATATCTTCATTAAAAGAAGAATTGGCTTTGGTATAGGAAAATAAAGTAGGGTAAACTCAAATTTACCAATATATAAGGAGAAAGATAAAATGACAGAGAGAAAAATTGCTTTAATCACAGGTGGTTCAAGAGGTATTGGTTTTAGCTGTGCAAAAGAACTTGCACAAAACGGCTGCGATATCATTATCAATGATATTTGCGATGCTGCTACCGCACAACCCGCAATAGATGAAATAAAAGCATTAGGCGCAGACGCATGGTTTTATCAATTTGATGTATCAAATGATGAACAGGTTAAAGCTGCAGTTGACAAAATGATAGCAGAACACGGCAAAATTGATATCTTGTTAAATAATGCAGGTATTACAAAAGATGGTTTGTTCTTAAGAATGGATGCTGAACAATGGGAAAGAGTTATCAAAATTAACTTAGGTTCAGCTTACTATGTAACCCATGCCGTAATCAAATATATGATGAAAGCTCGTCAGGGTTCAATTATCAACATGTCATCAATTGTCGGCGTTCACGGTAACTCAGGTCAGGCAAACTATTCAGCATCTAAAGCCGGCTTAATCGGTTTAACTAAAACTTTGGCGAAAGAATTCGGTTCAAGAAACATAAGAGTTAACGCAGTATGTCCGGGATTTATTCAAACAGCTATGACTGCAAACTTAGGTAATATCGAAGAATATGCAAAAGCTATTCCGATGCAGAGATTCGGTACTCCTGAAGATATTGCTAAAGTTGTTAAATTCCTTGCACTTGATACCGAATATGTAACAGGTCAGGCTATCGAAGTTGCAGGCGGTTTGATGTTATAATTTTTTTAAGACTAACATTTTAAAAGGGAAACTCCTCAAATTGAGGAGTTTCTCTTAGTTTTTTATAAATTGAGCCAAATCTTCGTCTTTAAAATGAGATTTCTTGCCGAGAAGCTTATTTACATGATGGCGGATAGTTTCTTTTATCTCTTCCAGCATAGCTCTGCTGCGCTTATAGTTTGCATAATTCGGATTAACATGTTTTAACGGTGCATGTGTTTTGTTTTCATGGAATTCAAATCTGTCTAACTCATACGTCGGATTTCCGTTAGAATTTGTTCCTGTCTTTTTAAATACCGCTCTTAGCATTATTTCTTTGTTATCTTTTGAACGCAGCAGAACATTGTCATGCTTTACAAATTCTTTGACACTATTATTTATGGCAAGGCTCAAATTCCTTATATAATCATTTTTTGCAGTTTGGTCTGACCAAAACGGATCAGCTTTTGCTAAACCGATATTTTTCATCCCTTTAATATTTTCAACAATCGAAACATCTCCGCCTGTTACAATATATCCTAATCTGCCGCCATTATATACAGAACGCACATGCTGAAACATAGAATAATCACTATCCAAGTGCAAAAGCTGTCTTATCATATCTCTGTGCAATTTGCCGACAGGCTCCGCAGCATCAATTTTTCGGGTTATACCGAATACACTTCTCAAATTTGCATAAAAATCCTGATTCAGCCAGCTTACAAGCTGAGCATTTAATGTTCTGTATAATTTTTTATTTGAACTCGGGCTGACAAATATATCCCCGCAGCCTGTTTCATTTTTCAGACAAATATTTACCCTGAACGAATGTCCGAACGATGGAGTTACATTATGCTCCTTTATGCTATCTACTTTCATCTTGAGACCTCTAAATTTTAAGAAAACTATAGATATATTATAACCAAAGAAAATTTTTTTTGCTAAAAATTAAGCAATAGTTAAGTTTGTTTACAAATACGCTTATAATTTGTAAATTTGTTGCAAAAAAATATTTAACAAGTTATAATCAATACATAGAAAATTTAGTAATATACATAAACTAAAAATGAGGAAAAAGAAGATGAGTACATTAGAAAAAGTTAAAAAAGTTGTAGTAGATCAGTTAAGCGTAGATGAATCATTAGTTACTCCTGAAGCAAGCTTCACAGCTGACTTAGGTGCTGATTCATTAGATACAGTTGAATTAGTTATGGCTTTCGAAGAAGAATTCGGTTGCGAAATTCCTGATGAAGAAGCTGAAAAAATTCAGACAGTTCAAGACGCTGTTAACTATATCGACTCTCATAAGTAATCGGAGATTATTTAGGTCGAAGAATTTTACAAGGGGAGAATTAATATCTAATTTTCCCCTTATATATTATCATTAGAGGGATATAAAGGTACAAAAATGACAAAAAGAAGAGTAGTTATTACAGGGATGGGTGCCGTTACACCGCTTGGTATCGGTGTTGATAAGTTTTGGAACAGCCTTGTTGAAGGGAAAAGCGGTATTGCCACATCCACATTAATAGATATAACAAAACATGATGTTAAGATTTCGGGGGAAGTTAAAAATTTTAATCCTGAAGAATATCTTGACCCTAAAGATGCGAAAAGGATGGACAGATTTATCCAGTTTGCAATGGTTGCAGCCGATGAAGCATATAAAGATGCAAAATTGGATGAGTTAAAAGATTTTGACCCTTACAGAATAGGGGTCATAGTTAGCGCCGCAGCAGGCGGGTTCAGAACATTTGAAGATAACCACAAAAGAATTATTGAAAAAGGACCGACAAAATGTTCACCCTTTACAATACCTATGTTAATTGTAAATATGCCATCCGGCAGAATTTCAATGAAATACGGGTTTAAAGGGATTAATAAAGTTGTTATTTCAGCTTGCGCAACAGGTACTCACTCTGTTGGGGATGCATTCCGTTCTATACAGTACGGAGATGCAGATATCATCATGGCAGGCGGCTGCGAAGCAACAATTTGTGATGTCGGAGTTGGTGCATTTACCGTTGCAAGAACTTTATCAAAAAGAAATGATGAACCTGAAAAAGCTTCAAGACCATACGATAAAGACAGAGATGGCTTTGTAATGGGTGAAGGTGCAGGTGTTCTTGTTCTTGAAGAATATGAACATGCTAAAAAACGTGGTGCAAAGATTTATGCAGAAGTTGTAGGTTACGGTCAAACAGGTGATGCTTATGATATGGTTGCTCCGGATCCGCATGGTTTTGGTGCAATAAAAGCTATGGAATTGGCACTAAAAGATGCTGAAATGGCACCAAAAGAAGTTCAGTATATCAATACTCACGGTACAAGTACCGGTTTGGGTGATGTTGCAGAATCCCATGCCGTTGCAGAAGTATTTGGCGACAGAAAGAAAAATCCTGAACTGCTTGTAAGCTCTACAAAGAGTATGCACGGACACATGCTCGGGGCTACCGGTGCTGTTGAAGCTATTGTTTGTGCTAAGGTTATTACGGATCATATTGTTCCGCCAACCATTAACCTTGACAATCAGGATGAAGCTGTTGCTGATCTTGATTATGTACCACATAAATCAAGAAAAGCAGAAATTCATGCAGCCCTTTCTAATTCATTCGGATTTGGCGGTCAAAATGCTTCAATTATTCTAAAAGAAGTAAAATAAACTATAAATATAACAAAAAAACGGTGTTTAAATTTAAACACCGTTTTTTTATTTTTATTATCTGTGATGATGCGCTTTTCCTGAATGCGGGTGAGAATATGAATTAGACCTGGAATAGGAACGAGAATGATAATCTCTCCTGTCTCTATAATACCTGTTACTGTCATATCTTGATGATGAATGACGGTTGCGTCTGTAATAATCATCATCGTCATCGGAAAGCAGCAATCCGACCGTAACCAGACCAAGCAGTAAAGCGCCTGCTCCGACTCCTGTTAATACGGGATGTTCCTCAACAAAACTGCCTTTTTGTTCAGGAGTAGTCGTTGTTACTACAGGTTGAGGATTATAATAGGTGTTAGTATTTGGACTTACATATGTATTAGGCTGAGTATTTACAGGTTGAGGTAAATATGTAGAGGTATTCACACTTCCCCTGAAAGACTGTTCATCACTTATAGGATTTGTCGGATATTGTGTGCTTGTATTCGTATATGGAACATTATTATTGTTGCCATCATCAAATAACCAGGTCTGATCTCCAAATGCAGCATAGTTCATACTGAATAAAAACAGTATTAATATAGCAACTAACTTTCTTACCATAAATCCTCGCTTTCTTCTTCTATATAATATATAAAAATTTCCAGAGGGTTCATATTTAACATCCAAAATTTTTGTTACAAAAATTTACCTGTTTTATAAATTCTCTAACAATGCTAATTTCATAGACTTAAAATCAGGCTTACGGCCAAGCCAAATTTCTTGAGCTGCAACAGCCTGATGAACAAGCATATCAACACCGTTGATAGTTTTGAGATTTGCATTTTCAGCATATTTCAGGAGAATGGTTTTTTTCGGATTATAAATAACATCGTAAACAATTGCAGATTGCGGCAAAGTTTTTATTAAATACTCAGCAACCGGACTCAAATCAGCAGCTTTACCCTGCATTCCTATCGGAGTAGTATTTACCAAAATATCATATTTTGATAAATCTTTTATCCTGTCAATCTGAAGTGCCGTAAATGTTATTTTAGGAAATTTTCTTCTTAAATATGCCATATAATCAATAGTATTAGCAACATTTCTGGTATATACATCTATATTTTTTATACCTTTATCAGAAAGCCCGAGAACAGCTGCTCTGCTTGCACCGCCGGTACCGAGTAGTGCAGCGGTTTTGCCCTGTAAATTAGCAGTTTTTGGGATAGCTTCCTTAAAACCCGCAACGTCGGTATTATACCCCTGAAAACTCCTATCCGCATTGATTTTTATTGTATTAATCGCACCGGTTATATCTGAATATTTGTCAACACTGTCAACAAATAAAGCTATCGGAACTTTAAACGGAATAGTAATATTAAATCCTGAATAACCTTCACGTTTAAGAAACTTAATTTTCTCAACAAGATTTTCTGGTTCAGTTTCAAGTAATTCATAAGAAGCATTCACCCCTAAAGACTCAAATCCTGCTTTATGAATTACAGCAGACATGGAGTGTCCTAAAGGATAACCGATTAAACCAAATTTTTCCATATTTTTTGCTCCTTTATATACCATTTTATCGTATCAGGATAATCTTTGTAATCCTTTATTTATATTAGGGATTTTCCGTATCATTGTTATTATTTTCAGGTGGAAGTTCTTTTTTAAAGTGACATTTGATATTGGAACATTTTAATGTTGTACCGTTTTTCGTAACAACTTTACCTAATAAGGCACCGCAATCAGGACAGGTTTCGCCTGTAGGCTCGTTCCACATAACAAAATCACACTCAGGGTATTGGTTACACCCGTAAAATATTGTTCCTCTTTTTGATTTTCTTTCAACAATTTTACCTTTACCGCATTTCGGGCAGGTTACTCCTGTTGATTTGACATATGGCTGTCTATGCCCGCATTCGGGATCAACACATTCCATATATTTCCCATAAGGTCCTGTTTTAAACACCATATCAGAACCGCATTTAGGGCATTTTTCTTCACAAATTTCTTCATCTCCGTTTGTCGCGGGCTCTTCATTAAGAGCATTTAATGACATCGTTGTTTGACACTCCGGATACCCTGAACAGCCAAGGAATTGAGTCCCTTTTTTACTTGTTCTGACGAGCATCGGTTTACCGCAATTCGGGCATTTAATTTTTGTTTCAATCTTTACTCGTTCCGCCGTCTGCATAACACTATTGACATTTTCCATAAACGGTTTGTAAAAATCGGCAAGAACCTTATTCCAAACAGCTTTTTTATCTGCGATTTCATCCAGCTTACTTTCCATGCTTGCCGTAAACTTGTAGTCCATAATTTTTGCAAACTGCGCACAAAGCTGTTTTGAAACAGTTCTGCCCAACAACGTTGGGAAAAGAACTTTGTTTTTCTTCTCAACATATTTTCTGGTCTGAATAACCGTAATTATTGTTGCATAAGTTGACGGACGACCTATACCCTGTTCTTCAAGAGCTTTTACAAGTGATGCTTCATTATATCTTGGCGGAGGTTGGGTAAAATGCTGTTTCGGGTCAACTTTTTTGCACTTAACTTTATCTCCCTCGTTTAAGTCAGGAATCTTTGCATCATTTTCCTGTTCATCTTCTTCGGCATCATTATATACCTTCAAAAATCCGTCAAACGTAATTTTACTTGTACCGGCTTTCAAAGTGTAATCCCCTGCAGTGATTTCAACTGTTTTATTTGCGACATCAGCATTTGCCATTTGAGAGGACATAAATTTTTCCCAAATGAGTTTATATAATCTGTACTGATCATTGTCCAAAAATTTCTTTAAACTGTCAGGGGTTCTGTCAGGATATGAAGGACGGATTGCTTCGTGAGCATCCTGAACATTTTGTTTGCCTTTAGCATAAATATTCGGCTTATCCGGATAATATTTTTCCCCAAAATTATTCAGAATATAATCCTTAGCCATAGCCTGCGCATCATCAGATACACGAACACTGTCTGTTCTCATATAAGTAATCAAACCGACAGGATTACCGTCAATTTCAATACCTTCATACAATTTTTGAGCAACCTGCATGGTTTTCTGAACACCAAAACCCAGCTTTGAACTTGCCGCACGCTGCATTGTAGAAGTTATAAAAGGTGCGGTCGGCTTACGTTTGGTAGTTTTTTTAGTAACTTTTGATACATCCATATCTGTCGGATAATTTGACAGAAAATCAACAATCTTTTGGGCTTCTTCTTGATTTTTAATTGTTTTTTCAACAGACTTACCTTTGATTTTTGAAAGTTCTGCTTCAAATTCTTTCCCGTCTTTATCCAAAATTGTATGGATTGACCAATATTCCTGCGGAACAAATGCTTCTATTTCTTCTTCTCTTTCGCAAATCATTCTGAGAGCAACCGACTGAACACGACCTGCAGACAGGTTTCTGTTACCAATTTGTTTCCATAAAACAGGACTCAATTTAAAACCTACAAGCTTATCCAAAATCTGTCTTGTCTGCTGGGCTTTTACCATATCCATATCGATTGTTCTCGGATTTTCAACAGAATATTTAACAGCTTTTGGTGTAATTTCGTTAAATACAATACGGAATATTTTTTCATCCGGCACTTTCAAAACTTGTCTGACGTGCCATGCTATCGCTTCTCCCTCACGGTCAGGGTCGGATGCAAGATAAATTTTATCACTTTTCTTGGCAAGCTCATTTAATTTGGTTACAACTTTTTGCTTACCCGCAATAATTTCAAATTTAGGCTCAAAGTTGTTATTAACATCAAAACCCAAATTATCGGTAGACGGGTCTTTTAGCGGTAAATTCCTAATATGCCCGAAACTTGCCTCTATTTGGAAATCATTTCCTAAAATCTTTTTTATTGTTTTTGATTTAGCCGGAGACTCGACTATAACCAGTGCTTTCTCTTTAGCCATTTATTTCCCTTTATATGGTACAGAATAATACCCATCCATAATTAGCCTACCACAAGCAATATTCACAAGCAAATTTTTAATAAAAATAATTATTCAAAATTGGCTGAATCTGAAAATTTCATACCTTTTTATACCTGTCACCTGTGGTTTGTTTAATTATCCCTTTCAGCTCAAGCGTTGTTAAAATGATTAGCAGATCATTTGTATTTATCCCTGTTTGACTGCTGATTTCATCAAATCCTTTTTCCTCAATTTCTAATGTTTCAACGACTTTTTGCTCATCAACGCTCAAACCTGACAAATCCATTTTTAATTGTTCGGCAGGTTTAATTTCCCAGTTCAAAGCTTCAAGAATATCACTTGCACACGTAACAAGAGTTGCACCGTTTTTGAGAAGTTTATAAATACCCTCGGTATTGGGGTTTGTTATCAGACCGGGGATACACATCAATTCTCTGCCCTGCTCTAACGTCAGATTTGCTGTAATTAATGCACCGCTTTTGAGTGAAGCTTCGGCTACCAAAGTACCGTAAGCAATACCTGAAACTATTCTGTTTCTTTCCGGAAATCTGAATTTTAGCGGTTCAAAGGTCGGATAGTATTCCGTTACAACAGCCCCACCGCCTTCTTCTATTTCTCGGTACAAATCCTTATTTGCCGCAGGATAAGTATAATCAAATCCGCTTGCAATAACACCTATAGTTTTCAGTCCATGTTTTAAAGCGCAACGATGAGCAGTAGTATCAATACCAGATGCCAGACCTGACACTATACATATATCGGTTCCTTCAAGACCTGAGAGAATTTTTTCTACAGATTCTTTTGCGTTATAGCTGGCTTTTCTTGAACCTACTACCGCAACAGCTCTTTCCAAATTACAACTTTCAATATTTCCTTTATAATACAAAACAACCGGCGGATTAGAAATTTCTTTGAGCATTAACGGATAAGAAGGATTTTCAAATGTATAAAATTTTATACCTCTGTTTATCACCTCTGCTAAAACTTTATCCGGATCAATTTTATCTCTTTGTTTAAGAAAATTTTCAGCTTTCTTAACACTTAACCCTTCAATTTTAGACAGTTCACTTTGTGTTGCATTAAAGGCTTTTTCTATATCACCAAAGTAATTGTATAACCTTTGCACAAAAGGACTATCAACCTGTTCTATCGCAGAAAATGCTATCCAAAACTTATCCATTATTCTTTTTCTTCTTAATTCTTCCTATCAAAGTCTTTACGTTGTTAATTTCTTCCTCGGGTAATTCCATCTCAATATATTCTTCAAGATATTCAATTGCATCATCGTAGTCGCCTCTTGCCAAAAACAGAATTGCAACTTTTTTGTATGCCTGACGGAAACCCGAATCGTGAGCAATTGTTTTTAAATAATTTGAAATAGCCTTATCAATTTCATTATTCATTTCATAAGCCTGCGCAAGACTAAAATAAATATAAGGATTATCTTCTTTAAATTCCAAAATATTTTCAAAATTTTCAATAGCACAGTCGTAATTACCAAGTTCAAAATGGACTTTGCCCAAATCATAGTATGCATCATAATTTTCAGGCTGATTTTCCAGAACTTTTTCCAACTCATCAACCGCCAAATCCAATCTGCAATCTTCCATATAAAATCTTGCAAGAAAGTGAGCCATAACCATATTATCAGGCATAGCTTCCGCACCAACGGTTAACAGCCCGATACCCTTGCCGTAATCTTTGTTTCTGTAATAAATATCCGCAAGATTGATATAAGCATGAGCCAACTGCGGATTAAGTTCAATAGCTTTTAAAAAGTTATCTTCAGCTTTTTCATCATTTGCAACACTTGCGTAACACTGTCCGATATTATTGTATAATTCTGCTGTCGGTTCTTCTGTTTCAATTACCGCACTAAATGCATCAATAGCTTTTTCGTATTCACCACTTTTATAATAATTTAATGCTTCTTCAACTTTTGTTTTCATAATTCTACCTATATATCAGTATTTTCTGCCAAAACAAGCCTAACACAATTATTATATATTTTCAATAAACAAAAAACAGCCTTTAAAGGCTGTTTTTTTTATATGTTAACTTATGATAAAGATTAATCCGGTTTAAATATATTTCTTACATCTTGTTCTGTAGCATTAAGATTTTTTGTACGATTTTCATTGAAAATTCTTTCCGGCATTTTATGGTTCCAATATTCAGGAGCATATTCAACATGCCTGTTTAAACGCCAAACGAAAGCATTATCCAATGCCTGTAAAGGTGACCCCCCGGTCCCAAGTACTTTTTTGTCGCTGCCTATAACTTTTATAATATTCTGACCGCTGGACAAACGTTCACAAATAAAACTTACAACACTGTCGGGGAATTTCTTTACTTGTTCCAGTAAAGTATAAACCTCCGGCATCATTGATACCGGTTTAGCATATTGTTTACTTTTATCGACAGCACGTCTTACAGCTGCTGCCTGATAAAAATCCTGAATCACATTACCTGTTTCATTTGCAGATTTTAGCAACAACTCCAAATCTTTTTGAGTAATTACAGCACCAAAAGTCTGATTGTACGTATTATTGCAGTTATAATTTCTGACCTCATTTACTCGCATATATTCTCCTTAATAGTAATCTGTGCAATACAAAAACAAATAAATGTAATATTTTGTCAGTTGTATTGCACATTATACATAAAATTTAACAATTTATATCACATTACAATCCTAAGGTCATACCTGAAGAACCGCTGCTGTCACCGTCATTAGAACCGATATTTTTAATTACGGTTCTTGTATTACCTTCAGCCTGAAAGTCTTTCGGTTTTAATTTCATTTTAATTTTATCGGCATAAATTGTTCTTACACCCTGAGTAATACTTGAACGTCCGACAAAATATACATCATTCGGTTTGCCGTCAGCCCCCGGATAAACATTGATTTTCGGACCAATTGCATAATAATCATCATACCAAACTCTTACGTTTCCGCTTGCAGAGAAAGTATTTTTATTCTGCATAAATTCCTGCATATTAGATTTTAATATAAGTTTCTTACCGTCATTATTCATAACATTTGAAGTGGTATTACCCGTAGCTGTTATAATGTTGGTGGATGAATCATAGAAGAATCTGTCAGCATAAGAATCGTTAGCTTTCTGTGTAACTTTGCCGTTACCAATAAGCTCTAATGTTTTTAAATCACCATTTTTATCCATTTTGATGATTGCCTTATCGGAATATGTATCAATATCTTTGTATTTCATTGTTACATTGCCTGTAGCCGTCATAATACTGGTTCTTGTATCATATTCCTGAATATCCGAATTTATTACTACGATAGGAGTTTTTCCGTCGAATACTACGGATTGGGTATCGCCTTCAGCTCTTACAACTTTTGTCAAAAGTGATACTTTTAAGATATTTGCCTTAACTTCACGTTTTTTATTCTTTTTTACTTCATAAGCATAAGGTTTATCATAAAAAGTAGCAGTATCGAGCTTTTGGTCTTTATCCATATTTACATCGGCAGAATCACCGACAACTTTTAAATCATCAACCGTAACCTTTACGTTACCGTTGAATTTTATTTTATTTTCGTTTTCGGCATAAGACTGACTCTTTGACTCAATAATCAAATCAGATGCCTGAACTGCTATTCCTAATGAAAATACGGTAATTGCCAACGTTATTAAAAATTTTTTCATTATTTCTCCTTAGACTTGTAAACTTTTGATACTGCTTTTCCTATAATTTTAAAATTATCATAATTAGGACTTATCTCAACCAAATCGGCAGTGGCAAAAAACTCATCCTTACGGGTAATTCTTATATTACCTTTTGCCGTAATCGGTTTGTCATTCCCTGACCATACAACACGGTCAGCTTCGAGAGATGTACCATCCTTAATTATAATATGCGTATTTTGATACAAAATAATTTGTTTTTTATCAGAATTATACGAACCCTTTGTTGACTCAAAACTCATGGAAACTTCGTTATCTTTGTCATAAAAATTTCCAATACAGTTATCAAGCATAGCTATACTGTTGTCACTCGTATAGGTGCCGGTTTCCCCGTATATTTCCCAATATTTGTGTTCATCTTTGGTTTCGGTAAGAATAATACCGTGAATAAGAGCTTCCTGCTTGTCCTGTTGTCCTTCGACCTGACTGCGGTTAAAGTTTCGGGTAATAATTCCGGCAGCAACAAATGCCCATAACATTATCCCTACAACTACAGCACCGGCAATAAAATATGCCTTTCTTTTTTTGCTCAAATTCTTCCACTTCATACTCAAAAATATATCACAAAAAATTTTTTAGGGCTATATCTGTATATAAAATAACACTTTGTAACAATTAGGCAATTTTTATCGGCAAAAATTTTTATTATATATACAAGGGGATAATATTAAATTTGGAGGATATTAAAATGGAAATGGGTTTAGCACCAATTACGGAAGATGAATTTTTTAGATTAACAATGGCTGGCACACAGACAATTAAAGCTAAAAAAGAACATACGATTAAAAAGGGGGAAAGCTTATGGAAAATTGCACAAGACGAACTCGGGAAAAATGCCAAACCTGCAGAAATTTTGGAATACACTTATCAAATTGCTAAATTGAACAATAAAACGACTAAAAAAGCAATGAATTCACTTAAAGTAAATGACAAAATATTACTACCGGAACATACTGTTAAAACAAAAACAGATAATTCCCAACAGAGTCAAAACCCTCAGGCGAAACAACAGCCTGCTGTACCGACACAACAGATTAAACCAAAAGCTCAACCAACTGCAGAAAACACACACCAATCATATATACAGGCTCAAGCAGGGGTAACTTTACCGTTGTTAAACTGGAATAATGTACCATATACATTAGACTGGTCAATACAGCAAAATATTACCGTGCCGTATGCTCCTGCAGGACAAGCTGCGGTCAAACCGGTATCTAAACCGGCAACAGTCAAAAAACCTGCTGCCACAACAGTTAAAAAACCAAAACCGCAGGAAAAACCAAAATCAAATGCAGAAGCAGGGTTTGATATTATTAAATCAGCAATCATCAATACAGACAAAAATTTATTAGTTTCAACATGCGGCTTTAGAGGATATGATATCAACTGCTATACAATATACAAATATGTTGGCTCTCAAAGAAAACAACTCGTAACTTATACTACCGACCAAAACGGTAATGTAATAAGCATAGCATTTAACGGTAAAAAAGATGAAATGGCACTAAGATACGACTATGACATCAGCAGTAACGGACAAATTACGCAGAGTGATGAATATAACATTACAACCAAAAATATACAAAAACTCAATGCCAAAAGCTTAACTCAACTGAATGCCATTCTTAAGGAAAAAGCTTTGGATGCGAATAAACGTCATGAATCACTAATTCAGTAACTGTTATTGCTTAGGTTTTATAAGAACTTTATTTAATTTTGGAATAAAGAACAACAGGATTATGAATGTGACAAAGGACAAACTCGCCATTAAGGCGAAGAGTTTTTCTGCCCCCATAGTTTCATACTTTCCGCCGAGCAAGCCTGCAAGCATATTCCCGAAAAAGCTTGTCAAAAACCATGTTCCCATTATTACGGACAGGAATTTTTTAGGTGCAAGCTTTGATACCAAAGATAAGCCTATCGGGGACAAACACAATTCTGATAACGTCATAACAAAATACCCGCCAACCAACCATAACGGGGAAACTGCTTCTGAAGAAGAAAGATGTGCCGCACAACACATAATCAAATATGCTATTGTCATCAAAAACAATGATATGGCAAATTTCTCTACAGAAGTAGGCTCTTTTGATTTGTTTCTCAAAACCTCCCATAACAACGATATTAATGGAGCCAGAGTAATTATAAACAATGGATTTAAAGACTGAAAATATTCCGTTGGAATTTCAAACCCGAGAAAACTTCTGTTTGTTGCATACTGCGCAAACAAAGTCAACGAAGAACCGGCCTGCTCAAAACAAATCCAAAACGGTATTGTAAAGAGCATAAGAGTTAACAATGATACAATTTTACCGGCAGAACCGGAATCATCAGTATCAACTTGCGAATTATTTTTAACAACCGGGGCTTTTCCGCAATCTTTGAGTAATTTATTTTCAAAAATTTTATATAACGAAAGCCCTAAGAGCATACCGCATCCGGCTGCAGCAAACCCGTACTCAAACCCGTATTTAACAGCTATTGTTCCGCAAATAAGAGGGGATAAAAATGCTCCAAAATTTATTCCCATATAGAAAACGGTAAAAGCAGAATCTTTTTTCCCGTTGTCGTTCCCATACAAAAGCCCCAACACAGAACTTATATTTGATTTTATGAAACCATTAGCCATAATCATCATAAATAAAGCAGCTAAAAATAAACTCTTTGGAGCAAATGCCAAAGTAAACAAACCGCAGCTCATCAAAATCGCACCTGCCGTAATACATTTTCTCTGTCCGAAATATCTGTCTGCAAGATAACCGCCTATTAACGGTGTAAGATAAACAAATCCTGTATATAACCCATAAATTTTACCGGCGGTCTCAACAGAATACATAAGAGTATGTATCATATACAAAACGACAAGAGCACGCATTCCGTAATACGAAAAGCGCTCCCACATTTCCACGAAAAACAGTAAATATAAACCCTTCGGGTGTCCTTGTTTAAAAATATTTGGCATGTAGAAATAATATCACAATTATGAAAATTTATATACAAAACGACATTAATATTTAATCAAAATTATAAAGAAGCCAAGAAATCTTCTGTTTTTTGATTTAACTCTTTCATAAATTTTCTTATTTCGTCCTTAACTACGAAAACAAAATTACTGCGATATTTTTCGGCAACAGCTTCCGCATCTTTTTTTGCCCGTTCAACAATTTTTGATTTAATATTTTCTATACTCTTGTTTATATCAATTCCCTGAACATCCTCCACAATAATATTTTCAGTTTTCGGCTTTTCGGGAGTTTGTTTTGGTTGTTTTGGTTGTTTTGGAGTTTTTGGAGCCTTTTTAACTCTTGGTTTAGGTATCTTGGAAAGTTCCTCGGTTAAATTTATATTCGGGAAAATCTCTGACATATAGGTATCAAGTTTTTGTTCAAATTTACGTTTTACCACTTCTTCCTGCGGCATATAAACTACGGAATTATCAGGTGTCGTAAGGGGTTTCCCTTTATCCCTGGTTTTTAAAATACGTCCTGTTGAAATTTCTATACTTATATAATTTCTGGAATCATCAGGATTAAATTTCTCAAATGTTAAATATACTACCGTCTTATTCTTACCTAAATTTAAAACATTTTCAGACACTTTTAACATTCCGTTATCAGCCGTTTTAAGGCTGTATCCGATATTTTTACCGCTCAAATCCGTTTTGGGAGTGATATGTGACGGGAAATCTTCGGATTTTGTATTAAGTAATCCCCTAATTTTGTCTTGATATAAGAATATTTTTTTATCCAACGGAATATTTTTGGAACTATCTGCCGGCTTATTTTCTCTAACAGTTTTAGAACCTTCTTCCGGCTGAGCGGTTTTATTTCTTTTTACACGGCGGTATTTTCTGATTTTACCCGTACCGTTCTGCTGTTCTTCTATATATTTATCAACATCTTTTATATAAGACGGATGCTTGCTGTCGGGTAAAGGTAAAGATTTTTCACCTTTTTGAAATTTTTCAATATACGCATTGTATTTTGAAATTTTTTCTAATGCCAAATCAATAAAATATTCCGGATTTGCCGCCTCAAGCATTTCCTGATTCATATATCTTAGGTTAGCAGGAAGCATATGCGGATCATTTTTACGGTAATTTGCAATAAGCTTATCCCCGTCAAGAATTATCCCGTTAAAATCCTGTCCTTCCGTATCATGACTCAGAAAAATACGCTCACGATTTCTTTGTCCTCTCATAACTGTTACAATAGTATTACCGTCATGGTTAAATACAAGTGCCGAACTGTTTGTAATAACCAGCTCCAGATAACCTTTTTTTACTCTCGCATTAAGGGCGGGATTACTTGTTGCAAACTGAGCAAAAAAACCTTTAATATTATCAATACAAGCATTAATATGAGAAACCTTTTCCATCAGGGACTTAGGCAATTCGGCAGGAACACCGTAGTCAACTCTTATTCCAAACGACGGTGTGTATCTGTCATACTCGGCAACAGATGTGTTCAGATACCCCAAACTTCTTTTTAACGGAACACTTTTATAAGAATTTTGAAAATCACTATTTCCTGCAGTATCAAAATAAACTCGCATAATTGCAATGACTCCTTTGATAATATAATCCGACAAAAAAACTCAAAACGCAACCGACAGAACTTTTATGTTATACTCATGGAGTATTTCGGATTATTTTTAAGGAATCACAAATGCTTTTAGATTTATTAGAGCAGAAAAAATGTTTTAAATTGGTATGCGGGGCAGGGAATGAAGATCCAATCGAAGTTAAAAAACTTGTTACCTTGTATTCAAAAGCCGGTTGTAACTTTTTTGATATTTGCGCAAAACCTGAAATTATTGATGCCGCAAAAACAGGATTAAATGAAGCGGGCATAAAAGAAAACCGCTATTTATGCTGCTCAGTAGGAATTAAAGGAGACCCGCATGTCAGTAAAGCTCTTATCAATTCCGAACAATGCGATAATTGCGGGAAATGTAAAACTGTATGCCCGCAAAATGCTGTTGATAAAAATTCTGTATCATACAATGTAAATAAAACAAGGTGTATAGGATGCAGCAAATGTGTTTCTCTATGCCACAAGCAAGCTGTTTCCATGATAAGTGAATCTAAGGATTTAAAAGAAACTCTTCCGCCGATAATTGAAAAAGGAATAGATTGTATCGAATTTCATGCTTCCGGAACAGACGAACAGGAAATCGATGAAAAGTGGAATGATATTAATAATCTATATGACGGCACGCTAAGTATCTGTATAGATCGTTCAAAATTAGGTAACGAAGGTGTGCGTAATCGGATTAACAGAATGTTAGAACGCAGAAAACCATATACTACAATCATCCAGGCTGACGGATGTCCTATGAGCGGAGAGAATGATGATTTTAAAACAACCCTTCAGGCTGTTGCAATGGCAGAAATTTTTCAAAATGCCGGCTTACCGGTTTATCTCATGTTATCGGGTGGAACAAATTCAAAATCAACAGAACTTGCAAGTTTATGCGGAATAAATTTCGGCGGTGTAGCAATAGGCTCTTATGCAAGAAAAATCGTCAGAAAATACATTGACAGAGATGATTTTTTAGAAAATAAAGAGATTTTTAATAGAGCGCTTGATATTGCTAAAAATCTCGTAGATGTATCATTGAGGAATATAAAATAATGGTTAAATTATTAGATTGTACAATAAGAGACGGCGGACACCTAAACGGCTGGAATTTCACAAAAGAATGTGTAAAAGCTTCCTATGATACTGCAATAAAAGCAGGAGCAGATTTTTTTGAAATAGGGTACAGATTTGAAAACCCAAAACCTGAGTGGGGCGATTTTGCAAAATGTGATGACGATTTTTTAATGTCGTTTATAGAGAAAGATGACAAATGCAAAATTTCCGTAATGATTGATGCCGGAAAATGTTCGCTTGACAAATTCCGAAATCGGACACCTGAAAACACCATTATTGATTTGGTTCGAGTTGCAACATATCCGCAAAATCTCGATATTGCTTTTGATTTAGCTGAGGGGTTAAAGAATAAAGGGTACGAAGTTTTTATAAATTTCATGGCAATTTCGGATTATACGGACGAACATTTCGAAAAAATTCTGAACTGGAAAAATAAAAATGTTATAACCGCAACCTGTTTTGCTGACAGTTTTGGTACATTTTTACCAAAAGATGTTGTATATTACGGAAACAAATTACGTTCTTTGGGATTTGAAAATCTTTGTTTCCATGCTCATAATAATCTGCAATTAGCTTTCGCAAATTCTTTGAAGGCAATTGAGGAAAATTTTTATTGCATTGATATTTCTGTTTACGGAATGGGCAGGGGTGCAGGAAATCTTCCCGCAGAAATTATTACGGGATACTTAAGCAGAACTGAAAATAAAAAATATAATCCGGTACCTTATATAGATGTAATTGAAAAATTTTATCTTGAACATTCAAGAAAAACTCCTTGGGGTTACGGAATACCATCCCTAATCGGAGGTTTAAAAAACATACATCCTTATTATGTTGACAGCCTGTTTAATCAAAAAAATTTTACAGCCGATGATATCTGGACAGCAGCCGAACTGATAAAAAAATATGCCCCCGTATCATTTGACACGGACGAAATGAATGCCATTTTGTCCGGAAAATTTCCCGATTACGATAATATTAAGATAAAAGACAGTTCACAATTCAGATTGGAATAAATCCTGTATATAATAACATTTTCGGGAATAATTAGTTTGATATATTACAGATTTGCTTCTTTAGATTAATACTAAATAAAATATATAATATAATCGAGCCAATAATCCATGCTGCCGGAGTTGCAACGCATATTCCGACATATCCAAAGTAATTCCCCAGCACTATTGCGCAAAATATTCTTGCAAACAATTCACAAATACTTGAAAATAAAGGACCCATAGCATTTCCTGTTCCTTGCAGAACGTTTCTGAAAACCATTAAGAACCCAAAGAATATATAGAAAAACATTATTATATATAAATATTGCTGTGCAAGAGTAACAACTTCTTGATTTATTTCTGACATAAACCATAAAATCATATATTTTGAAAACATTGTAATTAACAATATAATAACCAAACTTAAAGAAATTGTGATTGTAACTCCGGCTCTTACACCCTGCTTGATACGGTTGATTTGATTTGCTCCGAAATTTTGTGCTGCAAAAACAGCCATTGTAGCACCTAATGCAACAAATACTTGTGAAAACATCATGTCTATTCGTGTTGCAGCTGTAAATGACGCAACGGCAGTAGAACCCAAAGTATTAAGTACATACTGAACTGCAATTATCCCTATGGTCATAACTGACATTTGAAACCCCATCGGAATTCCGACCCGTAAATGTTCATACAGAAATTCTTTTGATAAATTCCAATCTTGCTTTCTTAAACGTAAAACAGGGAATTTAGCATACATATAACCTATACATAAAATTGTTGATAACATTTGAGATACAACCGTTGCATACGCAGCTCCTTTTATTCCCATATTAAATTTGATTATGAATAATAAATCCATAAAAACATTAATAAAAGATGATAAAATCAGAAAATATAACGGAGTTTTACTATCCCCCAACGCTCTTATGATGTTTGATGCTAAATTATAAAACACAGTGGCAAAAATCCCGGCAAACATTATAACAAGATAGCTTGCGGAAGAATTAATTATATCATGCGGAGTTCTTAATAAATCCAGCCAAATATAGCTAAAGGGCGTTGCAATTAAGGTTAACACAAGTGCAACCAATGATGACAAAATAATTGATGCCGCAAAAGATTTTTTAACTAAATCATATTCACCGGCTCCAAATTTTTGTGCAGTAATAATTGTAAACCCCTGCGTAGAAGAAAACACAAAACTAATAATTAAAAATATAAGCGGAGCGGCTGCGCCAACGGCAGCAAGAGCGTTTAATCCGATAATCCTGCCTACTATCAGCGAATCGACCAGCATGTACATTTGTTGAAAAGCGTTACCAATAAATATTGGCAGCATAAATAACAAAATTAACTTATATGGATTCCCTTCTGTTAGTTCTTTTATAGCCATAATAATATTATACAACAAACAGATTCTTTAATACTCTGGAATAAAAACTTATTTGAATCTATTGACCTGATAAAATTTCATATCAATACTTGATGATTTAAACTGTAACGTTAAGTATAATATTCAATGTAGTAAATTTTTAAGAGAGGTTTTATATGATTTTAACAAATATTGAATCAGTTCCCGGTAAAAAAGTTGTTGGTCATTACGGTATGGTGTCCGGCAGTACTGTTCGTGCAACACACATAGGAAGGGATCTTTTAGCCGGAGTTAAGAACTTTTTTGGAGGAGAAATAGAAGGATACACCGAATTGATGGATGAATCAAGGAAAGAAGCTACCCAAAGAATGATATCATCAGCAGCAGCAATGGGAGCGAATGCGGTTGTAAACGTGAGATATGCAACTTCTGCAATTACAACCGGAGCAGCGGAAGTTTATGCATACGGCACCGCTGTTAGAGTAGAGGATATTCAACCTAAGGTATAGTCAAATGGAAACACTTATACTTATATCCTGTCTTGTAATTTGTTATTATACAGGCAGCACCATAGAAAAAAAACATTATGAAAACATTAAAGCCAGAGAAGCAGCTTTATCCAAAACTCTGTGTATGACTTATGGAAAAGCTTTTTCACGAAGTACAAAAATTAAAAACAGTTATTTGGTATCAAGTTCTGTTGTAATAGGTTGCGATTACTTCAAAGCATTTTTAGCATATTTTCGAAATTTATTTGGCGGAAATATATCTGCTTATGAATCTGTATTAGACAGAGGAAAACGTGAAGCCATATTAAGAATGAAAGAACAAGCATCCGCCAGAAAAGCTCACGCAATTATTAATACTAAAATAGAAACAGTAATGCTTGATCCGCTTGGCTCAAAGGAACATCCTAAAGTTTGCGTTACAGCATACGGAACAGCAATAGAATATAATAATTTGGATTAATAATCCGGCGAAAATTTGCGACAGTCTGCCCGTTCAATGAAAAAGACTTACAAGTCTTTTAAATGGCGGGGTTGACAATGCAAGGTTCGAACTCTTTAAGAAATATATTTCTGATTTATTTACTCCAGAAACAGATAAAATATATGGATTAATTAATCAATTAGCTTTGTAAAACTTTTGTAATATTTAAGTAATTTTTGATAAGAAAAAGAGTTTATATGTATATAGGGGAAAAACTATGTATAATGTTTCTATACTAAGGACATTAATAGAAAACGGTTGGACGATTGCAAATCGTCGGGCAATTATCTCAAAAATCGGCAAGGCAAATTTTGATGAAATAATTAATCTTGCTCATTCAGCAAATATTGCAGATTCATTTCAATATTCAAATGCATTAACTTATTTAGAGCCTGCAAATATTCAAAGAACAAAAAAATTGTTATCTGATATAATTATATCTTATAAGGAATATGCGAAGTGTCCATATATAAATGATCTTTTAAGAACGGGTTCTGCTTTGTCTGAAAATTCGCAAAAGATATTAAACTCTTTAAAACTTGCAATTCTGAATAACAGGTTAACAGGCAAATTTGTAAGAGGTATATCTCCGACGAGAACAAACAAGCTTGAAACAATAGATGATGTTTCTAAATTCATTTTTGATAACAAAGGTTTTACTTCCGCTGTTCCTGAGACGAATGAAAATTTTGCGAATTGTTTTGCACTGGGTAGAAATGGTGTAAAAGTTATCTTTGATGTGAAAAATTTCCCTGGGTATAGAGCAAATAACTATGAAGTTATATTTGATACAAATGCTTTTACAAAAGATAAGTTTGACATAATACAAGAGGGTGAAAAATTATTTAGGATTGTTGAGAAATAGCAACAATATAAGTTTATTTATCCAACAAAAAAGCTCTAGAAGGTGCTAATTTTATAAATGGCGGGAACGACGAGGCTTGTCTTGAAATTTTTGCGTTAAACGAGTGTAAAAACACAGCCGGTTTGAGAATAAAGAACAGAGATTTTGAGAATTTTTAAGATAAAGATATTACGTTGTTTTATTATTGTTGGGGTTCACCAAATCTATCTTCTTCGGTGCTGGCTTCGCGCTTCTGCCAAATCTAAACGTCGTTGTTTATATCGGGATACATTACCTAGAGATGATTTATCACGTGGTGGATATAGATTGTTAGGATAAACTTGTTGCTTACTTCTTTTTTCATTATCAGATAATAGGGCTTCTTCTTTTTTGCAAATAGTATCACTTATAACCATACCTTTTGAGTTTAGTTTTATTACCCTGACCATATTATCAACATGTTTATCATTATCTTTTATAATTTTAGTTACTAATTTACCATTTTCATATATGTAATCAATTGTTTTCCTGATTTCACCGTTTGCATCGTACAATGTTCGCTTCGTAAAATTGCCGTTTTGGTCATATGTATAATGCACTTCCGAATCTAATATGTTATTTTTAAATCCAAATAATATTACGTTTTTACCTTGAGAATTTTTTAATATATAAGTATCATCTAATAAAGTCTTTAAGTTATCGACTGTTAATATGCTGTTTTTGGCATATTTTTCTATTTCAGGCATAGCTTTTTTTAAAGGGATTTTCCCAAGCCTAAGCGGCTTCATGATCGTTGTACCTGTAAAATTTATCGACTCCCTTTTAACACCAGTTATCCCATCATAATGCCTCTCTTGATATTTAGGAACAGCAAAACAACTTTCCCCTAAAGCTAGCATTGCTAATTTTGTATAACTAACTCCAAATGTCGGATTAGTTAATTTATCGGATAGGGGCTGAGTCTGTCTGTTTGTTTGTTTATTTGTTGCCGGTTGATAAGAATTCAAGTTGTAATTCGAAATAATTTTCATTTTTTTACCTTTCAATATTTTTTATTATACATAATCCATATCACAAATAAACCTACTGAAGTTTAAAATTTACTTAATTTTTCAAATTCTTTACTAAAGTCTGTAGGTTGGGCATACTTGCCCAACAATAACTTTTGAGTGCAATTATTGGAACAAAAAGTGCAAATTTGCGGACATTTTTGTTACCCAATCCGGACATTTCGGATATTTTGAATCAACTCGTTTCCGACCTTTAATAATCGGCAAAAGCTGGATTGTTTCGGGATTTTGCCCTTGTAATGATATTTACCCCTTCCGAGCAAATGTCCTGAAAAAAGGTAACGAGTCTGCGGATTTCCTTTCCAGAAACTTCGTTTCTTCCAAAGAAAATTCCTCCTGCAAAATATCTGTCTGTTTGAGAAGAAAGAACAAAGAGTTTGACAATTTTTATGTAAATTGGCAAAAAATATTTTTATAAGTTTTAATATTAAATATGAAGGTTAGCCGATTTCAGAATAATATCGATATTCAAAATAAAACCAATGAGCCAAATTTCAAAGGAAACCCTGTTGTAGGTTTGGCAACATATCTTGATGAGAGAGTTTTATTAGGGAAAGCAGTTTTAGATGTTACTGCTCTTGACGCACCCCAAATTATTATGGCTAATAACGGTCAAGAACGCAGAGAAAAGTTTAACAAAGCCTCATTCAGTTTTGCACTTGGTTATCTTTCACCGCTTGTTACTTTGCCTTTAACGAACAGACTTGGGATGAAATATATTGCTAAATTGACAAAAAGTTTTACTGCAAAAGATGCTAACCTCATTCAACTTTCAAATAAATATTTAGTCAATGCAGAGGAAACTAAAAAAGGTGTTGAACTCTTATCTAAAAAACTGAAAACGGATTATAAACCAATATTAGACAAAGTTGACGGTGATTACGAGGTATTAAGAAAGAAACTTATAAATGCTAAAAATTCAGTTTTAGCATTTGATTTATTCTTTACATCAGCCTCTATCGGATGTGTAGGATTTTTTAATAATTGGCAAACCAAACGAAAAACAAAACAAGACGGATATTCAGCAGAATTCAGCATGGCTGATAAAGATATTGTTGAAAAAAGAGCAGAAAGTTACAAGAAGAAAGAACCTTTAAGAAAAGCGACTTGGCTTGGAATTTTGACTGCACTAACATTAAGTCCGTTATTAATTAAAAAGGGCTTAACCTCTCAAAACGCAACTAAATTCAACAATTACATCAAAAAAATTGCACCTAAGTTTGATTATACTGACGGAATATTCATGAGCCGTCTGCCGTTTTTTATGAGTGCAATCGGTTTATATTCAGGTATAACTCTTGCCTCAAGAAATCAAACAGAATTAAAAGATACAACTATCAGAAGTACAGCATCAACAATAGCATATTTTGGCGGTGATATTCTTATCGGTAGTATTTTAGGCAGACTTTCAGATAAATATTTAAAAACTGATTTGATGAAAAAAGATATTGAAAAATCGTTCTTAAACAAACTGATACCGCCAACAAAACGATTAAGAGATTTAAACCCCAGAGATAAGAAAATCGGTGCGGCATTATATTGGATAAATCTTGCGATGTTAAGTGCTTGCATGGGTTTTGGTATTCCGTACCTTATAAACAAAATGATTAGGCACGATGTTGAAAAAGATGTTCAGGCACAAAATAAAAATACTGCAAAAACAACACCTTCTAATTTACCCCCAACAAAACCGATACGAATGGAAGATTTTATTAAAAGGGTAAAAGAATAATTATTTACATTTTGTATAATCTAACTGCAACAATATTTTTTTATTCGGCAAATTATTTTTATTTTGAACTACTTTTTTATATCCGATATTATTTAAAACTTTGGTCAGTTCTTCTGAATTTATATTGTTATGAATACTCTCTAAACTGTCAAATTTATGGATATATTTAGATTCAGAAACAAAACTTTTATCAGAATCAACTTGTATAACACAAGATACATATTGGGGTTTTACCCATTCAATAATTGATTTAAAGGCACTATATCCGATATATTCAATTAAAAGGTTTGCTATTATCAAATCTGCTTGTTGTAATTTCTGAAAATCAGTTCGCAGATCCAAGCATAATATTTTGAGATTTTTTATATCAGAATATCTATTTTTTGTTTCTTCTAAAAATTCTGAATTAACATCAACACAATAGATTTCAGAATTTCTATTTGCATATTCAAGACCATTCCCACCGCCTGAACCTAATACAATAACACTTTTGTATTTATAAGAATTTAACTGCAAATCCATAATTTTATTTAAAATAGGATATTGTTGAACTTCGTTTGAATTCATGTGGTTTTCGTAATCTTCTAATAATATTGAAGTCCAAGGATTAGTCATTTTTTATGTCCTATAAAGTATCAAATTCCGCATCAGAATATACCGGTGCTGCAATTTTATTTTTGTTTATATAATTCAAACTTAATTTTGTATTGATGACTTGCTCTGAAGGCGTCACAAGATAAATTTTACCGTCAATATTTATATTCTTTGTTGTATTTTCGTATGCGTGGGCATACTTTTCTGTCTGTGACATTTTAGACCATTTTTCTGATTCTTCTTGGATTTGTTTATTGTATTTTTCGACTTCATCCTGTTGAAAATAATTTCTTGCATTCCCACGATTTAAGATATATTTATCATCACTATGACGAGTCACATTTTCAGGTTTTAATATTTCAAAATCATCTAAACTGCAAGCAGTCATATCTTTTAGTTTTGAGTATATCTCATTATATAATTTTGTTGTTTCTTCTATTCCTGTTGTCTCTGCTTTTACACCGTTAGGTCTGTTATATTTAATAAGAATTACACCCTGTTCATTTCCATTTTTAAATATAGGCAAAAATGTCTTTATTGCATTTGCAACTTTTGATGTGTAATAATCTCTGTCACCCATATAAAACGGATTTACTGATATTCCGAATTCTTTAATACTTGTTGGATTTTTTACCATAAAATTACAAATTTCTTCTGCTGTACTTTGAGCAAAATTGTCATTTAAAAACCAACCCGATGTTACTAAAATAAACGGCATACGAAGTTTATTCCAAACTTGCTCTATACATTCTCTTGTATTGTGAATTTGTCCGTTAATATCCTTTATTCGTGCATCAGGCAAGTTTGCATCTTCAAATAAAACCAAATGAGAGTTGCCTTTCAATGGGTTAAACCCAAGCCTTTCACCCAATGATGAAAAACCGTCAGTAAATCTTATTAAATCTTCCCAAAGAATTGTACTTATTTTGTTATCAACTTCTTTTACAGGATATTCGGAGCATCTTATACAAAACGAACATCTTTGAGTGCAACCTCTCGCTAAATTCAGAACTTGAAACCATTTTGAAATAAATTTAATGTCCTGCAACGAGTTATTTTCAAATAACGGTATATCTTTTTGTATTCCCTCATATTTATTTATATCTATATGTTCAAGAGGAAATTCAGCACTTGATAAATCAAGATTTTTTAAATTCAGATGTTTATTTCTTAAAGCGATAGACGGCTGTTCGTTCATTTATACTCCCTTTGTTAATTTATATTATATACGAAATATAAAATACTAATATTTGTTCATGGCTTAATATATTGCATATTTTGGATAAATCAATATAATTAAACATGTTTAGCAAGTAGGTTGGGTGAAACCCAACAATAAATTTATAGTGCAATTATAGGGACAAAAAGAGCAAATGAGCGGATATTTTTGTTACCAAAACCGGACATTTCGGACTTTTTGATTCCCCCCATTTCCGACCTAACAAAATTGCTAAGATTGGCTGGACTGCCATGCTTCCGCTCGCAGTGACGAAATTCACTTCTGAGCAAATGTCCTGAAAAAAGGTACCTCCGCTCTCTGCAAAAATTTCGCCGAACTCGCATAGGCGATTCTCCCCACTATCATTGGGGTTTATTTGGGACATTTGAATTGTAATTAATTAGCCTGTGTTATCGAACACATTTAGGTTATAGCGGTTTTATACGAATTGACTCAAATGTAATGGAAGGTGACTTTTTGTCCACTTTATGTCACGCAAAAGTCCGGTATAAATCCTGGTAAATCGCTATAGTTTTTCGGACACTTTTGAAATCGATTTTTGAGATGTTTAATCGCGGTGTTTGGCTCTGTGTTTAAGTTGTATCCGCTTCCCCAAGTCTGAGAGTCGGAGTTTTGAAAAGTCCGAAATGTCCGGTTATTAGGACTAAAATGTCCGGTATCTTTCCATAAAATTTTATAAAATTGCTGAGTTTCCCTATTATATTTAAATTACAGCCGAGTGCAAAAAAACGGACATTTTGTGCAATTTGCTATTCAAAAATTATACTAAACTTGGAAGAACCCCGCAACTTGTGCCTTTTAGAATTTTAATTGTTTCGCATAATTCTAAGATATTTACCCCTAAGTCGGAAGTAATTTTTTTAGTGGGAAATTGCTTCCCTGAGTTTATTTCATAAAGATTTTATCGAAATAAATTTCAAAACTTTAAGATGAGTTTTCTAAAACCAAGTGTAAAAAATATCGGATTAATTTTATCCCATAAAGCAGGAAGCAGAACTGAGAGAAAAACGCAGATTTTTACAAAAATCAAGAATTCAACAAGCACTTAAAATGATAGACAAATGGCTTGAATACAAACATTCTCAACCTTGCCCTAATGCTGAAGGCAAAACTATTCAAGAAGTATTAAACGAAATTGAAAAACAAAATATCGACGAAAACTCACTAGACGATTTGATGATGGCGCAAGAGATTAAATCAATCGGCAGAAACGGAATCAGGTTTTTGAAAACTGATTATTTTGACGAGGCACTTTACGGCATCAAAGAAAAGACTGTCATAAAATACAGCCTGTTTGATTTGTCATACATTAAAGTTTATTCAATGAAAGGCGAATTTATCTGCAGAGCAAACCGCATAACTGAAACCCATCCGCTTGCTTATCAAATGGGCAATATTAAAGATATTGAGGACTACAAACAAAAGATTGAAAAACAACAAAAACTTCACAGAAAAACGATTAAGGCGGTTCGGGAGCATTTTAATTTAGAGGATATGGATTATCTTGAAAAAGAATTAATGCAAAATATCCGTTTGCCTGAATCTGAGCCGATTAAGGAAATAACGGTGCAACCTGAACCAAAACCGAAACAAAATTTTGAGCCCAAAGTTAAAACCTCAATTGTTGCAAGGCCGATATTCAAAAACGCTTATGAACGCTACGAATGGCATATGAAAAACGGGTGCATTTCTCAGGAGGACAGAACCTGGCTTGCAAACTACATAAAATCAGACGAATACAAAGAAATATACGGAAAGGAGCAGTAATGAAAAAGATCTTCGTAAAAACAAACAATGTAAAGCGGTTTATCACGATGATGAACAATTTGCAAAACCGGGCGGAAGGCGTTCCTGGGATGGGCTTGGTTTATGGTGAGCCGGGGTTAGGCAAAACTCAGGCTATAAAATGGTGGGCATTTAAAAACGATGCGATTCTTATCCGCTGTAACCAGATGATGTCAGCAAGATGGCTCTTGAAAGAGATTCTTGATTATATGTCAGAAATCAAACCTTATTCAATATCAGATTCTTTTGATGAGGTTATACGGAATCTTATTCTGACACCTCGGGTTCTTATAGTAGATGAAGTTGATTATCTGACGATGGATAAAAATAAATCAATAGAAATACTAAGGGATATTCACGACAAAACTAACATTCCTGTTGTTTTGGTTGGTATGACAAATGCCCATTCAAGACTCAAAAAGTTCAGCCACCTTTATGACAGATTATCTGAAATTGTTAAGTTTGAAAGATTTTCCAAATCAGATATCAAAACAATTGTAAAAGAGCTTTCAGAAATTGAATTCACAGATTGTGCGATTAAGTACATTTATTCAAATCTCAACAGATTCAGACAAATTGTAAAAGTCATAAACAAAGCTGAAAACATCGCAAAAGCAAACGGGTTAAGTTCTATAGACGAAATATTAATAAAGGAGGCGATACAAAATGAAACAGAAGATTCTCAAACTGATAAAGATTCTGAATAAATTTACCATTGATGATATTTTGTCAATGGATAATTTTGAAGAACAAGAAGTTTCAGAAATATTGTCAGAATTAGAAAATTCAGGAATAATAAGCAAAATTACAGCAGAAGAATATATTTACTTCTCAAATAAAAAAGCAGAACCGCAGACCTCAAACATGCTGCATAATTTAAATATAGAAAAAAGGAAAAATTTAACTGATATTAAAACATTATTTTCCAAAGATGAAGAGCAGGAAGTTTACGAAAATGCATCACCAAATGCAAAACGCAGAATTGTTAAATATTATACTATTCTGAAAATAGCAAGCCAATTTGATAACCGGTGTATTGGTGCGTTTTTAAAACAATTTTCAAAAAAACATCCCGAATATAAAATATCACCATCGACTTTTTACAGAATCCGCCTAAAATATGCACAATACGGTATAAGAGGACTTATCCCAAACTATGCACCTGGAGCACAAAGTGCTGTACCAAAAGAAATGTATGATGAATTCAAAAATTTGTACCTTAAACCCAACGCTCCATCAGTAAAAGAATGTGTAAGACAACTCGCAAATGCTTACGATAAAATGTCCGTACCAACACCGCAATGCTTTAGACGGCTGCTGTATAAAGAATTTACCCCAGAGCTTGTTGCACAAATGAGAGAAAAGTCGTATCGGCTGCCGGATTTGAATTTTTCGCAAGAAGAAAAACTCAAGATTGATGAAATTTCAAATAAATCTTATGAAAATTTTATAGACGGCGCTAAAGCATATTTAGAATATCTTGCAAAACTCAGACGAACTCAGGATATTCAGGTCAAAATAAATGCAGTAAGGTTGCATATCATTCCGTTTTTTAAGAATTACAAGTTTTCTAAAATCACACAGGATGTGATTTTTAGTTTTCAAAATAAAAAAATTTCGGAAGGATATTCAAGAAAATATTTAATAATTTATTCAAAAGAACTTGAAATTATTATTAAAAAATATTCTGATAAAAATAAATTCAACTTAAATTTTTCAACTCCGCAGAAATATAAGGAACATATGATTTTAACAAAAGATGAAATTAATAAAATAACCGAAAAATATTCTCAGCAGCTTTGGATTTTGTGTTTAGGAATCACACCTATGGAGCTGTATAATCTTAATTTTAGCGATATAAACTATGACGAACAAACTGTTCTAATTCGCAGTTCAAAATATACAATTTATAACCATCGCCACAAAGAAAATCTGGACAGAGTACTCTATATTCCTGATATTTTGTTTAATAAAATTCCTAAACATCAAAAAGGACAAGTGTTTTTAAAGGTTGATGTACCAAACTACGATACGCTTATAAATACGCATGTTTATTTATCTGTTAAACACAATATTCCTCTAAATTTTATATGTAAAAACATAGGATATACCTGCTTTGATGACTTTTTAAACAGATTCGATTTTGTGCTGTCAAACGATTTTACGCACAAAATCAATATTTTTGATGGGATTTATAAAGGGGGTAATCCATGATAGAATAAATACAAGAAAAAACATGTTATTACATATTCATAAAGGAATTAACAATAAGTGTTAACAAATCAAGAAAACGAAATCGAGATTAAAAGCGTAAAAAACTTACTAGAAATGAATCTTGTTATTCCTGAGTATCAACGTCCGTATAAATGGTCGACCAAGAACATCGAAGATTTATTAAATGATATTTCTAATAGTATAAAAGAAACTGAAAAATATAGTAATTTAAAATACAGAATCGGAACAATTATTCTTCATAAAGATAATAATGAAAACAGAATTGTAGACGGGCAACAAAGAGTTATTTCTCTGATACTATTGAAAAAAGCTCTTGA
>JAFXXK010000015.1 GCA_017542305.1 bacterium
CTAACGCACAAAACAAGATAAACGAAAGGCGAAAAGAAAGCATCAAAAGTTTTACATATCAACACAAATAAGTTCAGTTTACGATTGTAGAATAATCAACTACACTGTTACAAATAATCATCTAGAGTGTGTCTTTACAGTTACCTTTTTTCAGGACATTTGGTCGGAAGTATTTCAAGCCATTGCGAGCCTGTGAAGGCGAAACAATCCGGCTTTTGCCGATTTATATAGGTCGGAAATGGCTTGACTGAAAATGTCCGAAATGTCCGATTATGGTGACAAAAATGTCCACAAATTTGCACTTTTTGTCTAATTTTTGTACTCAAAAGTTATTGTTGGGCAAGTATGCCCAACCTACAGACTTTATCCTTTGAACAAAGTATAACACAAATTATGATAGTTTACTTGGATTTTTTCTTATTTCTGAAAGTTCTTTTCTTGTGTTTGTACTGATTTTTTTGCCGATTTTTATTTTAAGTGAATTTATTTGCTTATCTTTATCTGAAGAATTTGAAGCTTTTATATTTTTAAGCTCTGCTAATTCACCTCTTACTAATGCTTGTTCTTCATTACTTAAATCTGATTTTGGATTATGAAATTTAAATCCTCTACCAGCTAAAGATTTTCTGATATTGCTAAGGCTTATCTCAGGATATTCATGAGCTTTTGCGTATGTGTCAACAATTGTCTGTGTTCCAATCGGCTTTCCTGATATTAAACCTTTTTGTCTTGCTATATCTACAATAACATCTCTAAAAAGTTCTGAACCAAATTCGTGATGTATATTGTATGTTTCTTTTCTTGGTATTTCTCTATTAAATATCTGCACCTGCTCTTCATATCTCCAGCTTTTATCAATTAAGAAAGTATATACATCATCTTTACCATCCTTTATCAAAGCTTTTGCTGCATTTAAAAAAGTTCGGTCATTATTCATTTCAGCATTAGCCAAAACTTTCCACAAAGCAGAGGTTGTATCTTGAAAACCTCTTTTATGTCCTAAAATTTTTGAGCTGAAACTTGTGTTGTAATTGTTGTTGTTTTGAATTCTTTGTACTTGCATTTTTATATACCTTTCGCATGCTATATCATATTATAAAACCCGTAAAAATAAAATTTGCTATTTTATAATACTAAAATTCTCAAAATCTCTGTTCAAAATCTTCAAACCGACTCTTCTTTTACAAAGTGGTAAAAGTTTTAAGAAAGCATCAAAAGTTTTACATATCAACACAAATAAATTCAGTTTACGATTGTAGAATAATCAATTACCCTGTTACAAATAATCATCTGGAGTGTGTCTTTACATACATACAGTGAGTGTAAAGAAACAGGACAATACAGAAAAGAGGAACTAGCCTTAAAGCCCCTAAACATAAAGGTTCTTTTTACCATTTAGGGTTACAGAAAAGTCCGGTATGTCCGATTTCTATCAAAATTAAGTCCGGTAAAAGTCAAATTTTTCATATTGATACGCCGTAAAGTCTTATTTTCGTAAGGTAATAGCCAATGACAAACATCGGACTTTTTGTATAAAATAGTAACACAGGTTCCGGAAAAAATTATTTTTCTGTTACAAAACGGAACCTTAACGGAACTTTTTGCGGAACTCAAACGGAACTAGCAAAAAAATATTTGTCAGGTTTTATATTTAGCAAAGGATATAAGTGCATGCAAATTAATAAAATAGGAATAAATAATATAAATTTTCAAGCCAATTTTGTTAGGGTTGATAAAATTGGCAATAGTTATCATTTTACGACTATATTGACCGATAATGAAGAAAATCTTGGGAAAGAACCTGTTTTGGAATATGAAAGAGATAACGTTGTAAGAGGAACTGTTCCTATGACTTATGACGGGAAATACTACACAACAGAAGTCGTTGTATTTCCGGACAAGTATAGAATCTTATATAAAGATACAGGAAAATATGAAAGAAATGGTGTAAAACAAACCATAAATCCGTTGGATTATACTAAAATAGCGGCACAATATGACAGAAAATATAACAAACTGCCTCTTGAATATTCTATTGCAAAAGGCGATGCAGAAGGAAAAGTTTTTGTTAATACTTTTGATATCCCCAAAAATATTCCTGCAATTTTAATATTAGATGAAATTAGGCAGGATAAAGATATAATGCTAAAAATCCCTGATAATGTGAAATGTCTTATTACCTCTAAAGCAGATACGCATATTTTGAGTCATAATGCTAATTTAGCACGAAATAAATATCAAGTTTTAAGCGTAATTTTGGATGATGAAAAGTTTAATGAACTAAAAAATCAAGAAGGAAAGACGCTTTATATAAATAATGAAAATGGATTTGTTGAATATAAGAAAATAGGTGCAGTAAATAAAACCAAAATAAGACCAAAACAAACGGTAGAAATCCCCAAATTAGAGAATGTTGAAAGACTTTTGACCTATGATGAACTAACACCTCAAAACTGCGGTAACAAAGGTTATAGGTTGAGTTTGATTCAGAAACTAATTCGAGAAGGTAAATTAAAAGATATACAATTGCCGCAGGGTTTTGTTATTCCTGAAGGTTATATAAATAAACTAAAACAATATATTGATGAAGATAATAAAATACGAAAAAACAGATTTATAGGATACACCCAAGAAGTTGAACAAAAAGTTGCAGAATTGGGAATGAGTAGGAATTGTTTAATAACTCGTTCAAATTATAATGATGAAGATTTAGGGAGTTATTCATCAGCAGGAATCTATGAGTCCAGACATACATTTAGAGATGATAATATTTTGGTAGATACTTTAGGTTTAATAAGAGAAGCTGAAAATTCCGATTTAGCACAATATGTTCATAATAAATACGGAGTAAAAGATTCCCAAATACAACCTTCAGTAATAGTTCAAGATTATATAAAACAGAATTATAATTTTACAGTTTATTCAGATGATGGCGATAATAATACAATAATCCAATTAACTGACTTATCAAAAGGTCTTTATCGCCCAGATGAAAAAGCTTTAATTAAATTCAATAAAAATACAAAAGAATTAACTATTGCAAATAATGAAACATCACGTGCAAAATATCTTATTGATGAAAAAGGTCATATAATAGACCAATATCACGAAAAAAGTTCAATTACAGAAAATTGGGATATTTTAGCACCACTTTTAGGTATTGTTACATCAGGAGCTTTGGTATTAGAAAAATTCTTTAAGCATCCCCAAGATATTGAAGGCGGTATAACACGAGACGGCAAAGTTTTCTTTTGGCAGACAAGGGATATCGTAGCCAAAGGGAAAAAGAGAATTTAAAAATTTTTCTCAAACGGTCTGTTACTTTTTCGCAAACCAAGTGTTAATTTACATCGGCGGATTTTTTGCAGAGAGCGAAAGATTTTTCTTTGGAGCAAATGAAATTTGCGAAAAGAAAATCTGTAGACTCGTTTAACGCAAAAAATCCAAGACAAATCCCACCTCCTCCTGATTAAGTCCCGAAAGGGAGTTTTTTAGCATTCCTACCTGCTACCTAATCATATCTCTATATTGTATTTATGATATATCATAAAAATTAGTATTGTAACTACTGTCTACAAAAGACTGAGCGATTTCTTTATCAAATTTAACTGTCTGGAATGATGTTTGTTGTTTACAACCGTCTTTTCCAACGCTTGAGAAACGAAGCTCTTTTATTGCATTAGTATGTGCAGTTTGGTGTGGATTAAAGACAACATACTCTATTATAGGACCTCTTGAATCTTTAGCAATAACAGATGATGACGTAATATTAAGATGCCAATTTTTTAACAAAGATACTAAATCATCAATGTTTTTTATTGCTTGCAAATTATTGAATACTCCTTTGTTTGTTATTTTAAATCCAACTTCTTCAGAAGCTTTTTGCATAAGGTCTTTGAATATATCAAATGTATTTTTACTTTGAGTGTCTTTATAATTTTCTTTAAGTATTTTGGCAAAATTTTGTCCTTTAAAAACCGGGGTTGAAGGATTATCATTTAATTTTTTGCCGGCTGTATTATAATTGCAATATGCAATAGGGGTAACCTTCATAATTTTTCCTTTTGATACTTGTATAATTTATTATTATAATACTTGTAAAAAAAACTTTTTGCTATTAAATAAAAAAACGGCAAAATCTTTATTAAAAATCCTAAAACCGACTGTTCTTTTACAACGAAGAATGTAATTCTTGATATCAATTACCTTCTTATAATTTTTGTAAACATATTTATTTATATCTGTCAAAATTTTATATTTTGAGTTTTTATAACACGCAGGAGAACCATAATATTATGAAAATTGACTCAATTACAGGCTATAACAAGCCAAATTGCACTATAAATTTACAGGATAATAAGGTTGTAAAAAATACTCAACTCGATAAAAAATGTGATATTCCTTACGAACAAAACAATTACAGGAATTATATAATCCCCTTTTTAGGCAATAAAACAAATCAAAAAAATAATATGCCGCTACAACTAAAGCAAAACGCTATTGTTGAATGCGAACCCGTAAATGACGGAGATCAGCAGAAAGATACAGAAAAGCTATCCGCAGTATTATCTACGGCATTAACATATCTTACACCCAAAACTCCCGTTTTATTGGGCTGTTCGGACAGATGGCAGAGCCAAAAATTCATTCTGAGAACATTCTCGGATGATGACATATTTGAGAACGAACAGGATATTAGTCACATTATTTTTGTAGAAGATGACAGAATTTTAGACGATCCTGTTTTATTTGTGAAAGACGAAGACGGAACAGTATCCGCAATAGGTGACGTTATTCTTAACAACAAAGAACAGAATAACAAATTAATTCTCAATTCGGGTATAAAAATGCCTATAGATCTTGAAAATCATAACATAAGATTTATAAAAACCGATATGGATTCAATTTCTCTTGGAGAGGTTCCTAACAAAAGAGACTTACAACACATAAAGAAATTTGATATAGAAGAAGTGTTAGGCAAAGATTTTCCTGAATCCGGCAATATATTATCGGGCGAATTCACGACAACAGTTCCGGAGCAGGCAAAATATACGTCAGGAGAATACCCGATGTTTTCAGACATTGGCGGAAACAAAGATGCCATACAAAACGTTATCGAAAGTATATATGCTCCTATGCTATATCCGGAAATCTTCGGTCACGTTATGAATAAAGGTACTATACTTGAAGGTCCGCCCGGAACCGGTAAATCTATGCTCGGAATAGCATTGTGTAATGAATTATCCAAAAAACTCGGACAAAAAGTACATCTTCAAACTATTTCCGGAGCAGAAATGCAGATTTCGGCAGTAGGCGGTTCTGAAGCAAAATGGCGTGCCTTATTCCAGGAAGCTATTGATAATCAGCCTGCGTTAATTTTGATAGACGAAATTGATGCCTGCACCCCAAAACGAGATGAATCAAGCAATGCGAGATTTGACAATTCCGTAGTTAATCAACTTTTGTCCATATTCAGCAATCTGGAAAAGAGTGACAATAAAGTTCATGTAATAGGTATGACAAACAGGTTGTCAGCAATAGACCCGGCTATGTTAAGACCCGGTCGTTTTGGCGAAGTAATTACGGTACCCGCACCTACTTATGACGAAGCATCCGAAATATTCAATAAGATTTCTCAGCAATATAAGTTTGATGAAAGTTTTGACAAAGAAGCAATGCTGAAACGTGTTATCAAGATGAAAGGAACGGGTTCTACCATTGCCGGAACATTAGAAAAGGCAGCTAAATATTCACGCAGACGAGGGAATATATATGAATATGAAAAATTAATGAACGGAACAGTTACAAAAGAAGATGTTGATAACTGTGAAATCAGTATGAACGATATAAACAAAGCCTTAGATGCGGAAGAAGAAAAGCTCAAAAAAGCCAAAATCTCGGCAGACAGAGTTATTATTAAAGGGTTCAGAAACGACAATTAATTTATTATTTTATATAACAAAAAAGAGGTTGACTTTTCAGTCAACCTCTTTTGTATATGTAATCATTTTTCTGATTAATCATCTCCTGATGATGCTACATAAGTTGAATTTACTGCAACTGCTTGAGGTTCAACCATACTCAGGTACAAGATCTTGTTTGCTGTAGCAGGGTCAAGGTCAACGAACTGAGCTCCGGCTGATACATCGCTTGCTGAAACAACTTTTACGTTTGCATCAACTTCCATATCACCATATTTGAGGTGAACAGGGACTACGTCGCCAACTTTTAATCCGTTGTTGTGTTTAAGAGCAACACCGCCTCTGGATATGTTGGATACTGAAGCTACTTCAGGTACTGATGTAAATTCAAGGCCTGAAACGTCATTCGGATTAAATCTGATTGTTTGACGTTTGTCGATAGCCGGAACAACTTCAGCTATATCTCTGCGCCATATCTGAGATACATCAATTACAGGAGGTACCGGATCAGGTTTCGGATCAGGTCCTTTTCCGCCCTTAGGATCGGGGTCTTTTCTTGGATCAGGATTTGGATCATCATCACTGTCTGTATCGTTATCTGTATCTACATCAATATCATTATCTGCATCGATATCGGCATCTGCGTCTGCATCGGCATCTGCATCGGCATCTGCATCGGCATCAGCATCGGCGTCAGCATCGGCGTCTGCGTCAGCATCAGCATCTGCATCGGCATCTGCGTCTGCATCGGCGTCAGCATCTGCGTCAGCATCAGCGTCGGCGTCGGCGTCGGCGTCACCATCAGCATCATTATCTGTATCGCTGTCTTCATCGTTATCAATATCATCGTCATTATCATCGTCATCGTCCGGTTCCGGAGGTATTGTCGGTTCAGTCGGTTCCGTAGGAGTAGTTTCTTCTGTCGGATCCTCCGGAATTACGATATTCTGATCCTGTTCGTCACCTGTTGGTGTATCATCACCATCATAGTTTGGATCATCTTCCTGAACACTGCCGTGACCTGTATAGTAAATACGTCTGTTAGGATCATTACCGTTTTTAAGATTTTGAACATCACTCGGACGAACTGCTGTTACTCTGATTGAAGATGTTGTACCATTCTCATTCATAATCGGATCTGTAGCAGGATTTTCGTGATATGTAAATCTGCCATCCGGGTCATCGGTGTGCGGATCCATAATGAATTCATATCCGCCTACATAAGCGTGGTCTGCAACAACTTCAATATCTTGCTGGTGGTTAGGTAATTCTACCCTGCCTTCGCCACGTCCTTCCATAGCACCTGCTTTAACAACAACTGTGCCGTGAGGATGTTGATTTGTATTGCCGACATTAGCCAAGTCTAAAGCTTTTAATGTTGCATGGTCAGGACGATTAGGTCGGTTGTAATCACCGTAATAATCACCTGTTGCTTCATAATCGGTTTTACCTAAATTATCAACAATTAAGTATTTACCTCTTGCTGCTAAGTTAATTTCATCAGTCGCATATACATCGTGAACATAAGCATTACCTGAAAATTCTGCATTAACGCTGCCATCTCTTGCTATCATTGCGCAGACATTAGTATCATTCATTGTTGTACCTGTATCAAGACCGACTACATTAATGTCACCCTTGTTTGATAACATATCAACACCGAATGCTGCATTTGGTTGATATTTATAAATTTCAGGAAGTCCTGACGCACCATCCGGTTGTTGACCATCCTGACGTACAAATCCGTTTTTAACATAAGCAGGATTGAATTGACCTTCTGTCTGAACAAATGTCAGAGGTTTGCTGCCGGTACCAATATCACCATTAGCAATGATTGAGATACCTGCACCTTGTACATGCGGACTGCTTGGGTGATCAACTGTACCTAAAACGCCGTATGCGGTTGAACCACCTCTACCGTCTCTGCCGGTAGAATCATTCGGATTAAATGTATCTGCCAATAATATTACTCTGCCGTTAGCAGTAATTGTATCTACATTCATATTGCTATTCAAACTTGCAAGATTGATAACATCATAAGCTCTTCTGTTGCTGTTTGAACTTGTTGCGGTAATGTTACCGGAAATTCTTGTGTTAATTGATTTTGTAAGGTCTCTGTCGTCACGACCAACACCTGTACAAACTCCATCCGCACAAGGTCCGACTTCTTCACCGATAGAACCCTTTCTTGCAATAATATCTAAATCACCACCGTTAGTAGTAACAATATGTGTTTTCTTAACACCGTTATTCAATACATCTGCGTTATCTACTTCAATTCTGACTTTACCACCGGTAGCATAGATGTTTTCATCAGTTGATTCATCACCGATAGTAATATTAGCGTTATTACTCTTAACTAAAATGTTTGCAGCGGTATTGAAACCTTTAATTTGACCTCTAACGTCAATACCTTCGGAACCTTCGTTAGATACGGTTATCTGACCGCCTGTACCATATACTTTACCGGTTGGGCTAATTGAAATACCTGAAGCACCTGTATTAAGGTTTTCAACATTCAATGCACCGTTTTTATTTTCAATTAAACCGTTAATAACAATACCATCAGCTCCTGAGTTGCTGTATTTTGAAGAACCTGTACCGTAGTTAACAGCTTGACCGCCGTTAGCAACTAATATTCCGTCAATAGTTTTAACATCAATTTGAGCTGCATTATTAGTATTAACTAAACTATTAAATAAAGTATTTGCATCACCCAGATTACTGATTACGGTTGAGGTATTGCCATCACCTGCAATCATTGCACCGGTACTTGCAATATTTAAATTACCAACATTTGCATTAATGTCACCAGCTGCTAAAATTTTACCCTGAACTTCTAAGCCAACACCAGATTGAGTAACCAAGTTGCCCGGATTGAATGTATAGCTTGAAGAATTATCTCCATAATAGCCCCAAACCTGAGCATCTTGACCTGCATAAGGTCCGGTAGTTATTCTTTCAGTATGGTAATCTTCTCTTGGTTCAAACATTCTTACTGTATTAATATTATTTGCTAAAGCATCATAAGAAGATTGAGTAGGAGTATATACAGATAATGAACCAACGTTTAAAACACCGCTGGAACCAACAACAACACCACCGGGAGCAACGAATACCAAATGGCTGTCAGGTTTAAATGTACCACCTTCAGAACCCCAACCGGTTGCACCGTTTGGTAATGCTGTTAAAGCATTGACAATACCGTCAATATTTACCTTACCGCTGTTTACAGCAGCAATAAAAGTATCAATATCAGCATATTCTGATACCATATAGTTAGTTTCTGATGCATTGCCATCGGCATATCTGTTGTACATTTTGAAGATAAAGTTCGCAACATCACCCTGCTCAAGTTTGAATTCACCAAACTTTCTGAAACCTATTTTTGCATTTTTGTTTACCATATCCGGAGTAATATTATATACCCCGTTATCTTTTTTCAGGGCATCTCCTGCCGGGTTTGTAATGGATGAAGCCGCAAAAGCTCCACATGTTGCAGATTGCTGCATAACCATCAATAAGCTTAAAACTGACGCCACTACACGTCTTTTGCTCTGTTTGTTTGATTTCTTCATTACTGTATCCTCTTTAATTCTACTTTTATTCCATACTTATATAAACGGTATAGAATTTAAAAACTTTACCTTTTTTGGGGTCATGTTAACAAAAATTTACAAAGTTTTTAAATGTGCTATTTATATATGAAAAGAATAATTTCGGTAGTAATTATGTTATACCGCATTTTTTGATTTTTTTAACATTTTTTTATAAATTCAAATAAAAATTGTAACATAAGTTAACATCTAAGTATTATTTTTTATTTTTGTGGCATGGCATGCCTGAGCATGGTCATGAGGCATGCCATATAGCATGCTTTTATATCATGACCGGAAAGACTCTCTCCTGGGGGGAGGGTAGAAAATCAACTTGAGCTTTGGCGAAAGTTTGATTTTCGGGTGGGGGTTAATATCATAGGGTTATTTCCCACTTATCCCACATTCGTTCATTAACCTCTCATATACCCCATCAATATTACTATCTATTTCACTATTCCAAAATCGAACGACCTTAAACCCTTTACTCTCTAATAATTGCGTACGAACTTCATCATGTATATAGTTGTCTAATTCAGCATGGTGGCCGCCATCTATTTCAATAATAATTTTCTTTTCTCTACAAATAAAATCAACAATATAATCACCAATAGGATATTGTCGCCTGAATTCAAGTCCGAAAAATTTATGAAGTCTTAACAGATTCCACATCGTTGCTTCCTGAGGTGTTGCATTTTTTCTCAGATTTCTGGCAAGGGTTACAAGTTTTTTCATAAGAGTATTATAGCATGACAAACCCCCACCCGAATTTCTAAGACTCACTCTTTCGTCTTGTAATTCTTCCCTCCCCCTTGGAGAGGGGTATTTTTCTTTTTTATACCTGACCCCACCCGAATTTTTTATCAGCAACACATATAAAAAAGCCCTCAAACTTCTGGGTTTGAGGGCTTTTCATTGTATTATAGTTTAAGTATTAATCTAACAGTACCGTTCCTGCAGGTAGGTCGAATTTCGACCAGTCAGCATTCTGTTTTACATTTCCGTTTGCATCAAAGATGCTCGGGTTTGCCGCAATCAAGTCAGCTTTGTTAGGTGCCGGCTGCATTTTTGAGATTAAGTCGTCTGCAGTCTGTGCATTGTAACTCTTGATTTTGTTCTGACGAGGTACATCCTGTCGTTTCCAGTTACCCCATTTGAAGTTAGCACCGTTGTTGCCTTCAGTACCTCTCTTAGAGTAATCGTTAGAACTTGCATTATAGCCGGACATACCTTCGTATTGTCTCAAATCGTAGTGACCGACCATATTTTCACCTTCGCCGTCTTCTTCGTAGTTCAATTCGTAGATTTCAGCGTGGGTTGCTTTAATATCAGTTCCGTCTTGTTTATCAGCTGAAACTAATACATAGAATGACTTGCTTGCATCACGGTTGCCTATGCTGATAGGAGTTCCGTCGCTGAGTTTGCCTGCTGAGATTTCCTCAGGAGTAACTTTTCTATATGTGTAAGAGTTGACGTTTCCGGCATCTCTGTCGTTTGTATTATCTTTAAAGGTGATTGTGTCAGGAGCTTTATAATCACTTCCGGTAGTTTCAACTTCGCCGCCTTCATTAGCCAATACATATTGAGCTCTGTCAGGTTTTTGCATCGGGTTATCACCTGTTTTCCAGTCAGCTTCCTGGAATCCGACACGTTTTTTAAGACCTTCGTCAACTGCACGACCTCTGAATTGTGACGGAGCAGCTGGTTGTGTTGGTTCAGTTGGTTCAGTTGGTTCTGTCGGTTCTGTCGGACCGGTTGGGCCGGTTGGTTCAGTCGGTTCTGTCGGACCGGTTGGACCGGTTGGTTCAGTTGGTTCTGTCGGTTCAGTTGCCATTTGCAGAGTAGGAACATTTTGATCATGCGGATGAACTAATCCCGCAGCACCAAGTCCTGATCCGACTGCACCACCTATTGCCAAGCCTTCTAAGGTATGTGCGGTACCTGCAACTCCTGCGATAAATAGACCGCCTCCTCCGTCTAATGCTCCGACTGCCGGAAGAGCACCTGTTACGATAGCACTTCCGATACCTGCACCGAGAGCTGCGGTACCAACGCCTGCAGCAATAAATGCTTCTGTATAATCGTGAGCGTGATCGAAACCTAAATGTTTAAATAAGTTTTTAGTAATACGGGCTGAACCGTGAGATACTTTTTTATCACCTAAATCTTTAGCTTCTCTTGTAAGATCGAATCTTTCATCATAACTTAATTTGTTATCCTCTCCAACAAGTTTAGCTGCTGCAAGTTTTAAACCTTTTTGGTTTTCTTCTGTAATAACTCTTTTACCATTCTCTGTTGTTACAAAACCTTTAAGGCTGTCAAATTGATCTATACGTTTCATATCATCATCGGTTAACAATACTGCATGTTTAGCTTGATCCGGATGATCTTTCTTCCATTGTTTATATTCATCTTTCTGATCAGGAGTAAAGTATTTAGCAGCAACAACTTCATCTGCGGCTTTTTGTGATTCGATAATTTCTTTAGCCTCAGTTTTTGCAATTTGTTCTGCTCGTTTTGCATCCATACCCTGAGCTTTGTAATTTTCTGCTAATTGTTGTTCATACTGTTTTCGAAGTGCCTTGTAATCTTTTTCGGTATTACCGTCTGCAATACCCAAACTAGAACCGGCAAACTCACTATTTTGCTGCTGCATTACTGAGTGCTTTTGTCCGGTAAATACACTTTGACCCTGACTAAGTTGGTAAGCCTGACCGTTTGCAGCTGCTTTTTTCGCAGCACGATACTCTTTCTTAGACATGTTTACATAATAGGTATTTCCATCCTGATCTGTAAACTGACGCGGTTTTATACTCATAATAAATCCTTTCTCTCATACCCTCGGGTACGAAACTTTAAATTAATACTTCTATACACATATAAAAAAAACGTATCGGCAAAAGTTGCATGAAACTTTAGAGATTTTTCTTTGTAAAATTAAAATTTCTTAATATAACTGAATTTCAGATAGCAAATTTAACTTTACATAACTTAACAAAAACGTGGTTTTGTATATAGTTTTGATATATCTATTATCTAAAATTGCTACAAATATGCAATAAATTCTGAATAATTGACAACTGTCCCGTGTTTATAATAATATCGGTTTATATACCTTAGGAGACAGCGTGATTAAAAAGTTATTATGCATATTCGTTTTTATTTGTTTGTTTTTGTGCGGATGTACTTCGGCAGACAATAAGAATGACTTTAAAACAATAAAAAAACGCGGCAGAATTATTGTCGGAGTCAGAAGTGATACCAGACCGTTCGGCTACAGAGATGCCAGAGGTAATCTGCAGGGATTCGATATTGATTTAGCTAAAGCCATTGCAAAACATATATTTGCTGATTCAAATGCCGTAGAATTTGTTCCGGTTACCGCATCCAACCGCCTTACTACACTTACATCCGGCAATGTAGATATTTTAATTGCAACAATGTCAATTACAGACCAGCGCAGGCTTATCGTGGATTTTTCAAAGCCATATTACATGGCAGGTCAGGCAATTCTCGTAAAGAACAGACAAAATATCGCTACAATTAAACAACTTAACGGCAAAAAGATAATAATCGTATACGGTTCTACGGGAGAAATGAGCGTCAGACTTAATGCTCCGGAAGCAATTATCAGAGGATATAAAGATTACGATTTGGCATATAAAGCCCTCAAACGAGGCGATGCCGATGCAATGATAGCGGATGATACAATTTTATATAACTTGGCACTTGATGATCCGTCTGTAAAAATTTTAAAGAAAAGATTTTCAAAAGAACCATATGCCGTTGCTTTCAGAAAAGGGGATGCATCTAACCAGCTGAAAGATTCGGTAAACTTTACAATAGATTTTCTGGAGCATAGCGGGCAGCTGCGTGTTATGCAGAAAAAATGGGGGATTTATAAATAATGTTTGAAAAATTCAGGTTTTTAACATCAGGCGAAAGCCATGGCAAATGCTTAACAGCTATCATTGAAGGTTTGCCGGCAGGTTTAAGCATAGATACTGATTTTATAAATTCCGAATTGAAACGCAGACAACAAGGTTATGGCAGAGGGGACAGAATGAATATTGAAACCGATACTGCCGAAATTGTATCCGGTGTCCGTTTTGGTAAAACCATAGGCTCTCCTGTTACCTTAGTTATATACAATAAGGATTACGAAAATTGGCAAAAAGTTATGAGTACAAAAGCTGAAGACCAGACCGATGAAAAAGCTTTTTATACATACCGACCCGGGCATGCCGATTATGCCGGAAGCGTAAAATATAACAGACATGATTTAAGAGATATTCTTGAACGTTCCAGTGCAAGAAAAACAGCAATAGAAGTTGCTGTTGGAGCTGTTGCAAAACTATTACTCAAGCATTACGGAGTAAGCTGCAAGTCAACCTTTTTGCAGATAGGGCAGGGAAAAAATGAAGAAGAATTTCGTGCCGAAATAGACAGAGCAAAAGAAACTGGGGATACTTTAGGCGGTAAATTTGAAGTTATATACGGCAGACTGCCTGTAGGGTTAGGCTCTCACGTTCATTGGGACAGAGCCATTGACGGGCGAATTGCGCAGGCTGTTATGAGTATCCCTGCAGTTAAAGCCGTATCTTTTGGTAACGGAGAAAATGCCTATGAAATTACGGGCAGCAACTTCCATGACGAAATGTTTTTATCAGACGGGAAAATTACCCGCAAAACAAATAACGCAGGCGGAGTTGAGGGCGGAATGACTAATGGTGAAGATTTAGTTGTAAAGGTTGTTATGAAACCCATTCCGACTTTAAGAACTCCATTGAAAACCGTTGACAGTTCAGACATGACAGAAACAGAAGCTCATTTTGAACGCTCTGACACATGTGCGGTTGAAGCATGTTCTGTTGTCGCAGAAGCAAGGATTGCCTGCGTATTGGCAAACGAATTAATGCTTAAATTTCCATCTGACAGTATTTAATTAAGCGGAATAGATTTTCAGAGTTCTTTCGGTATTCTTTGAAATTACAGTCTTAACAGATTCGTATTCTGTCTGTAATGCGCTGTGTTCGCTATCAAGCAATTTTATCATACTGTCAATTTGTTTATCTTTGTTTTCGATTTCTCTTGTCTTTTGCTGATATTCTGCTTCAGCTCTTGCTATTGCGGTTTCGTTTAACTGTTCGGATATATCAAGCGCATTGTTGTACTGTATTGATGTCCAGGTTGCATCTTTTAATCCGCTGCCTTCTTCGGTCGGATTCGAGAAGTTTACTCTTTCCAATGTTACAGCACCGCTTTCCAATGCATATTTCAGCCAATCCTGACTGTTCATCAAACCGTCTTCAAGAATATCCCAACGGTTACGGGTAACTTTTTCGGTTGTAGTTGTTCTTGTTACACCGTTTGATGATACTTCCGTATCTGTATGGCTTGTGGTTATCGTTTCTTCACCGTCTTTATAATCTGACGGACCGTTCATTCTGTGCCACAAGTTTACATACCATTGCGCTTTATCTTTGTCGGAATATTCATATACTCTTTCGTCTATTGTTGCCGGAATTGATATAGGATCAGGTTCTTCTTCCAGCCATCTTTCATATTCGGGATTATCTCTCACTTCCCATTCATCAGGATGGTGAATTACTTCAGTTTCTTCATCCATACTTTTTAAGTCATGCTCAACAAAGTAGAAGAATTTCATATGGCTGTCAGGATTTGCGATACCGCCTGTTGGAGAACCGTCATAATCCGTATGAAACTCCCACAACAAATCAACAGCTCTCTGATAAACTGTCATATTTGGGTCTGACGAAGGTCCGCCGACAGTAACAGTATCATTACCTCTTGTATATACTGTACTTACATCTTCCTGACCTCCGGGAATAACATCGCCTGAACAATAAGCCGTTTTTATTGCTTCGGTTAATGCTGCACGACCGGGAGTTATCGGATGACATGTCCTGTTCCAATCCCATCCGTTTGAATCAGGATATGCAGTAAATGTCTGACCACTGCTTGTTGTATGTTCACCAGGTCCGATTAAGTCTGTTAATACATGCATGTAGCAATTGGTCTTATTCCCGGTTACATAACCTAATGTATATTGGAAACAACTGCTTGCATTTTGAATAAATTCTTCATATAAACTTGAACCTACGGTATGCGGAACTTCTTCATCCCAAGCCGGAGTTATAAGTTCCCTTATTTTTTCATCAGGTTTTCTGTTTAACCAATCCTGATACTCTTTTTCCCATTCTTCATAGGCTTCAACATATTCAGGATTCTTTATCGTACGGGTTTCTCCGGTATCTATAGGATCTACTCCGTATTTTATAAGGAACTCGTTAATATCAGCACTATCTTCATAATTTGCTGCATCAAGTTCTGATACCAACACCTGTCCATCAGTATTAATCAAGGCGTATTGGTTCTTTAATGGGGCATAAGTGGAAAGTTGCGCACCTGTAAGGGCTGTATAAACCTTATTACCCGCATCATCATAATTTCTGTATATAAATTCATTTGTTCCAAGAGCGTTTATATATTTGCGGCTGGCTTCGGACGTCTGGCTTGCAAGCGCCATTTTGGCAGCAGTTAATGACTGTGCTCTCAACTCGTTATCCGAGATTCTGCACGTCAAACTTAATAATTTTGCCTGTGATGCTGCTAAACCCATAGTAGTCCTTTCCAACATGGTTTACGACAATTTATACAAAAATCTTTAGATTTATGTAAAGAAATGTAACAAAGACTTCAACACTTAAAAATAAAAAAAATAGGACCTGAGTCCTATGTGTAACATCATTTGTTATGGTTAATGATAGTGTATTGTAACATTCAATTAATTTTGGATTAATTTTGTTAGGCTAACCTAACATTTTTATTTTATACTGGTGATACTAATTTGTCAACAATTAAAAAAAATTAGTTCGAATTTAGTATTGCTGAATTAATGAAAAACAAATATAATTAAAGTATGTTAAGGTATTATTACAGAGCAGTAAAAGATAAATCCGAACTTGTTACGGGCTATATAGAAGCAAAAGACCCGAATGAGGCCAAAGAAAAAGTTCGGCAAATGGGATTTACTCCTGCCGGAATATATGAAGAAAAACTAATTCCAAAAGAATATGCTCCGCAAAAGGATAAACAAGTAAAAAAATTTAAACTTACGGATTTAATGTACTTTACCTCTGAGTTGCACATGCTGACAGACTCAGGCATTTCCGTACTGGATGCGCTTGACAGCATAAAACAACAAGCGCCAAGCATCAGAGTTGCGGCATTCGCCAGAGATTTGGAAAAATCGATAAAAAACGGAAGTACATTATATGAGGCTCTTTTACCTTATGAGGACGTTATAGGTAATATTTACACTTCTCTTTGCAAAACGGGGGAAGAATCCGGAGCATTACCAACTACTTTAGATTATTTGACAAATTTATTAAAAAAGAAAAATAACCTTAAGGGTAAATTCATACACATGTCTATATATCCGGCGATTTTAACGGTTACCCTTATCGGCATATATTTTCTGTTTGGAGCATTTATATTTCCTACATTAATTATGAAAATGAATGTGGATAATGTTCCTCCATTAGTAAATTTCTTTATGTTTGGCACAAACTTTGTATTTAAAACATGGTGGCTATTCCTGCTCGGAGGATTCGGAAGCTGGATAATTTTATACCAGACAATAGGGATAAAAACAATAAAGCAAAAACTGGGGAATTTCTTTGCCCGTATTCCGTTAATGAAAGAATGTATAACATATTTATCATTATCGCATTATATGGCTGTTTTGCATGTAGCATACGAAGCAGGAGTACCTATTCAGAATGCTTTAGACTTAGCTGAAGATACAATATCGGTAGAAGCATTAAGGAAGCAGGCAAAAACAGTTACTCTTGCGGCTGAAAAAGGGAAAAGCCTTACTGATTCATTTAATAACTCGGGACTTATACCTCCTGTGATGATGTCAATGATTTCAGCCGGAGAAAAAACAGGAAAACTTGGACAAATGTTTCGTGACATTTCTATTGCCGTAGAGCAAAAACTCGATAACGCAATCAGCGCACTTAGTAAAGCTTTTGAGCCTTTATTGCTGCTGGTTATCGGCGGCGGTGTAGCCTTGGCCGCAATTGCTATGATACAAATGTATGCGAGTGCCCTCTCCAGCATAATCTAATTGGATGTTTCGGATTTATGCAAATTACAGCGGCAATTTTATGCAAAATTCCGTTTCTACGTTTTCTTCACTTGTGACGGTTATTTCACCGCCATGCGCAAGAATAATTTGCTGCGAGAGATACAGTCCTAATCCGGTACCTATTTTACGGAATTTTTTAGATGCAGAATAATATTTATTGAATATTAAACCGATTTCTTTCTGCGGAATACCCTGACCGTAGTCGATAACAGATATGGTTATAAATCCCGGAATTTCACCGACTTTTATTACTATGTCTTTTTTGGTATTACTGTGATAAATAGCATTGTTTATAAGATTTTTTATTACACGCCCGAGCTGCATTGCATCAGCCGTTACTTTTATGTTTCTGCCTTTGGCAAGCTTTACCTTCAAACCTGCCTCCTGGGCAAAAGGCGTAGTTTCTTCAATTATACGTTCAAGGAAACCATTTAGCATAATATTTTCTTTGCGCAATTTTATACCGCTATCTTTTATCTTATATGTTTCCAAAACTATCTGAACCAGATTAAGCAGCTCTTTATTTGATATTTGCATGTTCTTTAAAGCTACTTCCTGCTTCTGATTAATCTCACCAAATTTACCCTGAAGCAGGAAATCCAAAATATTAGATTCGGCAACAATAGGCACCTTTAGGTCATGCGTTAATGTTGCTACAAAGTCTTCTTTTAAGGTTTCTATCTCTCTTTCATTGGTAACATCCTTAATAATCAGAATATATCGTTTTTTATTGTCATCAATGGTTAGCTTTATCGAACTGACAATAAAGTTTCTGGTTGGGGTGTGTTTAATAAATACATCTTTGGCATTCATTCTGTTAAGGTTAATCGAATCATCCTCAAACTGAATAAACTCTGTAATCTCTTTGCCGAGAATTGTAGTACCTTTTACTCCGAACCAATCAGTAACTTTCGGGGTAGCTCTTAATATTACCATTTGTTCGTTAATAATCAGAATACCGTCGGACAGAGAGTTAATGACAGATTCAAGCAGTTTATTCTGACGCATAAGTTCACCCTGATATTCAATAATCATTTTTTCTCTGTCATTAAGGGTTTCCACCATTCGGTTAATACTATCAGTAACATTTTGGTATGTAGGATGCTCAAGTTTTTCTATTTTTGTGGTTAAATCCCCGTAACGGATAGAGTTTACCGTATTGGTAACCGTTCCCAGATAGTCATTGATTTTTGACCAGCGCCTGTTCATCTGTCTCGTTATCAGAAACAAAATCAAAAAAACTAAAATTATACTTAAATTAATTATATACCAGAGCATCTTTACTTTTATTAATCCCAATCTGCCTATATTGATAATTTATGATATAATTATATCAAATAGGGACAAAGTTGTTAAGAGTTTAAGAAAGCTGTATAAATAAATGTTAAAATTACCTGATACAATAAAATGGATAATAACCGACTTTGACGGCGTTATTACGGATAATTTTGTCTATATCAATGACGATTATACAATGACAAGACGTATAAATTTTCAGGACGTAATAGGTTTTAACAATTTACACAAAAACGGCTACGAAATAGCATTTATTTCCGGTGAAACAAATCCGGCTATGGATATTTTGGCAAAAAAGTTTGAAATAAAAGAAGTTCACACCAAAGTACATAATAAAATAGATATTCTAAAATCTCTGATAGATAAATATAAACTTTCACAGGAGGAATATCTGTATATTGGTGATGACATTAATGATTTGGAATGTCTGAACTTTGCAAAATACAGAATTACCGTTCCGCATGCCGTAGACAAAGTTGAAGCGGTAAACGGAATCCAAATAACGGAAAGAGAAAGCGGTTTTGGAGCTTTCAGGGAGGTAGCTGATTGTTTGATAAAATAAGAGAGATAATCAATCGAATACTTAATTTAAATAAAACTCTTGATAATTACAAAAAAGAAGCTGTAGTAGAGGCTTTGCCGTCATTAGCTTATGTTAACAGAGCAAAAAAATGTATCGATCGCGGGGAATTTGACAAAGCCAAAAAAATCCTTGAAGAAGCAATGGAATTGCCGCAGGAGGATGCTCTTGTTTATAAATATCTTGGTATAGTCTGCGATAAAACGGGAAGACTTGCGGAAGCAATTACCGCATTCAAAAAGTCCGCTAATATTAATGATGCAGATAAAGAAATCTGGCGTTTTCTCGGCTTTGCTTTAATGAACAGCAATAAGTGCGAAGAAGCTATCGAATCCTTTGAAAACGCAAATAAAATTAACCCTGCCAACACAGATGTTTTTGCAGGTTGGGGCATGGCTTTAATGAAGCTAAAACGATACAACGAAGCCCACGAAAAATTTATGGAATCCGTAAGACTTAACAGATATAACTTTATGGCACTTCTATTAGCAGCGATTATGGAAGTCAGAACGGGACAATACAACGAAGCTGAAGCAAAACTAAACTTCCTTGCAAATGTTAATCCGAATGAAACAAATACTTATGAATACGCAAATTTAAAATACATTAAAAAAGACTATGACAGTGCAATTCACTATGCCAAAAAAGCACTTGAATTTAATCCGAACATGCTGCCTGTGTATCTGTTACTCGGAAAATTGTATGCAATAAAGGGTGACAAAAAAGCAAGTCTTACTGCTTACGAAACCGCAAAAGAAAGGAAGCTCGAATCTCCGCATTTATATTTTGACTGGGCAATAACAATGCAAATGTACGAAAATTATGAACAGGCAAAACTATATTTCCTTAAAGCATTATCCTTCGCACCCGGAGAAGAAGAAGCAAATGCAGGTTTAGCTTTGACGGAAGCTTGTCTTGGAAATATCGATGAAGCCGAACTGCTTATTAAAAATATAAAATCATTAAATGATGAAAATTATTTATACGCAAAAGCAACTGCAGTTATTGCAATGTATAGGAATGATTTTAATACAGCAATAACAAAATTAAAAAACATTCAGGACAAAATGTTTTTTGATAATACGATAAACCTGTTTATTGCCGTATGCTATGATGAATTAAAAGATATAAACAATGCAAAAGAATATTATGAAAATGCTCTTTTGAGTGCAGGAGATAATCTGAAAGTATATTTAAAATATGCGGATTTTCTTATAAAACATAATGATTACGAATCTGCGCAAAGAAAATTAAATCGGGCATTAAAACTGAATGAAAATAATATTGACGTATTAAATAAATTATTTCATGTAGGTTACATACTTGTCAAAGAAAAAGATTCAGAATATAATATGAAAGAAACATTGGCAATTGCAGACAAAATAATTTCAATTGACAATGAAGCGTTTCTTTACCCTGAAGAACGGGAAGACTTGGAGAATATTTTAAAGAACAGGTAAATAAATTGAGAAGGATTATTGTTCAAAAGTTTGGCGGTACATCGGTTGCCGACACAGATAAGATAAAGAATGTTGCACGCACCGTTATCAAAGAAAAAGAAAACGGTAACGATGTAGTGGTTGTTGTGTCAGCAATGGGTCACACCACCGATTACCTCGTAAAAATGGCAAAAGATATATCTCCGCTTCCGTCAGGTCGTGAAATGGACATGCTTTTATCTACGGGAGAAGGGGTTTCTATAGCACTTCTTGCAATGGCAATACAGGCTCAGGGGTATGACGCAATCAGCTATAACGCAATGCAGGTCGGAATTATGACCGAAAATGTTCATACAAAAGCCCGTATTGTAAAAATTGAAACCGAAAAATTAAAGAAAAATCTGAACGAGGGAAAAATAATTGTTGTAGCAGGTTTTCAGGGCGTAACCGAACATGGTGAAATTACTACACTCGGCAGAGGCGGTTCTGATACTTCGGCGGTAGCTTTGGCAGCAGCCTTGAATGCAGAACGCTGCGATATTTACACAGACGTTGAAGGGGTTTACACAACGGATCCGAGAATTGTCCCGAACGCTACAAAATTAAAACAGATTTCATGTGAAGAAATGCTTGAATTGGCACATGCCGGAGCGAACGTACTTCATCCCAGAAGCGTTGAAACCGCGAAATTAAATCATGTTCCGCTTAGAGTCAGAAGCAGTTTCAAAACAGACGATTTAGGTACTTTGATATTAGGAGTTGAAAAAATGGAAATAGACAGACCCGTCACCGGCGTTGCCGCAGATTTGTCACAAACAAGAGTTGTAGTATGTGATGTTCCCGATATTCCGGGACAGGCTGCAAATATATTTACAAAATTAGCAAAAGAAAATATTTCTGTAGACATGATTATTCAGTCATACGCAAGAAAAGTTTCAAATACAAACGATATTGCGTTTACTGTTGATTCTGCAGATACGGATAAAACAGTTGCAACACTAAATGCGCTGAAAGATGAGCTTAAATGCGGCGAAATTCAGGTAGATAAGGAAATCGCAAAGGTTTCTATCGTAGGTGCAGGCATGATTGACAGACCCGGTATTGCATCATCAATGTTTGATACTTTGGCAAAACTCGGTGTAAACATAAAAATGATTTCAACAAGTGAAATTAAGATTAGTTGTCTTGTTAACAAAGAAGATGCAAACAAAGCAGTAAAAGCTCTGCATGAAGAATTTGGACTTGCTAGTGATGTGGTGGCAGAAGTAAAAGGTGACCTGCCCAACATATAATTTTATAGGCTAAATGTAATCAGGCAACAATACTTTGTTGAAGTCTTGACGCACGAGATTCAGAGAAGATGTTTTTCAGTTTCATAATTGCCTGTGCGTGAAGCTGACAAACTCTTGATTCGGAAACATTTATTGTTTCCCCAATTTCTTTTAATGTCATATTTTCCTGATAATAAAGAACCATTATGACTCTTTCTCTTTCCGGTAACTTTTTCAATGCCCTCTCCAATTCACTTTTTACATTTTTTTCTTCTGCTTTTTCCTGAGGATTTAATGTATTTGTATCCTCAATTGTATCTATAATTTCAACACTATCTTCCGAGGTACCTTTCTTGTCATAGATAGAAGTCATCGTAGTATCTTCGGCAAGCAGCTGGTTAATTTTTTCAGGATCCATTTCCAGATAATCGGCAACTTCTTTTGTGGTCGGCATTCGCCCTAATTCCTGCTTTAATGCTTCCTGAGCGTTTTTTATATCTTTTATTTTTTTCCTGATACTGCGGGGAAGGAAATCTTCTTCCCTGATTTTATCGATTATCGCCCCTCTGATTCTTATAAGAGCATAAGTTTCAAATCTGGTATTTTTTTGGACGGAATATCTTTCGATTGCATTAATTAAGCCTTCTATACCATAACCTGCAATATCTTCTATGGAAACAGTTGCCGGTAAAGTTACTCTGACTCTGCCGACTACATATCTGACGAGGTAAATATACTGAACAATCAGGGTATCTCTGAGCTGCTTATTTGTTTTGTCAGACAAATAACGCCCCCATAGTTCTGTCAGTTCGTCCTCCGGAAGTCTTTTGATATTATTGTATGATGTAAAATCAAAATTTTGACTCATTATCCACCCAAGATTGTGTTTCCATATTTTATTCTATACATTTAGAAATTATAGTCATCATTTAAAAAGATGATAAAAATTTTTCAGCGTAATTTGTTGGGATGATATAGAAAATTTTTGGATATTATCATTAATTTACTTTTAATATTTTTTGTTATACAATGATATTGAACATTTGGAAGTGGATAACTAATGCGTAAGAAAATACGCAAGTCTGGCGGCAGTTCACGTCAGACAAGAAAGGAAATTATGGCAATACCGGAAACTAAAAAATTCGAAATTGAAATCGGCGGTAAAACGGTTACCGTTGAAACCGGGAAGTATGCAAATTCTACTAATGGTTCTGTTACAGTAAGATGTGGTGATACAATGTTATTTGTTCACTGTGTTGTTTCTAAAGAACCTCGTGTAGGTATCGATTTCTTCCCATTACTTATTGATTATGAAGAAAGAATGTCAGCTATCGGACGTATCCCCGGCGGTTATAACCGTTCTGAGGGTAAGGCAAGCGATAAAGCTATTCTTATTTCACGTTTGATAGACAGACCTATAAGACCTTTATTCCCTAAAGGTTACAGAAATGATATTCAGATTGTTGCTCAGTTATTCAGCTATGATCAGGAAAATCAACCCGATACATTGGCTATGCTCGGAGCATCTTGTGCATTAATGCTTTCAGGCGCACCGTTTGAAGGCCCTATCGGCGCAGTCAGAGTTTCTAAAGATGAAAACGGAAATATGATTGCTAACCCGACTCACCAGCAGGCTGACAAATCTGATTTGGACATTGTTGTCGCAGGTACTCACGACTCCGTAATCATGGTTGAAGCAGGATGTAAATTCGTAACAGAAGACGACATTATGAACGCTGTTGAATTTGCTCAGGTTGAAATCAGAAAACAATGTGAAGCTCAGGTTGCTTTTGCACAGGCTTGCGGCGTTGTTAAGGAAGAATTCGTTAACCCTTACGATACAACAGAATTGAAAAATATAATTGACGAAGTTGCTCACGATATGATTTTTGATGCATATCACAACTTCGACAGAGAATACAGACAAAATAAACTGGAAGAAGCTAAAAAACTTGTTAAAGAAAAAGTTGAAGCACTTCCTGAAGATCACTATATTAAGAAAATTATTGAAGAAACAGGCATCGACTTTGTTGCAGAAGAATTCAAAAACGCAGAAAAGAAAATTATGCGTGCAATGATTCTTGATGAAGGCGTCAGAGCTGACGGCAGAAAACCGACCGAAGTTCGTCCTATCTGGTGCGAAGTAGGTGTTATTCCGAGAGCTCACGGGTCAGCCGTATTCACAAGAGGTCAGACACAAATTCTTTCGGTTGCAACTCTTGCAGGTCCGGGTATGAAACAGGAACTCGACGGAGTTGATCCCGAAACTGAAAAAACATATATGCATAAATATATCTTCCCCGGATTTTCAGTAGGTGAAGTTAAACCATTAAGAGGACCGGGCAGACGTGAAGTTGGTCACGGAAACTTAGCTGAAAGAGCTAACGTTCCGGCATTACCTTCTCAGGAAGAATTCGGTTATACAATCCGTGTAACTTCAGATGTACTTGAATCAAACGGTTCTACATCAATGGGTTCAACTTGCGGAAGCTCAATGGCATTAATGAACGCAGGCGTTCCCGTAAAATGTATGATAGGCGGGGTTGCAATGGGTATGATTACCGAACCCGGCAGAGAACCTGTTGTATTAACCGATATTCAGGGCATTGAGGACTTCCTCGGCGATATGGACTTCAAAGTTACAGGTAATGACACAGGCATTACAGCATTACAAATGGATATGAAAGCTAAAGGCATCGCTAACGATACTTTAAGAAGAGCATTGGCTCAGGCAAAAGAAGGCAGATTACATATCTTATCTAAAATGAGAGAAGTAATTACCGAACCCGGACCGCTTTCACCGTTTGCACCTGCTATTACCACTATGACAATTCCTGTTGAAGATATCGGAACAGTTATCGGACCCGGCGGAAAACAAATCCGTGCAATTATTGATGCTTCAGGTGCCGAAATCGATATTCAGGATACCGGTGTTGTAACAATTACATCTAATGATCAGGAAGGCGCTCAAATTGCAACAAGAATGATTAAAGAACTTACATTTAAACCTGAACCCGGAATGGTTGTAAAAGGTAAAGTTGTAAGAATCATTCCGATAGGTGCATTTGTAGAACTCGCTCCCGGTAAAGACGGTATGGTTCACATTTCACAAGTTTGCAACGAGAGAATTGAAACCATCGAACCGCATTTGAACGTAGGTGACGAAGTTATCGTTAAGGTTATAAAGATTGACGATAAAGGCAGAGTTAACCTTACTATCAAAGGTGTAAGCGACGAAGAAAAAGCTCAGTTTAACTAATAGAGTTAAATCATACAAAAAGAACCGTCCTGAATTGGACGGTTCTTTTATTTATAAAAATAATACTGAATTAAACTTCTTTAGTATCTTTTACCTGTTCACTTGCAACTTTATCAGCAACAGCCATTCTCAACAGATTTGTTTCAGGATTCATAGCCCCGGTACTGCTGATATTGGATTTGCTCATAAAATACGGCGGGATATATGGGCTGCTGTCTGATGCAAGCTGATTTCTGTTCCCTCTTTCGAAGGTTTCACCCGGATAAAGTTTTGGTCTGATTAAACCGATTTCTTTTGATTTATCGCCTACAGGGACTGAGAAGAACGGGGAAACTCCGCGTTTGATTAGGTACTGACAGATGATTACCGAGAACAATGCAACTGCACCTTCAGCGAGTCCTGCTTTATGTTTGAGTAATTTCATTACAGCCTTACTATCAGTGCTTGCAAGTCTTGTATCCAAATCATGGAAGAAGTGTTTCATAAGTTTTGAATCAACCACTTTCTTCATCATTGTTTCAATAGGTTTAACGGCTAATAACTGTAAACCTACGTTGATAATACCGTTTGCAAGGTCATAATTCGCAACATCGGCTCTTTGCTGAGGTGTCATCTTTTTATTACTTCTTGCCTGACTTACATACAGGTAACAACCGACCGCATCTTTTAAAATAAGAGAAGTTGCGATTTTACAGGTTGGTGAAATATCTGCCATTGATTTCCAAACTTTATTTACGTTCATTATTTCACCTCAACTTTCTTATCATCAGATAATTGTTGATCGGTATTTTTGTGATTAAACTTGTCAATTTGCTCTTTGAATCTCGGATGAGCCCAATTCAATGCGTAGCAGCTTGCCGTTACCATAAACAAGTTGACAAATAATGAAATCCAGTATTGTTTGCCTTTGAATAGTTTTTGTGCGCTCTTGTCTTTATTCTCAACAAATTTTCTTAAGCGTTTTTCGATATTGCCTTCATCAAATAATTCTGCACATTCCTCTTTAAGAATTTTTAGACCTTCATCTGTTGCGAAAGTCTTTTGAGCTTCTTCTAAAGCTTTTGTATGGCTGTTGCTGAAGCCCATCATCTTTATAGCTTTGTCAAACCAAGATAATTTTGCATTCTTTTCAATTGCTTCATAAGCAGCTTTATTTCTTTGTTTTGCTAAATTTTTATAGTCTTCGGTTACCAAATCTTTATCTTTAATTGTCGGCATCTCTGCTTTCAGTTCCTGGACTTTGGCATTAAGTAATTCACTATGTTTTGCTTCTGCTATTTTTTCTTTTAAGAATTTTGTTTTTTTCTTTTCAACTTCTTTAGCCATTTTTTCGTCAGAGATATCAAGACGAACTTCTTCATACTTGCTTCTGATTTTTTCTTCCAACTCTTGTTTTAATGACTTGCCGTTTGTTGTATCTTCAAATTTGCTTTCCCACTCTGCTAATTCTTCCGGGGTAACATGTCTTTGTAAATATTTTTTGTCCGGAATCAAATCATGAATAGTATCATCTCTGAACATCTTCCATTTGTTTTCGTATGCCACATGGTCTATAGCACGCGTAATAAACATCGTCATAGGCAACTGGAACGCTAATGCCAAACCTGCCGATAGCGGCTGACGGATTGCCTGGAAGAATTTCTTATCCTGATCTTCTTTGTCACCTTTTCCGGGGCTGACAAGAATTATTGCAGGAGCTATAATTCCTGTACCTATTGCCGCAATAAATGCATTTGTAATTTCACTAACATCTTTCATGTAATCAGATAAATTTCTTAAATAGAAACATCCTTTTTTTGAGATATTAGTACCTATACCCTGAAAAGAAACATTATCCGATGCAGAATTTGTATTCAGCGGTATTTCGGCATGACGTGTAGTTTGGCTCTTTGCTGCCAAATTTTGAGACACGAATAACTTACCTTGTACTTTACTTGTATTCATAACACACTCCGGAAAACCTTCCATTTACATAAAGTAAATTTGAACTGAAAAATTGCCTTTTTTACATTTCAAGATCACAAAAAACTTCAAATGCTTAACAAAAATTAATACTTACAATACATATTCACTAATCTTTTTTCACCTATCCACATATCTATTATACATCGAAAATCTATGTGTCAAGCAAATTTGTGCAATATTGTATTAAAAAAAACAACATTTCAGAATCCCTCTGAAATAAAGGGTTTCCAACATATATAAGAAGCAGTCCAAAAACAAATCTCTTAATAAAATTTACATTTACCGAATATATGTATCACATATATTGAAATATATGCATTAGGTTGTTAATTATTTGTCGGGAAACCGTATTCTGTTCTTTTTTCGTTTATAAAGTTTTTGAATGCTTCAACTGTCTTATAGCTATCCAGATTTTTTCTCGGAAATTTGTTTTTCTTAATTTGTTCATCCGCAATCTGACTGTATTTTTCTGCCTGAGCGGTATCACCGAGTTCTTTATACAAGGCTGCCCGTAACAAATAACTTCCTGCAGACTTTTCTTCTTCTCCAAAAGTTGCCAATGCCTTTTCATACTCACCGTTTTGGATATATGCACTCCGTACCGGAATCCGGCAATTCGGCACATAGTCTTTCAATTCCATAACTTTGTTATAATCACCTTTTATTGAATACCAAAAAGCGAGTATAAACGTTTCCTCAGGATATTTGCCATAAGCTCCGTGCAAAGCTTTTTCCTTATATTCAATTATTTTTTCACCGTCTTTTTTAAATCTGTAAACATCAGCAATTGCCATATAACATAATCTTTTTTCATAAGGATTAATGGAAAATTTTACAGCTTGTTCAAGTTTTTGGGCATCAAGTTTTGAATACCCTCTACTATACATCGTAAGCGGGAAATACAGATACATTCCCAATGTAAAAATCAGTAACAGGATATATTCACATATTTTGGGTTTGGTTTTGGTTATAATACGAAAACTTATTATCGCAACAAACCCTATCAAGGAAATAAACGATATTATCGGTGTTATAATTTCATAATATAAATTATCCATAATAATTTCACCCTCAGTAGGTTACTTACAGTACTTTACACTTTCTTCCTGTCCGAGATAAAAATAAATAACTTCATAACAATTATCTTTTAACAGAATTTCTTTTGGCTTTGCATTTTTACTCATCATCGTGTTACTGTATTTAATCATTTTTTCATTATCATCATTTGCTGCTGCAACAGCCAATTCTTTTGCGATACCTTTAAGTATATCAATTTCGTCATCTGTTGTTGCCTGGTCATTCTTTTTAGCACAACCCGTTACTAAAAGTGCAATAACTCCGATTACTAACAAATATTTTTTCACTAATCTCTCCTTATTATTGATTTCAAGTTGAATTGTGCCGTTTGATTTTTGACATAAGACCAACCGACAAGAATAATTTACCATATAAAAGCAATGTTGTAAACATTACTAAGCTTCTAAGATATTCTGCGGGAAAATTATCTTGCAAACAGAAACAGCTGCAATAATTGTTACAGCTGTTTCTGACAGGTAAATATCTGTTTAATTTATAATTCTAATTCTTCTTGCGGCTCCTCTTTTGCATCTTTTGCAGGTTTAAGTTTCTTTTTAACCATGAAAAATATAACACCTACAACAGTCAATAAACCTACCGATAAGCCGGGTCTGTATGCAAGCCATGCAATAGCAATGGTTAGCAAAGATAATGCAGCTGATATGAGGAATATGATACCACCTGTAAAAAATCCGACTATTTTTTCAAAGAATGGAATAATTTTTAGGATTACCAGCAACGGATTAATAAGCATACTCAAGCCCAAAAACATCAAGAACCAACCCAATATTCTTATGATATTAGTGAACATAGCATTTCCTTTTCTAAAGGAATTTATCATCTCGTCTTTTGTCCTCAGCCCGTCCTGCTGCAGATATACAGATGTCTTTTTTAGTATTAAATTTGTTAATGTATTGTCAGATTTTTGCTGTCCGATTATTGATATCTCAACACCTGACGGAATATACTCATAAGAGATTTTAATATCACCAACTTTAGGTACACGCGGCTCACCTTTGTAATAAAAATCTTTTATTAAATCATACCCGTATACCTGCGGAAGATTAGTATATTTTAAATATCCGCCCATTGATTTTGATTGGCGGGTAGTTAAATTGAAAGCACCGAGCTTTCCGGTTTCAGCATAAAAATCTGCTGACTTGACCGGAAATTTCGGATTGTTATAACCGGGTTTTTTAAAATTTTCGGAATCGATTTCATCTTCAGACCAGACTTTCTTATAGGTGTATGTTTTTGTTTCGGTTGTACTTCCACCAATCTCATCTTTCTTTTTAGTATCCACCTCTTCATGCCATTGGTACATTTCAACCGTTCTTTTTAATGCAAAAGCATTTGGTACGGTAATCATGCCATCGGTAAGAACGGCATCCGTTATGGCTATTCCTGACAAATAAACAAGCTTGTTATCATTATCACGACTCATCCTGTCAACAGTAACATTGACAGTGTTTTTATCCATATAGTTTGCTTTATAAGTCTGGTTAACATTATGACCTTCGTTTATCCACAAAACTACAAAAGATGCCAAAAATAAAATAATCCCTAATATCATACCGCCAAAAGAGTTCTTGATATTATCCCCATAAGAAATTTTATTGATTTCTGTATATGAATCCGGCATAACCTCTCCTTTTATCTTTTTCTTATATCCCCAATTTATCATAGCATAATAAAACTAATATTCATAATAATGTTATAATATTTACAAAAGGAAGTGTATCCGGAAATTACGGACAACAATGATGTTTTTGGGCAGTAAGAGTACAACTCGCAATACGAGCTTTCTATTACTTATTATTACTTTTCGTTTTTGACATCTAAATTATAGTCAAAAATATTTTCGCTGCTCGTTTTTTCTTCCCAAACTGTTGCTATATCGCAAACGGATACACCGTCTTTTTCTATAATATGAGTATACTGATACGGGTTTTCAGTTCTGTTTGCTGTACAAGTCAAAGTATCACCCAAAAATGTTTCTTTATTAAACCTGATGTGCAGGTTCTTTAATCTGTGAGTTTTTCTGAATTCATCAGGGGCAGTCATTTCTGCCAGATTTATATAACTCTTGTTGTTGACATGTTTATTAAAATCAGTATCGGATAAATTGTTGATATGTTCTATTTTTGTATAAACTTCTGTTGCCTGCGGGAGTTTAAATTTCTTATGCTCACCCATAACAAGTTCATTTACAACTTCAAATTTTTCAGCAACTTCATCTGCTTTAACGGGTCTTTGACTGACTCTGCTTATTAAAAACCATAGAGAATCCCCTTTAGCAATAACTTTATTTTTGTAATAGATATAGAAATCAACATAAATCTTCAGTTTTGAAACTTCTGAAAACCATAATTCAACCTTAATTTCTTCCGACCAAAACGGCAGATTTTCGATAAAATCCATATTTATTTCTGCAACAACCCAATACTGATTTTTGGGAAACAAGTCATAAGCAGCCATACTTTTTGTTGCGGTATATCTTGCAAAAGCATCTTGCAAATACATTATTGCAGAAATCGGTCTGAGCCGATATTCAAATAAATCCATATTATCAAGTATTACATTGTATGTTTTTGTATATTTTTTCATAATTCTCTCTCTGAGGTAAAACTAAAATTACTATAATAATAATATCATGAAAATATATTTTACCGCTTGTATATATTATTCTGCGGTTTGGTAATATAACGTTCCAAACATGCTTGACGGATATGGCATTAAGACAAAAGAATATCAAAGAGCCATGCTAAACTATAATTTTAATATGTTTTTAATGCATACCCATATGGCTTGGTGGTTTTGGAAAGTGCTATTCCCTATAGCAAGGTACTGCGTGGTTTTACCTTACAGAAAAATATTATCTTTTTCATCCGATAAGGGTTAAAATTTTATTGTTTTTTGATACATCCTAATAAAGGAAGTTTTGAACCATTTTGATTAATTAACTCACAGGTATATCCATATTTTTGTAACGCACCTATAACATCATTAGTTGTCAATTCGCAGTTTATATTATGAACTTCAACTATAATTTTTGGAGAATATTGATTAAAAAATTCATCATCATTAAATATTATTTTCTCAGCACCTTCTATATCACATTTAATAAAATCTATCTTATCTAAATTAAATCGTTTTGCCAAAGCACTTAATGTCATTGCCGGAACTTCGACCTTATTCGCATTTCTAAATACACCGCTGTAATTTGAATTTGCTCCCATTGCACCGTCAGATAAGAAAACTTGTCTGCCATTTGTATCTGATACAGCAGCAAAAGCATACTCTATATTTCTGTTTGTTTTATACTTATATTCTGATATATTCTGAATTAAACAAGACAGATTAACTAAATCAGGTTCAACAGATATTACTTTTCCTTTTGCTTTATTATCATTTTTTGAAATATTGTAATCAAATAAAATACTTGTCAATCCTGAATAAGCACCCAAATCAAGGATAACGGAATTTTCATTTAGCTGAGCAAACTCTAAATATTGTTCGGCAGTTTCAATCAATTCAGGGATTGAAGGGAAAATTATTTCATGAATATCATAACCTCTGACTTTATGAAATGCAGGAACAGAGTAATCTATTATATACTGTCCGTTATAAAAATCAGGTTCGACTGCTTCAAAATAATAATCAAAATTATCGAGAACATCAAAGACATATGCGCCATGTTTTAAAGATAGTTTTATGATTTTATCGCCTTTTATAATTTCATAACAATTACTTTTTTTGCATATTTTTATATCATTTGCGGCATAGCATCCACATAAACATAAAAATCTTTTTACTTTTTCGCATATACTTTCAAGCATTTTTAATACCTATACAATATTTATAATTAAAAACTGTCGATGAGGTTACTATTTGGGAATCCAACGACAAAAAGATTATAACAAATTTAGGTAATAAGTACAACATTTTTCATAGGTTGATTTTGCTTATGAAATTGGATATACAGACGTATTATAATCTTAGAATTATACTTGGTAGGGTGTGGTTTTAACCGCACCTTTTCAATTTTGGTGCGTCAAACGACTCACCCTACAGACTTTTATTGTAATAGTGTCATAGGGGGACTTTACGCAGCCGTTAGCGAGGATATGTAATCCGAGCTTACGGATGAGTATGTCGGTTTACCGGCTAACCCAAGAAATTTTCTCAACAGAAAATTTCTTGTTCAAGCCCCCCTGACATTAATAAAAAAGGACTAGGCAAAAGCCTTAGTCCTTTTTTATGGTGTCGTAGGGGGGACTTGTCTTGCTCGTTCGCGTTTAACGGGTCTGCGGTTTTTCTTTTCAGAAACTTCGTTTCTTCCAAAGAAAAAACCTTCGCCCTCAGCTCACTCGCGCTGAACCCCCGAAAAGTGATTCAAGTCCGACCCAACTGCATAATAAAAGAGATGTTAACATAAGTCAACATCTCTTTTATGGTGTCGTAGGGGGGACTTGAACCCCCACGGATTTCTCCACACGCCCCTCAAACGTGCACGTCTACCATTCCGCCACTACGACATGATTTCTATTTAATTGTCACAAGGCAGATTTTAACTTGCCTTATTAATAATATCATGAACAAATTTTCAGTAAAGATTAATACTCATTTTTCTTTGTGAAAAAATCTACAATCTTATCCAACAGGCTTTCTGACTGCTCTGTAGGAGCTTCCGTATTCTCTAACTTGTCAAGCTTTGCTTTTACTACATCGTATTCTTCATTTTGCGGAGCGGTTTGAAGATACTTTTTATACCAACCTATAGCAGAATCTCTGTCACGCATCTTTTGGTACAAATCAGCAAGTTTTTTCATTGAAGCAAAGTTTCTTTTATCAGCATCGAGAAGCTTTTCGAGGTATTCTGCAGCGAGTCTGTTGTCACCGTTCTCTTCCCAGTATCTTGAAAGCTTTTCCATAGCGGTTTTATTATTCGGCTCAAGCTCTGCTAATCTGGAGTAAAATTCCATAGCCTGATGAACTTCCCCGCTCGTTTCAAGCAAACTTGCAAGCATGGCGACCATATCCGCATCATCATTTCTCAATTGATAAGCACCTAACAATTCATTTATTGCAACATCCTTCTGATCTCTGACTAAATGATATTTTGCCCAATTCAGAGTTGCCATATATTCGTCTTGTTTTTCTTCATATATTAAAGCTCTCATCTGGAATACAAGCGGATGATTTGGCTGTTTTTCCGCATACTTGTCAACGGAATCAAGCGCTTTATCATAATCTTTTGATGTGTAATAGTATTCCGCAAGCAGGGCAAAATACTGCGCATCATTTTTATATTTGTCATCAATATTTTCAAGCTCTTTTTTTGCTTCCGCTAATTCACCAAGCGCAAGCATTGCCTTAATTTCGGTTAGTTTGTTTTTGGTAACTTCCTTTACTTTTTGCGGAGTATTATTTTTGAAATAAAGTTTCGCAAGGCTTTCTCTGATTTCTTCATGATCATGACCTGCCTGCAATGCTCTTTCTAATGTTTCGATTGCACTGCCCAATACATCGTCCTGAGCGTATAAATTAGCAAGCCTTAAATATGTTTCAGGCATTGCACTTTCATAGTCAAGAACCTTTAAATATTCATCGATAGCCTTATTAGGATTTCCCATTTCTTCATACAATGTACCGAGAACAAATCTGACAGGGACAACCTGTTCTTCATCCCCTCCGGCATGTGCAACTGCTTTTTGAAAATCGTTTATGGCATGCTCAATCTGCTGTTGTACTGTATGATAATTTCCTCTGCATACATAATATTTATACTTATCGGTATCAATATATATATCCATTAACTGTTCGTACGCAGTAGGATTTGTTGCATCAAGCGTGAGCATTTTATTGTAGTACTCAACAGCTTCATCTGATTTTTGAAGAATCATTGCTACATGCCCTAACTGTGCCAACAAGCTCAAATCGTTGGGACTGTGTGAGTAACTCTTTTTATATTCGGCATACGCTTCTTCGTATTGCCCGTTTTCTTCTAATTGTTCAGCTGTCTCTATACTCATATATGAATACTCCTTATATCCCTAAATAACTGTAATTTAATTATACCCGAAACATAGAAAAATAAAACTGTTAAATAACCGTATCCGGGAGATGAATTATTAATTTTTGTTTACAAGCGGGCTTGATAGGGCAAAAATAAATCTTTACCGTCTTTTAATCGGTACTATGATAAATGCTGTTACCCCTTTTAACAAATTAAATCTGAACAATAATATTAATACTGACACAAGTGTCAATGCTAAAACCCAACAAATACGTTTTGATGATTTGAGCGTCAATAATGACAAAAACGTGTTTTTAAAAGAATATTTATCCAAAAGACTGGCAAAAGAAAATGTTCAACTTCCCGAAAAATGGGAAATCAATGTTGAATCACCGTTAAAAATCTCTAAAAGTGATGCGAAACTACTCAGAGATGTTCGTGTTAATACCTATAAAGCAAGAGTTGACGATATGTTCAGACTTCTTGAACAACCAAAAGAATACGTCAGCAAACGAATCTGCGAAATGAACATTCCACAGCCGGAAAAAGATAATTTAAGCTTGTTGAAAGAAAAATACGACAATTATTATACAATCACGCTTGAAACAGGGGATAAAAAATATAATTTACTTAATCTCTCGGAACAGGATAAAAAAGAACTGTCCGAGAAAAATCCTCAATTAGCAAAATTTATCGACAACGAACAGGAATCATTAAATAACATAACCAAACAATTTGCCACCTCCGAAATAAAAAAAGAAGTTTTGGCTGAATCAGGCCGTTCATCAAGATACGGCGCGTACGCATTAGTTCCTGTATTGTTGGTTCTGGGCGCTCAGGCAATATTTGAACAAAGAGCAGCCGCTAAAGAAATAGCTAAAGATGCTGAAAAATACTTAAATAAACAAATTGAAATATACCAAGAAGGCAATCCGCTTAAAAAATATTTTTCTAAAAACGGATTAAAAGAATACGCAGAAACAATTAAAGACGGTAAAAGCAACTGGTGGAGAGTTTTAGCGATAGCTTTTGCAGGCTCATGGGATGATGACTTGGGCGCTGTAAAAGACTTCTTCCAGGATAATGATAATTTTGGAGCTAAAAAAGCTTCTATAATAGCAATTCCGTCAATGATAATCGGGACATTAACAAGCCTGGTTATTGCACCTTTGATGTCAGGTATGATAGATTACAGCAGGGCAAAAGCTTATGTTGCAAAACACGCACCTGATATGCATGTTCCGATGGATAAAAAAGCAAAGGCAGCATTTATTGCAGGAAATACACTTTTAGGTATAATTTTCAGCACCTTCTGCTCCGGTTCAAGCTGGACGTCGGAGGCATTGACATATTTACAATTAAAGAATAATAGAAAAACACTGAAAGATAATAATATCATTACGAATGAAGAAGAAAAGAAATCATCTACATTCAAAAACTTTATGTCCTATGAAGCTTATTCGGGTAAACTTAACGGTATTTTGAAAGCTGATCCGATTTCAGGCGCCGGTTTTGGCTCTCTGGGTATGCTGACAAGTGCAAATCCTTATGTAAACGCACTTGCGACAACGACTTGCGGATGTATTGAAACTATAACCGCAAGTGTTAAACAATTTACAACCGATGGCGAAAGAAAAAGAGATATCGACAACGACAAAATCAAACTCATAAATTCGGTAAAATAATTTTGTAAAAATTTTGCCAAAAACAGGCATTTATTGTCTGAAATACACTAATAGTCAAAATCTTTACAATTCTGAAAACCCTTGTATCTATTGAGTTTTACTAAACCGATTGATTGATTTTTTTCGTTTAAGGGTTGCATTTTTATATTTTTGTAATACTATGTATATATAAAATTTCATTCTCAAGAGTTAAAACTTGACATACACAAAGAGAGAGTGAACTTGCTCTTGGGGATTTTCAATTTACAAACTAGAGGATTACATTTTGAAAAAACTATTACTTTTCACTATCATGTTAGTGGCATTGTGTTTTACGCCGGCTCAGGCCGCTGATGTAAATTCAATCAAAGTATCAATCGTCAAACATGCTATTGAACTTGGAGTAGACCCCGCAATTGCCCTCAGCATTGCAAGAACCGAATCAGGTTTCAACCACAATGCAAGAAGCAGCCACGGTGCGGTAGGAGTATTTCAATTAATGCCTTCAACGGCAAGAAGAATGGGACTTAATCCGTATCTGCTTAATGATAATATCAAAGGCGGAATTTTGTATTACAAGTCTATGTATAAAATGTTTGGGTCTGTAGAACTTGCTTTAGCTGCATACAATGCAGGTCCCGGCAACGTTAAAAGATATCAGGCAGTACCGCCTTATGCTGAAACAAAACGTTTCGTAAGCAAAATTATGACGGATTATAATTACTACAAAAAGAATTCCGACCCTGCAATCAGCACAGCAAAAGCTGCTATAGCTCAACAGGCCGCAGCTAAACAACAAGCAGTAGCAAAAGCTCAACCGGTTCAGACAAAAGGACCTGAAACAGTTAAAGCTGCTCAGGTTGAAGTTAAACCTATGATACCGGCAACAACATTAAGTATTGCCAATATGAGAATGCAGCAGGCACCGGAATTAGCTAAGGTTAAAAATATTAAAACAATAAAAGTTGAAGTTGCGGACGATACACCTATTGAATTAGAAGTCGAAGCAAAATCACTTGCTATATAATTTAAAGAACAATAAGTAAAAATAAACCTCCGAATTATCGGAGGTTTATTTTATTATAAAATTAATTTTACAGATAATTTGCTAAGATACTTCTTACATAATTTTGGGTTTCTTTATACGGGGGAACTCCCGAATATTTATCTACGGCATTAGGTCCTGCATTATAAGCAGCAAGTGCTAAAATCACATTGCCGTTATATTTGTTTAACATTGATTTCAGATATTTTACTCCGCCCTCAACATTCTGAACAGGATTCATAGGGTCGTTTACCCCTAATCCTCTTGCGGTTGCAGGCATCAATTGCATCAAACCCATAGCCCCTGCTTTGGATTTTGCATTCGGATTAAAACCTGATTCCTGTTTTATAAGGGCTTTCACCAATTTGCTGTCAACTCCGTATTTGTCTGACACTTTGTCAATCATATTCATAAGCTGAGTTTTAGACCCTGATATATTAGGCGAACCCTGCATTATTGCGGCAGCCTGTGCAACAGAATTTGTGGTATTTGTATTTACAACGCCTGCAATTGCACTCTGAACTTCCGAATTACTCCCTAACAACTTTCCGTTAACATTTAAAGATGCATTATTTCGCAACATATTACCGAAATTTACCGGTTCAGAAGATTGCAAAATACTTTCAAACCCGTTTATTGGTCTGTTAGCCGGATAAATAGTATCGATAGGATTAGCCGAAACTTGCTGAACAGGACCTTGCAGTTTGTTTTTGATACTTACAACCTGATTGGATATTGAACTGTAACGTTTCATCGCTTCAGTTCTTCCGCCTGTGTTAAGCAAACTTTGAATCATTTCTGAAAACATATCTCTACTCTACCCTCGTCTTGATATCGCTATTATAAACCGTACAGCAAATATTCGTATCATATAAAATGATGATTTTTTGCCGTTTTGATTTAATTAACTACCTGCATGACTTTATTTAATAATTTTCGGGTAAAAGTCAAATCATGACATGTTTTTGAATTATTTTGTTTCAATAAAATCTGTATTTAATAAATATTCACTCTTATTATTCTGAATATCAATTTTATTTATTATGTTTGCACGTTTTTTACGGAAAAGCATATCGACAAAAGCTTCCAAACGAGTAACAAAACCTGCTTCACCGGTCTGTTCATCAATAGTCAGATTTATAATCGGTTTGTTAAATTGTTTTGCTTTTCTGATTATTCTTTCAACCATCAGAGAATCAGGACCGCAGCCAAATGCATTCAGCGCAATAATTCCATCGATTTTGTTATCTTTGAGATAATGACCTGCCGTACCTGTCATTTCGTATTCGTTTGCCCAATACATTTTATCTCCGAGAGTATTAATACCTTCTATGGTTTGTTCGTGAGAAAGCTGCAGTGCCGTATAAACTTTAACATCCATCGCTTCAAGCTTTTCAATAATTTTCATTGAAGCACGGTCATCATATATATTATATCCGTGTGAAACCAAAGCTATTGAAATAGGGTATTCTTTAGTGTTATTTTCAATAAAGACTTTCCCCTGCAAAGCATAGCTTAAAGCTTTCTTGTAGCTCATGCCGGATTTTGACATAATATGGAAATTATTAAATGTCCTCCAGCCGGCTTTTGAAGCTTCCTTTATTCTGTTCATATCGGTAATGCCGAACGGTTTTACCGCCTGAGCGAGAAATTCGTATAACCCTAGCCCTTTTTCTGATTTATCCAATGTAGCTTCAATCATGGTGAACGGGGTTTTTACAACATTTCTGATTAAATCGGGGAGTCCTCTGATTTTTGAACAGTTATAAATTTTAGGAGCTATAGACTGAATAGACGGAACAAAAATTTTATCTACACCCTTGTTTAAAAGGTTTAGTATATGTCCGACATATATTTTTATAGGAAGACATGTTTCGGTAACAACAAGTGCCGAACCGTCAGACATCGTCTGCTTTGTAGTAACATCCGACAACACAATTTTTATACCTAATGCAGTAAAAAATCCGTAATAAAAAGGATAATTGTGATAGAAATTCATGGCTCTCGGAATACCTATTACCATTTCGTTGTTATTTGCTTGCATTTCTAAGATATTCTCCCTATAAGGTAACTTCCTTTACTACCACTATAATACTTCAAACTAAAAAAAAATACCATTTTTTAAACAAAAATATTAATATTTGTTTATGTTCTTTCTGAAATCACAAATTTCTCATTTATAAAAGAACGCAGCAAATACAATAATAATTAATGGTACAGGCATAAAAAGAGCGGAGTTAATAAACTTGCACGATTAGCAAATTTTGTTGCTGTCCTTTTAGTGCAAAACTCCACTCTCAACGATTTTTATGCGGATTTTTTTACCGGGCGATTTAATCCTGAAATCAATAATGCTGTCACGGAACCAACGACAGCAGCACCCATGAGTGCAGATTTCGTTCTGGCTTTCGGTAAAAATTCGCTTATAGCCTCGTAATTTTTAATCAGATTCTTATTATTTGAAAGTTCAAATAACTTACTTGAAGCCATAGTTCTGCGTCTTGCAAGCGCAGAAAGGAAATCATGATAAGCTTCTCTGACTTTGGCGTATTTTACGGGCTCATGTTTTACTTTAGCAAGTCTTTCTTCGGATAAATTTCTTACGCTGTCTTTGTATAATTCTATCTTAGTTCCTATTATAGCTTTAGCTTTGGCTAAATCGGAATTTGCCTGAGTCAATGCGCGTTTCAAATTTATATCTTCCGGCGACGCTTTTAATGCAGCTTTAGCTGCTCGGTATCTTTGGTTAAGCTCTACATAATTTGTTTCTTTAACGGCTCTTTGTAAATTGGTTCGATTTGTTTCATAAGTTTCGCGCAAATTCTTCGAAACAGGAACTTTGTTAAAGTTGTCTATCCAATTTTTTGCAGTTGTTTTAACCTGATTTACCAAACCGCTTCTTGCAGCTCTGTAATCCTGCCTTGCCTGTCTTACATTGGCAAGTGCTATTTGCTCTCTTACTGTCATATTATTCGTTAATTCCGGGGAATAAATTTTGTCAAATTTATCCTCTTGCAACAACAATAACCTTTTTAACGAATATTTTCTGGGTGCTAAAGAATATCCGATGCCTAATCCAATAACACCACCTGCACACGGTTCTATCACAGGACTAACCGATAAGGACCTCTCACTCATAAGAACCCCCTTTTACATATTCTTTTTTGACTCCTAAATGTATTTATATTATAACTCTTTATTAAAATATTTGTTATATTTATTAATAAAACTTTACATATTGTAACATTTCGTTTTTTGTGTTATCATAATAGCAAACTGGAGGGCTTTATGGACGAATTGCCAACAATCACTATCATTACACCAACACACAATTTAATAGATAACGAACTCGTTGATGATTTCAATATTTTAACCACACTTTTAAGCAGACAATCTTACCCAAATATTGAACATCTTATTATAGACAAAGCATCAAATGACGGAACAGTCCAGCTGTTATCCGATTATAAAAGCAAAGGGTATATTCAGTTTTATTCGGAACCGGATTCGGGCAAATTTGATGCTCTTAATAAAGGTATAATGAGAGCAAAAGGGGAATTCGTTGCATTTCTTAATCCCAGTGATTTTATACACGATATATTAGCAATTGAAGAAATTCTTGCCAATATGGAAGAAATGGGTGCTGATTACTCCTTTGGCTCAGCATACGCATTACATCCGGAAGGATATATTCTCCCATTTGAACCTGCCATACTTAATGTATTTCAGGTTGTTCCCTGTGCCCTGCAGGCTATGGTATTCAAAAAATCAGTCCTTGCCGCTGAAAACTATTTTGATACCAAATTAAGAAATATGGCAGATTTTGATTTGGTTATGAGACTTGTTATGAAAGAATACGGCGGCATATTATACGATAAGAATTATGTAACATACAAAATTAGCAAAGATGTTGTAGGAAATATTGAACAGGTAAATAATGAAACAAGCCAGGTATACGTTAAGAACTTCCGAAGCATATACCCGCTTACAAAAGAAGTTGTGGAAAAAATTACAACAGTTTCAGAATTTCCACAGGATTTACTTAACAAGCTTTCGACATACTTCCCCGAAGAATCCAGAGAAGACTTTTTCGCTGCATGCGAAGAAATGCATCAATTGAGAGTTAGGGCATATAACGAAATGAACGGTATAGAAACAGAACCGGAAGAAGGAGAAGCTCCGGAGGCGGGGACTCCTGCAGAGGGAGAGGAACCTCAACAGCCGGCTCAACAGCCAGGTATGCCGCCTCGTCCACAGATGCCCGGTATGCCAAGACCAGGAATGACACCTCGTCCGCAAATGCCAGGGATGTCCGGACAACCTATGCGTCAAACAAATCCACAAATGCCTCCAAGACCGCATATGCCGGGTATGAATCAATAATTATATTCTTTTACTTTCTTCTTGCAATGTATTTATATTTAAAGTAAAATATTTGTACATGTGATTGAGGGAATTGTATGAGAATTGAGGCGCAAAATTTAATTAAAATATATGGTTACAGAAGTGTTGTTAATGATGTTTCTTTTCATATAAATAAGGGTGAAGTTGTTTGTCTTTTGGGTCCTAACGGAGCCGGTAAAACTACTACATTTTATATGGTAGTAGGACTTATTAAGCCGAACAAGGGGAAAATTATACTTGACGGTCAGGATATTTCGACACTTCCGATGAACGAGAGAGCGAAATTAGGTATCGGTTATTTACCGCAGGAAGCTTCCATCTTCAGAAAATTAACAGTTGAAGATAATCTGAAACTCGTTTTACAAATGAATGAAAAACTTACGATAAACGAAAAGAAAATGAAGCTTGAAGAATTACTCAATGAATTTGGAATTGAAAGACTTCGTTCTTATGCTGCAGTTTCTCTGTCCGGCGGAGAACGCCGACGTGTAGAAATAGCAAGAGCATTGGCAGCAAGCCCCGATTTTATACTTCTTGATGAACCGTTTGCCGGTATTGACCCGATTGCTATAGGTGAAATTAAAGAAAATATCAGAAAAATATCAGAAGAAAAAGGTCTCGGTATTCTTATAACCGACCACAACCCGAAAGCAACCCTGTCTATCACGGACAGAGCTTATGTTATATTCGACGGAAAAATCAAAATTGAAGGAAGAAGTCAGGATGTTGCGGTAGATCCTGTAGCTAAAGAATTTTATCTCGGAAAGGATTTCGAACTGTAATGAGAGCTCTTCCCAAAATAACAATATATGACAGATATGTTTTCCAACAGGTTCTTATTGCAACCGTAGTTGCAATATTGTTGTTTATTGTAGTTTGGATTGCTCCTGAAATGCTTTTGAAAACCATAAAAAAAGCATTGTCCGGCGAATATGATATGCGAACGGCTTTTTTGGTTTTGGCATGCGAAATCCCGCTGATTTTAGGAAAAGCCTTTCCTGTTGGTTTATTACTGGGATCTCTGTTTACATTCGATAAATTATCAAAGGATTCGGAACTGACAATATTTAGAGCTGTAGGATTATCATTTAAAAGAATTTTAGCTCCCGTACTTGTATTGAGCTTCATAGTTACCGGATTGTGTTTTTACACATGTGACAGACTTATTCCGGCAGCGGAAACAAAAAAAATGGAAATAAAAGATAAACATCCTACAACTCAGTATATCTATACCCAAAAGGATAAGAACGGGGCTCCGGAATTAGCTGTTGTAGTTTCCGGCTTCAGAGATAAAATCATGTATGACGTCATTGTACTTGATTTTTCAAAAAAAATATATTCTGATGTTCACCAGCTCTCGAATATATATTCCGCAAGTATCGGAAAATATAAAGGTAAATATTGGGAACTTCGTGATATAAAACAATATGACATATCCAGTGACGGAATTTTTACGGCAATAGAACATGTTAAAAAAATGAGAATTCTAAATGATGAAACAGCCGCGAAAAATACCTATACACTAATGACGTATTCCACAAAAAAAGAACGTGAAATAAATAACAGAGATTTAAGAAAATATATAAAACTGCTTAAATCAGAAGAAATGGAAGAAGAATACAATTATATGCTGAATAAATATTTTCAAAGATTCTTCCACCCGTTTATGTGTGTATTGCTTGCCATAATGGGAACATTACTGGGCTTCAGTAAACCGAGAGAACAAAGAATGATTGGGTTTGCAATAGCTATCGGCAGTATATTTGTATACTATATAACACTGCCATTTTTTGATCTGCTTGCGGAAAAAGGTGTTTTACATCCGCTAATTACCGCAATATTCCCTCCATTGGCATTTTTAATGTGTATCATAATTTTTTATAAGTCAAAGGATTTGTAATGAAAAAAATAATAATAAGTTTATTTTTATGTGTACTCTTATGCGGCTGCACTTCAACAACCGTAAACAATACTGCCTTTGCCGCAAGTCCTATTGATATTACCTACAACGACGGAATATATCATATTGTTATAGGGCAAGACAGAGCAAAAAAGAAAGTAAAAGTATATGCTTCACAATCGCTTGAAACAAATGCGGAAATTCATAAAAAAAGCGGTGCCGAATTAACCGTTAATGCGGGATTCTTTGACCCGAATAACAGCAAAACAATATCCTATGTAGTAATGGACAGAGTACCTGTCGAAGATCCGAATTTTAACGAAGCATTACTTTCCAATACAATTTTAAGAAGAAATTTGTCAAAGATTCTGAACCGAACGGAATTCAGAGTCGTAGAATGTGATAATAAGTACTCTTTTGATATAACCCAGCATAAAACACCTGTTGATTTCTCCTGCAATATTGTAGAATCTGTTCAGGGCGGACCTATGATTTTACCCGAACTCAGATTAGAAGAGGAATTTTTTGTAGTAAAAGATTCGGACGGAAAAGTTATCAGAGAATCATGTTCCGTATTACATAAAGTCGCACGCACGATTTTAGGTATAAAAGACGGAAATTTACATATACTCATAATTACGGATGAACACCCTATGGATATGTATGAAGTTCAGGCTTTATGTAAAGAACTCGGCTTTGAGAAGGCAATGGGACTTGACGGAGGAAGCTCGACATCAATGGATTATAAAGACCAATACCACGTTATATCAATTAAAGGTGACGGGGCAGGCAGAAGGTTAAAATCTTTTATTAACGTTTACAAATAAAATCCATTAATCGGGTAGTTACAAAAAGTATTTATTGTGCTAAGATATACTTGTAGAAAAACGAAGAAGGACGCTTTAATATATGAAAAAATCAAATATTATTATATCAGTATTAATTGTAGTAATGACGCTCGGGGTATGCGGTTATTCCAAATCTTATTCGGATATAGATCCGGTAGAAATTATCAACAGACTTAACGGAAACACCAAAAGAGAAGTTCCGGTAAATGACCAAAACACGGTACCAAAAACAACTCCGGCACCGGTAAAACAACAGTCAATACCTCAAACTAACCCACAAAAACCTGTTACTAAGCCTGAAATGCCGAAACAAACGGTAAATACATCGGCATATGCAGTAGTAAGCCCAATTGATATTGTAAGAAGTCCGAGTTCTTATATCGGTAAAAAAGTAAAATTTACCGCAAAGTTTGATAAATTTTCAACATTAGGTCTTGACTACAGACCGGTAATGAGGAGTTCCGAAAACTATATCACACTTTTAATACAGCGTCCGGATGTAAGAACTCATAATATACCGCTGTCAGAGTTAAAAATATTTATGGACAGAAAAACAGCCGAAAAATATATTGAATTAAATTCAGGGGATGAGATAGAAATAGCCGGCAGAGTTATTTCAAATGCTCTCGGAGACGCCTGGATGGATGTCGATAGCTTTACGGTACTAAGAAGTATTCCTAAAATCAATAACTAATACTAAATTCATAAATACGGGGTTAAGCAATGGCAGAAAATGAAAAAAAACACGATATATTTTTAACTATACATGGTCACTTTTATCAACCGCCAAGAGAAAATCCATGGTTGGAAGCTATCGAATTGCAGGATAGTGCACTTCCGTTTCATGACTGGAATGAAAGAATAAATCGTGAATGTTACAATCCTAATTCCGTATCCAAAATTGTTGATAACAGGAATAAAATTCTTGATGTTGTGAACAATTACGAATATATGAGTTTCAATTTCGGTCCAACACTTCTGTCCTGGATGGAAAAATTTGCGCCTCATACTTATGAAAGAATTATTAAAGCAGACATTGAAAGCCGTGCAGAACATAACGGTCACGGAAATGCAATGGCTCAGGTTTATAATCACATTATAATGCCGCTGGCAAATGAACACGATAAAGAAACACAGGTGAAATGGGGTATTTACGACTTTGAATACAGATTCGGACGTAAACCCGAGGGAATCTGGCTTGCCGAAACCGCTGCAGATGATGATACTTTCAGGGTTTGCGAGGCTAACGGAATAAAGTTTATCGTATTGTCACCATATCAGGCACAAAGTATTCGTAAAGAAGGCGATAAAAATTGGCAAGACGTAAGCTGGGGCAATATAGACCCGGCCCGCTCTTACAGATATTACATTAAATCCGCACCGGGTAAATATATAGACTTATTCTTCTATGACGGAGCAATATCACGTTCTGTTGCTTTTGACGAACTGTTAAAAGACGGCAACAAATTTATCAAACGATTAAAAGAAGGGGTTTCCGAATTAAGAGATTATCCGCAGCTGATAAACATCGCCACAGACGGTGAAAGCTATGGGCATCATACAAAATTCGGAGATATGGCATTAGCGTATATAGTTAAAGCCCGAGCGGAAGCGGAAGGATTTAAAATAACAAATTATGCCGAATATCTGGAGAAATACAGAAGCAATTATGAAGTAGATATTAAACAGGCATCTTCCTGGAGTTGTTTCCATGGCGTAGGCAGATGGAAAGAAGACTGCGGATGCTCAACAGGCGGACATCCCGGCTGGAATCAAAAGTGGAGAAAACCGTTAAGAGAAGCTCTTGATTATTTAAGAGATGAACTTGTGAAAGTTTTTGAAAAAGAAGGGACAAAATACTTTGATGACGTTTGGGAAGTAAGAAACAATTATATTCAGGTTATACTCGACAGAAGCCGCCTGAGCATTGAAAAATTTCAAAAAGAAAACTTTAAACCCGGCTTAACCGAAGAAGATAAAGTAAAGGCAATGGAACTATTGGAAATCCAACGTCAAACTTTGTTGATGTACACTAGCTGCGGCTGGTTCTTCTCTGAAATATCCGGTATTGAAACCGTTCAGATAATGAAATATGCTGCAAGAGCAATGCAGCTGGCCGGAAAATTTACCGGTAAAAATTTAGAGAAAAAATTCCTTGAATTACTGGATGAAGCTAAGAGTAATATTCCTGAACACGGCACGGGAAAAGATATTTTTGAAAAATTTGTACGTCCTTCTATAGTAACACTGAAACAGGTAGCATGCTTATGGGCAATATCATCTTTATATCAGGATTTCGAAGACAAAGAAAATGTATATTGCTACATCGTAACCCGTAAAGACTATCAGCATGTCCAAAAAGGAAATTCAACACTGATTATGGGTAATATTGAGATAAAATCAATAATTACAAATCAGAAATCTAATCTTGTATTTGCGCTTATACAGTATGCTGATGGTGATTTCCATTGTTCAATAAAAGAATACTCTGATGACGAAGAATACTATAACCTTAAACAAAATCTTACCAGAGTTTTTGTAACTAATACTATAACAGAGATTATAAGAGCCCTTGACGAAGCATTCGGAAAAGAATACTTTACGCTTAAAGATATATTTATTGAAGAAAGAAGAAAAGTTTTACAGCTGCTGTTGAAAGACAAGATGGCTAAATTTGCACAAACATATCAGGAATTATATAAAGAGGGCAAAAACTCTATCTATCAAATGCAAAACCTTGGAGTTGCACCGCCCGAAGAATTTAAAATAGCTGCAAAATACGCTCTTGGCAAGCGATTTAACGATATTATACTTGATGCTGACGGATACGTTGATGAGGCTGAATTGCAGCGAATTGAGGCTATGAACATTGAGGCAAAAGCATTAAATATCAATCTTGATAAAACTCCGTCGAATAAAATTTTCGCAAAGAAAATAGAAACAAATATAAACAGACTTGCATACAGTATGGAGATGCAGCAGGCTGAATTACTGCTCGAACTGTTTGATTATGTAGAAAAAATGGGGCTTGAAATCGACATAGCAGAAGCTCAAAACACATACTTTACAAGAATATATCATCGTATTGGCGAAATTATAGAAGCCGGCAAAAAATCAAAAAGAAGCAGTGAAAAACATTTTGCGCTTATGCTTCTCGACATTGGTGATAAATTGAATATTAATACGGATTTCTACAGAACTATTCTTGAAAGAGAACTATAAATATTTCTCAAATTTGTAAATAAAAGACCTGAAACTAATGTTAAACAATGTTAAATAATCTTAAAAATTATTTACAAATTTTTTGCAGTTTGCTATTATGAGGAAAAGTTTATCAGATGAGTCTTAGAAAGTGGAGTAAATATGACATCAAAGGAATTAGATTTTGAAGAATTACTAAAACAATATGATTACAAATTTCAGAAAGGTGATCTTGTAAAAGGTATTGTATGCGGATTTGACGGACAGGGTGTAATGGTTGATATAGGAGCTAAAACAATAGCTATTGTTCCAACCAGAGAAGCTGTTGACAAAGACGAAAAAGTTGAAGAAAAATTTGAAAAAGGACAGGAATACGAATTTCTAATCATCCGAGAAGAAGATGAAGACGGTAAGTTTCTTCTTTCCCGTAAAAAAGTTGATTTTGCTTATGCATGGAAAGAACTGGAAAAAATCAAAGAAGCTGACGAAACAATTCTCGGTACTGTTGTCGGAGTTGTTAAAGGCGGAGTTCTTGTTGAAGTTTCAGGTGTAAGAGGATTTGTTCCGTCATCTCAATTAAGAAGTAAAGAATCTGAACTGGAAACAGGTTCTAAAATTGAATTGAAAATACTTACTCTTGACAGTCAGCAAAACAACTTTATCTTGTCTAACAAGAAAGTTTATGATGACAGCGCTGTAGAAGCAAGAAAAACTGTATTCTCTCAGATAGAAGCAGGACAGGTAGTTAAGGGCGATGTTGTCAGAATTACCGATTTCGGTGCTTTTGTTGATTTAGGCGGCATTGACGGTTTGTTACCGCTATCACAACTATCTTGGAGATGGATTGACCATCCGACAGATATTCTTAACGTAGGTGACAAAATTGATGTTGAAGTTATAGCTGTTGATCATGACAAGCAAAGAGTCTCATTGAGTTTAAAAAATCTTGAACCTGATCCGTGGGTTGAAGCTGAAAAGAATATTAAAGAAGGCGATAAAATCGAAGGTACAATTACAAGAATTAAACATTTCGGGGCTTTTGTAGAAGTATTCCCGGGTGTTGAAGCTTTACTTCCGCACAGCGAAGTTATTGAACTTCAAAATCGCAACGGCAACATTCTTCAGGAAGGCGACAAGATTATGACTTATATTCTTAAGTTTAATCCGACGGATAAACGTATCGCACTTTCTGTTAATGAACCAACCGAAACAGAAACTCAGGAATAATAATTACAATAATAAAATTTATTGACAAAACGACCGATAATAATATCGGTCGTTTTTGCTGGAAAAGTATAATATTATTTTATATCAACAACGGAAACTCCGTCACCGCCCTCGCTGTCTTCTCCGGGTCGGAATTTTGCAACATAAGGAGAAGATGAAAGATAATCCCTGACTGCAGCTTTCATCGCACCCGTTCCGTGTCCGTGAATTATCGTGACGGGGGAAAGGTTTGCAAGACTTGCCTTATCTAAATATTCGTCCAGTTTATCAAGACCGTCCTCAACTCTGACTCCTCTTAAATCAAGGGTATTTGATATATCTATCTTATGAAGCCTAAAGCTGCTTGATTTCGACGGCGAATATACAGGGGCTTTTGTTTCATAAGCTTCATCATACGGAGCCAGCTTTTCCGTGTTCATCTTAGCTTTCATCCCGCCCATTTGAACAAGCAGATTTCCTTTTTTGTCGGGTAACTCTAATACTGTCACAAGCTGATGAATGTCCTTGAGAAGAAGTTTGTCATTGATTTTTACCTTAGCCCAATCAATATTCCCGTATTGCTCAATATCTTCGTGCTTTCCGACTTTTGTATGATATTCACCCTCCAGCTTTCCGAGTCTTGAATAGGCTCTGCGGGCGATTTTTTCTGATTTTTCTTTACGGATTTCATCAAGCACTTTTTTAATTTCAGCCTTGGCATTTAACAACTCATAATCAAATTTCCGTTTAATATCCTTTATGGCTTTCTTTTTGTCATTTTTGACTTCTGAAAGTTTCTTTTCATATTCTTTTTTTATAATTTCAGCTTCCAGCTTTAATTTTTCGGTTTCTTCAAGGGTATCATTAAGCTGCTGCTGTGTTTCCTGTAATTTTTCAACGACAATTAATGACGGGTCTTTTTGGGAAACAAGTGTCTCTTTTGCCCTGTCCGTAATTGATTTATCAAGTCCGAGATTTGCAGAAATTGCTATGGCATTACTCAGCCCGGGAATACCTATAAGCAGTCTGTAAGTAGGCTTCAGGGTATCCGTATTAAATTCTACCGAAGCATTTTTGAAGTATGGATTAGAATACTCTAAGGCTTTCAGTTCGCCGTAGTGAGTTGTAACCGTTGCCATAACATTGTTTTCTGCCAGCTTTTCCAAAATACTTTTTGCCAAAACAGCACCCTCAACTGGATCAGTTCCCGCACAGATTTCATCAAGCAGAACGAAAGTTTCTTCATCACTGTTGTTAACAATTTCGATAATGTTTTTCATATGAGAAGAAAACGTTGAAAGGCTTTGCAAAATACTCTGGGCATCCCCGATATCCGCATAAACCTTTTTAAACGGATAAATTTTTGCCATATTGCAGGGCAAAAACATGCCTGCTCTTGTCATTAGTATATACAATCCTATAGTTTTTAGGGTAACGGTTTTTCCGCCGGTATTTGAACCTGTAATGACAATGGATTTGTAATCTCTGCCGATTTCAAAATCGTTTGTTACAACATTTTCAACAGTACCGATTAAAAGCGGATGCTTCATCTTTTCTAATACTATTTCTTTTTTGTCGGTTAAAATTTCCGGCTCGGTTGAGTGAATTTTTACGGCATATCTTGCTTTTGCAAAATGAAAATCTATTTCCGCCAAAATATTTTCACTCTTTTTTAACGACGGAAAATGAAATTTTACCATCTGCGTTAATTCCGCCAAAATTCTGACACATTCCGCATGAATTTGTGATTGGGTTTCCCTGAGTTTATTGTTCAGCGGAACAAGGCTCTCGGGTTCAATATAAAATGTTTTGTTCGTTGCGGAAACATCGTGAACAATACCGTTTACCTTACTTTTATCCGATGCCTTAACCTGAAAAACAATTCTATCATCACGAGTAGTATAAATAGCTTCCTGCAAATGCTTTACAAAATCCGTTGAATTAAGTAAATCTCCGACTTTTGCTCTTATTGCCCGCTCTGTTTCTCTTAAAGACGCATACAAACCTTTAAGTTCAGGGGTCGCATCTTTTTTAATTTCCATATTTTCATCAAATACGGAAAAAATTCTTTCTTCTATCTCTTTATCCGATGTCAGATTTCTGGCTAAGGTATTTAACTGACTGTCCAACTCAGTGTTCTCATTCATAAAATTACGGATAAGACGGGACGTCCTGAATGTTTTTGCTATATCAACCAATTCTTCTCCGTTGAGATAGGTTACAAGTGAATTACTTTCTATTGCCTCAATATCTGCAACAAAATCTATCGGAATATCCGACGGAATATCTAAAACTCTCTTTGCTTCTCTTGTATATATTTGTGATTTTATGACATCTTCAATATTTTCGGCTGGTTTCAAATCCAAACACAATTGACGGCTTTGCTTACATTTTGTATATCCCGCAAGTATTTCCAAAATCTTATCAAATTCTAATGCATTAAGACTGTTTTCTGTAATATCCATAAGGTAATTATATCACGAAAAGCCGTGAATTTAATTACCTTTATCTTTATCCTTTTTCGCACGCTTTGATAAAATTAAAGCAACAGGGAGAAGCACAGGACTTGCCGCAGTTATAACCCCTGCCGCAAGAACCGTACCTGCTGCTGCAGCAACAGCCATTCCGCCAACACCTACAAGCAAACAGATTGTTTCTGGGGTTGAATATCCGCCTGAAGATTCAGACTGCGTATCTTGACCATCTGCGATATTTTCGGAATAATCATTATCCGAATCAGAGTCTGATAAATTTTGAGAGGTATCTTGCGGAGTCCCAAAAACTGCGTTTTCATCAATATCGACAATTAAGTTATTGGAAAAATCAGCAAGATATAAGTCGGTATCATTCACTTCATAGCAAATAATATTACCGTCTTTGTCATATATTAACTGCGTATAATCAACTCTTTTCACGTGATAATTCATATCAACAAACATCGTATATTTCTTGTCAAAATTCCCGAAATCCGCTAACCTGTATTCTTCAAAACTCACAATAATATTATTATGATGTGATTTATCAATTACGGACACAATAACAATTCCCATAATACTTCCATCAGCATGATATTCCACAACATAATTATGATATTTATAGTATGAGTATTCCGGCGCAATTTCGTATAAAACAGCATAATCCCCATCTTTTAAAGGTGTTTTATATAACTCTTTTCCCGGATTTTCTTTTACAATATTATACAAGGTACTGATATCAGGGGAATCAGAATTTAGATATTTTCTGAAACTTACCAGATATGTCTGAACTTTTTCATCTCCAAAATCTATTTTATGCACTTTCTTTTGACTTGTATTCGAACTATCTACTACAGGATTTGAGCCCGAATTTCCGGCATCCGAAAAATCAGCAGCAACAACCGCAGTATTAAAACCAAACGAAAATATTATCAATAAAGCAACAACTCTTTTCATATCATCAGACTCCTGTTTTTCTTATTATAGCATACAATTCTTACATTGTATGAACAGATAAAGGTGATTTTTCGGCAGCATAAATACATACAGCATCTTCTGAAATCAAATGTTTAAACACCTCAAGCACTTGTATCTCGCTTTCAAAATGTCCGACATCAAATACGGTAATCGGACTGTCAAGTGCCGTATGGAATTTTAAATCACCCGTAATATAACCGTCTGCCCCCTGTTCAAAAGCATCGGATATAAATTCCGAGCCGCTGCCTGCACAAAATGCAAGCTTTTTGAAAACTTTTGCTCCTTTATCCGCATATCTGAAATTCGGCGAAATTTCTGAAAGAACCGCAGCCAAAGCTTCAAATGAAATATCCGTTTCAACATACCTTACAAAAGTTTCATCTTTTATAATATTTTTAATCGGTAAACCGAGATTTTTAAGTTTTTCTATAAGGGTATCCGTTGTACCGCCCCGAGCCAAATCCATATTTGTATGAGCACAATATATATCTATATTTTTATAGTTTAACGGAACTTCAAAAAGCGGATGATGTGAGATTATCATATCGCAATTCTCATTTTTTGCCTGTGCCAAAATATCATCCGTAACCGTCAAGGCTAACATTATTCGGGTTACTTCCCGCTTTTCCGTTTCGACAAGCCAACCAGAACAATCCCATTTTTCGGCAGTTTCAGGCGGTGCAAAATTCTCTATACGTCGGACAATTTCATATTTATCCATAAATTTCCTTTAAAATACTTTTTGCAATATCATTCTTGCTCATACGGTCAAGATGTTTGATAGCACCATCTTTTCTTAATATTGATACCTCGTTATAATCACTCGAAAAGCCAATATCTTTTCTTGAAATGTCATTAGCTATCAGATAATCGCAACCTTTTTTAGCTATTTTTACCTTGGCATTTTCTATCAGGTTTTCGCTTTCAGCGCAGAAACCGACAATAACGGGAGCTTTTTCCTTAACTGTATCCGAAACGGCGCTTCCGCATAACACACTATTTTTTCTTTTGCATAAACTCTGTAAAATATCGGGATTTTTAACCAATTCAACGGTAATGTTTTCAACATTATCGGCTTTTTTCATTTTATGGTTCGCAATATTTTTTGCCCTGTAATCCGCGACAGCAGCCGCCATAATTATACAGTCTGCGGTATCATATTCATTTTCAACGGCAAACTTCATATCTTCAGCCGACTTAACTTTTATAACTCCATAAGGTTTTTCGGCATTAACTGTTGAAATAAGTATAACTTCCGCCCCTGCTTTATATGCTTCATCCGCCAAAGCAATACCCATTTTTCCGGAAGAATAGTTGGATATATAGCGGACAGAATCAATTTCTTCTATCGTTCCGCCTGCTGTAATAACTATTTTTTTACCCGATAAAAATTTTTCTCCGTTCAGAATATTCACCGTTTTATCGAATATTTTCTGCAATTCGCAAAGTCTGCCCTTACCATTATATCCGCATGCCAAAAAACCTTCATCGGGTTCTAAAACATAATAACCTGCCGAGGAAAGTTTTTCGAGATTTTCCTGAACAAATTGATTATCCCACATTCCGCAATTCATAGCAGGTGCAATAATCATAGGTTTTGTAAATGCACAGGCAATTGAAGTCAACAGATTATCACAAATTCCGTTAGCAATTTTCCCGATAGTATTAGCTGTCGCAGGTGCAATAATCATAATATCAGCTTCATCAGCATATGATATATGCTCGGGTTTAAACTGTTCAATATTAAATTCTTCTACCCCAACTTCATTTTGACTCAAATTTTGCAGAGTTAGTTTTGTCACAAAATTCAGAGCATTCGGGGTACACACAACACGAACATTGGCATTATTCCGCTTAAACATTCTGATAAGCTCACATATCTTATATGCGGCAATTCCGCCTGTTATACCTATTAAGATATTTTTTCCGTTTAACATTTTTCCTGTTCTCCGGCTATTATTTTTTCCAATTCGCTGATAGCATTTTCAAGGTCATCATTAATAACCCTGTAATCATATTTTTTTGCGCATTCAAGTTCTTTTTTAACCTCATGCAAACGTCTTTGAATTGTTTCTTCATCTTCGGTATGACGACCTCTAAGACGCTGTTCAAGAGCTTCAAGAGATGGCGGTGCAATAAAAATCAGGACAGCTTCCGGCATCTTCTTTTTAACCTGTAATGCTCCGTTTGTCTCAATTTCGAGTATAACATTCATTCCGTCATTAAGACATTGCTGAATAAATTTCTTCTTTGTGCCGTAACAATTTCCTGCAAATTCCGCCCATTCAAGGAATTTATCTTCTTCAACACTTTTCATAAAATCTTCTTTATTTACGAAAAAGTAGTTTACTCCGTCAATTTCACCTTCTCTTGGCTTTCTTGTCGTACAGGATATTGAAAGCATAAAATCAGGATGTTTTGCCATAAATCCTTTTAGTACCGTACCTTTTCCGACACCTGACGATCCTGATATAACATATAATTTTTTATTTGATTTCTTTTCCATAGATAGATTATACAATAAAAATTTACAATGCAATAAAAAAGTGATACAATATTTTTGAAGAAGGAGAGAACTATGGATATTAAAATTACAAGCGATTTGAATACGGAAGTTCTTGTTATAAACAAATTTGAAGGTGAACAAACTTCTCAGGAACTTGCAAATACTTATGCTGTTGAAAAAGATAATTTTGAAGGTAAATTGGGTACAACATATTTACTTCATACCTACGGAAAAATTCAGGCAGATAAAATCCTTGTTGTAGGATTAGGAAAACGGGAAGAAGTTGACGGAAATAAAGTTACAGAAGCCGTTGCAAAAGCCGTAAAAAAATTAAAACAGATTAAGGCTAAAAGAGCCGTTATTGACTTTGACGGAGTCGGTAACTTAGGCAAGTATGCAGTAATCGGAGCATATATCGGAGATTATAATTTCGATAAATATAAAACCGAAAAAGATCATAGACTGGATGAAATAGGGTTTAACAAATTCAGCGAAAATGATGTTAAAGAAGGCAGAGTATTCGGGGAAGCAATGCTTTTAACAAGAAATATTGCAAACGAACCTGCAGAATATGCAACCCCGACAAAATTAGCACAAATGGCATCTTCATTTGAAGGTCTTGAAACTAAGATATACGACAGAGAAGACGTTAAGAAAATGGATATGGGGGCATACCTTGCTGTAGCAAGAGGAAGTGCAGAACCGCCGAAATTCATTCATATGAAATATTCAAACGGCAACCCTAAAAAACGTATTGCCTTAATCGGTAAAGGCTTATGCTTTGACAGCGGCGGTATGGATTTAAAACCTGCTTCTTCAATGCTTACTATGAGAGATGATATGTCAGGAGCAGCTTGTATCTTAGGTGTTATGAATGCATTAAACAAATTGCAGCCTGCCGATATTGAAATTCACGGTATTATTGCAGCCTGCGAAAATATGCCGGGACAACACGCTTATAAACCGGGTGATATCCTGACAGCCAAAAACGGTAAAACTATTGAAGTTGACAACACCGATGCCGAAGGCAGATTAACTCTTGCCGATGCTCTATGCTATGCCTGCGAACTTAAAGTAGATGAAGTTATTGATATAGCGACATTGACAGGTGCTTGCGTTGTTGCCCTCGGAACAGCTGTTTCAGGCGTAATGGGCAACGATGAAGATATGATTAAACGAGTTATTGAAACCGCAAAACTCAGCGGTGAAAAATACTGGGAATTACCAATGTATCAGGAATATCGTGACGGTTTGAAATCCGAAATTGCAGATATGAAAAATACAGGCACAAGAAACGGCGGAGCTTCTGCAGCCGGTATGTTCCTGAAAGAATTTGTATCTGATGTTAAATGGGTACATATAGATGTTGCAGGTACGGCGTTCCTTGAAAAACCGCAGGGAATATTCTGCTACGGTTCGACAGGAGCCGGAGTAAGAACCTTGCTGAATTATGTAACAAAAGCATAAATAATCTAATATTGATAACAAAAAGCTGCTTTTAAAAAGCAGCTTTTTGTGTTATTAAAATCATTTTTTACCGAACAGTTTCATAAGCAATGACGGATTTTCCTGATATGCTTCCTTTTCCAGTGCATTATTTCTGTATGAACCAAACGGATTATATGCATCAAATGCCGATACAGGCGAATAATCAGATAATGCTTTAAAATATTCTTCGGCTTTCTTCTCTTCTTCAGGTGTTAAGGCACCTTTTTGGGCAATTACTTTTTTGTAGTGCTCTTCATCTATTATCATCGGAATATCATTGTATGTTGCGTTTTTATTGTTAATTACAATATTCAATGACTCTATATATTTTTTCATATCATAAGTTTCACTCTGAATATGTATAATTTTGCCATTATATTTTCCGGACTTATCTTCCTGAACAGCTTTATAAACCTGTCTGAAATCCTCAAGAATAACTGGGTTTCCCTCAATTATTTTTGCGGCCTGTTTTACGTTTGCATAATTCAGCTTCTTAATCCCGTCTTTTGAACGGGCTATAGTTTCAAACTGACGGGCGTGAACAAGCTCATGTTTGATTAATTTTTTAAGACTCCTCGACATTAACGGATCATTTAAAAGATTTCGGTTGATAACAATGTTTCCCGACGGACTGTTACAATACGCTCCCATATAAGTCGAACGGAAAGTCCCGGCGAGTTTCGCATCGGTAGAGGTGTTTAGTTTTTTGAAATTTTCTTCAAGTTTTTTGTAATTTTTGTCATTCCTTGAATTAAAAAAGTATTCTAATCCTGCATATGATGCAATAGCACCTGCAAGTGCAAATTTAAAATTCTTTTTAAACAAATTATAAATTAATGTTGCATCTTTTTTTCTGCATTGTTTCTTTAGATTTTTCATTCTGAAAAGAGTAGCGTACTCATATACAAGTACCGGAAGTGCTGAAACAAGTAATGCGGTAGGTGACCAAAAATATCTTGATAAAAAGTTTCCGTTCTTCTCTTTTTTATTATTTACTTCCAACTCAAGTATAAACCTGTCTGCAGCATTAGGAGTCTGAACCGTTGGCGCAGCTGAATTTCCCAAAATAGGTCGTTTGGTTTTGTTATTTATACAATATGAATTAATCTGATTAATCATAAACACCTGTTTGTATTAAATACAAACAATATTTTTTTTGCTATTAAAGTTATATGCACTACAGATTTGTATGCTCGTTTAGTTTTAATTCATCTACAATTTGCAGAATGGAAATCATTTCATCATAAAGTTCTTCAAAAGTTCTTGTATCAGAATCTTTAAAATCACTACCCATTGCAAACATGTCTTTGCCTGTATGAATAGCAAGTGTCAGCTTATTATCCTTAAACGAGCCTCTCACATATTTTGCCTTAAAAGCAAAACTGAGGTTCTCGATTTTTTCCATAATAGACGGAGTTAACAAGTATCTTGCTTCTATTTGATTATCTGAATATACATTATATTTATTTTCAAATGTTGAGGACTCGAGTTGAACTTTTTTAAATTTACGTTTATTAAATTTCAACGTCATTGCTTTTTGACTTATTTCATGGAAAAAGGTATGCCCGCTAAAAGTTTTGTTCATATCAATTTCAACTATAATCCCCCTAAAACCACTGTCAATTATATAATTTATCAAGTTATAAACTATATAGATACCCAAGAAAGCAATAAGACCCAGAAAAACATTAAAACCATAACTACCGAATATCTTTGATAAAATTGCAAGTAATATTATTAACATAATAACTAAAATTACAATAACACATCCGCTGCAGCCAACCGTTAAACCAATAATTTGCGGAAGTAGCTTCGATTTTAACAGATTTGTGTTAGTTTCATAAATTGCAAGATCTACTCCTTTATATTGCCCCATTACAATGTCATCAAATATTGCAATAATAAATTTCCCTATTATATTTTGTGATTTAATTTTTTTTATAGCATCCCAATAACTATTATAAGAATAACCGGTACTATAGTGTCCTGAGTGTACTTCATTACGATTAGCCGATACAGACCGATGAGCAGCTGCCCTTTTCAATGCATAATCATAATCAGGATATTCCTTTGACCAGACTACATTATCTAAAAAAATATTCATACATTTTTTCATTAAAGGTATTTTTAATCTCATTTCATAATCGGTTTCAATTGTGACACTACCGTCAGCATTTTTTTTATCCTTTCTAGTAAGATACATTAGCCATAACATAGCAAAAAATGGCAACACTACCAAAAATAATGCCTTTTCTCTCCAAAAAAAGCCTGCGAAACAAGAAACAAAAACTGATACAAAAACCACCCAAAAAGCAATAATTTTAGGTGAGCCTTTCTTTCGTTCTTCATTAAATTTAGGCAGCATAGGTTTTACTTCTTTAAAGTAAAAATCCCTAAATTCCTGCTTCATCTGTTCATAAGATTTTTCTGTCATATTTAAACCTTTATCATAACCAACTTCATTATAACATTATACAAAAAACCCCCGAACATCGAATCGGGGGTTTGTACGAATTTTATTTTGTATGAGCTGTACTCTTCAAATGAAGTTCTCTAAGCTGCTGCAAGGACGCTTCACCCGGCGCATCACTCATTAAGCACTTAGCTCCTGAGTTTTTCGGGAACGCAATAACGTCACGGATAGATTCTGTTCTTGCCAATAATGCAACAAGTCTGTCTAATCCGATTGCAAGACCTGCATGAGGCGGTGTACCGTATTGTAATGCGTTAACCATAAATCCGAATTTTTCTTCAGCTTCTTCCTGAGTTAAACCAAGAGCCTTGAAGATTTCTGACTGAACTTCAGGTGAGTGAATTCTGACAGATCCACCGCCGAGTTCTGTTCCGTTATAAACAATATCATAAGCAATAGATTTAACATTACCCAAATCACCTGATTTAAGTTTGTCTAAATCTTCAATACATGGCGAAGTGAACGGATGGTGCATTGCCATAAATCTGTTTTCTTCATCACTCCATTCAAACATCGGGAAGTCAACAACCCACAAGAGGTTATGTTTGCTTTCGTCGATTAAGTTCAACATTTTACCAAAATGAAGTCTTAATCTGCCCATAATATCATAAACGAGTTTCGGTTTATCTGCGACGAAGAAGATTATATCGCCGGCTTCAGCCTGAGCTCTTTCCTGAATTGCTTTTGCCTGTTCTTCGGTTACGAATTTCAATACAGGAGATTTAGCGGTTCCGTCTTCAAGATAAATAATATTTGCAAGAGCTTTAGCTCCAAATGATACAGCAAGTTTTGTAATATCATCAATATCTTTTCTTGAGAATTTAGCACCGCCCGGAATTCTTATACCGCGAACAATACCGCCGTTTTCAAGTGTTCTCTTTACGATGTCGAAGTTTGACTGAAGAATAATATCCCCAATATCAAACAATTCCAAACCAAAACGTGTATCAGGTTTGTCTGAACCGTATCTGTCCATAGCTTCCTGCCAAGGCATCTGAATAAACGGTGGTTTAACCTCTACCCCTGCAGCTTTGAATGTTTCAACGATTAAACCTTCAACAGTTCTTATAACATCCTGTTGTTCAACAAATGACATTTCAATATCAATTTGAGTAAATTCAGGTTGTCTGTCTGCACGTAAATCTTCGTCACGGAAACATTTTGCGATTTGGTAATATCTTTCGATACCGCCAACCATCAATAATTGTTTGAAGATTTGCGGAGATTGCGGTAATGCATAGAATTTACCTTCCTGAACTCTGGAAGGTACGAGATAATCTCTTGCCCCTTCCGGAGTAGTTTTGATTAAAATCGGGGTTTCAACTTCCAAGAATTCTTCACTGTTAAAGTAATTTCTTGCAGCCTGAACAATATTATGACGAAGTTTTAACTTGCTAAGCATAGCTTCACGTCTTATATCAAGATATCTGTATTTCAATCTTACATCTTCAGATACATTTTCATCATCCAATACGAACGGCAAAACCTTTGCAGTTGAAAGAATTTCCAACGATTCAGGATACATTTCAACTTGTCCCGTAGGATATTTTTCATTATATGTTTCTTCAGGACGACGTGTAATTTTACCTTTTACTGTAATAACGTATTCTGAACGAACTTTTTCCATAATTTTATGAACTTCGGGGTTAATTTGCGGATTTGTAACTATCTGGAAAAACCCGCTTCTGTCTCTCAATTCAACAAATAATATACCGCCAAGGTCACGGATGGTTGACGCCCAGCCGGATAGTGTAACTTCTTCTCCAATATTTGAGAGATTAAGTTCACCGCAGTTATGCGATTTCATCTTAGTTCTAATCATTTTTCTCTTTCCTCATAATACCTAAATGTATGCTTTGATACTAACAAAAACATATTAAATAGTAAACCATTCTTAATAAATTAGTTTACAAAAAAACATTTTAATTTCCCGTTAATATATATTCACAACAGGGTTGACAAATTCCAAAAACAATTCCATAATTCTAGTATAATGGAATTATATGAGGCGAACTATGGAAACAAAAGAAGCAGCAATGATATTTACGGCATTAGCACAGGAAACCAGACTTGAAGTATACAAAATCCTTGTGGAAAACAGTTTAACAGGTATTTGCCCGTGTGACATTGCGGATAAACTTAACATTCCCAGAAACACCCTCTCTTTTCATTTGTCATTACTGCATCAGGCAGGTTTGGTAGAAAAAACAAAAAAAGGTAAAATGTATTTTTACCGACCGAACTGCTGCAAAATCAAAGAAACAATGAACTTCTTACATAATGATTGCGTTGCCTGCCACCAAAAAGACAGTCAATGCCATAAGGAGGGATGCTGATGCTAGATTTTTTACATACCTTTGGTGACTTTATTGCATTAAAACTCGGCTTGGATTTATCAACCAAACTCGGTTCAAGCGTAAGTTTTTTCATTGAAGACACCATTAAAATATTTATCCTTATATATGTAATGCTTTTTGTAGTATCTCTTTTCAGGGCGCAATTATCGGCAGAAAAAATAAAGGCTTATTTATCAGGAAAATCTGCATGGATAGGATATCTGCTTGCAGTATTTCTCGGAGTTGTAACACCTTTTTGTTCCTGTTCTTCAATACCTTTATTCATAGCTTTCATTGCAGCGGGAATCCCGTTTGGGATGACAATGACCTTTTTAATAAGTTCACCGTTGATAAGCGAAATCGCTGCGGCATTGCTGTTAATAACTCCTAATGCAGGACCGGTTGCAGCAATTGCATATATTACGGTAGGTGCAGTAATTTCCATATTGGGCGGCTGGTTATGCGACAAATACGGACTGGAAAGATTGAGAACACGCCATCCGTTTGATGAAGAAGCACTTGCTCATTGCCACGATGAGCATTGCCATCATGAAGCTCATTGTACCTGCCATGCAAATAACGGGGTACATGAAAAAACTTGCCCCTGCTATAATATTCATGAAGAAGAGTCCTGTGAATGCGGTCACCACCATCACCATGAAGATTCCTGCGGATGCTCGCATCACCATGATGAAAATGAGAAAGATTTACCGCTGATAAAATATGCACACAATTATGCAAATGCAACAATTAAAGATATATGGGTTTATGTATTAATAGGTTTGGCCATCGGTGCAATTATGCACGGATATATTCCAACCGAAACTTATGCAAAATATCTCGGGGCAAATAATCCGTTTGCAGTTATAATTGCAGCTTTTGCGGGTATTCCTATTTATGCAAACCATGATAGCGTATTACCGATTATTCAGGTACTGCTTATGAAGGGAGTACCTCTCGGTACGACTATGGTAATGCTTATGAGTATAACCGCAATATCTTTACCGGAAATGATTATGCTGCATAAGGTTTTAAGCTGGAAAATGCTGTCAATATTCGTTGCTTATCTTTTTGTGTCATTCATCATTGTCGGCTATTTATTGAATATGATTTTGCTCTGATTAATAAGGTACGAATTTTTAAATAACTAGAACTTTTTCAGATGTGCGTATGAAGCATCCATAGCTTTTTTGCCTTGTTTGCCGAAGTCTATTGAATACATCGTACTGTCGCCAACCGGGATTACTTCCAAAATGTGTCCGATACCGAGTTTCTCATGGAATACTCTGTCACCTGCAGCGAAAACATCTGTTACAATATCTGCCCCCTCAATTTTTCTTTCTCTTTCAGCTTCCATGTTAGCTTTTTCGAAATCGGCTTTACGTTTTTCTTCCAGCATTCTTTTTATAGCATTGTCTTTAAAAAATTCTTTTACTTTTTCTTCATCTTTTTGTTTATTTTCTTTGGATTTTACAAGAATTGTTCTTGCAGGAGTTCTTTTTACCGCAGTAGTTGTATTGTTATTCCGTTTTTGAGGAGCAACGAAATTTGCGCCGAAGCCTGTTGTCGGCTTTACATATCCGTAGCTGTCCGATTGTGCTGCCGAATACCCGTAAGAAGAACTCTCCTTGTTTGCTTTTGCTCTGCTGACGGCATCCCTGAATGTCGATGATGAACCTGAATAGTTGTCACCGCCTCCGATTTTATTCAGTAACTGCGGCGGAATTTCACCTATAAATCTTGACGGATTGTAGTATTTGTATTCACCCCACATTTGACGGCGTTTTGCAGATGTCAGATATAATTTTTCTTCGGCACGGGTTACACCAACATACATCAGACGGCGTTCCTCCTCCATTTCGGCAGGGACATTAAACGTTCTCAGATGCGGGAAAACTCCCTCATCCATACCTGCCAAAAATACCGTCGGAAACTCCAAACCTTTTGCAGAGTGTAATGTCATAAGAGTAACGTTATTCGCAATGTTATCCATACTGTCAATATCGGAAACAAGGGATACCTGAGTTAAAAATTCTCCGAGAATATTATTATCTTCTTCCGGTACAAATTCTTCCGCTACGTTTACAAGCTCCTGTAAATTCTCAATATCCGCTTCGCTTTCCGGAGTATTCTGAGCCTGAAGTTCGTGTAAATATCCGCTTTTTTCTATTACCAAAGTTACAAACTCTCTTAAATTATATTTTGGCTGAGCTTCTTTGAACTTTTGAATGAGATTTACAAATTCCGTTATTTTAGTTCTGGTTCTCGCCGGAATTTCTTCATCCTCATCAACTCTTTGGGCAGCTGCATATAAACTTATATCTTCCATATCAGCAAAATGCTGCAGCCTTTTAATTGTGGTATCACCGATTGAACGTTTCGGAACGTTCACGATACGTTTAAAGCTTTGGGAATCATCCGTATTAAATATTAATTTAAGGTATGCGATTATATCTTTTATTTCTTTACGGTCATAGAATTTCAGCCCCCCGTATATCCTGTATGGAATACCGGCTGCCATGCAAGCTTCTTCCAAAGCACGGGACTGAGAATTTGTACGGTAAAGAACGGCAAACTGATTATAATTTCCTCCGCCTTCATTCTTAATTTTATCTGCTATATAGTTTGCTTCATCCGCTTCATCCTGAGCTTCATAATAATCAATTAATTCACCCTCGCCTTTATTTGAATACAGAACTTTATCAACACGCTCGGTATTATTTTCAATAATTGCATTCGCAACATCAAGGATATTTGATGTTGAACGATAATTTTGTTCAAGTTTTATTAGTTTTGCATTTTGGAAATCCCGCCTGAAATTCATGATTATCGTATAATCAGCCCCGCGCCAGCTGTATATTGACTGGTCAACATCGCCTACAACACATAATGAGCGTTTCGGCGGTATTTCTTTTTGCATATCCGTATATAGCATATTTACAAGTTTGTACTGAGCAAGGTTTGTATCCTGATACTCATCAACAAGTATATGCTCAAACCTTTCATAATAATAATTTCTTACTTCAGGATTTTGCTCCAGTAATTTAACGGTAAGCATAAGCATATCATCAAAATCTATTGCATTATTATTATTGAGTGTGTTTTCGTATTCTTCAAAAATTCTTGCAATTTTCTGGGATTTAAAATCTCTTGCAAAGGTCGCAAACGTATATGCATCCTGCATTTTGTTCTTTGCATTTGAAATTACGGCTTTTACAAGTTTTGGCTGGTATATTTTATCGTCAATATCAAGCTTTTTTATTGCCTGCTTTATGACAGCGGTTGTATCGGAATCATCATAAATCGTAAAATTTTTATCAAGTTTTTTGCCTGACTGGAAGTTGTATTTGTCTATATTTTCTCTTAAAATCCTTCCGCAAATACTGTGAAATGTACCTATCCACATATATTTAACGGTTTTTTCACCGACAATATTACCGATACGGACTTTCATTTCTTTTGCAGCTTTGTTTGTAAATGTTACTGCCAAAATACTTTTAGGTTTAATTCCGTTTTGGATTAAATATGCTATGCGTGAGGTTAAAACTTTTGTTTTTCCGCTGCCTGCACCTGCAAGTATCAACAAAGGTCCCTGCGTTGTCTGAACAGCCTCTTTTTGCTCATTATTAAGGTTTTCCAAGATATTTTCCATATACACACTTCCCAAAATTAAAATTTTATGTTATAATCAGCATAATCGAAAAATATTATTATTGCAATTAGAAAGTAGGAAAAATGGTAGAAGAAAAATTTGGTGTCAACATGATGGCAGACGGAAACGAACAAGAAGAACAACCGTCAATTATGGTTCCTATTGATGATATGGATGTTGTAACGGCTGATTCTCCGCATACAGTAGATGAGCTTGCTCAGGAATTAGCTACAATAAGACAATCCGCAAAAAAGATTGCAATAATAGGCAGTCGTAATTTACCCATAACTCATCAGCAAATGATTGAAACTCTTTCATCAGCTTTGGTTATGCAAGGTAATACCATCATTACATCAGGCGGTTCATCAGGAACAAATGCAGCAGCTATTCGCGGTGCAATGAAGGCTAACCCCGAAAAATTAAGAGTTATTTTGCCGCAGACTATAGGTCAGCAGCCAAGTGATGTTCAGGATCAGTTAATCGGAGTCCCGAATATTGTTGAACATTCTGACAGAGCTATGATGACTTTGGCTGATGCTTCAAGAATTTGTAACCGAGAAATTATTGATGAATGTAATCAGTTAATATGCTTCTTATCTCATACCAGCCGGACACTTCATAAAGCTGTTCAGTATGCTGAAGAAGGTCATAAAGTTATTACAGTATTCTATCTTGATTAATTTTTAGAGGTCTAATTGTAAATTATTTGTTGTCTTTTAGATGTGATATAGCAAATTTTTGTTTTCACATACTTTAAGATTAACGTATACATTTAAACTCAGGAAATATAGCAAACTTATGAAAATATACTCCGTAACCCCATACTTAATTAATTCAAATTATACAAATCAACCTAAAAACCATTTTGAAAATAGAGAAAAACATACGGTAAATACCGAATTAAAAGATTATTTTAACGATTATCAACTCTTTTTTGGTGCAAGAGTAGATAAAGGATTAGACCGATTTTATGAAGCAAATAAAGACAGAATGCCTTATACGGTAAAAACATATATTGATAATCTTGACAGCAGAGATAATCTGACTCCGCTTGAAGCACAGAGAAAAGCCTACCGGGATTTGAATTCTGTCGAAACCGTCGCCGATATAAAGAGGTTATTTCCCGATGAACAGTTGTTCAAAAGGCTGATTAATCCTGAAGATACCCGAGCAACTCAGGGTTTATTGTATTCCATAAGAGAAAATAAAGAGTTGATGGATTTAATGGATAAACCCGTATTAAAAACCGGAGAAAATTTAACCGTCTACCTCGTGAAGAAAATCTTCTTAGAAAATAAAACAATGGAAGAAATAAATAAAGATTTAGATGCCGACTTAGATGAAGATTTAAAAATTGATTTCAGATTCAGAAATAAAGATTCAAGATATATTTTAAACGGAACATTAAATTCTCTTGGAATTGTCCCTCCTGATTTTGAATATAGGGCTTCACTAAGATACACAAAAGACGGCTATTCCGATATGATTGGTGAAAAAATATCCGAAGCGCAAAGACAATTCTGGGATTCTATGCCGCCGGAAGAAAGAACGGCAAGAGCGAGAAAAAGTGTTCAGAAATTTGAAAATTGGTGGGCTTCCATCCCGAGAAAGAAAAAACTGGAAATGATTGCTGACCAACTTAATGAATTGGATTTGCTGGCAAAATTCAATGCGGAAAATCCTGAAAAAAGCAGGAAACCAAAAACCAATTCTGTAAAACCTGATTCAGGAAATAAAACAGAAGGGTCAAAAACAAAAGTCGGCTCTGAACAATTAAGCAGAGATGATTTATTTAAAATCTGGGCTAAAAATAATCTGAAATTATATATGGAAAACCTCTCCGAATCAGATAAAAAGGCTATTGAAGACATAAAAACCGAACGTATGCTTAAACGCTGGCAAGAGATGTCACCTGCTGAAAAAACGGCTTATATTGCAAAGATAAAAGCCGGACAAGAACCATTAAGATTTGCTATGATTGATGCGTGGAACAACAGTTTTGACATTATAAAAGATTTGTCCTTACATCTTATGAAAAACCAAATCTATAAACCGGCATATTTGTTGTATTCAAATGAAGCCTTTAGCGATTTCCAGTCACGGGTAATGAACGAATTTTGGGAAGAACATCCGGAATACACAGAACAACTTGGTGAAAACATAAGAAAATCAAATGAAAAAGTTAAAAAAGCTATTAATAGCGGTGAATTTGAAAATTTAAAAAAAGAAATAAGCCGCCAAAAAACCCGAAGAATTAATGAATTATCAAAACTAAAATTATCACTGATAACACCTGAAAAACCTGCACCAACAGGAATAGAACCGCAATATCTGAAAGATTTTAAAAATGCTTATTACAAAGTTTTGGGTAATAATCTAAAGAATTTACCAGAGGCATATAATGATGACTATTTCAGAATAATCGGGGAAAATTTCTCGGAAAGACATATAAATGCATGGACAAAAAATCTTTTGGGTCAATATATTTCATCGGAAGAAATGGAACTGCTGCAGGAAATAAAAGGGTTTGAACCCAAAGAAGCAGCGTACATTAATAGGGCATTGGAAGGTGCTTTATCTAATATTCTATATGATTGCACTAAAAATCCCGTAGTATATTCTTTATCTTTTTCAGATTTGAAAGTTGCATTGGCCCAGGTCGCAAGAGGCGAACCCAAAATCGATATATACTCATATAACCTTAAACACGAATATACAATGCCTATAGTAAGATATAAGGTTGATAAAGATAAAATAGCAGCATTGTATAATATGTATCTTAAACCTATACCGGAAAAGGAATTGGCGGGTATTGCAAAATCATATTTCAAAGCTAAAGACGGAAACTATAATAACTTAATCGAATATCTTAAAAGTTTCGGAAGCTCTTTAAATATAATCTTTTCCGAAAAGAGCGTATATCCCGTAAAAGTTAAAGGGGCAATGATTGACCGACTGCTTTTCTATATGCCAAAAGAGGTATATTCAAATTATGAATGTCTTATTCGTGATAATAAAAGTCTTGAAATAGAAGCAAAAATACAAAAAACCTCATCGTTGTATCAGCAAAAATATAATTTTATTCCGGAAATATACTTTGCAGACTATTTCAAGGAAATAGGAAATGTAGTAAGACAATTACCTGTTGATGAACGTATAGCGTATATGAGAAACATGCAGGACTATCAGATGTCCAATGAATCAAGACTTAAAAAACTTGCACTCGGACAAGTTCTGGCTGATATACTGTACTATTCAACAAAAGACGTTACTTGCTATTCTCTGCCATTCCCCGAAGCAATGACAATGGTTCTAAATTTACAAAACACAAAGAAATTTCCGGCAAAATTAACCGCCGAGAATTACCCAGATAGAAATTACACTGCAAAGAAGAAACCCCTGATTTCAAAACAATCAATTACAAAAAAATATCTTGAATATTTGGACGATATTAACAGCAGGATTAATGACAAAGAAAATACCTGGGACGAAGAAGAACTTATTTGCGCATTAAATCCGAATGCCAATGCACCGGAAATTGACGAGCAAACACGAAAGAGAATTATTGCAGATCAAATATCATTTAACAGATAATTGACATAATTCTTTTTCTGCAACAGTTTCAATATAATCAACAATTTCTCTTTCAAGGTGGCAGCCGTAATAGTGGTTGTTTTCTTTAATGAAATAACACGGACTTGTTACGTTTATTTCGATAATCTTACCGTCTATAACATCTAATCCTGCCATTAAAATACCTTTTGCGTTTAGTCCTTTGGCGACATTTGTAAAATCTTCTATTTCCTTATCGGATAGAGAACCTTTTATTATATTTGCATCACAATGGTCGTTAAATTTAAAATCATCATTGCTCGGCAATTTTTGTACGCAATAAGGAAGAACTTTTTCCCCTAAAATAAGTACTCTTTTATCCCCATACTTTGCCGCAGGAATATACTGCTGAACCATTGCGAGCGTTTTCCCGCCATTCGTCATTGAATCTATAATTACGGCAGTATTTTTATCCCCTTTGGTTAACGTCATAACCCCTGCCCCAAAACATCTGTTTAGCGGTTTTAAAACTATCTCTCCGCATTCATTCAAAAATTTCATTATATCGGATTTTGATGCGGTTACTATATTTTCAGGCATATATTCCTTAAAATATACTGCATGCATTTTTTCGTTAAAATCCCTTATCGCAAAGGGGTTGTTAAGGACAACGGTTTTGGTTTTATCTACAAAATCAAATATATATGTAGAATTAAGATAATCACCATCAAACGGAGGATCATGACGGAACATTACAAGTGAAAAACTCTCAATTTCTCTTTGACAGTCCGTTTTATCATAGAATATGTTTCCGTCTTTTTCATAAGACTTAAAACAATGCGTATAAGCCTTTCCGGAAACAAGACTGAGATTGTCTATCGTCGTAATATAAACATTATTCCCTCTGTCTAAAAATTCTTTTATCAGCCAAAAATTAGTAACCAAATCATTAAACTCAAAATATTTCAGCTCAATTCTGTCAACAATAAATAAGATATCCATATCCTTAACCTCTTTGCTTCTATATTATCACTAACATTTGATTCGTACAATAATCAGCTATCCTAATTATTTTAACCACAAAAAAAGCCCCTCTTTGAAAGAGGGGCTTTTTAATTTGTTTAGTTTTTACCGAAAAAGTTTTTGAACCAGTCCCACAAATAACCGAATATTGCCGACAGAACCAAACCTCCGGCTATAAGTTTGTTTTTCATGGCAATTAGTTCGTCAACCTTCGATTCAAGTTTATCTATCTTATTGCCCTGATCTTTTAACATTTGCAGTAATAAGGCTGTTGTTTCTTCACTCATTTTTTCCTCCACTTACAAAATTTTTGCCAGTTATCAACCGAATGAAACATCAGCCATCTGTTGACAGCCGACACTCTTGAAACATATAATAACCTCTCAAATACCTTATCTGCAAAGTATCTGTCATTATCAACGTAGTTGTGATTTTCGCATAAAACATCGTGGATTAATGACGGAATCAAAAATTTCGTATCACTTGGAGAACCTATCAGCCGCCAAAATACTCTCGGAATACTTGCACCATTCCAACAGTAATTTTTCGGAATAAAAAATTCATATTTTTTGTTTTTTCTTAAATCCGTCAGTCTGACCTGCAAATCTTTACGATTAAGGAACGGATATTTTTCCGAATTTTTCAATTCTTCTTCCGACATTCCAAAATAAGGATATCTCGGGAAAACGGAAGGCATACGACTAAACTCTATATTCAAATTTTTATCTTTATACCATTGCATCTTGTATCCTTTCTTTTCAGTTCGGGTATTAGTTTATTATTGGTCTAAAATCCCGTTCTTAACCTTAAACGCCGTTTCGACCATTTCGGCAGTTATTGTTATATCTCCGACAGATACCGGCATTAACGACTTTGCGACGCCACAATATACGTTTTGGCAAAACTGTAACTGATGTTTGACGTTTAAATTAGCATTTAGATACGCTTCAATTTGTACATCGGTTATCCCTGAAGTTTTTAGAAAATTAATAAAATCCAATGCTGTCATTGTTAAATTGTCAATTATAACTTGTTCTTTCTGTCGTTTAATTTCTTCATAATCAGGATTTTCGATAATTTCTTCACCGTTCCAAATATAGCGGTCATTATCTTCAACATAAGCGTTATAAACTTCTTCTGACACTTCAACATCTGTAATATCACCGCCTGATAGGCATTGTGACGAACCGATTATTTTGTTGTTTTCTATCATTAAATAATAAGACATATTAAACCCTTTCTATGTGTTAGTTCCGCATCTGCGATATGCTACTGAATATATTGTTGCTGTACCGTTATAACCTGTACCTCTATAAATAGTCAAATTGTTTGACCCGTATTTCATTGGTATGATTATACTTCCACGACTTGCAACAGAAGAAGATGCCCTTGTTCTTGCAGCACAAACCGAAGCATATTTTGTTAAAATATTTGATTTTAATATAACAGCTATTAAGTTGCCGCTTGTAGTACCTGTTTCAACTTCCCCACTTATCAGTACTTCATATATATGATTATCGTTAGGCAAAGTAACTGTTTTATCCAAAGCGGTTGAACTGTTCAGCGAACCGCTGTATATTTGTTGCTCATTAATAACCCATTGTCCGTCAAGAACTGTTTTGCCTGTTGCAGATAAGTTACTTAAATCTGTATCGGCAGGTGTATAACCTAAAGCAGTCGTTACGTTACTTGATGTAATACCTGTAATGTACCCACTATCATTTGTAAAAGCTGAAATATTTGTTGGTACTGTCGGTATTGTTATTGAAACATTACCATTTGCATCAGGTGATGTGCTATTAACAGATGTGACCGTACCTACATTTGATGTGTAACCTTTATCCGTAACCCATTTTGTAGTTGCTACCGATGTTGTATTTGAACTTGCTGACGGTGTTTTTGCATATAAATACCCATTTTCAGTATATACAGAACTATTGGAATTTGATGTGCCTGTACTTTGTGCTGTTCTTCCTACAAGATATATTTTTTCAGTTGTATTAGATGCACCGCAAGTATCTTGCGTATCGGTAGTAACAAAACTGCTGTCATTAGTTAAATCACTTGTTTTTGTCGGTACAGTTATGTTACAAGTTACGTTACTGCTTGCGTTTGCGGTAAACGTCTTTACAGTTGTTCCGTTCTTTTGTATAGTCAACGTTGCATTGTTGACTGTCGGTATAGTCAAAGATACATTACCATTAACAGGACTAACATTGTTTACACTTGTTACCGTACCTGTGTTTTTGGTAAATCCCCAACCGCTGACAGTTGTTTCCGTAACGGCTGACGGAAGTTGTGAAGTCCTTGCAATATTAGAACTTAAACGTGCATCGGGAATTAGTCCTGTTGTACCATCAAGGAGCATATATGAATAAGTTTCAGCACCTATATTACCGCCATTAAAGCCAATTTGTAAACTCTTAGCGGTTGAGTTAGTTCCTGCCCCTATCTGAATTGCATCTGTTGCTGTTGCTTTAGCTACACTACCTATTGCTGTTGAACGTGAACCTGAAGCTTTGCTTGCCCACCCAAAAGCAGAAGAGCCATTTCCTGAAGCCCCTGTGGCTGTACCAACTGCTGTACTACCTTCATTAGCAAAGGAATCGTAACCTACAGCTATGCTTCTGCTTGTATTAGAGGTACTTCCTAATAGTTCCAAGCTATAATCACCGGTTGCAGTATTTTGAATAAACCCTGCCCCTGTAATAGCAACACCGCTTTGAGCGTTTGCACTTGTGCCGTTATAAGTTTGGTCAACCACAACACCCGCAGGAATTGTTGGTTTATTAAGGATATATGCCTTACTGCTTGTATTTGTTTCGTTCCAGTCAGATTGTACCTGTGCTGCCGGAATTGTAGGTTTGTTATTCAAATCATTGTAACTGCCTGATGTTGCAACAGTTGCTAAATCCGTTGACTGAACATAACCGGACAAGGCAGAACTTGTGATAAACCCCGCACCGTTGGTTAACTCGTTAGTGTTTGTGGGTACTGTTATATTTGCAGTTACATCGCTTGGGGAATTTGCAGTAAATGTTGCAACATCCATACCATTTTTTTGTATGGTTAATGTTTTATTATTTATGCTGACGGATGAAATTTCCCAACCTATAACAGGATCTAAAGTTAAAGTTTGTAATGAACTTCCGGTAATTCTCGTAAATTGGAATCCTATTGTATATCCAGTTAGAATATAAATCCTATTGTCCACAGCTATTGGATTATATTTAGCAAATATAGTTTTCCCTGCATTATATGCAGCTTCAACATCTGCGTAAGAAGTGCTGTCATAAACAGCTATAAATATATTATCAGCAGCAATATCAATATTTCCGCTTCCCAAAATAGACGTATTATTGATAGTCTTTATATTTGTGCCTGATACAAGTGCTTCTTGCGCCCCAATATCACTTGCGGTTGTCGGAATACTTAATGTTACATTGCCGCTAACCGGTGAAACGTTGTTTACACTTGTTACTGTTCCCGTATTTGAAGTATAACCGTTTGGATTACTTGAATTATAAGGGGTGTAACCTAATGCCGTTGTAACGTCTGATGAAGTTATACCCGTAATATACCCCGCACCGTTAGTTAATTCATTTGTGTTAGTCGGTACGGTTATGTTAATAGTCTTATCGGTCGATGCATTTGCCGTAAATGTGCCAACATTTGTTCCATTCTTTTGTATCGTCAATGTTGCGTTGTTGACTATTGGTATTGTCGGTTTATTTAATATTTGTGAAACTCCGCCTGAAGCATTCCAATCCGAATTGACTTGTGCCGCAGGAATTGCAGGTTTATTGCTCAAATCCGAATAACTGCCTGATGTTGCAACTTCTGCCAAATCCGTTGATTGAACATAACCGGACAAGGCAGAACTTGTGATAAATCCCGCACCGTTGGTTAAATCACCTGTGTCAGTCGGTACGGAAATATTCGCAGTTACATTATTTGAAGCATTTGCCGTAAAGGTGCCAACATTTGTTCCATTCTTTTGTATCGTCAATGTTGCGTTGTTGACAGTTGGTATTGTCGGTTTATTAAGTATTTCTGCCACACCGTCTGAAGCGTTCCAATCAGAATTAACCTGAGCGGCAGGTATTAATGGCTTATTTACCAAATCATCATAATCACCGGTTGTTGCAACATCAGAAAGATTTGCAGATAACACATACGGTAATAAGGCACTATCATCAATATATTCGCTATCATTAATTAACTGTGATACTCTTGTCGGAACAGACGATAAGTTAATATATCCGCTGTCATTATCCAAATCACTTGTTTTAGTGGGAATTGAATATTCCAAATCATTCCAGAAATGTTCCCCGTCGCCGATTTTGAAGCGCATAGTATCTGTTTCAAGTCCGAACTCTCCCAATAACAGTTTAGGATTACTCGACCGCCACTGCGCTGAAATCGCACGCCTTAATTGAATTTTAGTCATTCGCATTTCCTCCGTCAATTAATGTTTCAAGTGCTGTCATTCTGTTTTGTAAACTTATGATTTGCGCACTTAAATTTGCAATTTGAGTATTTTTTTCTCTTATTTGCTCATCTGTTTCACTTTTGGTATAAAATTGTGACAAATCAAATATTCCGCCTAACACATCCCATCCATCCGGATAATCCTGACTTACACCGACCCAGGCATAGTTTTTGCCTGTATCCTTAACATTATAAACATCACCGTTTACAAGATTATCCTGCGGTAAATTATTATAACTTTCGACCGTGCCTTTAAATTTATAAAGGTTTAAAACTTTTGCATCAACTTCTGTTTTGGTATAATAATCATTTGGGTCAGCTATGGTTGACAATTCGCCGTTTTCGGAAACCTGTATCGTTACATTATCAGGCATAACTATACCCTGAACATCCTCCGTCGCAATTTGATTTATTAAGCCATTTCCTACAACATTAGCAACGATTTCCCGCATTTGATTTGTCCAGGTTATATTTCTGAAATCTTTATCAACTTTATTTGCCAGATCGGCTGAAATTTGATTAATATCTATCTGAATATTGTTCTGAACAGAAGTTCCCGTTACGATATACAAAAATCCTCTTACAGTCTGAGGCTGTACAGTATTACTTCTGCCAACAACTCCGTATGAATCACGGACATTAACCGTATGTGTATGACTACCGTTAGAAGAAGTAGAACCTGTCCAGTTTCTTGAAGCATCAAAATAAATATCACAGTTATCATTATCGCTATCACCGTTGCCACGATGACTGTTATCGGTATTTTTTCTGTAAAAAGCTCCGTCGACTCTGTCCCACCAGGATTTATTATTTGCATCATAGTTTTCACCTGGCATTCTGCCTTTTATGTTCATGGTACCTCTTGAGTGAGTATGCGCTCCTGAAGATGATGTTGTGCCGCTTAAAGCAGGTAACCCTGCCCTCATCAGTGAACCAAGTGCATTTTCATCTATCGTACCTTCTACAAGACCTGTTACTTTTGGCAAACGAACCGTATTTTCAGATTCATTGTATACAAATTTTGCACATACCCCGTAAGAAGAAACCTGCTCTTGCCAAGAAGTTTCCGTTGCAAAAAAAGATGCCTCGAAATTATCCAAATACAAGTTTTTAATATAATCTACAAATTGGGAATATATACCATCACCCTGTAATAATGCACCGTCAGCCAAATGTAAACACGCATCCTGTTGCGGTAAAAGACTGTATACAAGTTCTCCGATATTTCTTCCGCTGCCGCTCCCGCCAAGAGGGGTTTTACTCCAATATTCATCATCAGACAGCGGATTATTCAAATTGTTATTTTGGAGTGATAAATATAAACCTATTTCATTATTGTTATCTCTGCCAAATACAAGCGCATTCAAAGAATAATTTTGTGCAGAATCATACCATAACACACTGCCGTATAAATCTGCTATACTGCCTATGGAATAATTCAAACCTTTGTATGTATCGTCAATAAATTTATTCAAATTGTCACCTGCCAAAATATCAGGTTCTGACGGGTTAAATCCGTTTTGGATTTTCTCAGAAGTAAAGTCGCTTTTTTGTCCGTTTTCCGCAAAACTTGCAGGAATAGTTAAATTGGGGTTTGTTAATCTAGTCATTTGTTATAATCTCCTTTAAATAAATTCCTCTTGCGAGGCTTTGTACACAATGTTCTCTTAAATTTTCCGTAATCGTTCTGTTTTGACCTGTCAATGAAACATCTACAATTGACGGTGATACCTTTGTTACAGTCAGGCTATCCGCCTCGGTAAGGGATTTTACCGCTGTAAGTATATCCTCAATCGTACCGGAACTGATATTGGTCAATATACAGCTGTATATCGATTTAATAAATTCGGAATCCTCAAGTGACAGAAAATTCCCGGGATTTTGTTCTGAAGTCAGGAAATAAAACAGTTTATAAACATTTATATGGGGGCGATTTACAAGAAAATAATTTCCGTAATTGACATCTTCTGCCCGCCGCATTCCGACCTCGCACCCGATATTATCAAGCCATTTACCGCGTGCATTTTCTATTTTATGATTTTTGAGAATAAACTCTATAACATCCTGTATCTTATCAAAACGGGAAGATAACACATTGCACAATGCTCTGATTCCGCTATTTTGCCTGTAATAGGCAAGAAGGTTTCTCTGAGCGGATAATTTATAATTAATCAGTTTCATTTATAACTTCCTCCTGTCTGTTAATATAAATATTTTCGGCTTTAAAAACAGGAATCTCTGCGTTATTCAGGTGCAAAATATCAGTATATTCCGCATCGCCAAAACGTTTAATCTTTATTTCCTCAATACTTACAGAACCTTCCGTATCAAGAATACATGGGATAAACTCTGTTGCGTAAACGGAACTGCCCAACCCGAAAACTCTTTGTTTTACATAGTTCAAAATACTTTCTTCATTTCTGTTTATTACAGTCTGTCGGTGTTCACCGGATTCGATAGTCATTGATATCTTCACGCAAATTGGTACCTCTTCGGCATTAGTAAATTTGACATCAACTTTTACCCCTTTAACATCTTTTACGGTAACACTATCAGCTCCCAAAAACTTAATCCCGCAGCCGAAAGTATCCATAACAGCTTGTGCAAATACACTATCGGTTGTATTATGTTTGACATAAATTTCGACACATCCTGCATCCGTTTCGGAATTTGTATTTCTATCAATAATCTTCAGGAATTTTATATCATCTGTATATTGACACAGACTTGATATAACAGCCCTGTGTGCAGCTTTTGACTTTATCGCCTTTGAATTTCTAAACCTTATCTTATAGTGATTATCAGATTCTTTTTCTTTTCCGAATTTCAGAGTAATGACAGGGGTATCACATAATTTATTTACGGCTGCCGGAATTTTTACGATTGCAAAATCTTCATCAGATTTGACCGTTATTTTACCGGGTTTTAATGCGGTAAACTCTACGGCACAAATTCCTCGATTGTCAGTAATCTGTTCAGACAAATTTGTAAATTCATATCCGTCAGAAGCACTTCTTATAAGTATAGATTTAGCCTTAATAGTACAATTCGGAGTTCCTTCAACTTCCTTTGAAAAAGAAGTATAACTCTCCTTAAGTCTGGATACCCCAAGTCTTTCATATATGGCATCCTGCCATACGCTCTCTGCAGTTTCGGGATTAAATTGTTCCGTAAAATATTCCAGAATATTACTGTAATTATCCTCAATTTCAGCAGCCAAATTAAGCAGGCTGCCCAAAATCCCCGAATCTTTAATTTGCAGCTCCGAACCGAATTCATTTTTTAACTCGGCTTTTAATGCTTCCGTTATATCTTCGGCAGAATCAGAGATAATATCATTATTTATTATTTCCATACTAAACCCTTTCGTTATTGTGTATTAATATTTTCTTCAAGATAAATCTTTCCGTAAGTTGTTTTGATTATGGCGGTTACTTTCAGCGACAGAGATTGTTTGTCAAATACCATTTCAAAATTATCTACAGAGCGAACATGTTTAACGCCAAGCAGCTGCTTTTTTACATCATTTCGCATGGAATTTGTGTTACGAAATCCGTAGCTGTAATTTATACCTTTGGCTTTATTTAGTACCCAATCACCTTTGAATGTGTTTAAGGCGGCAATCAGATGTTGTTTTACCTCTTCGACTCCTGATACTGTCGTAAAATCACCGTCTGAAATTTGTAATTTATTATTTTTAATCATAATATCAGTCATTATTTACAAGACCTCCTTCCTAATTTTCGGCAACACCATTTGTTATTTCACCTGTTTCAACATGCCTGTGATTCAGATATACACTTCCGTCGATTGTTGTATTATTATCGGATTTTATTGTCACGGATTTTCCGATAATTTTTATATTACCCTCATCATCAATAAATATACCGGCATTACCGCTTTTTATGATAAGACTGTTTCCTGACAATTCTTCAATATCGGATATTGCAGGATAAAACCCTAACGAGAAAATACCGTCGTTAATATTATGACTTCTGTCATCATTTCCTGAAGCTTCAGAACCTTTATTATAGTAGCTGACATCATTATCAAAAAATCTTACGGTTCCCATGTCCCCGACATGCAATTTTATGTATACACATGAATTCTGAGTCTGCAAATGTTTTACCGGTACTTTGCACAAAATATCGGTTTTATATTTATCATAATATTCAATATCTACGAGGTTTTGTGAATGTACTTTGATTATTTTGCATGGCTTCTCTACAAAAGTATCTTCCGATACTCCTTTCACAATATTTATTAAGTTATCTGTGCTTTTTCGTTTCATTTTTCTATACCTGCTGTTATGTATGTTGTACTTGCCGTATCAAAATTATTACCTTCCGAAACCACATCAAAAACCCTTAACACCCCGCTCAAATTCTCAAAATTACATCGGACAAGATTATTCGGCAGAATTTCCGTGTTCAAAGATGTAATTATAAGAACTTCATTATTACTTTGGTACTGAGGATCAAGAGCGTTAGAAGAATTGAGTTCGGGAATATCGTTTTCCGTATGATTTTCATCGGGGGCACCAATTATCACAATCCCGTTTTGGATTACGAACTCCAAACCGAGGGAATTGCAAATTTCTTGCAATACACAATGGGGTCTCCCTTTAGCTTTAAATGAAGGATAATATTTTTCGGGAATATCAGTATTAATAATAAAATTTCCCAGCCCCATTGCGGATATGCAATCCTTTATAATCTGTTCAGCACTTACTCTTTCCTGATAATTTTCGTTTATATATGAATTATCGTAAGTTGTTCGGCTTTCTACCAATTTTAGGGATGTAACTATATCCGGAGGGGCAGCCTCATTATTTGTTCTGCACACCGAAATCCGCCGTCTTGTAATGAAATTTTTATTGGAATAACCGGCAAAAAGCAACTTCGCATCCTCATTGCCTGATTTTGCATACAAGCGAATTTGCCGATCTTTGTGAATCAACTGTTTATACGAATCCTCGTCCAAATTCCAAACAATTACATCGGCAAAATCTGCTTCGGCACGAATTGATTTTGAAACCTTAAACTCCATATCTAGTCCGGTAATAATAAACTCTGATTCTGGAACTTCGAGAATAAGGCTGAAACTTTGAACCTGAAATGACATTATAACCTCCTTTCCTATTCACTTTCATCAAAATATACGAGTTCAAAATCCGTACTAAAATTGTTTTTATCAGGGACAATATCTCTTCCAAACTTATTTTTTACAAACAGTTTGCCCGAAATGAGCTCCGGATTATTAACTCTTGAAATCAGGTCAACATCAGGAACAAGCGGATATCCCTTAATAATATACAGATTACCTTTATCTTTCGGGATATAAATATCCGCAAGACAAAAACTGTCACTCCAAACAAATTTAAAATAATATGCTTTTTGGTTAAAAACATAAGACGAAAAGACTTGCGGCTTTCCTTGCCGCAAGTCAGGCAGAGTAAATTTTTTCATAAACTTTCCTTTCTGTATTTTTAATTTCTGTCGTATCCCAATTCCCGTATTACGGAATCAAAAATACCTGATACGACTTGTTCGATTTCTGCTTCGTGAGCAAAATTTAAAAAACGGCTGTGTTTTGGTTTTGGGGTTTCCTCTGTTTTCGTGTGGGTATAATATGGGTTCTGTTTTACATCAGAAATCGCACGGGTTACCGAATCTGATTTAAAACCAAAACCGGTGTCCGATGAACGGCAAAACTGACGTAAAATATCGCCATACTTTAATGTGTCCTCTATCAACTGTTCTGTTGTATATTTGCTTGCATCCCGAACCTCAACGTGTCCACGCTC
>JAFXXK010000016.1 GCA_017542305.1 bacterium
ATGTGAAGTTATTGTGTGAGACACTTCATATCGAAATTCCAAATGAGTATAGATAACTGCAAATAACAGTTTGTAGGGGAGTTCTGATACTCCCCTATAAAAATGGCTATTTATCAACTGTTTATTGTGACATAGCCTTTTTTATTTTTTTAATTTTAAAACAGGTAAAATAAAAATTTGCTATTTAATAATCAAAACTTTGTTAAAAATCTTTAAAATTGGCTGTTTATTGGTAAGTGCTTACAGGTATTTAAGCAGTTTGAAACTTGCAGAATGCAAATTTTTGTACCAAAATAATTATCGAATCTACTGTTCAAAATACTCAAACTGCATGTTATTTTACAGAGGGGTTGAAACCACCTTTATCGTGGGGTGCGGGAGCGAGCTGAGGGCGAAGGCTTGATTACGAAATAATTGAAAATCATGTAGTAATCAACCGTAGACCCGTTAATAGCGAGCGACCAAGACACAAATCCAAGACAATATGTGAATATTGGGGTTTGAATTTTAGCAAGTACAAATAAGTGCAACAAAGTGCAAAAATAAATTATCTCGCATTAAATCTCATTCTCACAGATAACTTAATTTTGTTCTGAGTGTCAAATTACAATTATGTTTTTTAAAAATGTCAGTGTATTAATATACTCCGAAAATATAATCCGACGATTAATTGGCAAAATCATGAAATTTTATAAAATATCTTTGTACATTGAAAGGAGTATATTTATGACATTTAATCCTCTGAAAGAAAAAGGAATGCCATTAGAAAAACAACTCAGAAATTGGCACCAGATTGTAGCTAAACCTTATAAAAAGCAGAAAGTTGATTGCTACACAAGAACCCGTCAAATTTTGATGAACGGTATTGAAGTTGAAGGTTGGGGATTTAAACACCAATTCAACAGATTTATGACAGATATTGACGGTGAAGACAGGGCTGATATATCAAGAATAGGACGCATTGAAAATCAACAGCAAATGACTTGTAATTGGTTGTGCCCGGAAGATCAATCCGTACTTGAAACAACTCTCGGTTATGAGCAGGTAGCAGTTGATTTAACAGCATGGCTCGCTCAAAATGAACCTGACAAATATGTTAAAGAGACTTTTAATTTCGGGTTATTGGAAGATTTTGATCATTTGTACAGATATGCACAATTTGCCTATATGCGAGAAGGAATCGAACCCGATGACATAGTACAGGGTCAAACTGATGTAATATTAGGTCGTCCGACGCAACACCACCATAACTGTAATGGTCTCAGACTCCGCAAACATTACGATAAAATGAAAGCCGCACCCCAGACTAAAGTTAATATTTTAACCGTTCTTTCAGGCGAACAGCAAACACATAATTTTTATGCCGAACACGGGTTTATGTACGGGGATCATGTATTAAGAGAAACTTATGCGGAAATAAAAGATGTCGAAGAAGAACACGTTACAATGTATGAATCCTTAATTGACCCTGCGGAAACTATGTATGAAAAATTACTGCTTCACGAGTTTACGGAAGTTTGTAATTATTATACATGTTTAAAAGATGAAGTTGACAACGAAATCAAAAAATACTGGGAAATATTCCTTGATATGGAAATCGGACATTTACAGATTGCGGCGGACATATTTAAAAAATATGAAAAAAGAGACCCCGAAGAAATTATAGGGTCTGAAATAATAATACCCTGCAGATTCAAAAACCAAAAGGCTTATGTCCAAAAAATTCTTGAAAAAGAAATTAACAAGCGACTTGCACCCGACGGCGAATATTATAATTCTGTTGATGAAATTCCTAACGACTGGGCAAGTTACAAAGTGCAGGAAAGAGTTGCCGAAATTTCAGCTCCGTCAGAAAATTGTATTAATGTAGTTGAATTTTACCATGACAGAGATATTGTAGAAGCAAGTGACGAGCTTAAAGACAAAGAAATTTCACTGCTCGAAAAAGGTTTGCAGGTAAAGGCATCAGCACAAAATACCGTTTTACCCGATAAACTTGAAAACATGATAAAAAAACACGAACAACGAAAAGAAATGAAAGAAAAAATAATATAATTTTACAGGAAACAGCCTCAATAAAGAGGCTGTTTTTATATATAAAATTCAGAACGATATTTACAATAATAAATATAGTTTTGCTTATAATAATTTTTCGTGCTAGTTTTTTGTTATGAGTGTTGAGGAAGAACTAAAGGAAGTAAAAGATTTATGCGAACAGTGCCAAAACTGTCCGCTCGGCGCAACCCGAACTAATATTGTTTTTTCTGCCGGTGTGCCTAATTCAAAATTAATGTTAATAGGAGAAGCTCCGGGATACTATGAAGATCAGCAGGGAGAACCGTTTGTCGGGAAAGCCGGACAGCTTCTCGACAAAATTTTTGCATCCGTCGGTTTATCAAGGCAGGAAAATGTATATATATGCAATACCTTAAAATGCCGTCCGCCAAATAACAGAGATCCTCTGCCGGAAGAAAAAGAAGCTTGCAGAGCCTTTCTTGATGCTCAATTAGAAATTCTTAAACCACGTATAATTTTGCTTTGCGGAAAAGTAGCATTGACATCAATGCTAAATACGACTTCAGGCATAACAAAGGTTAGGGGAAAGTGGTTTGAGGGTCCGTACGGAAGCCGTATGATGCCGATTTATCATCCGTCATACCTGTTGAGAAATGACTCAACGGAAAAAGGCAGTCCAAAATGGCAAATGTGGCAGGATATCAAAGAAGTTAAGCGTGTTTATGACGAGTTATAATGTTCGTGATAAAATAATTTTATGAGTATTATTTTAAATCCCGTTATAATATCAGTAGTTTTGCTTTGCATATTATGTTTATGCAGGGTAAATGTACTTTTGGCAATAATTATTTCGGCGATAGTTGCCGGATTAACGGGCGGAATGGGTATCGGAAATGTTATGGATACCTTTATTTCGGGTATGGGAGGTAATGCTGAAACCGCATTGAGTTATATTTTGCTTGGAACTTTTGCCGCAGCAATGACCCATACGGGATTAGCGACTATTTTGGCAAAAAAAATAGCCGCTGCAATTAACGGCAAAAAATTTGTTTTGTTATCCATAATTACGGGTATTGCAATGCTTTCACAAAACCTTATCCCTGTTCATATTGCGTTTATTCCGATTTTAATCCCGCCTTTATTGCATGTTATGAATAAACTCAGCCTCGACAGACGCTCGGTTGCCTGTGCCCTGTCGTTCGGTTTGAAAGCCCCGTATATTACCATTCCTGCCGGATTCGGTTTGATTTTCCAGGGGCTGCTTGCAGAAAATATTACCCTGAACGGAATGGAAGTTTTTAAAAATGATATTTGGAAATCAACCTGGATTTTGGGTGTTGGTATGTTTATAGGTTTGCTGGTTGCAGTTCTTATTTCATATAGAAAACCCCGCACTTATCCTGATATTGAATTTGCAAAAAATAAAATAGAAGAAGACGATGAAGAAGCGCTCAAACTCAACAAAAACCATTATATAACGCTGATAGGCGCGGTTGCAACACTTGTTGTTCAATTACTTACAAAATCATTGCCGTTAGGCGCTTTGGTAGGTTTAGGAATAGTTTTTGGCGGTGGAGCCGTCAGCCATAAAAAAATGGATAAACTTATCAATGAAGGTATCGGTCTGATGGGATACGTTGCTTTTGTAATGCTTGTAGCCGCAGGGTTTGCTCTTGTGCTGAAACAGACCGGCGGTATCGAAGTTCTGGTAAATGCCGTTATACCGTTTATGCAGAACAGCAGAATTATTGCAGTAACTCTTATGCTTATTATCGGCTTGTTTGTAACAATGGGAATAGGAACATCCTTTGGTACAATCCCGATTTTGGCGGTACTGTTTGTTCCTGTTTGTTCACATTTGGGATTTTCACCTGCCGCAACCATTGTGATTTTGGCGGCAGCTGCAGCATTGGGAGATGCCGGTTCTCCGGCTTCCGATACAACTTTAGGTCCTACTGCAGGATTAAACGCAGACGGTCAGCATAATCATATTTCTGATACTTGTATCCCGACATTTTTACATTTCAATATTCCGCTCATTATTTTTGCTATAATTGCGGCATATTTGTTTTAATTTTTGTAAAAAAAGCTTTTTATTTTCAAATCATTTGAGCAAAATATTCAGTTTATAAGTTTTTATATATATGTGTTAGAAATTTAAAGGTTAGAAATGAGTATTCAAAGAATAAGTTTTACCTCATCGTTGTTAAGTAATATACCGACCGCAAAGCAGGAAGAAATTAAAGAACAGGAAAAATCGGTTGAACAGGAAACAGAAACGGAAGAAGTTTCTGATGAATCCGAAGAAACAGAAGAATATGATTATTCAGAAAATACCGATGATATTGCAAATCCGCTTGATTATAAAAAAAGTCATACCGTAAGAAATTGGTCAATCGGTTTGAGTGCGGCTGCTGTTTTGATAGGATTGGGAGTTGCCGGACGTAAAGGTAAACTTGGCACAGGACTTCAAAAAGCTCTGGGTGGCGGAGAAAAAGCCGCAGAACACAAAGCCGGTGATGCCGCAGGACATGTTAAACCGGGTGGCGAAACAAAAGTTGAAGAAATTACTACAGAAGAATTTGAACATATAACAGAAAAAGAACCTGATTTTGTATACGGAGGCAAAAAGAAAACAACAACAGAAGAACCTATTCCATCAGGCAGCGAAACAAAAGTTGAAACACCAAAAGAAGAACAAACTCCAACAAAGGTTGAAACAATAGCTGAACCTCCAAAAGCTAAAACTATCACAAAAGCCGAAAAAGCAGCTATCGATGCAAAATTAGATACTTCATTACCCAAAATAGAAAAAGAAATGTTGACTATTAAAGCTCCGACTATCCAAGAATTGGAAAAAATGGGATTTGATATGTCTAAATTTAATATGACAGGTAAACCTGAATCTATAAAAGAATTGATAATAGGGGATAAAAAATATTTTCTTAAATATAGTGATAAAGGTAAATTAGATTATGTATATCAAGGTTCAAAAGATACAGAATATTACTATAATACAGATGCTACAGTATCAGTTCTTGATGGAAAAATAAGCTGGCTTTCTTTTGAAAAAGATCGTAAACATACAGTGTATTACTATAATTCGGATGGAACTTTTGATTGGAGTAATATCCGTGATAAAATTAATCATACTGAATACCGGTATGATGATAAAGGACTGTTAAGAAATTTGCAAATCAAAGAGAACGATAACAGTACGATTGTAAAAGATATAGAATATATTCACGGAACAGATAAGCCGGCTAAAATAACTTATGGTGCATCCAGCTGGAATTCCCAAAAAGCATTAAAAATAGAAATTTATGACGGAAAACCCACCCCTTTAAAAGAAATTTATATCAAAGACGGTGAAGAAATAACCGAAGTAGTATAGAGTACCATATTGCGGGCTGTATAAATAAATGTTATAATATAGATACAGAGTATAATATAACATTTCTGCAAGCCTGATATGGAAAATAACACAATAATCAATGAAGAAAATTATTTACGACTGTACTATGATATACCTTTTGAGGGTTCGACATCAGCCGGAAAACCGTTGCGCAAACTAAGAAATATAACCTGCCCCTATCGGGGAATAAAAATTATCCCCGGCACTGCTCTGAAACCGTTTGAAAGGGGCCTTGCGAACTGTAAAACCGCGTCGGAAGCAGTTACTCTTTTGTCTGACTATTCGGATAATCTGCTGCCGACAGAAAAATCTGTTTATGCAATTTTGAAAGATTTCGCCAAACTTAATCCTGATGATAATATTCAAAATTGCTTACAAATGCTATACACGAACAGTCTGACAAGGTTAAAACTTGAAGAATTTTGTGTACTTGATGATGTGGATTCCCTGTCCTGTAAACTTTCACCATCAACTGCAATAAAACTCAGAGAAAAAACCACTCTCTGCCGTCAGCTAATACTAAGTGATAATAAAAAAGACACATTTAAGAGAAAAGCTTTCTTAAATTCCCTTGATGAAATTAACCCAAAAGAAAACGAAAAGGAAATTTTCGGCGACATAAAAAATAAAGCTCTGTTTTTACCGACATCAGGCAGCAGCAAACACGCATTCATAGTTAAATATGCATCAAGAACTCATACTGAAGCCGTCAGACGTATATTCATTGCATCAACAGGTTCCATAGAGCATATTGTTCCCCAGTCTATGGGCGGACTTAACACAATAGGCAATTTTCTTTGGACGACAGCAAGCGGAAACCGTTTCAGGGAAAATATGCCGCTTTTATGGTACATAAAACGTTTTCCTAAAATTCCGAATTATGCACAGATGTATATAGATGATGTTATAAGAGAGATTCATAACGGCAAATTAGAGGGGAATGAAACTTATCCGTATAAAATTAAACAAAAGCTTCTTGAGGCATCGGAAGGGAGAATTTTGATAAGCCTTTCCGGATATAAATATACCGAACAAGATGCCGCCGAAGCCGAAAAAGAATACCACTACAGATGGGAAAAATTTAATAAAAACAGATAAACGCAAAAATTCAGGTAACTGATATAACCACTTAATAATATTTTTTACAGTATTTCGCTCAAAAAACAAAAAAATTGTTACCTTTCTTGATAAAAATTTACGTTATGAAACATTTTGAACTTTTTGGCATGGTTCATGCTAGAGTATTTATACAAAGTTTGAATAACCGGATTAGTTAAGGAGATAAGGAATGTCAGAATACCTGAGCAAAGAAGAGATTAAACAATGGAGAAGCTCATTAGAAAAAATTACTTTAGAGGAATATGCTGCCAGATTAGGGAAAAAAATAGCGGAAGATAAACCTACCAACGACCTCGCAGATATTGTATTACACGGTCAACCGGTTATATCTTATAATGAAAGCTGGTCTCAACCTAAGACCGAACGTATAACAACAATTGCACAACGTGCATTTGACAGAGAACAGGAAATCTCACCATCTCCGTTCTCAATTTCTAAATTAAAACTTAGTATCAGCGATGATAATAACTCTGCCAGAGCAAAGAAAGCCCCAACTAAGTCCGCAGCCGGAAAATCAGCTGCAGGAGCTGTTGAAAAAATTAAACCGGAAACAAAACCAGCTAAAGCTAAAAAAGAAACAGCTAAAGCTCCAAAGACTCCAAAGGCTGTTAAAGCAGTTGCGGAAGTTATGTCGGCTAAGTCAACCGGAGATGATTTAAGGGATGAAGTCAGAGTTGTATTCAGAAAAGCTCTTACCGACAGAGAACAAAAAGTTTTCGATTATTTTGCAGAACATAAAAATGAAGTTGTTTATGCTAAAGATTTAGCAGTATTACTTGATTTACCAAGAGATTATGTTTACAAATATATTAAAAATCTGAGAGCAAAAATCGAAGGTGAAAAGCTTGAAAACGCCGATAAAGGCGGTTTTATCCTCCATGTATAGTATAGAATATACAACAAAGAAGCCCTGAATTAATTCAGGGCTTCTTTATGTGTTTACAGAAATTATTTTTTGCTTTCTTTATTTGCAGGCTTTGCGGCAGCAACGGTTTTTTCTTCATCAATTCCGTTATCTACCTTACCTAAGATTTGCGGTAATTCAATACCTGCCTGATTTGCAAGGTCGTGCATTGCAGGGAGAGCCTTAATCAGATCTTTCATAAAGTTTGCGGTAGTTGAACCGTTAGCTGAACCTGAACCGCCGTCCCAAACAGTAATCTTATCAAATTTAATATTTTTAATAGCTTCAACCTGTTTGGAAACAAGATCTTCGATTTTTTCTATCATTAAGAAGCTTGTTGCAATTTCAGGACGATTATTGCTGATTTTAACGAGTTCTTCGTAACCTTTTGCTTTAGCTTCCAATACGGCTTTCACACCTTCTGCTTCCGCAAAATATTTAGCTTTGATAGCATCAGCTTCACCATAAGCGATACGTCTTGCCTTTTCAGCTTCTGCATCAGCCTGAACCTGAATTTTAAGTTTTTCAACTTCTTGTCTTGCAAGTTCTTCTTTCTTTAATTTAGCTTCTTCCTGCTCTTTCTGAGCTAATAATACATCACGCTGAGCGTTAGCTTTTGCGACTTCCCCTTCACGGAATGCATCAGCCTGTTTAACAGCCAATGTAGCATTGTATTCAGCGATGTTTGCTTTTGAAATATTTTCACCTTCAACTGCCTGAGCTTCAAGGTTAGCTGTTTTAATACGCTGATCTTTCATTGCGTTAGTTTTACCGATTTGAGTTTGAGCTAACTGTTCGGCAACCTGTACTTCTCTGATTTTTTCTGCTTCAGCTTCACCGATTACCGCAGATGAATTAATGTTAGCGGTTTGGACACGTTGTTCTTTTTCTGCGTTGGTTTTACCGATTAAGGTTTGAGCTGTTTGTTCGGCAACCTGTACTTCTTTTTCTTTATTAGCTTCAGCTTCACCGACAGCACCGAGTTTTTCCTGTTGTGCAACTTCAACTTTAGCTTTGTTGATAGCTTCAGCAGCTGCTTTTTTACCGATAGCGTCAATATAGCCTGATTCATCGGTAATATCTTTGATGTTTACGTTGATAATTTCAAGACCGATTTTGTTAAGCTCTGTATTAACGTTTGCATTAATCTGTTCGAGGAATTTTTCACGGTCCTGGTTAATTTCTTCGATTGTTAATGTTGCGATTGCAAGACGTAATTGACCTAAAATGATATCGCTTGCCTGAACAATGATTTCACTTTTACTCAAGTTCAAAAGTCTTTCTGCAGCATTAATCATTATGTTTTCTTTGGTAGAAATACCAAAAGTAAATGTTGACGGAACTGCAACACGGATATTACCTTTAGAAAGTGCACCTTTCAGGTCAATATCTGTTGTCATAGGTTCTAACGATAATACCGCATAGTCCTGAATTAACGGAATAACAAATGTACCTCCGCCGTGAACACATTTTGCGGTTTTATTTCCGCCGGTTTTACCGTAGATTACAATAATTTTGTTTGACGGACAACGTTTGTACTGGTTTGCAAAGAATATTGCAATAGCAAGCAAAATCAGCACCGGAACCCTGATTACCGTCATAAATGTTAATAAATCCATAATAATCTCCTTTTCTTATGCTTTTTCTATATATAATCTGTTATTTTCATATTTTAAGACTTTAACGCTGTCAAAAGCTTTTATTTCTTCTGATGTGGTATTTACAGCCTCTTCAATAGATAATTGTTCATTAAAACTTATTTCAATCTGCCCTTCACCGTTAGGGACAAAATTGGTATAAGCTCTGCCTATAAGTCCTACAGACTTTGACAAATCCTTAATAACTCTTTTATTTAATTTTTTGACCAAATACATTGTATATGATGCCAAAAACATTATTAATAACCCAAATGCAATTGAAATCAGGGCAACGGCAAATGCAGGCAAACCCCAAACTTTAATACAAGTCAGCCCCATCCATCCGAATCCCATCAGAAAACCTAATACTGACTGAATAGATATAAAATCAAATGATGTTTCTGTCTCAATCGAAGATGTGAAATCTGTATGAACCTCGGTATCACCGCCAAATACAGAAAATAATAACATTTTTAAAACAAATAAAGTAGTTGAGAATAGTGCAATGTAATAATATACTGTTGTTATTTTTTCCATAATAATATCCTTTCAGCTCCATTATATAGATTTAATTAAAATTGTAATCATATAAAAGATTGAAAAATACGGTAATTCATGCTACAATTCCAATCAGGATTAGGGAGTAACATTATCTATGACAAAAGAAAAAAAAGAGAAAAAATCATATTCCGTACGTACAGCACAACAGTTTAACCGTTGGAGAAGTTTATTTCAATTTTTAGTATGCAAAATCTTCTATATGATTAGATTTAAATTGGTATACAGACTTGAAGTTCACGGGCTGGAAAATGTGCCAAACAACAATGAATATATTGTATGTCCCAATCACTTATCAACACTTGACCCGCCGTTAATGGTATCGGTATTTCCGAGAAGTGTTGCATTTATGGCAAAAAAAGAATTATTTGATATAAGATTCCTCAGATGGTGGATAGATTGGCTCGGAGCATTTTCCGTAAACAGAGAAAGCCTTGCCCCGTCAACCATAAAAACTGTTAAAAACATCAAAAACAGTAATTGGGTACTCGGAATATTTCCGCAGGGAACAAGAGGAGTTCCCGGAACAATTACCGGAGTATCCAAAGGTTTTGCGGGATTAGCAAAAATAACAAAATGTGCCGTCTTGCCTGTAGGTATCATAGGTACAAATGAAGTTAAACGAATACCGTTTTCAGGCAAGATTATCGTAAACATAGGCAAACCGATACCATATAACGATGATTTGGATTTAATGCTTGAACAATGGGCAAATGCCATTCAAGAACTGACCGGATTTAAGTACATAGCAACAGAAGAACCCCCTGTAGAAACGGGTATAGAAGAATAGATGGAGATTATGATGAAGGAACAACGAAACTATAACAGAAGATATGCTAAAGAATACGGCTTTTGGAGATCCGTCTGGTATCTGTCGTTTTTATACCTTGTAGCAGTTCCGTTTTTCACTATATTTTATAAATATAAAATTACGGGCACTGAAAACATCCCAAAACGAAACAGTAATGGGAAATTCATATATACAGCAAATCATGTATCCATATTTGACCCGTTTTTAATAGCATTTGCAACAAAAAGACTTATGGCTTTTATGGCAAAAAAAGAACTGTTTGAAGCTGATAATGAGCTGAAACAATTTACTAATTTGGTTATATCATTAGGTGCATTTGCCGTTGACAGAAACAAACCGGAAATTGCAACTTTTAAAACAGTAAAAGATATTTTTACAACGAAATGGGCACTTGCAGTATTTCCTCAGGGTGGAACAAGACCTTACGGTAAACTTGAAGGAATAAAAAGAGGGTTTGGTGTTATTGCAAAAGCAGTTAAAGCTGACATTATTCCGGTTGCAATAGGCAATTTTTCAGGTTATCCGAAATTATTCCCATTTAAAAGACAGACCGTAAATCTGCATATTTGCGAACCTATTTCATATAAACTTCCGGATGATGAAATCACCTACAGATGGTGTGAAGAAATTTCCAAAAACGCAGAATATGAACACGACTTTCCTAAACCTGAAAGTATGTCGGAAGAACCTGTTTTAGAAAAAACTACAGTATAAAAATTATTATTAATCACTTTCAGCAATTACTGTGGTAATAAGTTCTCCGTAATTATTAACATGCCCGTCGGTTTCTTCTACTATGTATCTTAATTCGGGTCTGTTTTCTATAGCTGATCTTGCTTTTGTCATAGCTTCTTCAAGATCCGTAAATTCGCCTATTAATGTTTTTGAAAATTCTGAATAATCTTTTTCTGTGTAAACGTGATACATATTTTCTCTCCTTTTGATTTTATAATACTACTTGAAATTTTTATGTAAACAAGCTAAAAAAAACCGATAAACTTTTTGTTTATCGGGTCCTATTACTTAATTTATAAGTAATTGGAGGATGACTATATTTATTATAAATTATAAAACAATTATACCATAATTACAATTTACTGCCAACAGCTTTATATAAACCTATATAATCAACCATACATTCTATGTTTTGCTGGGCTACAAGTTTATCCATAGAAAGAAGATTTTCCTGAACCTGAATTAAATCAAGCCTTGAAATTACACCCTGATTATATTTCTTTTGGGTATAGGCATAATCATTTTTTTCTAATTCTGCCTGCTTTAGTGTTGCCTCCATTTTTTCTCTGTCCTTCTTAACGGAAACAAGTGAGTCATTAACCTCCTGTATTGCAGTCAAATTGGTTTTGTAATAGTCCTGCAATAACCTTTCATAAGTCGCTTTCTTTAATCTCAGATTAGCAACTCTAGCACCACCTGTAAATAAAGGTAACATTGCACCTGCAGCTAATGCCCCCAACATTCCCTTGGTTGACCATGCACTGCCCAGAGTCGACGCATTAAATAAAGCTACACCGGTCAGATTAATCGTCGGTAAGAATTCCTTTTTGGCAACTCTCACATCTATACCGGCTTTTTCTACCATTGTTTCCGCTTTCATATAATCCGGACGCTGAACAATTATATCCGATGATATTTCTTCAGGAATTACACCCGTAAAATCAATTTTATCATAAGGCGTAATTGCCAATTCGGAAATATTATCAGGACTTTCACCAATAAGTACGGCAAGTGCATGCATTAATTTTTCACGCTGCTTCTGAAATTCTATTAATTCGGTCTGTCCTGCAACAAGCGACTTATTTGCCCGTATCGTATCCGCAGTTGAAATCAAACCTTCCTTGTTACTTATAAGCATCAAATTATATATATCCTGCCTTGTTGCAACAATTTTTGACTGCAACTCAATAATTTTATCAAGTCTTACTATATTAAGATAAGTTGCACCAACAGCTCCGGCAATTGCTATATATGCCGCACGTTCATCATATTGTGATGCCTCATATTGTTTTTTGGAAGCTTTTGTTTTATCTCTGTTTTTAAGAAAAATATCAGCTTCATAATTAACATAAGCAGGGGTAGCAAAAGACCAGTCCCAAGATGATTTACCCGGCATTTTTGCATAGGCGGGAGCAAATCCTGCACCAATAGTAGGCAACTCACTTGCAAACTGAATTTTTGTTGCCTGATAATACTCTTCAACGGCTAATGTTGCCATTTTTAAATCATAATTGTTTTGAATAGCTCTGTTTATATATCCGCTCAAATTGCTATCATTGAAATTATCCCACCATTGAATGTTAACATAATCATATTTATATGCATCCGACTTTTGGTGTTTACTTTTTTTAACCATGCTCTTAAAAACTTTTGGAGATTTTTGGGAATTATCGGTTGATGTTTTTGCAAAAACCGGTATTGTATTTATTCCCAACATACATACTAAAAGTGCTGCCGCTAAAGTCTTTTTCACTTATTGTTTCCTTTTTAATAATCTCTTGCTTTTTTATATTTAATATGTTAGCATAATATTGTTGTAAATGCAACACATTTTTTTTACAACAATATTTGAATACAAAATATAAACAAAATACTATGACAAAAAACAATTCGGACAAAATACCGCACTATACTGAAAGCATATTCTACGAGCTTAAACAAATGGCTCGCATATTGAAATTTCATGCTGATCAAGTATTTGAAGAATTAAATTTTGAAATTTCTCCGGGAGAATACTGCACTCTGGATATTATCATGTGTAACCCGTCTCTGTGCCAGCGTGATTTGTCTAAACTGCTCTTGCTTGACAGAGCCAATACGGGCAGAATACTCAATAATCTGGAAGCTAAAGGTTTAATCGTCCGTACAGTAGATACAAAAAATAACCGTCTTATAAAAAAAGTCGATATTACAAAAGACGGTTCTGACGAGCTTAACAGAATAAATCATTTGATTATAGATAAATATCACAAAATAACAGAAAAAATTCCTCAGAAAGAATTTGATTCTGTAAGACTGTCTATAAGAAAATTACGAGAAAATATGGAAAAACAAATCGAAAATAAAATATAAATGTAAGAGGTAAAAATGGAAGAACAGCAAAAAACAGAAAATACTGAAGAAGTAAAAGAAAAAGAGAAAAAACAAATAAAAGGAGTTAAAAGAACAATTACTCTTGTTTTGTTAGTTATTATGATAATAGGAATTGCATACTTCATTTTTGATTCCTTAAAATACCAAACTACTGATGATGCCTATGTTGAAACAACAACAGTATCTGTCGCTCCAAAAGTCAGCGGACACATAATCAAGGTTTACATTAAAGACAATCAGCCGGTTAATGAAGGGGATTTAATCGCCGAAATTGACCCTACTGATTATGAAATAAGTCTTGATAAGGCTGATGCGGCTTATGAAAGAATGCTCCTTAACCAGCAAAATGCAAAAGCAAACCTTTCAGCCTCAAAATCAAATATTGAACTTGCGAAAAAAGATTTGGACAGATATACAAAATTGTATGAAGAAGGCGCTGTTTCAAAACAAACATTAGATGCAGCTCAGGCAAAATACGATTCTGCTCAGGCTAATTTGACCAATGCTGAACAAGCTATTCTTTCCGACAGTGACGATAAAGTTGCTGATGCTGATTTAAGAGCATTAAAAGCAGCCAAAGAACAGGCTTCCAAAAACCTTGAATATACAAAAATATATGCACCTCAAACCGGAACCATAGCAAACAGACGCGTCGAGAAAGGAATGTACGTTAATGTTGGTTCACCCTTATGCGTCATCGTTCCCAACGAAGTTTGGATTGTCGCAAACTTTAAAGAAAATCAGCTTAAAGGTATGAAACCCGGACAGGTTGTTGATATTAAAGTTGATACTTATCCAAATAAAGTATTCAAAGGCAAAATTGACAGCATACAAAGGAGTTCAGGTGCAAAATCAAGCCTGTTCCCGCCGGAAAATGCCGTTGGTTCTTTTGTAAAAATTGTTCAAAGAATACCTGTTAAAATTGTATTTACAGAAAAAATTAATCCGGATGAATATAACATCGTACCCGGAATGTCTGTTGTACCTAAAGTTCATATTAACGAATAACTAAAATTATGGAAAATACAGCTCAAATTGATGATGATGAAAAATATCTGCCTAAAAACCCATGGCTAAGCACCATGCCGGTATTATTGGCATGTTTTATTTATGTAATGGACGGTACTATTGCAAATGTTGCATTACCCCATATGGCAGGCAGCTTTTCCGCTACCCGGGATGAGAGCATGTGGATTTTGACAAGTTACCTGATTTCATCCGGTGTTGTAATTCCTTCCGTTGACTTTTTCAGTAAACTGTTCGGAAGAAAAAACTTCTACGTAATAAGCGTTCTGTTATTTACCATTGCTTCATTCCTTTGCGGAACAGCAACTTCTTTGGGACAGATGGTATTTTACAGAATATTACAGGGTGCTGGCGGTGGCGGTATTGTCCCGCTGTCTCAGGCAATTATGATGGAAAGCTTCCCCAAAAAACGCCGCGGCACAGCTATGGCAATTTTCGGTATGGGCGTAATTATAGCTCCGATTATCGGACCTATGCTCGGGGGCTGGATTACGGATAATTGGTCATGGCCATGGATATTCTTTATTAACGTACCTCTAGGCTGCATTGCCGCTGTCTTGGCAAAAAGTATTTTATTTGACCCCCCGTATGCTCACCGACAAAAAAACGTTAAAATTGACGGTATGGGGTTTTTATTCCTTATTTTATGGCTATGCACTTTACAAATATTCTTCGATAAAGGTAATAATGCCGATTGGTTTAATGCCCCATGGATTTGCTGGTTGTTTACTTTTTCCTGTATTTTTGGAATTTGTTTTTTCATATCACAAATTGCCAGAAAAGAAACACTTGTTGACCTAAGCGTATTAAAAAATAAGGAATTTGTAATAGGAACCTTTATTCAGGTTATAATGGCTTCGGTACTGTACGCATCAATAGCTATTTTACCGCAATTTTTACAAAGCATGATGGGATATACAGCTTTCTTAAGCGGAATGTCAATGATGCCGCGAGGAATAGGAAGTTTTTCCGCGACAATTGTATGCGCACTTATTGCAGACAGGGTAGACAAACGTAAACTCGTCGCCGCAGGTTTGTTATTCCTTGGCGGCGCAGGTATTGCATTCGGATTTTTAAATCTACAAATAGCACAGATAAATATTATGATACCAAACTGTCTTATGGGTTTTGGCATAGGTCTTGCAATGATTCCGATTATTAACCTGTCAATGGAAACCCTTTCAAATCAGCAGATGACAAATGCCTCCGGCTTACAAAACTTATTCAAAAATATTGGGGGAGCAATAGGAACATCACTCGTTGCAACTATGCTTACACGTTTTGCTCAGGTTCACCAGAACATGATGGTAGGAAATCTGAACGAACTGAACCCCGTTTATGCTGAACACTTAAAGACCACTGCCGGAGCTTTAATGCAATACAACAGCCAGGATATGGCAACATATATGGCGCAATATTCAATGTATGGACAGCTTATTAAACAATCTACCCTTTGGGCATTTATGGATGCATTCAGGATTTTTGGACTTCTCTGTCTTGTTATTATACCGCTATTGCTATTCTTTAAAAAAGGTAAAACAGCATAATATTTACAATTAAAAAATTTATGCTTGACAAAAAAATTCTTCCATGCTATAAATGTTGTGGGGTAAATGTATATTTATAAGTCTTGTCAATCGACGAGACTTTCTTTTTGTCTAAAGCCCTATTCATAAGCACTTGCCAATCGACTGGACTTTCTTTTTATTCACAGCATACCCAAACCCTTACCAATCGACGAGACTTTCTTTTTATTCACAGCATACCCAAACCCTTACCAATCGATAAAACTTTCGTTTTGCCCAAAGTACGTTAAAACCCTCTAAAAGAATGATAAAAAGTTAAATATTTTTTTGTATTATCTTATTATGTATGACTATCAGGAAGAAATTGAAGACAAAGCATTAAAAAGCGTCGGGTTGGAATTGATGTTTATGACACCCGAAAAATGCAGCAGCGATAAAGGTATAACCGCTGTTGAACTTGCCAAAATCGTTAATCTTCCTGTTGAAATCGTTAAAAAGAAACTTGTCATACTGAAAGATTCGGGCTTGGTTAATGTTAAGGGGATTAACCCCAAATATTGGAAATTTGATAATTATAATTTCCAGAGAATGGATGAAGATGATGATGTTTACAGACTGCTCTGTAACTTTGATGATGTTGATTTCGACAGATTTTTCCAATACTAGGAATTTAATGATGCCATAAATCTTGCAAATGCAGCTTGTCCCTGCTCATCCCGTTTAAATACTGCCGCACATTCTAACATTTTTATAAATTCATGCCCTGTTTCTGTTTGTATAATTTCCATGATATTATCATCAGAAATATCATCATATTCCAGCAGGAAGCTCTCAACCCATGCCGCATGTTTAGCGGTTTTTTCATCGGCTCTCAAATCCTCGCCGTTGAGAATTTTATGTGCAATTAAATCTAATTCTTCTTTTAAACGCGCAGGAAGTATAGCAAGCCCCAATACTTCCATTAAACCGATATTTCCTTTTTTAATATGCTGATACTGTGGATAAGTGTGATATAATCCGTCAGGAAACTCCTGCGTTGTCATATTGTTTCTTAATACAATATCCATTTCATATAAATCACCCGTTTTTCTTGCAACAAGTGTCACCGAATTATGACTTACACCGCCAATTCTGTCATAGATATTTACGGATTCATCGGTATAACTTTTCCATCTTGAAACTATATGATCGGCGCATTTTATAAGTTTTGTATAATCCCTGTATCTCAAACGTATTGTTGATACCGGCCAGTTTAATATACCAATCTGGACATCTTCAAATCGTTTAAGGGTATAATATTTTTCAACAGAAGCTCTTGCTATTGCCAACTCCTGATTACCACCCTGAAAATGCTCATGAGATAAAATTCCGCCGCCTATAATCGGTAAATCTGCATTTGCACCTACGAAATAATGCGGAAATATGTTAATAAATTCAAATAATTTGGTAATTGTATCTTTATTTATCTCCATAGGTTTATGTTCGGAATTAAATGCAATACAGTGTTCGTTAAAGTAAAAATACGGAGAATATGTAAAAAACCAATTTTCATTATTTACGGTTATCGGAATATTCCTTATATTATGTCCTGCCGGATAACCTTCTCTGCCGGCATAACCCTCGTTTTCGGCACAAATCAGACATTTCGGATATTTTACGGCTTCTTCATCGGTCGGGTCAAAATTTGCACATTCAGGTTTGGTCATATTTATTGTTAAATCAAATCTGCCGTATTTTGAAGAAACAGCCCAGCGGATATCGTTTGTAATAATTGATTTTTTTACTCTGTTAGAATCGTTTGAAAATTTAAAAAACCAGCTTGTGGCTCTTTTCGGGGTAACTCTGTACATTTTTTTAAAATTATCTATAATCTCATGAGGCATAGGTATTACCGATGCCATGATTTTTGTTTCTAATCTGTCTTTTGCCTCTTTTGTGTTTTCTATAACATTATGAGCTGCGGCATAATCTGATATTTCGCTTAAAACTTCTTCCAAATCCACATTTGTATAATCTTCCGCCGGTTCGGTATAGCTGCTTATTTCTGCAGCTTCAAGAATCCTGTTGGTAATAAATGTCTTATCAAGTATATTTACGAGATTATTTTCGATACAGTACGAAATAAGTTTTTTTATGGCTTCATCTATCATTATGTCCTCTTTTCTTGTTTAAGCCCCATAAATCTGCATATATTTTAGCATTTATCTGAAAAAATTAAAAGCCTGAAATTTTTATATTTCAATTTGACCGTTTTTGACGTATCGGGCATGTACTATATATTTGTGAAGAGGAAATAAGGAGAACACAAAATGAATACGATAGAAAAAATGGAAAATGAATATATGAAAGCCTTAAAAACTAATCCCTGTAATGCATCTCTAAATAATGACTACGCAGTATTTCTTTATAAATATAAACACGACTACGCAGCTGCACTTATGTACCTGAATCGTGCCGTAAAATTTAATCCCGCAAACAGCGTTTATATTTCTAACATAAACAAAATCCTAAGAACACAAAAAACAAACACCCGCCGTCGTTACTATATTTTCAGCTTTGTTGTTGCTGCTGTAATGCTGTGGATAGGGTATAACGGATACACCAACTTTATGAACATATTTTCTCTGTTCGTTCTTATCCAAATAGTTTTAAATTATCAAAATAACCTTTACAAAATATATTCTTAAACTAATCTGTAATTCTAATTATTTATCCACCGATTCCGAACATGGTTCGGATTTTTTTGCGCAAAATGTAACAAAAAATTTACAAAACTGAAAGAATTTCTAAAGTTTTAAAAAAATTTTCCGTAATAAAAATTACAAGGTTAGAAACTTTAAGGAGCAAAGAAAATGTATAAATATGCTATATGGCCGGGTGCCTACAGTTTTAAGAATGAAATCGGACTGTTTCTTGAATTTTTCAAAGACAGATTGAAATTCTTAATTAAACAGATTGAAGAAACAGAAAAAGCTATTGAAAAATAGGTTTGGCTGTTGATAAAAGGGAATATGAGAAAGAGATAAATATACTCGATATAAGTGTTCAAAAAGAGAGTTTACTATGTGGTTCTGACCGGCAAAGTCCGGTCTTTTTGTTATGTTTACGGGGTGAATAAAGCTATAATATCATCTTTTGTCAAATTCGGATTTATTTCTTTTATCGTGGTTATGCCTGAAGCATCCACATGCTCATGAAAAATTTTCTCCAGCAATTCTCTGTTACAATCATATAAGATTGAACCGTGCTGCAAAATATACCCCTGTTTTCGGCATTGCGCGGAGCCTATTAATTTTTTCCCCTCGTAACAAAGGTCTGCTCCCGTTGAAATAAGCATACAATAATCGTATTTGGTATCAATTTTTTTCCCGCCGCCAAAATCAAGTTCTATCCCGATTTGCTTAAATTTATCAATTAAAATTTGTGAAATTTCTATATAAGATTTAACGACATTTTCTCCGTGCTTCAAATAACTTGTTGGACAAACAAAACTATATGTGATTTCATCATCATGCAATAATGCCCTGCCGCCGGTCAGACGTCTTACAACATCGACATTAATCTCTTTTAAAAAACCGGTATCAAGAAAATTATCCGATTGATTTTTCCCTAAAGAAATACATGCGGGTGACCAGCCGTATAGTCTGAATATCGGCTCATTTGACTGCTCAGAGATTGCGGTTTCCAGCAGCTCATTGTCAATTCTCATATTTTCCGCACCTGAATTAATGCTGTATGGGATAAATTTAACCATTATAAATCATTCTCTCTCTTGGTCAAATTCTTTTCAAACTGTTCAAAAACTTCATTCCCGACAAACTGCTCTAATGCGGCTCTTTTTGTATAAAAGTCGGAGCGGGCTTTTACCTGTTCATCAAGTGCCGTTCTGTAATATGCATCCGTAATAAGAACTATTTCTCTTGACAGGCTTTGTGCAGATTCATAATATCTTTTTCTCTGGTCGGCTATTTGGGTTGTTAAATCAAGTTGTTTTTTCGCAGCCATATAATCCTGATACAAATCTACCGTCAACTGTTGCAAATCTTCGATTTTTCGGATCAACATAATCATATCTGCATCGGTAACTTTTGTATATTTATAATTTAAGGCTTTTGTATCCTGACCCATAATACTAAAGATATTACTGCCTAACATAGAACCTGCGGCTATCACCGGATTACCTACTCCTGCACCGACAAGAGTTGACATACTCGCGATTGTCATAAGAACTTTTTTTACGGAATGTTCATTTGGTTTTCCCTCATCAGGATTTGCAAGTTTATACAAGGCAAAATTAATCGTATCGCTTTTTGATGCGGCACCCTGCCAAAGAAGTGTCAAATCCTCATACATATCGGTTTCATCTAATTCCAGCTCTTTTGAAATCTCTTTGGACATTCTTTTAATACTCAAATCCGCATAAGTTAAATCTTCGGTATCAATTTGAGATTTATCGGCTTTAAAAGAATCCTCATAAATATTTTGTTTAATTTCAACATATTTCTTTTCGGGGTCATCGGTTAAACCGACACGAAAAGACGGTTCTCTGACATTTGCTTCATTTATGTCTTTTAATTCGACATCAGCAAATGCCGGCATACACATCAAAGAAAGGAGGAATACTGCTAAAAGTTTCTTCATTTTGCCCCTCCTGCGTTATAAAGAGTTGTATTGTAGTTGTACTGATACAAATGTAACCCGTCAACAACCTTTTTGCCCGCCAACCTCTGAAGTTCTAGGTGATATTTTTTTGCCTGTTCAAGATAATACAACTCCTGCATGTGCATATTATCATACAGAGATGAGGATATGGTTATTTCAAGCAAATCGTCCTCTTCCATGGCTTTTCCGAAATTTCTGTTATACAACAATAATCTTGAACGGGTTTCCTTTAACTGAGAAAGAGAATTTTTATAATTATAGTATGCCGTAATAATTCTATCCTGCAGATTTTCAACCAGACTTGCCAATTCAATCATCTCGGTATCCGTCAAAGGAACTTCTGTCGGCACATTCTTTTTATTGATTAAGTTCTGCGCTAATCTGCCTGCAGCAAAAGCTGACGTCTGGGTAAGATAATTCCCGCCCATAAAAGCAGGTGCAAAAGAAGCTCCGGCAATAAGAGCCGACATTGTCTTTGACATAAGTGATGAATGGATTCTTCTTTGGCTTTCCGGAGTTGCAAGCTTTTTCAGGGCAAATCCTATGACCTGATTATTATCTACAGTACCTTTCCACAAAGCTTCTATATCTTCGAGGTCTTTTTCATGCTGTTTGTTAATTATTTCCTGCAATGCGGTATCGTCATTAACCATTAACGAACCTTTATAATTAACATCGGATTTTGGAAGCTCCAGTTGAACCGGAGTATAGTCGTCCAGAAAAATATCCTCTGCATACCCCAAATTAACCGTTAAACAAAATATAATCGATAACAATAATATCTTCTTCATAACAAATTTATAACACAAGCAAAAGAATAAATCCAACGATTGATATTTTATAAATCCAAAGATTGTTCTATTAAACCCGAAAAATCGCTAGAATATTTACTAAGAGAGGTCGTTTTGGAAGAGAACAGAGAAAAAGCGAAATATATGTCAAAGCCGAATTTGAGAGCTGTTAAAAAGTTTTCAACAGAAGCCGATAAATTAAGAGAGCAAAGTATGTACAAAGATGCGGTTGCTATCTATCTTAATGCTATTCTTATCGACAGAAATGATGTGAATTCATACTACGGATTAGGCTTGTGCTACAAATCTCTCGGAAACTATGCAAAAGCAATTAAGACTTTAGAAAAAGCTACCGAACTTAAACCGGATTTTTATGAAGCTTTTTACGAATTGGGTATCTGCCACCTTTTAGAGGGTATTCCCTGCGGAGCTATAAAGAATTTTGTATGTGCAATCAGAATTAACCCTGAAAATCCGAGTGCAATTTTACAGCTTGGGGTTGCGCATGAGCTATGTGAAGAAGAAGACATGGCTTTGATGATTTATCAGAAGTTAATAGAAAATACTCCGAATTATATTAAAGCATACGAACATAAATCAAGACTTCTCATGAAATTAAAACGCTATAAGGAAGCATGCGCAGTACTTATAAATCTTATAAAAATTGTACCGACATACGCAGATGCATATTTGGGTATTGCAACCTGTCTTGAAAAAACAGGCAACAAATCGGATGCACAAAGATATTACCGCAAGTTTATTAACCAAAGACCGCAGCTAAATCAGGCACAGTTTGCAAAAAACAGATTAAAAGATTTAAAACAAAAATCCAAAAATATCGGTTATTTAAGTTTGGTATAAACTAACGTTTTGCGTATTTTAGAAACGTCTGAACTTTTGTCTGCATAAGTTCTTCGACTATTTTCCATTGTCCGTCGGACTGTTTTTTCACAATCATATAAAATCTGAGTTTATATTTTTCGCCTGACGGCTGACGCATAGCCGAAATTTTAATACCTTTATCGGTTTTTGCCGTCGTAATATTTGTATAATTATTTTTGTATTGTCTGAGTTTTGCCGCTTTACTTCCGATTTTGAGTTGTCTTATGTAAGTATCCGTATCCGCCTCAACATCAACAAGCTCCCCCTCAGGGGTGATAACCTGCCTTATAATTTTTGCATCAGGTGAATACATATCCAATATTGAAGAACTGTATGAATTTGCCGCATTGACATAGTGCCTGAAAAATTTTAAGGCATCTGCATTTTCATCCGCAAGCACAGGACTGTTTATAAACCAGAAAACACTTATAAGCACAGCAAAGAATAAAAAACGTTTCATAAAAACTCCTTTTTGAACTATCAAATCAGAGTTTAAATTATTTATCATAACTTTTCATCCGAAAAAACGGCTAGGGAAACCTATCCATAAGTTTCGGGAAAATAGTCTGGCAAGCACCATACTGCTATATTATTAATTACATTTTTTCTTCGGTCCGTTAAGTTGAAGTCCTGAACATTTTAAGTATTCAAAATTTTCCTGCTGAAGCACCCACGCAGCACAACCTATACCCTGACCGTTCGGATTACAGTCAGTATCAAAAAGACGTTCTGTTCCTTCTATTCCGGTAGGTAGTACCCTGTCATTAACGACAACAAATTCAAATAAATCTTTACCCCACATATTAGGAGGATTTTCTCCGTTTACATCATAAAAAATTGCAGATAATAAACTTGGATTCACCCTCCTAAACCATATACATGATCCGTCATTTAGTAATACTCTGTATGCGGCAGTACCGCCATAATTATAATTTGTTGCATTAGACCCTGATAAATATTTATAAGTTCCGCTGTTAACACAACCAGGTTTATCCGTGCCACAGTCTTTTGATATATGTAAATACGGAACAAATACTGCGGCAATTTCTTGTGCGGCTTCTGCATTATGAGCTTGAGTATTTCCTAGTTTAATTTCATCCAGTGCTTTGTTCATCAGGTATGCCTGTTGGAGGGTTGAATACATCTTTTTTAATTTTGTTATGGTCGCTTTATCATGATAATTTTGAATAAGAGTAGGTAATGTCAAAGCTGCAACAACACCGATAATACCGAGGGTAATTAAAACTTCGGCGAGAGTGAAGGCAGCTTTCTTTTTGCCCTCTCCTAGGGGTGAGGGTAGAAAATCAATTTGAGCACTGCGAAAATTAGATTTTCGGGAGGGGGTTGTACATATTGTTTTCATGAAACTCCTGCGAGCGAAGCTTATAATGTCGTGGCTCAGCCACCCCCCTCTTAGATTTCTAAGTTCGCTATCGCTCACTAAGAAATCTTGTTCTCCCCCTTGGAGAGAACTTGTTATTGTATTCTGCGAAGCAGTATCAAAACCCTCGAAACGCTTGCTATGAGAGGCTGCCCCCCCCCCTAAATGCCTTAAATGCAGATGTAGTCATAGTTTTAATCCTCCAGCTATATTACCATTATGTCATATTTTTTGAGTTTGTCAAGTGTAGAATTTACATATAGTCACTTATTTTCAAATTGTGCTAAAATCTGATTATGATAGAAAATTTAGATCAGTTGCGACAGGCAATTGAGGTAGAGAGAAAATATAAATATATTGATATTCAGGGGAAACAATATTCATTTTCGTCATTTATCAGAAAACTTGCCCGAAAACAATACAAAGAATCGGGTAAAAAACCAAAATGGACGGTTTTGCTTGAAACTTTTGAGCACTACCCTTTAGCATCCGTACTTGAAAGAAAACGGGCAGTTGATTTGCTTGTAAAAGTCGTTAAATCCGAATTAGAAACAAAAAACGAACCAGAAGAACAGAATAAAAACGACATTCCCAGAAACCCCAACGAAGTCGATGTTATGTATGTAAAAGGGGTTGGTCCGAAAATTGCCTATATGCTTAACAAACTCGGAATATACACCGCAAATGATTTGATATGCTATTTTCCAAGAAAACATGTTGATTATTCATCAAGAACTCTGATTAGCCAGCTTAAGGAGGGTGAAACAACGACTGTATTCGGTTATATCAAAACCGTTTCGATATACAATTCCGCAAAAGGCTTATCAATAACAAAAGTAGGTATTCAGGACGAAAGCGGCAAGCTTGAGTTGACGTTCTTTAACGCAAAAGCAAACAAATATGTTCAGGAGAGAATGCGTTCACAATTCCCGAAAAATGCAGGAATAATGCTCTCAGGAACCGTAAAACGTGACAGTTACACAAATAAACTTACCTTTGACAAACCAACATACTCCATTATGACAGGGGAATTTTTGACGGGAGAACAAACCAACCTTAACCTTGCAAGAATAGTTCCAATATACACCGTATGCGAAAATCTGAACATAAAAGTCCTGAGAAAAGCTATCTTCAACGCAATTACGCTCTACAAAGATTACATTGTGAATATTATTCCGGATGAAATCAGAGAACGGTTAGGCATTATGGATAAAAAGGAAGCCGTATCTCAGATACATTTTCCCGAAACAATGGATAAACTCGAACAGGCAAGATTTTCTCTGGTATTTGAAGAACTGTTTTTACTTCAGTTGAAAATGGTCAGAGTTCGTGAAGCTAGTGCAAAAGAAAAAGCTCTGAACTTGAAAATAAAAGAAAACGGACTTGTCCGGCAATTTATAAAAAGTTTACCGTTCGAACTCACAGGCGGACAGAAGAAGGCTGTTAACGAAATTTTGCACGACCTCAACTCCGACCACCCGATGGCAAGATTATTACAGGGAGATGTCGGCAGCGGAAAAACCGTTGTAGCATGCATTATGCTTCTTGCTGCCGTTGAAAACGGTTATCAGGGTGCAATTATGGCGCCAACAGAAATCCTTGCCCAGCAGCATTATAACAATTTAGTAAACTGGCTGACTCCTATGGGGTTAAGTGTAGGTCTGTTCTTGGGCTCTCAGGGCAAACGGGTCAGAGAAAAATTCAGAACGGATTTAAGAAACGGACAAACAAATATTGCAGTCGGAACCCACGCACTTATTCAGGAGGATGTGGATTTTAATAACCTCGGAGCAATTGTTGTCGATGAGCAGCACAGATTCGGAGTACGACAAAGAAATATCTTAAAGAAAAAAGCTGCAAGTCCGCAGATGCTTACCATGACGGCGACCCCAATACCGAGAACTCTGGCGATGACGGTTCACGGTGATTTGGATTTAACAATTATTGATGAATTGCCAAAAGGCAGATTACCTATTAAAACCGCCCTGACCTTCTCCCATAAAAGCGTATATGAACTTATAGATAAAGAAGTTAGGGCAGGCAGACAGGCTTATGTAGTCTATCCGCTCATAGATGAAAGCGAAACATTATCAGCAAAAGCCGCAACCGTAGAGGCAGAAAAACTCAGGAAAGAAATTTTCCCGCAATATAAAATCGGACTGCTTCACGGGAAATTAAAAAATGACGAAAAAGAACAGGTAATGGCAGATTTTAAGGATAAAAAATACGATATTCTCGTATCTACAACCGTTGTCGAAGTCGGAGTCGATGTCCCTAATGCAACGGTTATGATTATAGAGAATGCCGAACGTTTCGGTTTATCGCAGCTTCATCAGCTCAGAGGACGTGTCGGCAGAAGTGATTTGCAGTCATACTGCGTACTTGTTTCAGGTTCACGTTCTATTGAAACAAGAGAGAGATTAAATATCATGACCCAGACAAACGACGGATTCGTTATTGCCGAAAAAGACCTTCAATTAAGAGGTCCGGGCGAATTTTTAGGCACACGTCAAAGCGGTCTGCCTGATTTGATACTATCTGATATAGTAAAAGATGCCAAGATATTAGAACTTGCAAGAAACGAAGCAATAAATTTTGTAAAAACGAATAATCTCAACAATTATCCGCTGCTTGAAAAAGTAACCTCTTTACAGATGTTCAGCGGTTTGGAAATTTAATCAGCTTTCACAAAAATCTGCCCAAGCTTTTTCATAAGCTTCTTCTATTTGTCTGACGTAAGTTTCGTAATCAGTAAACAGTTTTGACGTTAAGACGGTCTGACGATAATTTTCTCTGTACCATTTCAATTTCTCAACATCTCTTGATAAATTTTTAGCAATTTTGATGTACTCATCCTCATTCCCTGCAATAAGATTATCTTGACCAAGCATATTATTTATTCTGGCTGCACCTTTTGCACTAATTGTCATACCGTTCAGAGTAACGACAGGAACTCCCATTAAAGCCTGCTCAATAGTTATTGTTAACCCGCTGAAAGGTGTCGGATCAAGGGCAATATCACAATAATCATAACATTTGAAATGACTGTTTTCTGTCGGAGTATTATCAAAAATGACTCGGTAAGGACTAATTCCGAACTTATTAAATAACGGAATAAGTCTGTCAGTATCCCGCTGCTGTAACTGTGTTCTGTATATCAGCAGTTTTGAATTGGGAACGGCATTAAGAACCTTTGACCACAACAAGATAGTTGAAGTATTTAGTTTTGACGTGCAATTAAAACTTCCGAATGTTATATAATTATTCTTTAACACAGGCAACGGAGTTATATCGGGTAAAGTTTGGTCCTTATTATTAAAGCAAAATCTGTTCATTCCGCATTCAATATACATAGGCTTTTCGGTATAATATTTCGCAAAATTTTCAGGAATGGTAAATTTATCAGCAAGAATGTAATCAACTTCCTTCATTCCGTATGTACCCAGAAAACCTAAATACTGAACTATTACAGGAGCAGGTTTGTATATTAGTGACCAAATCGCTTTATGAGTATAGCCGCTTAAATCAACAAGAATATCAATGTTATCGGAATGAATTTTATCGGCAATTTCCTCATTTGTCATATTCGTACAGTTGTTATAGTTATACCCGATATTTTTTATTCTTTCTGTCACATGATCGGATTTTTTTGAGCAATCATATAAATTTATATCAAAATTTTCCTTGTTATGATGCTCCAGTATAGGCAAAACAAACGTCATCATTGCATGTCCATGAAAATCTGACGATAAATACCCTATTTTTAATTTCTTATTTTTATCATAACTTTTGCTATCATAACTAAACGGCTTTTTATCCTTCAAAAAGTCATTCCGGAAAATATCAACGTATTTTTCAAAAATATTCTTTATATCTTTCAGTTCATAGTGTTTGCTCTTTATTATAATCTGCGTGAGCATTACAAAATTCTTTATATCCGGCTTTAATTCCATTTCTTTCAGGTAATACTCTATAGATTTATCGTTATCTCTATAAAAATACAAATAGCCCAACATGTCGTATGTATGCGCATCAGCAGTACAGAATTTCAACATTTGTTCGTAAACACATATTGCACTATCAAAATCCTTTAATTTGTAAAAACTGTACCCTAACTTTTTATATACTTTACATCTGTCGGCCATACTGATATTATCGGCTTCCAGCAAAGGATAAAAAACATCAATAGCATTCTTGTATTTCGCATTTGAATATAATTCATCTGCAATCTTAATCTGTTCCTTTATTTCAAGTGAGCTAATCTTAGAATCATTCATTACTTAATCTTATCTTTATATCGGAATTTTGTCAAAAAATAAACGACCAAAAATAATGTAAATATATATTAAGCTGATATAACTAAATTAAGCAATTATTTAAACTTTATATACTTTATAGATATAGAGATAGAGAAAGGAATATCTATGGTACAACACTATATGCCAAGGGTATTAATGAAATCAAGTGCAGTCTCCGGAACCAGATCATTCGGAAGCACCAATGTCTATATCCAGAACAACTACGGCACTAACTACAACGGTGGCGGATTGTGGAACGGATATTTTCAACGCACATCAAGCTATAACAGCGGTACTCCCGTAACAATGGATCCGAGATATTACGGGAATCAATACAGTTACGGCGGATACGGATACGGATGCAACATGCCGCACTGGACTCAACAGGCAGTTGAAGGAAACTTTGTATTTGATTTCCTCAAAGGCGTATTTGGCGGCGGTAACGGCAACGGAAACGGCGGTTGTTTCTGCTAATATCATAATTATTTAGTAATAATTTTAGCTTCAACTTTTTTTTGGACTTTGGTAGAGTTTTGCAAGCTTTTTGCAAGCTCTGCTGCCGTATTTGCAGTATAGAATTTACCACTTGTCACTAATGATGTGCATTTCAGTTGGTCTATATCATCTTCATCCGAAACATTAAAAGCAATTACATCAATTGTAACATCTTTTCGTGTTCTGATAAGTTCCATAACATATTTGCAAGGACTTTCATCACAATTTTCTCCACCGTCGGTCAGGAGTATTATGTGTTTCTTTCCTCTGAATCCTGCAAAATCATATTTTATCGCCTGTTTTAGAGAAAAGGTTATCGGAGTCATCCCTTTTGGGTGAACTTTTTCAAGTGCATAATTCATCGACTGAGTATTCAGCCTCGTAATAGGAACCATCAATGTTGAAGCCCTGCAAGCCTCAAAAGGAGTGAAACCCATTTTATGCCCATATACTCTCAGCCCTACCATACTGTCAGGATTGATAGACGGCAAAAGATTTCTGACGGTATCTATCATCATATCAATTTTGCTTTGCCCATCAAGGTATTCGGTCATAGAATTTGAAAAATCCAGTATAAAAAGGGTTTGTTCTTCGGGTTCTTGGCTAAAACGGTAATTGTAGCTGTCATACACTCCGTAATCACCCGCAAACGCAGGCAGCAAAATTAATGATAGCATTACAAATAACAGTTTTTTCATAAATTGAATTTATGATAAATTTACGGATATTTCATTCCCTAACAGGGTAATTAAATTGTAAGATTTCCGTCCAAATAACCTTTTATCCCGACAGGAACGGTTTGTTTTTTGGAAGAATGAGAGAACTTAAACCCGGAATATGCAGGAACATCAAGCAATTCTGCAGTTTCTTTAAAAATTTCTCTCAACCAAACCTCATTATCGCAGTCGGTAAATTCACCAAAAGCGATACCTTTGACGTGCTGACGGAACTGTTTCATGTTACATAATTGGGTAAGCATTTTGTCTATTTTATAAGCCGGCTCATTAACATCTTCCGTAAAGAATATAAAATCTTCCTCCGGAATAAAATCAATACCGCAGAGAGAGACTATCGACGAAAGATTTCCGCCCCAGACAATACCCTCAGCCTCACCAAATTTTACAACCTCTGTTGACGGATATTCTTCCGAACAGCCCTTTAATACATTGAAAAATGATTTTTGGGTAGATATTTCAGGAACTTCGTTATTAAAATCCGACTGTGCCATAGGACCCGAAAAGGTAATCAAACCGGAACGTTTGAGCAGCATCAGAGATAAAACCGTAATATCCGAGTATCCGCAAAATATTTTCGGATTATTTCTTATCAGGTCAAAATCAATATATTTTAGTAATCTTAAACACCCGTAACCGCCTCTGGCACATAATATTGCATTAACGTCTTTATTTAAAAATGCGTTATGCAAATCTTCAACACGCTCCTCATCACTCCCTGCCAAATACCTTTCCGCATCAAACAAATGTTTTCCGAGAATGATTTTGTATCCCAAATTTTCAAAAAAAGATTTTGCTTTCATTATTTCATCGTACTGAACTTCGCCTGCTGGTGCGATAATTGCAATAGTATCAGCTAATTTGAGATTTTTGGGTTTAATTAAATTCATAAATTATCCTTTTTTTTAAATATTCTGCTATAATTATATCATCATGAACGATAAATATATACCTTTATACAGAAAATATCGTCCGCAAAAATTAGAAGAAATTGTCGGACAGGAACATATTAAGAAAGCTTTGACAAATGCGATTTCTATGAACAGAATTTCGCATGCTTATCTTTTTACGGGACCGAGAGGTACCGGAAAAACATCGACCGCAAGAATTTTTGCTAAATCCCTGAATTGTATTGACGGTCCTACGATTTCACCGTGCAACGAGTGCGAAAACTGCAAAAATATTACAAACTCAATTCCGATTGATGTAATTGAAATTGATGCTGCAAGTAACCGCTCCGTAAATGATGCAGATGAAATTATTAAAAAAGTCGTACTCGCACCTGTCCAGAGCAGATACAAAATTTATATTATAGATGAAGTCCATATGTTGACTCCGCAGGCTTTTAATGCATTATTAAAAACCCTTGAAGAACCGCCGGCTAATGTAATATTTATCCTTGCTACAACGGAAGTTCATAAAGTTCTTGATACGATTAAAAGCCGCTGCCAACGGTTTGATTTTAGAAGAATTACTACTGATGATATAGTAAAACACCTCAGATATATTTCCGATAAAGAGAAAATAAATATCACCGATGATGCATTATTTACTATTGCGAAAAACTCTGCGGGCGGAATGAGGGACAGTATTGCATTACTTGATCAGCTAAGTATTTTAGACGGGGAAAAAGCCATTTCTACCGATGATATTAATGCACTTCTCGGAAGGATTTCTTTTGATACTCTGAAAGAATTGAGCGATGCTGTCGTAAGTTCAAACCCGCAATCAGCTATCGAAGTATTGGAAAAGATTTATAACTCAGGCAATGAGCCTACTCAAATTTTACAAAACTTACTTGATTATTTTAAGAATATGCTTATTGTTAAAAACTGCAAACCTGATATAATTTTTGAACTTACGCAGCTGAACGAAGCACAAATAAAAGAATTAACCGAACAGGTAAAAAATCTTGAAACGCAGCAAATGACAGCTCTAATTGATAAGACTTCGGATTATATAAAAGAGATTAAAACAACAAATAACCCAAGATTATGGCTTGAAGTCGGAATAATTGACCTTGCAAATCTGACAGAAAACACTAGATTAGCAGATTTGCAAAACAGATTAGCAAGGCTCGAAGGCGGAGCAGTATCTCCAGTTAATTCTCAGAATTATGTTACCGCACCAACCCCGATATCAACCGTTCACAAGATTAAAGAACAATTTATTGAACAGACAAAGAAACCGGAACAAGTTAAGCAGGAAGTAAAAACTCCGAAACCCCCAACCCCTGAACCGGTACAGAAAACAGAACAACCTCAGGCTGAACCCGAACCCCGGAAAATTCAGGAAGAAGATTTTTCACCAATGCCTAAGGCTAAACCCATAGACAGCAATGATATTTCCGTATTATGGGGTAAACTGTTAGACCAAATTTCATCTGCTCCGACGAAAGCTTTACTGAAACAATGGGCAAATCCCGTAAAAATTACGGCTGAAGAAACCATTATAACTCTAAAAAATGAAATGTTTCTGACACAGGTTAACTCAACCGGTAAAAAAGCTTCAATTATAAAAGCATTAGACGCAATATTTTCTCAGGAAAATTCAAATGTAATAATGCGGCTTCCACTGCCGGAGGATGTAACGGTAAAACCTTTAATAGCAAAACCGCTCCAGATGAAACGTCTGCCTGATGAAATGCAGCCGCCTCCGCTTCCCGATGAAGAAGAAATACAGGAAGCCGTAGAAGAAGTTAAATCAAATACCGAAGAAACCGAGCCTAAAAAGAAAACCGCTGCATATAGTGCAAGTCATTCAGATCAGGTAAATATGGTTATGGATTTATTTGACGGCAAAATTATCGAATAAATATACATGCTCAAATAATGTTAATTCCTTGCGAAAATTTCTTGACTGTAGTATTATTACAGTAAGAGGGAGATTGTGTATAATATGGAAACATTAAATAAAAACGAGGGGTTAATTACCAAAATTATAGGACCTGTTATTGACGTTGAATTTCAGGCAGGAGAGTTACCTGAGATTTATACGGCATTAAAAATCCAAACTGATGACGGTAAATTCATTATAGCAGAAGTTCAGCAAATGCTTGGTTCAAATAAAGTCAGAACCGTTGCAATGTCATCTACCGATGGTCTGAAAAGAGGAATGAAAGTAATTAATACCGGAGAACCGATTAAAGTTCCTGTTGGGAAACCCGTTTTAGGCAGGATATTGAACGTAATCGGTGAACCTGTCGACGAGTTAGGTCCTGTTGAAACAGATACCTACCTTCCTATTCACAGAGAATCTCCAAAACTTGTTGACCAAAATACCGATGTAGAAATTCTTGAAACAGGTATTAAAGCTATCGACCTGCTTCAACCGTACCAAAAGGGCGGCAAAATCGGTTTATTTGGCGGTGCAGGTGTAGGCAAAACAGTTTTGATTATGGAGTTAATCCATAATATTGCACAGGAACATTCCGGGGTTTCTGTATTTGGCGGTGTTGGTGAAAGAACCCGTGAAGGTAACGACCTTTGGAACGAAATGAAAGAATCCGGCGTTATTGATAAGGTTGCACTTATTTACGGACAGATGAACGAGCCGCCGGGAGCAAGAATGAGAGTCGGGCTTTCGGCTTTAACTGCTGCGGAGTATTTCAGAGATTATTCTAAGCAGGACGTATTACTGTTTATTGATAACATATTCAGATTTACTCAGGCAGGTTCTGAAGTTTCGGCACTATTAGGTCGTGTACCGTCAGCAGTAGGTTATCAGCCTACACTTGCTACCGAAATGGGTGAATTGCAGGAAAGAATTACATCAACAAAAGACGGTTCTATCACATCAGTTCAGGCAATTTACGTTCCTGCAGATGACCTGACAGACCCTGCTCCGGCCACAACATTCTCTCATTTGGATGCATCAACCGTATTATCAAGAGATATTGCATCTTTAGGTATTTATCCTGCGGTTGATCCGTTGGAGTCATCTTCAAGAGCATTGGATCCAAATGTTGTCGGAGAAGAACACTACAATGTCACAAGAAAAGTTATTGCAATACTTCAAAAATATAAAGAACTGCAGGATATCATCGCAATTCTGGGTATGGACGAATTATCGGAAGAAGATAAAGAAACAGTTAACAGAGCAAGAAAAATTCAAAGATTCTTGTCACAGCCGTTCTTTGTTGCTGAACAATTCTCCGGTACTGCAGGGAAATATGTAAAACTTACCGATACCATAAGAGGCTTTAAAGAAATTATAGAAGGTAAACACGACGATTTACCGGAGCAGGCTTTCTATATGGTTGGTACTATTGAAGATGCGATAGAAAAGGCAAAAACTCTATAATTTGCGGAGTAAATAATTATGCATTTAAAAATAATTACACACGAAAGATTAGTTTTTGACGAAGATGTAGATGAAATCTACTCTCGCGGAACTGCGGGCGAATTTGGAGTTTTACCTAACCATATACCCATAATGTATGCTCTTGATATAGGAGTTACCAAGGTCGTTCAAAACGGTCAGGCAAGATATTTTGCTACTATGGGCGGAGTATTTCAGTTTAAGGACAATGAGGCAGTTATACTGACAGCTGCAGCGGAAGACGGCAATAATATTGATACAGCAAAAGCTCAGGAAGAATTTGAACGGGCAAAAGCTTTATTAGCCGAACAGAATGCGGAAATAGATGCTAAAAGAGCCGAAGCTGCACTAGCAAGAGCAATGGCAAAATTACAAGCTTCATTAAAAGGCTAAAATATCGCTTTTAATTATCAAAAATTGAAGGTTTAATGTTCTTTGTCGTATCTTCAGGATTAAATATGGTTTGACAATTCATTTTAACAATATCCGCAACAGAGTTTTCTTCCGACTCGGATTTCTTTAAATCCTGCCAATAATTTTTGCCTAGATCGGGCATTCCCTGTTGTATTTCATTGAATTGTCCCATAAAGCGATAACTCCATGTTTACACATTTCATGTAACGGCGGTGAATTTCAAAACTTTAGCAATTACCGATTTATATTTATAAAACTTAATATTCATAAATGAAAAAGCAAGCTGAAATTCAGCTTGCTTTTTGAGTTTTAATCTTATGTCTTATTCTTCAATTTCTTCATCTGCTTCTTCAACAGGTTCTTCTTGCTGAATATCTTCTTCATCATATTCCTGCTGATTCATTTCTTCTTCAATTTCTTCCTGAAGTTCATCCTCCTGTTCGAAATCGTCTTCAACAACTTCTTCAGGTTCAATGTAATTCTGTGAAGCTTCAGCTTTTTCCATTTGAGTTACACTCTTGATATCTATCTTCCATCCGGTTAATTTATGAGCTAATCTTACGTTTTGACCTTCACGACCGATGGCAAGAGATAATTGATCATCCGGAACAACAACCATAGCTTCGTGGTCGTCTTCGTCATCAGCCAAAATATCAACAGAAACAACTCTTGCCGGAGATAAAGAGTTAACAATGTATTCAACCGGATCTTCAGAATATCTTACGATATCGATTTTTTCATTTTTCAATTCTGAAACGATTGTCTGAATACGGCTTCCTCTCGGTCCTATACAAGCACCTACGGAATCAACTTCCGGGTCATTTGACCATACCGCAATTTTTGTTCTGAAACCTGCTTCACGGGAAATAGATTTAATTTCAACGATACCGTCTTCAATTTCCGGAACTTCAAGTTCAAATAATTCTCTTACAATTTCAGCATGAGCGTGAGAAACAATAACCTGCGGTAATCTTGTTGTTTCTTTTACATTAAGAACAAATACTCTGATTCTGTTTCCCGGTTTGTAATATTCTCCGGGGATTTGTTCTTTCTGAGGCATAATAGCATCAGTTTTACCGATATTAACTATTACATTTCTGTTTTCAACCCTCTGAATAATACCCGTAGTCAAAGTACCTTTTTTATCGAGAAATTCGTTCAATACAAGATTTCTTTCAGCTTCTCTTATTCTCTGAGTCAATACCTGTTTTGCTGCCTGAGCTGCAATACGTCCGAATTGTTCGGGGGTAACTTCCAATTTAACTTCGTCACCTTCTTCAACATCTTCGTCAATTTCTTTTGCTTCAGCTAATGAAATCTGAGTTTCGTCATCTTCTACGTTTTCAACAACGACTTTCGTACTGAAAACACCGATTTCACCTGATTGCTCATCAAGAATTGCCTCTATATTTGTAGCTTCTTTGTTTCTCATGTGTTTTTTATAAGCTGCTACCATAGCATCACATAAAGAACTTACCAGAACGTCTTTGGATATTCCGCGTTCTCTTTCAAGTTCTTCTAAGGCTTCGTTTAAATTTCCGCCACCAATTTTAATCATGTCTTTTCTCCTTTATTTTAATCTATATATAATTTCGCTGATTGAATGTTGCTTCTGGGGATAACGAGCTCCTGCCCGTCGTCGAAACGTAGAAATGTTAATCCGTCGGTATCGTTATAGTCGATAATCTCACCTTTGAATATTTTTTCTGTTTCATTCTCGAGTGGCTCTTTGAGCTTTATTGAAACCCTGCGCCCTTTGAAAATCACAAACTCTTTATCAGATTTGAATTTTCTTTCTAAACCTGGTGAAGATACCTCAAGATAATATTTTACAGGGATAAGTTCATCCAGAAAATCGCTCAGACTTCTTGTCACTTTTTCGCAATCATCAAGCGTAACATCTTTTTCTGATGAATAAAGGTAAATTCTCAAAAACCATCTGTGATTTTCTTTCACAAATTCTATTTCGATAGGAATATACCCGTAACGCATGGCAGTATTTTCGATTAGAGGAGTGATTTTTTCAAGGATTTCATACCTGTTAATATCTTGTTTCATCCTGACACCATACCTTTCCGTACGCTTAATTAACCGAAAAAAGAACGGGGATTCCCGTTCTTTTTTTGTGACAATACTGTCTGTAGTCTTATTTTATCGTAATTACATTTCATTGTAAAGTTATTCGTAAAGAAAAGTTACGAAGCTTGTTCACCTTTTTTAGCCTGCTCCTGTTTTATTTCATCTTTCTTCAGTGTTTTATATCTGTCCTGTTGTTCACTAATTGCAGATTTAAGTGTGGTTTGTTGAGCTTTTAATCCGTCAACAGTTTCGGTTGCAGCAGCAATAGCAGCTTCATTATCCGCTACTGCCCTTTCAGCATCTTTTGCTTCCTGTTCTTCTTTGGCGGCAGTTGTTTTTGCCTCATCTGCCAGTTTAGTTTCCTCATCGGCAGCTTTTTGAGCTTTTTCCATCTGTTCTTTTGCCTCATCTCTTTCTGTTTCCAGTTTGGATTTTTCTTCGCTTAATTTTGTATTTTGTTCTTTTAGCTGATTTGTTTGTTTATTCAAATCATCATTTTGTTTTTCAAGGTCTGCAATTTCTTTTTCAAGTTTTTGGTTAGCCTGTTCAAGTTGAGCTTTTTGCTGTTTCAAACTTGCAATTGTCGCAGAATTTGCTCCGTTAGTGTTGGATGCTTCTGCTGAAGCAATTTGACTGTCTAAATTCGAAATTTTAGATCTATTACTACTTATAGTTTGCTTATTACTATTTATAGTTGTCGTATTCTCTTGTACCTTATTATCATTTTGGGTTATTTGATCATTATTCTTTTTAATATCTGCATCTTTTTTGTCAATCTGCGCTTGTTTGCCTTCCATAGTACCTTTTGCCTTTGCAGCGTCTTCTTTGAATTTCGAAGCTTTAGACTGATGTGTTTTTACATCTTTTTGGGCTTCTTTAGCCTCTTTGGCTTCTTTCTTGGCAACAGTTTTTAAGCTTGATTGTTTTGCTTTTGCTTCAGCCTTATTAGCTTTTGCAGTATCAATACTGCCATCCATACTCTGGAGTTCCTGCTGAGCACCATTAATTGCACCGTCTAATTCCTGAGAAGTATCCGCATCTTGCATTTGCTGAACCGAAGCACTGGTCTGCGCACTTGCAGCCTGAACCTGAGCCTGCCCTTGTTGCTGAGCTGCTGCGGCACCTCCTGTACTGTTGTTACCCGAACCTCCTCCGGTTTTACTTCCTTTGGAGAATAATCCTGCTACTGTTTTACCCAGGTCAACAGCACCTGCAATCGCACCTACGGCACCCGCAATACCGGTCGTTACATCACTTATTTTTTGTAATGTACTCTTTTCCACCTGCGGATGGAGTTGACTATATGCATATCTGTCATAATCCTCCATCTTTTGCCAAGCACGATTACCGCTTCGTTGTGTTCCTCCGTTTATACCGTAACCTCGGGAAGCTCCGTAATCTTGATTACCGGTATAAATATCTTTTTTCATATCCCTGTAATCAGCCTGATTATTCGCATAACCGGAGCTTACATAATTTTTATTAACATTTCTGCTGTATATAGAACCGTTAGAAGACATGGCACTGCTGCTTGCAGTTCCTCCGGATGCTCCTTTCGGGGACACAGTTTGCCCTGAATTTTGACTCTTTAAAATTGAACCTGAAGCGACAGTACGACCAAAAATATTAGACGTAGAGTTGCTTGCCGTCTGTTTATTTACGGCAGCAGCCCCTCCTTCACCTGCTTTCTTCGCGGTCAAGTCGGATTTATTATTAGCGCTTGAAGCTTTAGCATTCAGAACGCCGGGTTTAAATCTCATTCCGTCGATACTCATGTTTGTACTCTCTCTTTATTAAGTTTTCATGTATATAAAAAAATTCCGAAAGCATGAATTTCAGAGAGTTTGCATGTTGTTACAAAACTTTACATTAGTTATGGGTATAAAAAATTATTGCCAAACGTATTGAGAACCTGCGCTTGTATCTTCTACTTTTACATAATTTGATAAAATTGTTTTTGCATTATCATCAGCGCAATTGCAGGGATAAATATGTTCTATATTTTTCTTCTGTAAGTACTTACCAAGTTCGTTTACTTCATCATCGGAACTGTTGATTAAATATACACCGCCGAAAACTGTTTCTATTTTTTCAACACCTGTGATATACGTTGCATAATCTATTATATTCCTTAGTCCGCAATGTGAGCATCCGGAAAATATAATTAATCCTTTTTCTGATTTATATGCTAATGCTGTTTCATCAGGACTGTAATCCTTGGATATATCATCAAATCTGACAGGAATCCCTCCCAAATATATCAGTTTTTTAGATAAAAATTTTGCCTCAGACGTTAATATAATATTGAAAAACTCATCCAGCTCATCTTCAGATAATTTGTGATTATCTCCGGTGTACATATCACCATCTTCCGGTTTGAACACATAAGGATGAGCTATGAGCATTTTAGGATTAAATTTTACACCTGAAGCTCGAAAATTCTCATACAAGGCCTGAAGTCTTGCTAATCCTCCAATACGACCAGAATGCCCATGAGATAATATTACATCGGTAATTTTAGACATGTCTATATCCATATTATAAGTATTTTTTATAAACATATCAGTAGAACCGCAATCAAAAAGCAGCTTCCTGCTATCATCTTCTATCAAAAATGATAATCCATGTTCAGAAATCGGATTGCTTTCCGGACGAGAATTATTATCAAACAAGACCGTTAGTTTCATATTGCGATTCTATATTATTATCTGAACTTTGTCAATATATAAAACTCTTGCCTAAGTACCATTTTTAGAATACTATATATACAGATAAATAAATTTGGGGAGAAGCTATGGTTATTGAAAGACAAAAAGTAACGGAACAGGATAAAGAATTAAGACGTTACAATTTTAATCCGGTAGAAAGCAACTTAACTCCGGAACAAGTGAAACTGGAAGCATCAAGGTGTCTGAATTGCAAAAATCCAAGATGTGTTCAGGGTTGTCCCGTTAACATTCAAATCCCGAAATTTATACAGGCTTTAAAGGAAAACAATTTAAATAAAGCAGGCTCAATCATAAGAGAAACGAGCATGCTACCTTCCGTATGCGGCAGAGTTTGCCCTCAGGAAAGACAATGCGAAGGTAACTGCGTATTGGGAATAAAAGGAGAAGCAGTTGCTATCGGAGCTCTGGAAAGATATGTAGGAGATAATACTTCTGCGGAAGATGTTGAAATTAAATCTACAGGGAAAAAAGTTGCAGTTGTCGGTTCGGGTTGTGCAGGAATAACAGCTGCCGCAGATTTAAGAAAAGCAGGTCATGAAGTTGTTGTATTTGAAGCTTTGCATGAATACGGCGGAGTTTTAAGATACGGAATACCGCCTTTCAGACTTCCGAGAACAGTTCTTGACAGAGAAATTTCCAACCTCAAAAATATGGGGGTTCAGTTTAAAAAGAACGTTATCGTCGGTAAATCCGTCACGTTAAAACAATTAAAAGAAGACGGCTTTGATGCAATATTTATCTGTTCGGGAGCAGGTTTACCCAAAATGCTGAACATTAAAGGAGAAAACCTTAACGGAGTATATTCCGCAAATGAATTTTTAACTCGTGTAAATCTGATGCATGCAGGACAGGAAAACAGCATAACACCGCTCAGAGTCGGTAAAAAGGCAGCCATTTTCGGCGGCGGAAACGTAGCGATGGATGCTGCAAGAACCGCCGTAAGAGTCGGTTTTGAAGAAGTATATATAATATACAGAAGAACAGAAAAAGAACTTCCTGCCCGATTGGAAGAAATCAGACACGCAAAAGAAGAAGGTATTATATTCAAATTTTTATATGCTCCAAAAGAAATTCACGGAGAAGACGGATATGTAAAATCTGTTGAACTTGAAGTAATGGAGCTTGGAGAACCCGATGAAAGCGGAAGAAGAAGACCTGTCTCGACCGGTAAAACCGAGTTTGTTGAGCTTGATACAGTTATTGTTGCTTTAGGCACCGGACCTAACCCGATAATTCAGCGTTCAGCAGAAGCTGAAGGTTTAGATATAATAACTGACAAACGAGGATATATAACTGTTAGCGAAGACAACCGTTCAACTTCGGTTGAAACGATTTATGCAGGCGGAGATGTTGCTCCCGTCGGTGAATCTAATGCCATAAATGCAATGGGAGCAGGTAAAAAGGCTGCCAAAGCCATAAATGAGTTATTAAAATAATTATATGAAAAAGTTATTTATTATATTGTTATTTTTGTCAGGTCTTTTTATACCGGCGTACACATTTGAACTTGATACGTCGATAGACGATGAAATTCGCAAAAATTACGACTCATCAAAGCTTGAACAGGACGCTTTGCCTGATTTACCCAAAATCCTTAAAAATGATACAAATAACGTACCAAAGACAAATTCAAACACAAATACAACATACAAATCAAATAACGTACCTAAAACGAATATTGATACCGATTTTTCAACAGGCAGAGAAAGAATGTCCGGAAAACTCTCGGGGATAAACGGGAATAATTCTTATACCGCAATAAAAATTCCTAAAGGTACAAAATTTAAAGTAAAATCACAAACAAAATTATCCGATTGGAATACCTCGGGAGCAAGAGCAACATTCGTATCGACAGAACCTGTTACCAAAAGATATATTTCTGTTCCTGTAGGGACAACGTTCAGGGGTGTTATAGAGGATTCACACCAGCCGAATTTTGCTGGAAATGGAGGTTTGTTGAAGCTTAAAGCGGATTCCGTTGTCCTGAGTGGCAATTCGCACAGCATTGATGCAAAAGTTATAAGAGCTGATAATAAAAAAATATTTTTAAACAATATAAAAGGAAAACGCGGCTATGCTAAAGGGGTTGCAAATCAGGTCAGCAAAGGACAGCGCTTTTATACTAAATCGAGAAATGTATCCTCTAAAATGTCCTCAAATCCTGTCGGAACAATCTTATCTCCGATACCTACCATTGTCGGAGCTGTCGGTTATACGGCAAATTTAATAGTATCTCCTGTCACAGCTTTATGGTCAAAAGGTTCGCATATAACTTTACCCGCAGGAACACCTTATACTCTTAAATTCAGACAAGATTTATATATCTACAAGTAGATATCAAGATTTGTAACAAATATATAAATACTTGAATTTTCTTAAAAATCATTGTTTTATGTATATTATAAGAGAGTGAAATTTTATGAGTTCTAAACCACAACCAAAACCCGGAGTCAGAACAAAACTTAATTCCGGCGGAAATAAAAAGAAATTTGATGACAAAAGTAATAAAGGCAGCACTCCTGCCACTCCAAATCCTACTGCGCAGTCAGCAGCACAGAACTTACCTTCTATGCATTTAACAACAAGCACAAACTGGGCGGAAGAAACATCTAATTCTGTTTTGGGAATGGCAACTCCCGTAAGTTCAGAAAGAACTCTTGGGGAAAACAAAAAAGTTAAACTCCCCGAAATTACCACTCCGATTATTCCGCTTCAGATTGACGAAGAAGAAGCTAAACAATCCAAAAAGAAGCAAGAAAAGAAAAAAGATCAGACACCAAAACCTGTTGTTACAAAAGCAGAAAAAGACGCTAAAAACAAATATAAAAAGAACAAAGAAAAACGACCCGGCCTGCTTGATGATATTAAAGCATCTATTTCGCAGGGAGTTGACAGTCTGAAAGTTGATTATGATCAGCTTGCACAAATTCAGGCTGAACTGCAGGGTTCTGCTGACGGAATGAAAACAACCATCAAAGACAGAGTCGACAGAATTAAAGATTACGCAAACAATGCCATGGCAAATATGCCAAAACCGGAAGCTCCGAAACCGCAAAAGAAAAAAGAACCTCAAATCGAGATACCGAAAGAGCTTCCAAAACCACCGAAGAAAGAAAAATCTCAACCTATATCTAAGACAGAAGTTAATGTTCAGAAACCGCAGCCGGCTCAGCCGAAACCTGTTTCAAATACAAGCATAGAAGAGGTAAGAAAAGCTTCGGAAGTTGCTGCAGAATCACAACAAGTGGAAGAAAAATCAAAAGATCAGGAACTTTCACAGGCAATTATGCGCAGAGACGGTGCTCAAAAGACATTGGCTTCTTTAAAAGCGCAGCTTAAATATGCAGGCGGAGAACAAAAAATCGCTTTGGAAGAACGTATCAAGAAGAAAGAAGCTCAGCTTGGCGAGGCATTAGAAATCATCGAAAAACTACAAAATTCATAAAGTTATTTTTAAATCTTTAATTACAAAAACTTCACTCAAGTTTGAGTGAAGTTTTTGTAATTAATACTATTTTTAAAACATTAAAACTGATCCATAACTTTTTCAGCTTCAAGACGTCTCTGTTCTCTGCCCTTTTGAACAGCATTAATGGTTTTCTCTTTCTTAAAAGTTTCTTCCATATTTTCTTTGGTGAAAAGTGCCGGATTAAATGTATTGGTAAGCCATACACCAATAAATACAACTAATATTAAAATTAAAAAACGAACATATCCTGACATCTAGCCATCTCCTTTTTTTCCATTATAACATCATTTTTTAGTTTTGGCAATTATTTTTATATTGTAACATTCTTGTATAAAGCTAAAAAATATAATATAATCACACTGTGTAAAGTCACTTTACTACGAAGGGAGAGATTATGATTAAAAAGTTTACTGCACTTAAGACATTAATGGCATTGCTTGCCGTTATGCTTATGGGTGTTGCGCCGGCTGTTGCCAGCGAAGCGGATTTAATCGTTCCCGATATTACGGGTGATAACTTTAATTACCTGCTGATAGGTATTATTGTTTCATTTGTAGGATTAATTTTCGGGTTCATTGAATTTGCTAAAATCAGAAAACTGTCTGTCCATACAGCTATGGCAGATGTGGGTAATACTATTTTTGAAACCTGCAAAACCTACTTAATACAACAGGGCAAATTTTTATTCTGTTTGGAAGTATTAATTGCTTGCTGTATTGCATTTTATTTCGGATACTTGCAGCAGATGCCGGTACAAGATGTTGCAATCATTATCGGTTGGTCTGTTATCGGTATTCTTGGTTCATACGGTGTTGCATGGTTTGGTATCAGAATGAACACCCTTGCGAATGCAAGAACAGCATTTGCAGCATTAAAAGGTAACCCGCTCAATATTTTGAACATTCCTCTAAAAGCAGGTATGTCTATCGGGGTTTGCCTTGTATCCGTTGAATTAATTCTGATGCTGACGATTTTATTATTTGTTCCGGGACATTTGGCAGGTGCCTGCTTCATTGGTTTTGCTATCGGTGAATCTTTAGGTGCTTCAGCACTTCGTGTTGCCGGAGGTATCTTCACAAAAATCGCTGACATCGGTTCTGACCTGATGAAAATTCAGTTTGGTATCAAAGAAGACGATCCTCGTAACCCCGGTGTAATTGCCGATTGTACCGGCGATAACGCAGGTGACTCTATCGGACCTACTGCTGACGGTTTTGAAACTTACGGTGTAACAGGTGTTGCACTTGTTTCATTTATTTTGTTAGGTGTTAAACCCGAATTTCAGGTTCAGTTATTGACCTGGATTTTCGTTATGAGATATTTGATGATTGTTACTTCGGTTGTTGCATACTGGTTTAACAATATCGTCAATATTTTCTATGCAAAGAAAACTGCAAAATTCGATTTTGAAAAACCGTTAACCAACCTCGTTTGGTTTACGTCAATTCTTTCTATCGCTATGACCTTTAGTGTAAGCTATTGGTTATTAGCGCCGATGGGTGGTAATTTATGGTTAATCCTTTCCGCTATTATTTCTTGCGGAACATTGGGAGCTGCATTAATCCCTGAATTTACAAAGATATTCACTTCTCCAAAAGCCCTTCACACCGAAGAAGTTGTAACAGCTTCTAAAGAAGGCGGAGCATCTTTAACAATTCTTTCAGGTATTGTATCAGGCAACTTCTCCGGCTTCTGGATCGGAGCAGTTATTGTTGCATTAATGGGATTGGCTTATTTTGCAAGTATTCATATCCCTGCAGATGTTATGATTTATTCATCAGTATTTGCATTCGGGCTTGTTGCATTCGGCTTCCTTGGTATGGGTCCTGTAACCATTGCGGTTGACTCTTACGGACCTGTTACGGATAATGCTCAGTCAGTATATGAATTATCATTGATTGAAGAAATTCCTGACGTTGCAGGAGAAATCGAAAGAGAATACGGTTTCAAACCGGATTTTGAAAACGCAAAACAATTCTTAGAAGAAAATGACGGTGCAGGTAACACCTTCAAAGCAACCTCTAAACCTGTTCTTATCGGTACTGCGGTTGTTGGTGCTACCACAATGATTTTCTCACTTATTTTGGTTATCCAAAATACACTTGGTATTCAGCCTGAAGCTGTATTGAACCTCTTGAATCCATATACATTGCTTGGTTTATTATCAGGCGGTGCGGTAATTTACTGGTTCTCAGGAGCTTCTATGCAGGCTGTTACAACAGGTGCTTACAGAGCTACAGAATATATTAAAGACAATATCAAACTTGATGATGAAAGCTCTAAATCAGCAAATCTTTCTAACTCAAAAGAAGTTGTTAAGATTTGTACTCAATACGCTCAAAAGGGTATGATTAACATTTTCATCTCATTATTTGCTTTTGCCTTAGCTCTTGCTTGCCTGTCAGCACCTGTAATAGCCGAAAACGTTGAATTTGCAAACAGACCTGTTTCATTCTTCGTAAGCTACCTGATTGCTATTGCAGTATTTGGTTTATTCCAGGCTGTATTTATGGCAAATGCAGGCGGATGCTGGGACAATGCTAAGAAAATTGTTGAAGTTGATATGAAAGAAAAAGGAACACCTTTACACGATGCAACCGTTGTCGGTGACACCGTTGGTGACCCGTTCAAAGATACTTCTTCAGTTGCTATGAACCCGATAATCAAATTCACAACATTATTCGGCTTATTGGCAATGGAAATCGCTATCAGCGAAGCATTCAGAGAAATTGCACCGATAGCAGGTGTAGTATTCTTAGTGATTGCATTATTCTTTGTATGGCGCTCTTTCTACGGAATGAGAATCCCGTCTAAGAAATAAGACTGTAAAGTCATAGATTTAACAGGGTTGGTAAATTCCCAACCCTGTTTTTTTACACATGTATTGCATAATCTTTAAAATATGCTATAATATATATAACACGGAGGATAAGGCTATGATAGGATTTTCGCACAGGGGGGGGGGGTAAAACTCAACCGCAGCAATGGTTTTGAGCATTTTAACCCTACGTCGCAGAATACAATAATAAGTTCTCGCCAAGGGGGAGAACAAGATAAAAAGAAAGCTGCATTTACGCTTGCGGAGGTGCTAATCACCCTCGGTATTATCGGTATTGTTGCGGCACTGACAATGCCTGCATTACTACTGAATTTTGAGAAAAAGACGGCAGCTACAAAAGCTAAAAAGGTGTATTCCGAATTACTCCAAGCTATTGAACTTTCAGAAAGTCATAACGGGGAACTGAAAGAATGGACATTTCCCGAAGCAGCTTCCATCGAAAATACAAGAAATTTTGTCGATGAATATATAAAACCTTATTTTACAGACTTGAAAGAATGCTCAACCGGATCTGATCGCAAATGCGGAGCAAGCGTAAGTGGAAACGGTGTAAATTATATTGTACCAAACGGAACAGGAATTGCTATAGTAGCACTACCGAATCATAATTTATATATTTTGACGGATGTTAACGGAGCTGACGGGAAACAACATCAGGGACAAGACCGTTTTTACTTTGATACAAATAATAGTACCAAAACCTTAAAACCATTTGGCTGGAAAGATGATGTTACTGTCAACGATGTTTTAAACGGTTATAACCATAATGGTGAACAAGTAGCGTGTAAGAAATCACGATCCGAAAACAACGAATCAGAACTGTACCGACACGGCTGCACTCTGCTCCTTATGCTGAAGAATTGGGAAATCGACAGCGAATACCCGTGGTAAACTCTATTCCATTTCAGCAACGGGATAAAGTTTTTTAAAATCACGAACAATACCTAAATCGATTTCACCGTAAACACCTGATTCATAAGTATCTGCACCTGCGACTATCGCACCTATAGGATCAGTTATCATGGAGTTTCCGACGCAGCAAAGCTCTTTGTCCGCCAGACCTACCTGATTTGCTGTAACAAAATATGTAAGAGTTTCGGTTGCACGGCACATATTCATACCCTGCCAGGTTTTTACAAAATCTGATTTAACTTTTTCCGAAAAAGCAGACAATGTACACCAGCCCGAAGGTGAAGCTATAATTTCTGCACCCTGCTGAATTAACTTTCTGTAATGCATAGGGAATTTTATATCAAAGCAAATACTCATCCCAACTTTTGCAAAATCAAAATCCGCAACAACAACTTCCTTACCCGCAGTAATAAATTTATCCTCGTTGCCGCCCGCAAAATTATACAGATGAATTTTGTCATACTTGGCAATAGTTTCACCGTTTCTGTTTATTGCAAAAGAAGTATTGTAACGTTTTCCGTCAACAAGTCTGATAACAGTACCTGCAATAATATTCGTATTAAACCGTTTAGCAATACCCTGAACAACCTTTATTGTATCTCCGCCGTTTTCATCTTCAGGGTCATTTATAAATGATTTATCGCAAATCCCCGTTGAGAAAAATTCCGGCAACACAACCAAATCAAGTTTGTTATCATCGCCATATTGATTAATAATTTCTTCCGCCTTTTCCAGATTTCCTGACTTATCTCCCAAAATAGGATTATACTGAACGCATAAAATACCTGCTTTTGTCATTATTTTCTCCTTTATTTAAGCATATTTAATTTTTCTTCAAAACTTGTTTTCTTATAATTTATACCGGCTGAAACAATCGGCTGATGGTACTCTGCCTTATTAATCGAACGGGCATCTACAATAGGTGCCGGCGGTAAAATTGACCATTTATATATGGCTGTTGACATTCTGCGGAAGAATTTTTCAAGCCATTCCAACTTCTGTTCTTTTGAAACAGGTTCGGATTTTTCATAAACAAATTCAACATTAATCATATCGTTTATTGACTGGTTAAGATTTTCAACACGCCATATAATTTCGTCTAAAAATTCATACGGCATAAGCGCTTCTTCAGCCAGGAGAGGTTTTCCTGTTTTAGGGTTAATTGCCAATTCAGCACCCGGACGTTTTTCAATAACAGATTGCGGAATGGCATTTTTCTGTTCACGATTTTCATTCATCCATCTTGCTAACGCAAACAATTTAGTTTTTGTAACGTCAGCTATCGGAGCATAACCGCCTGACATATCACCGTTAATAGTAGCGTAACCCATATAGGCTTCCGATTTGTCGGAGGTCGCAATAGTCAGACACTTATCAAACTCGTTTGCAATTCCCCAAAGTATGGTCGCTCTTGCTCTTGCCTGAATATTGTCGTTTGTGAAAGACTGTTTGTATCTGAACTCCCATTTGTTTTCCATAGACGCAAAAAGTCCGTCAAACGTTTCTCTTGTCGCATCAAACATATCTTTTATCGGCACTTCAAGGAAATTTATTCCGAGATTTTCGGCTAATTCTTTTGCATCGTTTTTACTTGTACTGCTTGTAATTTTTGACGGCATACTTATACCGAAAACGTTTTCCCTGCCCAGTGCATCAGCTAATAATACCGCACATACAGTAGAATCCAGTCCGCCCGATAACCCAAGACATGCGTGTTTAAACCCTGTTTTTTTGAAATAATCTCTTATTGACTGAATAATCGTCTTATATGTACGCTCCAAATCGGGTTCATGGTCTAATGTAAATGCCTTTTGAGAGTTCAAAGTTTTCTCTAACCCTTTTGGCAGCGGATAAATTTTTCCGTTATCATCAAACGGATCAACTATGAAAAACTGTTCTTCATACGATTTTGCTCTGAATATAAGTTCACCGTTTTTATTATAAACTCTGCTTGCACCTTCATAAGAAACACAATCCGCTGAACCTACCTGATTAACATAAGCTATCGGTGTCGAATGTTTTTTAGCGGCAAAAGAAAGCATATTATGCTTTAATTGTTCTTTTTTTGCTCTTGTAATTGATGCGGAGCAGTTAATCAATATATCCGGATGCTGTTCTTTTACAACAGTTTCAACAGGGTCAACCTTATAGAGATTTCTGTCAAAGAAATCAAAATCGTTCCAGCCGTCCTCGCATACGATAATCCCCGCATTTTTATCATTGATTTTTGTAATCCTGTTTGCACTGTCAACAGGCGCACTTTCAAAATATCTGTAGTCGTTTAACTCCGAATAGTTCGGCAATAATGTTTTTCTGATTATTCTCTCGATTTTCCCATCTGCTAATACCGCAACGGAATTGTAGTATTTTTTACCGAATTTGTCATTATTAAATTCCACAAAACCTATTATTACTTTAGTTTTTCCAGTAGTTTTTGCTAAAGCTTCAAGCCACTCCCAACATTCTTCTGCCACAACAGGAAATTTAACCAAATAATCCCCGAAAGGAATCCCTATTAAAAAGGTTTCGGGAAATACAACAGCCTTAACACACAGAAGTTCTGCCCATTCTATCCATTTTTTAGCTTTCAGGGCATTATATTTGACGTTACCGGAAATCGGATTAGCCTGTGCAAGCACAATAGAATTATCCGATAATAACGGCTTAATTTCATTCGCAAGCTTTTGTTTTTCCTCAAATGAATATTTACTCTCGGCTAAATCCCTGTCTATTAAATCGGTTAGTTCGTAAATCTTATCATTCATGATTTTTCCCTTATCCTATATATATATTATTTTATCAAAAAAATCTTTGATAATACATTTTATTGATGATAATATATAGTTATGGCGAAAACTCTGGAAGAAGTTATATCGGAAATAAAGAGCCGGCTTGATATAGTGGATGTGGTATCCGAGCAGGTAATTTTAAAGAAAAACGGCAATCATTATTGGGGGCTTTGTCCTTTCCATAAAGAAAAAACACCGTCATTTTCGGTAAACCCTCAAATGGGTATTTACAAATGCTTTGGCTGCGGAGAGGGCGGTGATGCGCTGTCTTTTATAATGAAAACCAAAAATATGGAATTCATGGATGTTATAAAAGATTTAGCCGCAAAATTCGGGATAGAAATGCCCGTAACTTTCAAAAAAAATGAAGGTACAAAAGACTTAAAAGAACAAATGATGTCAGCCTGCGAAAAAGCAGCAATATTTTATCACGACTTTCTAATTAACCATAAATCTGCTGAAATTACCGAAGCTACAAAATACTTAAATGACCGCTCAATTTCCAGAGAAATTATTGATAAATTTACTCTCGGACTTGCACCAAAATCATATACAACGCTGTATGATATTTTGAAAAAAGAGTTTTCCGACGAAGTATTGGAAAAAGCAGGATTAATATTAAAATCAAAAGAGGGCAAAGGTTATATAGACAGGTTCAGAGGACGTATTATTATCCCTATTCAAAATGAAAACGGGGATTATGTTGCCTTCGGGGCAAGAGCTTTGACTTCCGAACAAAGTCCGAAATATCTGAATTCCGCAGATTCGCTAATTTACAATAAAAGTAAACTCCTTTACGGATTATACACCGCAAAAGATGCAATTAAAAAAGATGACGGCGTAATTCTTATGGAGGGATATTTTGATGTAATTTCCGCTCAGGCACACGGGGTAGAAAACGTAGTCGGAGTATGCGGAACAGCACTAACATCCGACCATATTAAATTGCTTTCAAGATATACAAAATCAAGAAGAATTTATCTGTCTTTTGATACTGATTCCGCAGGTCAAAAAGCAACTGACCGAGGAGCAACCATTATCAGAGAAGCTTTTGCAGGATTAGGAAATATTAAACAGTTTGACGAAAGCTATATTTCGGCATCCGATGATAAATATTCGTGCGAAATCAGGGTAATTTCACCGCCGGAAGGGAAAGATCCCGATGAATTTATCCGTACCATAGGCGCCGATGCCTTCAAACAAATAGTTGCTAATGCCCCGCTGCTCATTGATTTTCAGATAAATAACTTTTTGAAACACAAAAAAGAATACAAATCGCCACAGGAAAAAATGGGATATATTAAAGAATTTATTCCTGTTCTTTTGGAGATTAATAACGAAATAATTCGTTCCGAATACATCAAAATGGTAGCGGATGCACTTAATATTGATGAAAAAGCCTTTGCTTCGGAAATACGAAAACAAGCTCGTATCAATAGTATGCAGCCTGCTCCTGATAATGAAGTTAAACAAATTGTAACAAAAAATGTATCAATTTTAGAAAAAGCGCAAAAAAATTTATTGAGTGTTTTTTTTGTAGGCGACAGTCATTTTACGTTTGCCCAGATTAGCGAAATGATTGATAATTCGTACTTTTCAAATAAAACGTTAATAAATGTAAAATCTACAATTGACAAATCGATTTGTACCGTAAATAATGTAAAGGAATTGATTGAGCAATTGTATACAGCGTATATAGAAAACCCAGAAATACAGCAAGTTTTGACGGATTTAATAAATACGGCTGAAACGTTTAATAATCTCTCCCCTGAAGATTTCAAAACGGTGATAGAAGAAAATATCAGAAAAATAAAAAAATGCAGGTGGGAAGAAGAAAAAGAGAAGATGCGAAATCTATACAAAAATGCAGATGAAGATGATACAGAAGCCCTGAAAATTCAGATGCAGCTAAGAGATAAGATTAATAACAGAATAAAATCGGAGAAAATTAATGACTAAGAAAAGACAACCAAATTCATCAATTGTTAGTGTTTTGGATGATGAAACATTAAATCTTAATGATTTAGACGAGGATGAAAACATTGATGTTGACGCTAATGACGTTAACTACATGAACATGGATATCAGCACTGATAATATTGAAGATATAGTTACCGAAAAAATGGAAACTAAAATGGGTATCGACGATATCTATATGATGGGCGGTCATGATGAAGAAGTTAATTCCGACATCGAAGTACCAAAAGGTATTGCCGTTGATGACCCTGTAAGATTATATTTAAGAGAAATCGGAAGAATTAAACTTCTTTCAGCAAACGAAGAAATTGAACTTGCAAGAAAAATTCTTGAAGGCGGTACTCCCGGAGCTATTGCTAAAAGAAAATTAGTTCAGGCAAATTTACGTTTGGTTGTAAGTATCGCTAAAAAATATGTCGGCAGAGGCATGTTGTTCCTTGACCTTATTCAGGAAGGTAATTTAGGTCTTATTCGTGCAGCAGAAAAATTCGACCACGAAAGAGGTTTTAAATTCTCAACTTATGCAACATGGTGGATTAGACAAGCTATTACAAGAGCTATTGCGGATCAGGCAAGAACTATCCGTATCCCTGTTCACATGGTTGAAACTATTAATAAACTTAAAAAAGTTACAAGAAGACTGGCTCAGGAACTTTCAAGAAAGCCGACCGAAGATGAATTGGCTATCGAAATGAATGTTTCTATCCCGAAACTTCGTGAAATAATTAAAATTGCTCAGGAACCTTTATCACTTGAAACTCCTATAGGTAAAGAAGAAGATTCAAGATTAGGTGATTTCATCGAAGATAAAGAAGCTGATGCACCGATTAAAACAGTTGCTTCAGAACTCCTCAGAGAAGACCTTGCAGAAGTTCTCTGCACACTTTCTCCGAGAGAACGTGACGTTTTAAGACTTCGTTTCGGTATGGATGACGGCCGTCAAAGAACATTAGAAGAAGTCGGTCAGTTGTTCGGTGTTACTCGTGAACGTATCAGACAAATCGAAGCAAAGGCGTTGAGAAAACTCCGTCACCCGAACAGAAGCAAACGTTTAAGAGAATACGTTGAATCATAAAATAAAAAAGCAGGGTTTGTAACCCTGTTTTTTTTATACTATATCTGTTTCTACTATCTGCGGAACCGGAGAAATAATGATTTGCTCAATTAAATCGTCATTTATTTCACGCACTTTATGTCCTATTTTGGTTATTTCATCATTTGTATCAAAAAAGAACCGCTTTGAATACCTTAATACCATCATCCCTTTTTGCGGATGCGGCTCGTATTTGTATATGTTGTGTTCAAAATAATATCTGCCGTTTTGCTCACCGTTTTCAAGATAACTCAAAACAGCTTTATCCTGCTTTTTGTTTGCAATAAATTTCAGCAGCACAGTATTTTCTTTCTTTTCGATTTCATCGTCCGCATTTTTCGCAAATTTTATAGGATCTTTAACTTCGGGATAATAATATATTCCCACCATTTTTCCCCAGTTATCTTTCGTGTCATTTGCGGGGAAATATTCGTTGTCATAGCCTTTATGAGTATCCGAAAACTTACTAAGCTTTAAGGTGTAAACCTCGTTATTAAAATGGATATTTTCGGCCTTTACGCTCTGGACAAAAAAGATATAGGTAAACATTAAAACAAGATAAACAATCACATTTGTTTTCATAAAATTTCTCCCACAAATATTATGACCCGATAAACAGCAAAAAACCTTAATCTGTCGGGGAATATTCTGCCATACGACAGGCTTAGACCAAATGGAAAACTCCGAGAATTAACCCCGCCAATGCGGATACCCCAAGATATATCAGCGGATCTTTTTTGACCCTGATACTCATAATTAGAAGCATTATAAACAGAATAAAAGTCCCCGGGTTTATAACATTTTCTCTGAAAAGATTTATCGCAACACCGGCAAGCAACCCGCATCCGGCAGGTTTAAGCGCATGGATAGCCGCCTGAACGTACTTATTTTCTCTGAACTTTGCAAGCAGCTTTGCGACAATTACAACCAGAATTAATGACGGCAAAACAACCGCCGACGTTGCAACAAAAGCACCCAAAAGTCCAGATGTTACATACCCTGAAAAGGTTGCAACATTTACCCCGACAGGTCCCGGGGTTATTGATGAAACCGCAAGCATATCGGATAACTGCTTTGCGGAATACCAACCGTAAACCTCCGATATATGGTATAAAAACGGCAAAGTCGCATACCCGCCGCCAAATGCAAACAAGCCTGTTTTAAAGTATTCAAAAAACAACAATAAATATATCATGCCTGCTCACTATCCTTTTTCATAAATACTTTATATAATATTCCGCAAACTATACTGCCTGTAATTATCCATACGGGATTAACTTTCATACAGGCAAGAATCAATGCAGCCATAAATATAATTTTGGAAAAATTATCCGTAACACTTTTTGCCCAAACTTCTTTTATGGTAAGAATGACAAGAATAACAACACCAACCCCGACACCGGTAAAAATACTCTGAACGGAATGCTTTCCAACTAACTCTGAAAGTATATTTGCAATCAGGACTATGGCAAGAAACGCAGGTGCAATAACCCCTGTTATTGCAGCAACCGCACCTCTTAACCCTAAGATTTTATGACCCACAAATATTGAAATATTTGCGGCAATTACCCCCGGCAAACTTTGTGATAACGCAAAATACTCGATAATTTCCTCAGACGTTACCCATCCTTTTTTTTCTGCAATTTCAGACTGCAAAATAGGCAAGATAACATATCCGCCGCCAAGTAGAATTGTTCCTATTTTAAAAAAAGTTTTAAAAATATTCCATACGGTTTTTTGCATAAGTATATTATAGGAGAAAAATTTTATTTATCCTACTGTAACTTTGGAACATTTATATTAGCATTTCCCCATGCCTGATTTATTGCCTGTTGTTCGGCATTTTGTTTTCTTGAATATTTTAAAGCTCTTCTCAAAGTGCTGACAGGTCCCCAAAAGATATTCTCTTTAAATGTTTTTCCGCCAACTTCGGCAGATAATCGGCAAAACGGCCATTTTCCGATAACATCTAAATAAGTAGACAGTTTATTTTCTTTGTCAGAATCAATTAAAGAATACATTTTTCTTCTTAAATCACGAGGCAGATCTCTCATATAAGTATCAATTGCGGTACTTTTAGGATGCTTTAATACCAAGCCGAAACTTGGTTCAACTCTTTTTACTTCCATATTTATACTCCTTATTATATTGCTATTTTTTGACTGTCAATCTCTCGAGTTTACGGACAAATCTTACAATAGGTTTTTCCCTGTCGGCAGAAATTGAATCTACAAGAATTGTTGTACAGCCTAACCTTTTTCCGCACAAAGTATCTGTTAAGGGCCTGTCACCTACAAATGCAGTAACTTCGCCCGTTATATTATGTTCATCCATTAATGCTTTTGCAACCTTTGTATCAGGTTTTGCAGCTTCAAAAGCTATCGGAAAATCGGTTACTTTTCTGACTTTTTCCATATATTCCGGATTATGGTTATTTGATACAACCGCAACAAAAAAATCTTTTTTAACTTCTTCCAGCCAATTAAGAGTTTTTTCATCATAAAATGCCGTTTTTGATGCCATCAGAGTACTGTCCAGGTCAAACAGCATCGCCTTAATCCCTTTTTGTTTCAGTTCTTCAAGATTTATATCGTATATGCTTTTTAAATTATAATCAGGTTTAAGAAACATGCTCTTTTACTCCAATAGTTCTTGTAATTGCGTATTTATAATCTTCCGGACTCTGAGATAATTTCATCCAGACATCGGCATTTGTATTTGCTACCTGAATTTCATCGCCTTCTTCATCAATAATTTTTTCGACGGTTGCTCTGAATTGTTCTTTCGGGGTAATGATTTCAACTTCATCGCCTTTATTCATTTTGTTTTTAACCTTGACAAGATATGTTCCGTCTTTTTCCTGTCCCTGAAATTCACATAAGAAATCCGCACCCGCTAAACCTTTTGAAATATCATAACTGTAACTGTCAGGTTTATTTTCGCCTAACGCAAATCCCGTTGTGTAACCTCTGTTGCCGACTTTTAGAAGTTCAATATAGTATTTGCTTAAATCCGCATTATTGTTACTCATATATTCATCAATAGCGGCTCTGTATGCTTTGGCTACAGCAGACACATAGTATAAACTCTTTGTTCTGCCCTCAACTTTCAGAGAATCAACACCTGCTTCTATAAGCTGCGGAATATATTCGACAAGACATAAGTCTTTAGGACTTAAAATATGAGTACCTCTGTCATCCTGATTAATTTCATAATACTGTCCTGGGCGAGTTTCTTCAACCAACTTGTAACTCCAACGGCAAGGCTGAGAACAGTTGCCATGGTTTGCTTTTCTTTCTCCGTCAGTAAAATAATCACTCAGCAAACATCTTCCCGAGAATGATACGCACTGTGAACCATGAACAAAACTTTCTAACTCAATATCCGGTACCTGACGTCTGATTTCAGCTATGTCTTTTATCGGAAGTTCTCTTGCCAAAATTACACGGCTGGCACCCAAATCTTTCCAGAATTTTACACTTTCATAGTTTAGAGTATTAGTCTGGGTACTGACATGAATATCAGTATTTGGCATGTACTTTCTTACGATATTAAATACCCCGAAATCACTCAGAATAATCGAATCAGGCTTTGACTCCGCAAACCGTTCAATATTTTCTTCCAAAAGTTTTATATCATTGTTAAAAGCAAATATATTAAGCGTAAGGTATGCTTTTGCACCAAGTTCATGAGCCTTTGAAATTGCCTGTCCGAGATTATCCATGGTAATCAGGCTTCCTTTTCGCATTGCCCTCAGACTGAAATCAACAACACCAAGATATACTGCATCTGCACCATATCGAATTGCATATTCTAACTTTTCCAAATTGCCCGCAGGCAGTAATAATTCAACGTTTTTCATATCCATCTGTATATTAACCGAAAGAATATAAATAATCAACTAATCGGGTGATGTTTATTTTTGGATTTTTGAGAGAATAGATAATGTAAAGAGTTATTTTGGAGCATGAAATGCAAACCATATCAAATGCAACCGTGGCTATAAAAGAAATATGGGAATTACAACATCCCGTTATGCACAAATGGTTTTTGTTCAGCGGCTTATCCATTGGGGTTTTGTTTGCATTTTTGTTCTTTGTTGTATAAATTTTAACTGTTAAAATATAAAAAACTGCCAAAAAATATTTTTGGCAGCCGGATTATACTTTTTTCTTAAACTTAAAACTTATATTCGGGAATTACAAACGGTTCGTTATTTGCATCTTTTTCCACAAATTTTAAGTAGTATTCAAGTGCATCTTCTTTAGAACGTTTATACAATTCTTTTGAGATATATTTTTTATGGTATTCGGTTATAGTACCGTCATAATTTCCCATTGCGCCTGCGTATAATTCAATAATGGATTTATCGGCACCTCCGCCGTATGCTTTTGTTTTGGCATCAGTACCCGACGGACGAATTTCAATAAATTTATCATCGAACTCAAAGTAAGTTCCATCACCCACAAATTTAATCGACTTTAAGTTATCGAATATTAAACTTTTGAATGAATCATTAAGAACTTCTCTAACGTCTGCAATAGTCATCTCTCCTTCCTTTACGGCAATTGCCATAGAGAGATAGAACAAATCATTTTTAGTTCGTTTCGCTTCACCTTCAACTTTTGCTGCTTTGAGTTTTTCTATATCGGGTTCAGATTCGTTATAGTATGCAATATCTACACGGGTATCATATCTTCCGATAATTTTATTATCTTCAAATATTTCTCTTAAATATGAGGATAACGGTTTTTTATCGAGCTTTGCAACGAGTGCGGATGCAACAATGATAGCTTCTGTAGCACTCTTTTCTCTCATTGCAACGGCAGAGCGTCCTGCAAGTGATTTTATCAAATCTTCCGTTCCCATAATCATTCCGCCGGATTCTTCACCGCCAAACAGGAGTCTCGGATTTTTGCCAAGATTTATGGAATTACCCAAAACATCATCTACAACAACATCTTTGTTCGGATGTTTTTTAATTTGCAACTCAACCTTTTTCATAATGTTTGCAATTTCTTTGAAACCGACAGGAACATTAACAACTTTTACCCCCTGCTTTTTCGCCCATTCATCCCACGACAGGGCTGAAGCCGTTGTTTTAATCATAAATCTCGGATGATTATCCCATAAACCTTCTTCTTTCAGCTGTTTTGCCCAAAAATCCATCAGCATTAAAAATGCCTGATTTGCAGTAAATACGGTCAAAATTTTATTCTTATCAAGCTCAACATAGTCAATACCGTTTTCTTCCAAATACGGTATCCTTGAAGCTTTTTCCGTTTGTGTAATTGTTAATCTGTCATGATCCGGATCAGTAATCAGGACAACCGTTCCGACAGGAAGCTTTTTGAGTTTTTCATCATAATGTAATGTTTCAATAACAGGGAAAAACTTCTGACCGCTCGGATGTTTTGCCAATACTGTTGCATCAACCGAATAATCATAAAAAGCTTTTTCACCTTTTGGGGTCGTGTCATATTTACCTATAGAATGGAAGAACGGATCTTCCTCAATATTGAACCATACAAATTTATCGGAAATTCCAAGTTCCTCCAGCACTCTTGATAAAGTTCTGTATGCAGAACCACCGACATTCTCTACGGCAATTTTATGTTTAAACCCTTTTATTAAATCAAGATTTATTTTTTTAGCAACACCCGATTTAAGATATTCAACATATAAGTCAACACCGTCATTGAGTTTTGTCATAATTTTTTCATCGATTAACGGATTATCTTTTGCCGCAATTTTTATCTCATAAAAACCTTTTTTCTCGGTTTCGTTAAATATTTCCTGAATTTTATTGACAAATTCCAAAGATTCTTCGGGCAAATACTGTGAACCCTGAGAGTTAAGGTCTTTTGTCGCATTTTTAACAGAAATTCCATGGCTTGAAGTTATGTATTCTCCGCCAACTAAATCAAGTTTAAAAGCCAAAAATGAAGCAAGCCAAATAGGAATAGTTTTTCTGCCTTGAGGAACAAGTGTTTTTATTCCCTGTGCAGCCTGAATTCTTGCAATAGCATCCAAAAATATATCGGAATTATAACGAACTTCACGCCCTGCAACTTTTAAAATATCTTTACCTTTGTATTTCTCTTTTGCAACAAGAGCTTTTGCTAATGTTGCAAGGACAATTCCGACAAGGTTAATAGGAAATCTTGTATCAAGAGGGAATAATATATTTTGAGGCCCTCGTATACCTGCAGTTGAAACTTTTGCCTCTTTGGAATAATTTTCAAACCACTCATATAAATTTAATCCTTCCGGATTTTTCTTTGCATCGTATGGTTTGAGATGTCCTTTTTTTAATTTAAAAGTAAATTCACCGTCTTTTGAAAAATCGAGCAAATCAAGATTTTTAATGTAATCGGGAGTCTTGTCATAAACACTTTTAAAAAGTTCATTTTCCAATTTGTTTTCGGATGTTTTGCAGGCTTTCATTTTATAATTCTCCTTTTAATTATAAGATTATACTATAAATTCCTTTATATTGAAATAATCCAAAGAAATGAAATCAAAAATAAGGCTATAGACAATTTCTTGAAAATGTATTATACTGAGAACAACAGAAGAGAGATTTTAAGGATAAAATAATGGCAAAAAATATTGACACAGTACCTATAGAAGTCAGCATATTAACGGTTGATCACGATATTAAAGGGATAGTACACGTTTCAAAGTACACAAATACTAACCGTGAACTTACAGATTTATTAAATGATAAAGAAAGACGTTTTCTTGCAGTAACAAATGCTGAAATTTATCCGAGAACAGGAAATCAAACACCGAGAAAATATAATTTTCTTGAAATTCACATGGATTACGTTCTTATGGTACATCCGTCAACTCAGGCTGTATTCAAGGATTCAGGTAAATCTCAGGATGACATTGCCAGATTCAGAGAATTAAGAATGAAACTTAATCAGACAAGACCGTTTTAATTATATTTTTATTAACTGAATAAATCGGAAGTATAGGAGACAACTATGACTATTGTTCAAAGACCAAATGGAGAAGTTTCTGCGGAATTGGAATGCGAACTTAGAAGATACAATTGGGGTGCTTTTTGGTTCGATTGGATATGGGGACTTGCAAACGGAGCCTTAGGTAAAACGAAATCTATCTTTCTGATTTATATAGTAACTTTTATAGGTCAGCTGATACTGGTATTTATGATTAAGCCGTTAATTGATACTATGGGAACCGTTCCGGCAATAATTGTTGCCGTACTTATCGGCTTAATCTTAATAGCAATAAATCTTATTGCAAAAATATATTACGGATTAAACGGTAACAGATGGGCATATCAGGGCAGAGCATTTTATGACATTCAAGATTTTTCAGCCACCCAGAAACGCTGGAATATGGCGGCAGGTATTTGTTTTTTAGTCATAGTTGTTCAAATTGTATTATCATTGATATTTGTAGGTATAGGTGCTGCAATAACAGGAGCAAGTTTTGCTTCTATCGCTTCTCAAACCGCAGGTTCTTCTTCAATTAACAGTAACATTGTAAAAGATATTGTTAACGGCGAAAAGACAAAAGGAGAATTTGCAACAGGAAAAGAAGCTGCCGATTATTTATTAACAAATTCCGCTTTTATTGAATCAAATAAAACTATAATGACAGCATCAAAGTACGGAGCTGAGTCCATTAAAATGACATCAAAGAATAATCCTGATATTGTATATTATTTATTCATGATTAAAAAGACTCCGAACTGTAATATTGAAGCTAAAAATTGTTCTGTAATAAGGTATCAAAAACTCAGTACGAATGATAAATTTATGGCTGTTGAAAAAGTCTATTTTGACAAATCCGGGAATGTTAAACAAGTAAAAATAACTAATAAAAAGTAATTTAGCGGAGGAAACTTATGGAAAATATTAATAATTCTGAAATTAATAATCAGCAGACAGTTAATGCCGCTGAATTGGAAACCGAGTTAAGAAAATTCAACTGGGGCGCATGCGGATGTACCTGGATGTGGGGACTCGGCAACGGTTCTTTTAATAAGACTTGGCATGTTTTAATTGTCCAAGGCGTATGGATTTTGATGAACTATATACCGTTTCTTAATATATTAGGACTATTAACACTACCAGCATATATTGGACTTATGATATATTACGGATTCAACGGCAACAGATGGGCATTTGAGAACAGGGCATGGTGGAGTCTTGAAGACTTTACCGCAACACAAAGACGCTGGGCTATTGTAACTATAACAGTACTATGTATTACAATCTTATGCGTTATAATCGGTATTATAATCTTCTTTGTTGCCTTTGCAGCTATGCTTAGTTCTTTTGGGGCCTTTGGAAAATAAAAAGTTTTCATGATATAATTGCCCTGTATTTATTATATGGGGATTATTTAGAGTGCAATTATTACTGATAACTATACTGGGATTACTACTGAGACTGATTGGTATAAATAAACTTGAAGGGTTATGGAATGACGAATATGTATCGTGGATGATAGCTTCAACATCATTCAGCGACGGTTTTGTATCTGCAATGAAAGCACAATGTCATATGCCGTTTTATTATCTTTATTTAAAAATGTGCATGGCATGGGGCGGACAGAGCGATTTATTCCTGAGAATAACATCATTAATTCCCGGAGTTTTATCCGTAATTGTAATGTATTTTGTCGGGTTACAAAAAGATAAAAAGACCGCAATATATGCATCTTTACTAACAGCAATAAGCTCATTTTTAATATATTATTCGCAGGAAGTAAGACTTTATTCACTTCTGTTTTTATTTTCGGCATTGTCCTTATTGTATTTTTTAAGATTTTTGAAAAACAAAAATTTAACAAATCTGGGCGGACTGATATTGGCTGATTTTTTGATTTTATTCACCCATACAATAGGTTTTGTGTTTGTGTTCTTTCAGATATTGGCATTATCCGTTCTTATATTTAAAGAATATAAAAAACAGATTATTATATTATGGATTAGTTTGCTCTCATTAGGCGGAGTACTGCTACCGTTTGTATTAAATATCTTTGGAACAAAAAGTTTTTCTCAATGGTGGGGACATTTTACGTTATCAAAAATCGGATTTCTGTTTACCGATTATTTTTCGCCTGTCTTGACAAATCTTGTTAATGCTCCCGATAAATTGTTTTATAATCCGAACTTGGGTGCTATATGCTTAACCTTTATTACTCCGATAATAGCAATTTATTTTATCTATAAAGCAATTCATAAAAACAAACAGAATATAACGTTGTTCTCGGTTTTTATCGGAACTGTAACAGTATTAGCTATTGCTGCCATTATGGGTAAACTTGTATTTATAACAAAATATTCTATCGAAATATACCCGATTCTGCTATTTTTGGCTGCATACGGAGCTTCATCTTTCAAAAAACAATATATTGAAATTGCACTTGTTTCAATATTCTGTATAATAAATTTGCTTTATCTTGTTTTAAGTCCATCATCGGCACCTAGAATGCCGAGAAATGAAGGGCATAAGATTGTTGCGGATTTACTTGAAAATGCAAAACCTCTGGAAGGAGATTATATTCTTACCGAATACTATAATCAGGACAGATTTAAGAAATATTTTGATTTTGATAAATACAATGTTGTATCAATTGCAAAAGGCAATTTCCCCGAATATTTATCAAATGATTATGATTATGCTCAGATATATTCAAACGGAAAAACTCTGTATAAACCTTTATTTGCAGAAGAACGGAGAGGCTATCTGGAATATCGTCTAAAAACCGAAATTCTGGACAAACTTGAACAGGGCAAATCCGTATTTGTTATCACTAATAACAGCGTAGCTTTATATCCTCAGGATATTATGGAAAGAATTGCCGGTGATGAATATTCTTATGAAAAAATACCAATAATGTTTTTAATTTTTTCTTATATAAATAATCATACAACAAATTACTTTGCGCAAAATCTTTCCGTAACCAGAATAGAAAGAAAAGGGGATTGGAGTATTATTAAGTTCACAAAATTTAACAAATAATAATGAAAAACGCAAAATTATTTTTTTATGAACGTAATATAAATACAAAGAAAGTGTTTTTGTGTGTATGATAAAGATTAATGAAAGCGGGTATATAGGCGGGAAAGCCGGAGCTGTATTCAACAATAACAGCCGTAAACGCAATTCCGACATGCCGGCATTTACCGGTAAAGTTCCTCAAATACCAACATCATCATTGAGAGATGCTGTAGAATATATTCTGCCGTCATCCACAAAGGCATTAAAATTTTTGGGGTCAAACGGCGGTGAAATTCAGAATATCATTATTAATGCTGTAGGTACAGGTCTTGTTGCCCCTATTTTTATTAAGTACAATTTCCTATCCGAAGCAGATGAAGACACAAGAACATATTCGGCATGGCGCCAACCTGTTTCTGCAGTCCTTGCAGTAGCTACTCAGGCAGGATTAACAGCACCGTTTTATAAGATTTTTGATAACTGGGCAAACAACGGAACATTTGGAGAAGCCCTGAACAAAACCCCGTTTCAGGATGAATACTACATAACGAAATTAGTCAAAAAACAACATCCTAACGCTACAAAAAAACAGATACGCGATTATGTCAGAAACATAAAAGAAAGCCAAAGAAAAGCTCTTATAAACATGCTCGAAGAGGACAGTACCGTTTTCTATTCGAGAAAAGACGGCTCAAAACTAAAAATGAGTGATGCTTCATACCGAAACCTCCTGAATAGCACTATAGATAAGTTAGCAAAAGCCGATAAAAAATATTTGGATAACATCGAAAAAACAATCGCAAAAAGAACTGCCCGAAGCAAATATTACAGAACACACAACAAGGAAGCAACAGATTTACTTGCAGAATTTAATACTGAAATATCAAAAGCAAGAAATATGAAAGAGATTAACTCTTACCTGTCCCAAAAAATTTTGGAACTCAAGAAAGATAAAAATTCCGGTGAAATGGTTGCCATTTTTGAAGAAGTCCGCCAAAGAGCCAAAGTAGTTTCCGGCGGAAAAGATGCAATTTCATTCAGCGATGTTCAACAGGCATTAATAGAAAAAGTTCATAAGATGCAGGAGCATGTAAAAAAATATAAAGATATAAAAACCGATGCGGAAGTTGAACAAATTGTAGAAGGGATTGTTCATGAAGAAAAAACCAAATTACAGTCTGCAATAGATTTTTATAAATCACTTAAAACAAACATCAATGAAAAATCTAACATTACGGAATTAAGCAAACTTATTGAAGAAAAATGCAAAGAACTAAAAATCGAAAACAGCGGTTTGAATAAAAAATTTGTTGATGAAGTTGCAAATCAGCTTATATCGAGATCAAAGACCAATATGAAATGGTACAAACAATTTGTAGGAATTTTTGTTTCATTATCAATTCTGCCGTTTACATGCACATTATTAAACTGGATATATCCGAGATTTATGGATGTATTCTTCCCGAATCTTTCAAGTAAAAAACACGGAAAAGAAGCCTCAAAACTCGTAGAAATGGCACCAAAAATGTCCTCTTTTGCAAGCACTAATTTAAAACCTTCACAGTTGGCTTCAGTTTCAATGTCAGGTAATAATTTCGACTCATTTAAAAAGAAATCGGAGGTTGCATAATGGTAAGCATAAAACCGATTTCAAGCGTAATTAATAAAGTTTATCGTAACTGTTTTGAAAAACCGATGGTCAATTTATCCGAAAGTAATTTCATGAATTACGGATATGACAAATTCGGTTCGAATATAAGAAGTTTTATTGACGGAGTCGGTATATTATCAATCATCTTAAAAGACGGTGTCGGTTGTTATATGTATGTAACCCAAAGTCTTAATAATAAAAGTATTCCTGATGATAAGAGAAAATTTGTTGCTGCATTAGACTTGACCAACGGCGGATTAATGATTGCAGCACAAATTATCATGCATAAGACAATTTCAAACAAGATTATCCAGAGCAAAATGTTTAATCACCTGTTTGGAAAACAATTTGACAGAAACACATCAAAAATGCTTCATTCAATACTTAAACGTACCGACAAATTTAAAGATGTTACACCGGAACAAGTATCGGAAGTATTGGCACAATATAAAGGTGATGCTTGCGATGCATTCGGTTCGTTAACATCTCTGATAGCTGCGACTACGGTAGGTAAACGTATAATAGTTCCATTCATTGCAACTCCGCTTGCAAGTAAAGCTGAAAAATGGATGAATAAAGATAACAAGAATACTACAGTAGATAAAGAAACCGCAAATATGTATAATCCGAACAAACATATTTCTATAGATAAAATTGTATAATTTTATTCAGATAATATTTTGATACCGATTTTTACATAAATTTAATATATCTACAGAAACTAGCAAAAATTTTTATCTTTAGAGTTATTATAAAAAAATTTGTATAAACATAAGGAATTATATGTCATCATCGAACTGTAAAATTGATTTTAAGGGGTCAACCGAGTATTACAATCAAATAAAATCTCTCAGGCTAAACAACAGTCATTATAACAATTCCTTTTATTCGGGTAAGTCTGCGGACATAACATTTACCCAAAATATAACAAATAAAATACCCTCTAGGTTCGTACAATATACAAATAAACTTATTACAGCATTATTAGCATTACCATTAATAAGAAGGTTTACTTATCGTACGACCAAAGCAAATAAGCAGCTTGCCATACTGCTTGATAAAAAGCTGGATAATATAGAACCTCATATTAAAAGTTTTCAGGGGTACTGTGAAAATATTTATGCGGGATATACAAAAAAACTGAAAGAATTACCAAAAACAGAGTTCTCCGCTCAGGATACCACCATCAGCAGAATTCCTTCGGCTAAAAACAACACAGAATTACTGGAAATTGAGGATGAAGCCTTCTGCAATATTAACCAATGGTTTGAAGATAATTACAGGAATACGGCTCCCTCATCCGTAATGGAACAGGTAATCACTATTCACAAAGAATTTACAAATGTTATAAACTCTATCAGAAATAAAGTTGCGGATAATATCTCCGAAGAAACAAGTATTCAGGACATCCCCGCTAATTTAACCAAAGGCAAAAATGCCGAAACTATTCTGACAATATTTAAAGAACACAGACAAAGAAAAATTGATGTTATAGACAACTCAAAAACTTATACGACTAACTTATTTGATGCAGATGCAAAAGCTTATTTAGGGGATATTTTATCCAAATCGGACGAGTTAAGCCAAAAGAAATATAAAATGCTTACTGACCTTATGGAAAGAATTAAATCCCGGACAAATACGGAAATAACACCTGTAAAAACTTCCGGAATCAGTCACCATAATATTACGGAAATGCTTCCCGTAAACACCCCTAAATCAATATATGACAACCCTGTTTATAAATTTTTGGCAATACCGGATAAAACTAAAGAAGATTACTCAGATTTTGTTTTATCCCTGTCAGAAAAATTCAGTTTACGGGATATGAAAATATTCAAAGAAAGATTAAATCTGAGAGCAGCACTAAGTTCCGCCGAATATGACAAACAATGGTATAATGAACTTGCAAATCAGGTTTCTGATTTATGCGACAAAACAGAAAAAACTTTAACATCTGTTTTTGCTGCCCCAACAAAAGATATTGAAAATATAAGCGCCTCTGAGGCTGAAGCAAAATTAAGTATGCTGAGTAAAAAATTCGGCTATAAAAATATCGGACAAATGGTAAGCGATATACTGCAGCGCTACGGCATAAGAGCCGAAATATACGATAGTCCTGCTGCCACACTTTACAGAAAATACTCCGAGACTTTTGCTGAAAACTATTCAACGCTAATGCTCAATATTGAAAGAGCAAATAAAAAATTGTTTGATTGGAGGGAAATAAATGAAAGTATCATCTGATTATGCTTTAAAGCTAAATCCAAACAATACCGTTCATTCCCGACCGATACAAACAACAGCTTTGGAGGAATTTTCTCCGAAAATAAGGGAATATAACCCGCCTTATTATAAACCGCTCAGCTTCTGGGGCAGCGGATTTGAAAATTATTTTCCGGAAGATATATTAGGCATATCAGAAAAAGAATTTGACGAATTGATTTTTAAAACAATTAAAAATCCCTCCAGGCGAGATGAGTTAACGGAATATATTACCGAACTAACCTCTCAAAACAGATTAACAATGAACTTTATAAATATGTGGAAGAAACAAATTCCGTCATTAGTATCACAGGGAATTGTATCATCCGTAACAGGCGAAACCTCCAGAGTTATACAAGCTGCTATTACAAACACATCCCGTAATTATACAAATTCCGCATTTCAAAAATTCTTAAGTTCGGATCACCAACAGGAAATCATAAAAAAAGATTTGAAATCCGCCGGTGCAGGCTTAATGTCATACAAACTTTTTGCTTTGGCAAGCGCTGATCCCGAACCGTTCTCGAAAATAGGGTTATATGTTGCATCTCTTGGCGTTGGGGTTATAGGATATGCACAAAGAAGCAAAGATGCCCAGAAAATTCAGGATATGCAATATATTGAAGCTGTCAAAGAAATGCTGAAAATAGGGGTTCTTGATCCGTATATGCTGATTCAGCATATAGATAAATCAAGATTAAATCTGAACGGTGACAGACTTGAAAAATATGAAAAATGGCAGGAAAACAGAAGTATTGAACTCAACTATCAAAAAACGGGAACAACAGTTGATACACACAACGATTTTGATACCCCGGAAGCTCTTCATGCTCTGAATATGCTTACATACACTTTGCGAGATATGAACATGAAGGATACCGATATCGCTGATTTCTTACTCTTTTACGGAACAATATATGCGAGTATGAAAGGGACAAGAGAAGCCGAATCCCTTACAAGAATGGCATTGAAAGCATATGAAGGTCTTATCGATGATGAAGAAGTCGTCAAAAATTATCCCGGACACCGGAAAGGTATGAGGAAAAAAATCTGGGAAATAAAAGAAAATTTGGCATATCTCTATGAAACAAATCAAAAATATAATGAAGCCACAGAGTTATATGATGAGCTCAGAATGATACCCGAAAAACCTATTGCTCTGAGGGCTTTGCTGAATTATCTCGATATCAGCAGCAAATTAAACAATAAATATTACAATTTGAAAGTTATGTATGATGAAGATGCCAAAATTTCAATAACAGCAAAAAGGAAAAAGGCATACGCCGACTTTTTAAATTCAGATACATATAAATATAATTCCGAAAAACTGCATGCAATGAATCAGGAAGATTTCAACAGTATTGTGTATGCACGTCTTATCACAAAAAATTTGGATTATCCGACTTATAAATCACTTGCAATGAAATTGGCACAATTACCTTTAGAGAGCATTGATATTTCACCTGAAGAAATATACAAAAAATCTATTGAGTATAAATATTTAACAGATAAAGCCTTTGACGGTATTGAAAAATCAGTTGTTCAAAAGCAGATAGATAACCTTACGGTTCTTGGTAAAAAGCTTGAAGAAGATGTAACAAACGGGGAACTTGCGGCAGTATCCGCACACGATAAGGCTATGTATTTGATAGGTGCAGGTATACTGAACGGAAACCTTAGAAACATAGTTACGGACATACTCAAAAAACCGGATATTAAATGTAATGAAATTGATGCTGAAATACTGGGAATTTGCGCAAATAATATGATTTCGTCAATGACGGATAAAGAAGCCATGACAGAATATTTTTACGAAAATTCCAACCCGCTCTATATAAATATGTATATAAAACAGCTGAGCATAATAAAAGAACTGTACGGCTACAGCTCCCGAAAAACTTATGAAACTTTTGCAAACATCATAAAACATGACTACTCAACCCAAAGAATCGGAATGATACACATTCCGGAAATGAAAACCGCACCGGAAGATATAAAAAAAGACTTGCTGCCTGAGCTGTACGCAAAATACGCAAGAGCAAAAGAACTCGATATTCTCTCTATGGAAGGATTTTTCGCAACCGAACAACTTGCACTTGATGTCATAGTTCCTTATGTAAAATATTTTGAAACCACGAAAAAGATTGATGAAACCGTTTTAATGAGTTTTCTGAAATGCCTTGATAAAATATATAAAGATAATCCTGCGGCTCAGGGGGAATACGATTTTGACCTGCGTCCAAGAAATATCTTAGGAATGTATTACAATGACAATACGCCTATGTTTGATGAAATTAACCGCTACGGAAACGAAAGTGAATATGAAAAATATCACAAATACTTAAATTGGGAATCCGTAAAAGACAACATAGAAAGATGGGTTCAGAAATCACCCGGCATATACAGAGCCAATGAACGCAAATTCCTTAGTATGTGCAGATATCATGACATTGTATTTTTTGCAAATTCGCATAGAAAAAAAATGGATGCTCAAATAACAGATATTGAAAACAAAGTTAATTTACCGCAAATTATATAAAAAAGGAGAAATTTTATGAGAATAACACCTGTATACCAAAATTATTACAGTCCTAAATTCACTTCAAACCGTGATTTGAGTGACAGCCTGAAAGATAAAATATCTCAGGGTTTATCGAATCTGATTAACGGAGATAATGACGAATTTATACCTATGCAGCCGACTCAGCCAATAGTAGTCAGAGAAGTGAAAATATATAAAAGTGAAGGACACGGCAAAACAGAAGCTGTTGCCGGAGTAGGAGGTCTTGGCGGAGGTATAGGAATTTCAAAATTAAAAGGAAAAGGTTCTTCCGATAATACAGAAAACAAAACTGACTTTAACAAAATAGCAGAAGAATCAGTTCAAGAAACAAGAACAAACAATCAGGATGAATATTCGGATATTTCCGATGATGTTGATCAGCAAGAAGACTTAGAAATAACTCTTGATGACGATATGGATGATTACGACGAGGAGTAAACAAATTGCGTATAGCACCTGTTAAAATATATCCTGACAAACTCTCTTATAATAAAACGAACAGAGGCAAAGAACACTCCGTTGTTAATTCATACAACAGCGAGCCGTCTTTTAATGCGAATATGAGCAAGTTGACATATCAGGCATCACTTGATTATCACTTCGGACAAATACACAGTATTGATCCATACCGAATTGAACAGTATTTTGCGAATAACAATATTCAGGCATTTTTCAGAGAGGGAACGGATTATGGCAAAAAAATGGTTGCATACTGCTGTTATCAGGCTTCCGAAATCTTCAAACAACTGCATTACCCGCAGCCAAGATGTGTAGGAATAGCTGATTTCAGACGTATCAGGGGTGCGGAAACGGCAACAGGACTTTCATTCTATGCTTCTCAACAAATTTCTCCTTATGAAGTCTACAGACCGCTTACCGCAATTTTTAATACATTTCACGAAAAAAGACCTATTTATGCAAAAGATGGGAAAGCAATACCCGTTGATTGGGAACATTTCATAGAAGTTATGGAAGAAGCCAGAAACAACGGTTTTCTGTCAACAAACCATTTTATGAGCCCGTTTATACATGAATATGCGCATAATCTGCACTATCACAAAATATACTCTAAATTTGGAGCACCCGAACCTACACCGGGATATGCGTATAATCCGAATGTGTTACAAGACGTATTTTATAAGATGAACAAAGATTTATACCAACAAACTCCGAATACTAACTATATTGCAAACTACATATCAAGATATATTCCTGATGTAATTGCAAAAGATATAAGTTACTACGGCTCTACCGCTTTACCGGAAGCCTTTGCGGAAGCATTTACAAAAGAGGTTGTAAAATGTCTTGACCCGTTCTCTCTACGTCTTGTTAAAAACCCGTTCCCGATGAAAAGTGATAAAGAAATTATTAACAAAGTATTGTACGAGACCTACGAAGGACTTGTAGGCGACGGGAAAGGAGTAGTCTGATGTATTGTAATATAATACCGAATTTAGCATACAGAAACCCGTATATGCCTCAACACCGATACGGAACACCTTATCCGAGTTACGGAACACCTGTTACAAAACCGCAAAAAGTAGTTGATGCGGAAGCAAAATTGTACCTATATTCAAATCCAGAAAATCTGATTAACGATTACAAAAATAATCCCGAATACCAAAAACTGCTCGGGAACAGTTTTTTTAATACCAAAATCGGACAACAAAACCTTATTAACATCATTGCTAATCTTGAATATTCGAAAAACAGAACTACAGTTAACAATTTTTATTACCCGATAGGATATTTTGACGGCGGTATAAGCAAAAAAATGGAAAATGCCGACATTACAAAATGTTTAAAAAACATAGAAAAAATTGCAAATAACAAACACATTGCACAAAGTATAAAAGATTATGCCATCGCTAATTCGGGAAATCTCAGGTATCAAATTATTTCTCTCAATGCAATAAATAACATTCCACCCGAAAACATACAACAAATCGAACAGGCTTTAACAAACCCGCTTACTTTTGTGTATTTCTGATGAACCACAACCCGTTTAAAATTATTATGCCTATGAAATTAACTATTAATATGCAGTCTTTCGCAAATAGCCTGCAATTCTCAAACTGACTATGAAAATATAATTGTGAATTAACGTACGGTTTGAGAATTTATCAGTATATATGAAATTTTATTTTCTTATTTCAAACAATTTGGATATTTCTATATTAAAAGAATTTGCAATTTTATTTAGGGTTTTTAACGTTATATTTTGTTTGCCCGCTTCTATAACTCCGATGTATTTTTCGTGAACACCTATAAGTTCAGCTAGTTGTGATTGAGTCATACTTTTTATAGCACGTTCAATTTTAATATTATGCGCAATGATTTTTAATAATTCTTTATCATCCATAATAACATGATAGAGTATTTTAACTATATATAAACAATATAAAATACTATTTTATAGAGTATTATATATTGACTTGAGATGTTATTTGTTATATAAAACTCATGACATTTTATTAGGATACAAACATTGAATAAGGAGAATAAATATGACAGAACAACAATTACAAGCAGAAAATATTAATTCCGAAAATAATTCTGATAATCAGCCTATAATTATTACCTCAAAAGAACTTAATTTTTTCGAAAAATTGTCATGTTTTTATTGGTTGAATAAGAAAACAATATTACAAGAATTTAAATTTCATAAAAATTATTTGAGCATTACATGTTGTTCTGGTGCACATTTTGAGGGAGATTTGAATGAACTTGAGATATTAATTTATAAACCAGGAAATGAAATTCGTATTAAGAAATCTAAAAAGCAAATTTTTAGATTTCAAATAGAAGATGTATACATAACAAAAGAAGAACAACAACAAATAATCGAGCTTTTAAACCCTAGAGAAACAATTCTATCAAAAATATGTGGCATATGGAATTTTTTAAATAATTTAGCAGGTTAACATAACAAGAATTTTAGTTATAGGAGAAAAATAAGAATGGCTGAAGAAATGAAAAAATGTCCTTTTTGTGGTGAAGAAATTTTAGCGGTTGCAAGAAAATGTAAGCATTGCGGAGAATTTTTAGAAGAGAATCTTAAAAAAGATATCTTGACAAAGAAAGAAATAGAAGATTTAAGAAACAAAATTAGTACTTTATCAACCAGAAGTCTGCCCAAAGGTCTTTCAGAGCAAATGAAAGAAGAAATAAAAGATGCAGTGAATAAATGTGAGGGTTTGTTTGAATCTATATGTAATCCTGGATACAGACCTTTAACTTTAACACTTGGATCCATAATGGTATTAATATTTTTATTCGCCGTTTTCTGTGGATTTGGCAGTGGCTTTAGCGGCGCCTGTATTGGTGCCATAGTTGGTTTATTTATTGATTTATTAATATATTTGTATTTTTTACCTTCATATATTGCATTCAGAAATGCACATAAACAAGCATGGTTAATTTTAATTATAAATTTATTTTTTTCGGGTTTAATACTTCCATATTTTATAACTTTATTTTGGGCTTTATCAAACAAGCATAATGAAGATATTTTATCATTAGAACAGTCAAACAGAATAAGGCAAGAAATATTCCCAATGTATGATAAAATTAATCAGAAAATTGAACAATTGTGGACAGAATACAACGCGGAGAATAAATAATGAACGACACTGTATATGATTTGTCAGAAATTAGTAAAGTTCAAAGGAAAATTTCTTTCTGTATAGGAATTTCTTTTTCACTGATACATGGTCTTTGGGCAATGATAGCCAGAATACCGGAAGAATTAGGTCTAAATTTTATAACAAGTGTATTTGCATTTATAGGCGTTTTAATTATATATCTTATTTTGGGACTTATAATATCAAGTATATTATTTCAACCATCTATATTAGCATATGAAAAGAACTTAGATAATAAAGAACAAATCTTTCAAACAAATAAAGTATTTTGGTGGACAATTATTTATCCTTTATTTTTATATATAGAAGTTTTATTCGCAAAAAAGAAAAATTCAATTATTGACGATTAAATATTATATAATGTTGATTTACAAAGTTCGTAGCGGGCATTTTAATGCACGAAAATAATTGTTTTTCGCAAATAACCTGCAATTTCCAAACTGCCTGAAAAACTATATTCATCGCTGCCTAAACTATAAAAAAGAAAAGGACAAATGCCCTTTTCTTTTTTATGCGCCTGGCGCGATTGTCTTGTTCGCCGGCGTTAAACGAGTCTTCGGATTTTCATTTCGCAAGCCCAGCTTGCTCAAGAAAATGCCTACGCTCTTTGCCGGCTCACGCTCGAACGCTGGCAAAGCCCTGCTTTGCGCGTTCTCAAAAATTACTGACAGTACCAATACACTAAAAGAGATAACCAAATGGTTATCTCTTTTAGTGTGCGCCTGGCGCGATTCGAACGCGCGACCTCTCCCTTAAAAGGGGATTGCTCTACCGGCTGAGCTACAGGCGCAAATGCTATTCATAATCTCACGACTTCGGCGGCTATCCGCTTCGGCTCGCAATATTTAATTTACCAAGAACAAAATTTAATGTCAATAGGTGGGATTAATATTTTATATCAGCCATTCTGCCATTCATTGTTTTTTAATAGCTCGTTTAACGTACCCAAAATTTTATCGTAATTTTCTTCTACCACAATTACAGAACGAACTTTTGCCGCATTTTTAATCCCCGAAATATAAAACGGATAAAACTTGCGCATAAACTTTATCCCGACAGCTTCGCCCCTCAGCTTGATTTCCCCGTCAAGATGTTCTTTTAACATGGATAATTTTTCGGGCAGCAACGGCTCCGGCAAAATTTCACCCGTCTTGAAATAATGTGCAATTCTTCCTATTAGTGTCGGGTCGCCCATTGAAGCTCTGCCTACCGCTACTCCGTCAGCACCGCTTTGCTCCATACATTTTATTGCATCCTCAACAGATTTTATATCACCATTTGCAAAAACGGGTATATCAACATTTTCCTTTAAAGCTTTTATCTTTCCCCAGTCGGCATTTCCCGCATAAAATTGCGAACGGGTACGACCATGTATGGTAATAAACTCCGCACCTGCCTCCTGCATCTGCTGCCCAAATTCTACATAATTCATCTCATCTGCGGTATAGCCCAAACGAAATTTTACGCTGACAGGTTTATCCGTACCCTCTTTAACCGCTCTTACCAAATCCGCCGCCAGCTTTGGATTACGCATCAACGAACATCCGTCCTGACCTTTAACAACTTTATTAACTGGACAACCCATATTAATATCCAACATATCCGCTTTGTCCGAAAGCATTTCCGCTGCGGCTTTCATCAAATGCGGTTTATGACCGCTTATCTGAAAAACTATCGGGTGATGATTTTCGTCGATATTTGTTATAACAGAAGCCCTTGCCTGTGCAAGAAATTCCGAGCTAATCATTTCGGTGGTCAACAGACAGTCGGGTGAATATTTTTTTACCTGACTTCTGAGTACATAATCGGTAATCCCCGCCATCGGGGCAAGTGAAACTTTGCTCTTGATAAGCTGTTTTACGATTTCTTTATGATTTGTTTGAGACAGGTTTTGTTGACTGCTGGGCATATTCTTTTAATTCCTTTGCTCTGTCTGCCGCATACGTTTTAAATTCATCCTCCGGAACATCCGAAGCAACATATTTTTCATAATATTCGCATGCCTCTTTGTATTTTTCAAGATTATCGTAATCAACCGCTAGCATATAGTTAATTATTTTTAAATCATCAGGGTTTATGGATATAGCTTTTTTATAATCCTTAATAGCATCATAATATTTTTTGTTATTATCATGTATCATCGCCCTGTAATACAAAGCATAAGCATTTTCCGGTTCATCACTTAATATCTGATTTAACAACGGCAAACTCTGCTCATAATTCTGCAAATCGTACAATGATATTGCCTGATCAAGAAGCTTTGCCCGGTTCTGGTTGTTTATCTCGGCAAGCAATGCCTGTGAATCCTTATTATTTTTGTTTAAGAGTAATGATTTTTGAACATAAGCTTCCGCACTGTCAAAATCTTCCATATCCGCATACAAAGCTGCAATATAATATGCAACCTCAGAATCTGTCGGCTTTAATTCCAATGCCTTTTTATAATAATCAATGGCATTTGAATTGTCCTCCATATTCTGATAAGCCGAAGCTACAGCAAGCATTGTTTCGTATGTTGGAGGGTCGATTTTCAGATATTCAGCAATTGAGTTTGCATAATCCTTATTTTTATATAACTCGGCAGCCTTATCCAATTGTTTGTTCAGCAAGGTATCGTTTATGTCATTAATCGTCTTTGAAATCATTGTATTATCGGGGAATTTGCCTTGCGCCGTATTAAGAAGTCCGAGAGCATCGTTAAATTTTTCCTGTTGAGTTTCTGCAATCGCATAGTTCAAGTATATTTCACCCGTAGTATCTTTTGGTAACAAATACTTATACAAGGCTATTGCATCATCATATTTGTTTGCTTTATGCAATTCCAAAGCATAATTGTAAAGCATTTCTGTAGTATCAGCACCGTTTGAATTTTTAGCAACATATTCAATAAACTCCGGAACACTCATACTGTTCTTAGCCGAATTATACAACTCAGCCTGCGCAACGGTATTTGACGGGTCTACTGAAACGATTTTTTTATAAATATCCTGTGCGGCTTTATTGTCCCCTAACGCAGCTTTACATTGAGCTTTATACATATTTGCATTGACATTATCGGGTTCAAGTATCAGGACAGAATCATAAGCAATAATTGCGGTTTTATAATCCCCTTTTTGCTGATACAACGTACCGATATTAATTCTGGTATTTATATTTGACGGACTTAGCTGCTCTGCTTTTTTATAGTATGACAAAGCCTCATCAAACTTGTCCTCTTTCTGTAAAATAGCCCCTAAATTTGCATTCAGCTCGGCATTTGACGGACTGTCCTCAACCTTCTTTTTATAAATTCGTTCCAAAGCATTCAGGACATCTTTATTATCAACACTTTTCGTCAAAATATAATTGTATTCTTCAACTGCGGCTTCTTCCGTACCGAGTTTATCAAGCAATTTTGCATAAGCGAGTCTGAGGCTGATATCAGTAGGATCCATTGAAATAGCTTTTCTGTAGTATTCGGCAGCTTTCGGTTCATTACCGAGAATTTTCATAATGTCCCCGATTTGCATGTAACTGTCCTTAACCTGAGAAGCTTCACCGAGTGATTTACTGAATTCATAAGCTGAGGCAGCAAATTCCCCATCCGCACGAAGCGCTTTGGCTTTTGCATATCTTGACTGCGGAGAACGGTCAAATTTGCTCATATTCAGACAGGTTTCAAGATTTTTATTAACCGAGTCGAGAATTGATGCAACCTGATTTTTTTCTTTATCAGGATACATTTCCAAATAGAACAGGGCGCTTCTGTAATCGTCTGCAGCCTTTTCCCACTCACCCTCTTTGTTGGCATAATGCATACCCCTTGCCAAATAAGCATTAATTATCTGAATACGGGCAGAATTATCTTTGTAATTTATTCTCAAAGCATCCTTAAACTCGTTTATAGCACCTGAATAACGGTAATTTGAAAGATACTGAGTACCAAGATCAAAATGCTCTTTAAAATCAGCAAATACAGGTTGTGAAATAACCAAAAGACTAAGAAGTAATACCAATTTTCTTTTCATCAGATGAACCCTCTCTACTGACAACATCTTAATACAAGAATGGTTTTTTGTATATATTCAGCTGTTCAAAAAGTATGATATTTTAATAAATATTATCATTATAAAAAAATCTCCGATATATTCGGAGATTTTTTAGTCTTTTTTTTTTTGAATTGCAAAATGTACCGTCTTATTCAAAATCTGCCAGTGAAACGAATGTCATAAATTCGTCAAACATTTTTTGCAACGGTACTTCAATAGCGGCACGAGCCATCTCTTCGGATGTTAACAACGAAATCGCTTCCGCTTTTTCTTCTTCGGTAAATGTTTTCATAAAATTCATACTCCTATATATGCTTCGTTGAACAATTATATATACGGCATATATCCTTAAAATCTTTAGCGAATATATTACATATATATCCATAATATGCATAAAGTATTAATCCCGTGCGGATTTCGCCCTCTTTACATATCGTAACATAAATTTTTATTATAAAGTAGTCAAAATTGACATCTTGTGGTAGGATAAATGTTGTTACAATTAAAACATAGGAGATACGACAATAGCAAACGATACAAGAGGCAAGGACACTAATAAAGATAAAGTCCTCATGAACGAAAAAATTAAAGCAAAAGAAGTCCGTTTAATAGGCAAAGATGGCGAAAACATAGGCATAGTAGAAACAAATAAAGCTCTGAAGATGGCTTACGATGAAGATTTAGACTTAGTTGTAATAAGTCCTAATCAGGCTCCGCCTGTTGCAAAAATCCTGAATTACGGCAAATATAAATATGAATTAGAGAAAAAGGCAAAAGAAGCCAAGAAAAAACAACATACAATGGATGTTAAGGAAATCAAAATCCGTTATAAGATAGATACCCATGACTATCTTGTAAGAATTAAGAGTATCCAGAAATTTATAGCACAGGGGAACAAGGTTAAGGTTGTCGTAATGCTCAGAGGTCGTGAAATGCAGCATTCAAGCCTTGCATTTGATTTGGCCAACAGATTTATCGAAGATTTGAAAAATGACCCGATAACATTGGAGAAAAAACCTATGCTGGAAGGCCGCAACGTAACAATGTATTTTGCGCCGCAGGGTTCATAGATACAAATTATTAAATTGTAAAATAATAAACTCCGTAAAAAGCAAAAAATATTTTTACGGGGTTTATTGTTTATATGAGAACAAGTTTAGTCGCACAATCAGTAAAATTTTCATATAATATAGCCAAAGGGAGCGTCGAAAAGCGTTTAGCCCAAACACGCCAATTGGATGAGCAACTTTATAAGTTAATAGTTAATTCCCAAAAACAAAATCCAACCGGAAACGTTTTATTGGCAGATTTAAGGAATTTTGTAGCTGATATATTACCGGAGGATAAATCTCTCTTAATAAGACCCACTAACAAAAAGGATTTAAAATTTATGGAAGCCGGAGCAGATTATTTATATGATTCTAAAGGTAATATAACAGGTCATATTCTGGAGTTGCCGCTAAAAAGGAAAAAACTTCAACTTGGTAATGTCCCAACAATGCTACATGAAATGACGCATATTTTTGATAAAATGCTTAATCCGAAAACTATTGCCCGAACAATAAAATTAAGCAGAGAACTTGAAGGATTCAAGGGGCATTTCGGACATGTAGATCAATATAATAATTTATATGATAAACTATACGGATTAAAAGAAGAACAATTCACAACGGCTGAAGAAAAATTTGCGATATTAAAAACTAGAGAAAAAGAAATTAGAAAAGTTCTGGAACATAAAAAAACAGAAACCAAGCTTAATATTTTACAGAATTTACGTTATCAGTTAGGACTCGAACTGAATGCATATACTATAGAGAATGAATATATTGACAGAATGACACCGAAAGGGGAAGATTTATCAATGGTAAAAACCGATGTCGATAAATATCTGTTCAGAGAAACAATAGAGATTATAGAACAAATTATGAGGGAAGTTATCGCAAAAGAACGTGCAAAAATCAGAAGAAGCATCAATAAAAACTAATTCTTTTGTGCGTTTGCACCGGCAACAACCTCAACAATTTCGTTTGTAATTGCAGATTGGCGGAGTTTGTTATACTCAAGTGAAAGTTTTGATATCATATTTTCGGCATTTGATGTTGCCGCAGACATTGCAGTCATACGGGAAGCTAATTCGCTTGCCTGTGCCTCCAGCAACGACTGATAAATAATGTTTGTAATATACATCGGCACAATTTTTTGTAAAATATGATGTTTGTCGGGTTCAAATTCCATTAAAGGATCTATAACACCGTCATAGAGTTTGTCATGGTCTTCCGACAAAGACTTTAACGGTAAAACTTTCCAGTCCTCAATGAAATAACTCATCATATTTTTAAATCTTGTTGTTATGATTTCTATTGAATCAATTTTTCCGTTAACGAAATAATCTGCCAAATCCTCGGTTACAAGTTTTGCACCCTCTGGTGTTGGTTTGTTTGCAACAGCAAGATATGTTTTAACGATTTCACAATCATAATCGGCAACTTTTCGCTTTAAAGAAACAATCCCCTTTTGCCCTACAATAAAAAGATATGACTTAATTCCCCGAGAAGAATATTCTTTAACTTTAGCCATCGTCTTTTTTACAACATTTGAATTGTACGCCCCTGCCAAACCTTTGTTTGACGTATTTACGAGCAAACCCACAGCCTTAACTTCTCTTACTTTTAAAAGTGCGGGATAATTGTCTATGGGGGATTTAATTCTGAGTGTGGAAGAACTAAAATCAGATACATAACTCAGCATTTTCTTAAATATCTCGTTCAAACTTTCGGTAAACGGGCGGGATGCTTTTACGGTTAATTCCGCTTTTTTAACTTTTGCGGATGCAACCATTTTCATAGCACGAGTAATTTTTTTCGTACTCTCAACACTTTGTATTCTTTTTTTTATGTTCTTTAAATTAGTCATTTTGTACCTGATTTTTTAATGTGTTTTTGCCTCTTTTAAAACGTTTTCTTAAAAGTTGTAATAGCATCCGTCAGGGCTGTCTTATCATCATCTGACAACGCAGCACCCGCATTAAGATTTTCCACAAGTTCTTTAAGATTACCTTTTACATAGTTGCAAAGGTCATTCTTAAATCTCTGAATATCAGCATTATCAACATCGTCGAGCAGACCCTCGTTAGCCGCATATAAGACAGTAATCTGTTCCGCAACACTCAACGGTTTATACTGGGGCTGTTTAAGAACTTCCGTCAGCTTTTCACCTCGCAAAAGCTGCTTTTTAGTAGCTTCATCAAGGTCTGATGCGAATTGTGCGAACGCCGCAAGTTCTCTGTACTGAGCCAAATCAAGTCTTAACTTACCTGCAACCTGTTTAATACCTTTTGTCTGAGCGGAACCGCCTACACGAGATACCGAGATACCGGCATTAATAGCAGGTCTGACACCGGCATTGAACGAATCTGATTCTAGGAATATCTGACCGTCTGTAATTGAAATTACGTTAGTCGGAATATATGCAGAAACGTCACCTGCCTGAGTTTCGATAATCGGCAATGCCGTAATACTGCCGCCGCCAAGATTATCGTTAAGTTTAACGGCTCTTTCCAATAATCTCGAATGGAGATAGAAAACATCTCCGGGATATGCTTCACGTCCCGGCGGTCTTTTCAGAAGCAAACTCATTGCACGGTATGCCTGAGCGTGTTTGCTCAAATCATCATATATGATTAATACGTCTTTGCCTTGTTCCATAAATTCTTCACCGATAGCAACACCGGCAAACGGTGCAATATACAGTGAAGGAGCTGCTTCATTAGCTGTTGCGGAAACTATAATAGAATATTCCATAGCACCGTATTCTTCCAATGTTTTAGCTATCTGTGCAACGGTTGAAGCTTTTTGACCTATAGCAACATAGATACAAATAACGTTTTGACCTTTTTGGTTAAGAATAGTATCAATTGCGATAGCGGTTTTACCTGTCTGACGGTCCCCGATGATAAGTTCACGCTGACCTCTGCCGATAGGAGTAAGCGCATCAATAGCGGTTAAGCCTGTCTGGAGCGGCTGGTGTACGGATCTTCTCGCGACAATACCGGGCGCAACTCGTTCTATCGGACGGGTTTTTGTATATTCAATTTCACCCTTACCGTCAATAGGCTTACCCGTCGGATCGATTATTCTTCCCAATAAACCATCACCAACAGGAACAGATGCAATTTTTCCGGTTGTTTTTACCGTCATACCTTCTTTAATGTGGGTATAGTCACCGAAAATTACGACACTAACGCTATCTTCGTCAAGGTTCATTGTAATACCCAAAGTATCATTTCCATCCTCAAAAACAACGAGTTCACTCGCCATTGCATTGCGCAAACCGTATATACGGGCAATACCGTCACCGATTTCAATTACGCTTCCTGTATTTGCGACTTGCGTATGCAGTTCAAAGTTTTCAATTTTACTTTTTATTATTGAACTTATTTCGTCAGGTTTTATAACTGCCATTGTTACCTCTTTCAATTTTATTTTAACATCAAACTTTTACTCAACTTCTCAAGACGGTTTTTCAAACTCATATCGAGAACGTTATCATTAATTTTTACCGTAATCCCTGCGATAATATCCGCATCGGTTTCCCATGCCGTAATAATTTTTTTATTCAGTTTTGCCGCTAACTTATCGGTAATCTGTTTTTTCTGGTCGTTATTTAAAGCAATAGCAGAAATTATCGTAACCGGCTGAATATTTTGCACGAAATAATACTTGTTTTTAAATTCAGCATATATTTGCGAAAATTCCGATATACGTTTTTTATCAACAAGAATTTTCAGGAAGTTAATAATTTCAACACTGACTTTGCCGCCAAAAACACCGTCAATAATATCGTTTTTAACCTTGATATCAATTGCGGGATTTTCAATAGCCAAAGTCAAATCTTCTGAAGAAGAAAAAGCCCCGTTAACGACTTCTAAATCAGCCGCTAAAGCATCATAAGACAGCTTACCGCTTTGGGCAATTTCTATAAGTGCCTCTGCGTAATTTTTTGCTGCTGCTGATATTTTTATCTGTTCGTTAGTCATTTCTATAATACTGCCTTTTCAAGTTCTTCAATACTTTCATTTATATACCTGTCATGCAGCGACGGGTCTTTAGCCAATTTCTCTCTGATAATTTGCTCGGCAAGCCTTACGGACTCAAGCGAAGCTTCATCACTCAGACTTGTAACAATTGTTTTTTCTTCGGCTTCGATAACTTTTTCAACGTTATTTTCGATTTGTTTCAGTTTACGCTGAGCCGCTTCTTTGATGGTTTCACCAACGTTATGTGCCTGCGTATCCGCAAGAGCAATTTTTTTCGCAATATCTTCCTCAAGATGTTCTACCTTTAATTTTGCATCGGCAAGATACTCCGCAGCATCTTCTTTTGCAAGTTTCGACTTTTCAATTTTGTCGATAATTTCGTCTTTCATCTTTTCGATAACATCGGAAATATGGAGTTTTTGCATAACGATAGCAAGTATGACAATAAGAACAACAAAGTTGAACGTATTAGATTCAAGTATTAAATTCCAAAGATTTACAAGTTCGTTCATTAGACTGCTCCGTCCTTATTGCCTGATTTTTGGGAAACATCAAGTCCCATAACTTTTGAAGAAATCAACTCCGCAAACTCTTTTGTTTTGGCTTTGAGTTCAAGTTCAGCCTGCTGTTTTTCAATATGCAGTGCATTTTTACGGGTTTTAATTTCTTCTGCGGATTTTTGGGCAGCTTCCGTTGTTGCCCGTTTGCTTCTGTTATTGTAGGTTTCAATTTTGTCGGCAATTATATGGCGTGACTGAGCTTCGGTTTTAGCCAATTTTTCATCTCTTACACGCAATATACCTTTAGCTGCCTGATTAAACCATTGTGCATCATCATAGTTGTTTTTCAGTTTTTCTTCACGCTCATTAACTATTTTTGTAATCGGCGCATAGAAAATCTTGTTCATAACAAATACGAACAAAAGAAAACTAATCATTGAAACTATAAATGTTGCATTAAATTCCATTGTTTACTCCGAAAACTATTTGCCCAACAATTGGAATGCAATAACGAATGCGTACAGAGCACAAGCTTCTGCCAATGCTGCACCCAAAAGGAAGAACCCGAATGCTTTACCGGCAACTTCCGGCTGGCGGGAAACCGCGTCCATCAAACCTTTTGTTGCAATACCGATACCGAGACCTGCTCCGATTGCACCAAAACCGATTGCAATACCTGCGCCTAATTGTGCTAAATTTTCCATAATTTTTCTCCTTATATATTTTATTTAATTTTTAGTGTTCTTCGCTCGTAGCCGAACCTACATATGCTATTGTCAGCATCATAAATACCGTTGCCTGAATAAATGCAACAAGTATCTCAAACAGCATAACCGGAAGCGGTGCAAAATATGCGCTTGCCGCCAATACTATTGATACCAGAATTTCTCCCGCAAAAATATTTGCAAAAAGACGGATAGCCAAACTCAACGGTCTTGTAATCATTTCCAAAAGTTCGACTAAAGCATTTACAATACCTACGAAAGAGAAATTGTGCAAAAAGAATTTGAACCCTTTTTGCTTAACCCCTGCGCCGACATAATATACCAAAACTATTATTGCCATTGCAGCGGTCAGATTTATGTCATTGGTCGGGGAAGCCAATTCACCCTGTTTCAGATGAATAATCCTCAACGGCAGCTGCCCCATAAGATTTGCAAATAAAATAAACAAAAACAACGAAGCCACAAGCGGAACATGCTTTCTGTTATCGGGGGGCATCATCGTATCCATTGTACCCCACAACATACCCATAGCCTTTTCGCACACAGCCTGGAGCTTATTAGGGATAAGCGAAAGTTTTCTTGTTGCAATAAACGCAAACACTATTAAACAAAACATTGCAAACCACATAGTAAATATTGTATCAAGATTAACCGATGCGGAATGTCCTGCGATTTGAAAAGTATAAACCCAATGTTCCATATTAACTACACTCTCCCTGTGAACTAATATTAGCACACAAAAATTTTTGTTGCAACTCTGACAACAACAGAATAACCAAACAAATATAAAAAGGATATTACAACCCTAAATCATCCCAAAGTTCTTTATTTTTTGCCAATTCTTCGATGACTGTATCTTCCAGCGGATCAAAAACCCCATCTTTTAGTAATTGTTCAACTCTTTCATTATGAGAAGTATTTTCGGGGTCAGACAGAGCAAGCTTTGTGAAGTTTTTTATGTCACATTGTTTTTCATATAATTTTAGTGCATGTTTTGACATAGTATTTAAAAATTCATTCCCTGAATTTTCTTCAATAGGATTTGTAGCACCCGCAATTTGGTGTTTTGAATTTTTAATATTAAGTTTTTGTGCTAACATATCAAAAATCTTCATAATACTCCTATTGTATATTATATACGATTTGTCAAGTATTTTCAATTATCTTAACATTTAATATTGTCTTGATTATGGGATATCTTTATTCTATAATCATTTCGCATGTAACAGAATAGAAGAGGATATTTTAAAATGCTTGATATTAAATTGATTAGAGAGAATCCCGAAAAAATTAACGAACTTTTGAAAAGAAGAAACCCCGAATTATCAATAGACGAAGTTATTAAAATTGACGAAGAAAGAAGAAAAATTCAGGTTCAGGTAGATGAATTAAGAGCAAAAAGAAAAAAAGAATCTCAATCAATTGGCGAATTAAAGAAAAAAGGTGAAAACACCGATGCTGTCCAGGCTGAAGTTAAAAAAATCGGTGATGATATTAAAGTATTGGAAGATAAGCAAAGCGAATTGGACGAAAAGCAAAGAGATTTTCTTCTTCATATCCCGAATATCCCGGATGAAACTACCCCTATCGGGACATCTGAAGATGATAACATTGAAGTAAAAAAATGGGGCGAACCTACTAAATTTGATTTCGAATTTAAACCTCATTGGGATTTGTGCGAAGAAAAAGGTCTTGTTGACTTTGAACGCGGCGTAAAACTCTCTCAGAGCCGTTTCACAATGTACCGCGGTAAGGGTTCAAAACTTGAAAGAGCTATTATAAACTTCTTCCTCGATTACCACACAACAGAACACGGATACGAAGAAATTCTTCCTCCGTTTATGGCAAATGCCGCTACTATGACAGGTACAGGACAGTTACCAAAATTCAAAGAAGATATGTATAAATGTGTTGATGAGGATTTGTACCTCATCCCTACAGCAGAAGTTCCTGTTACAAACATCTATGCCGGTGAAATTTTATCGGAAGATGATTTACCGAAATATATGACAGCATATACTCCTTGCTTCCGCCGCGAATCAGGCTCTGCAGGACGTGATACCAGAGGATTAATAAGAGTTCACCAATTCAACAAGGTTGAACTTGTTAAACTCTGCACCCCTCAGACAAGTAAAGAAGAACACGAAAAATTAACGGAAAATGCAGAAAAAATGCTTCAATTATTGAATCTGCCTTATCGTCGTGTTGCATTATGTACGGCAGATATAGGTTTTTCAGCTAATAAATGCTGGGATTTGGAAGTTTGGATGCCTTCTTATAACACTTACAAAGAAATTTCAAGCTGTTCAAATTACGGTGATTATCAGGCAAGACGTGCCAATATTAAATACCGTGATAAAGAAACCGGCAAAACACAGTTCGTTCATACAATTAACGGTTCGGGTCTGGCTGTCGGAAGGACTTTTGCAGCTATTGTTGAAAACTTCCAGCAGGCTGACGGCACTATCGTAGTCCCTGAAGTTCTGAGAAAATATACAGGTTTCGATACCTTGTAGTTTTAAAAGTTATTATATCAAGAAAGGGTTGGATAAATTATCCAGCCCTTTTCTGTTAAATTTTATTAATCTGTTGCAATTCAAATCGGTTTGTAATTATATAGAATTGTAAATATTTTAGAGAGTTTATAATTACAAATAGCAAAATTTTTTATTGATAAGTATTACAATATTGATTTACTGCACTAAAAGGAGTCTGCAATGAGTTTAAAAGTAAGCAACGCAACATTCGGTGAATTCCCGAAACTGACAGGAATTACGCCTCCGGTATCCCAAAACACTTTACCGGTACAAACACAAACAGTATCTCAACCTGTCGTTGCTGACCGAATGCTCCAGCATCCTATAATGCAGAACCAACCAGAAAAAAATGTTTTTAGAGATAATCTCAGCCTCATTAACAGCGGTCTGGTACTTATTTCTCTCGGGGTAGCCGCTACTGCAATTGTTAAGGGCAAAAATCCGAAACTCATAGAAGAAACCGGCTCAAAACTCAATGAGTTTAGCGGTCGAATCAGCGAAATTGCCTCACAGGTTACAAATGCTTCAGAAAAAATTACAAATGCCGCAACTAAAGTTGATAAAATGGAAACTAAACTGGGTGATGTTGAAACCCAACTGGCTGAAGTCGTGACAAAAGCAAATACAACCGCAACAAAACAGGAAGAACTTTTGGCACAAACCAATTCAAGATTTGAACATATTGATAATCATGTAATTGCTCACGATGAACAAATTGGAAATCTGCAAGGATATCAGAACCATAGCGGAGCTTTTATTGAACGCAATATATCATACATTGACGGCATTCCGCTTACAAGAAATTTAGCAAACGACGGCAGCGTAATTGATTTACCTGAAAACGTAATCAAATGGCTTTCCGAAGCTGCCGATTGCTTTATCAATAAAGGGGCAAAACAAATTAAACCTAAACAACTGACAAAAGATTCTACTATTTGGTCAATAACCTCCGAATCTATCCCTGAAAAAGAGGGTGGATTAGGTGAAGTTCCGGTTCAAATAGGTAAAAATCTTGTTAAAGAATTTGGTATAGATAATTATATAGTCAGACAAATGGTTCAGCGCCCGCAAATGTCACAGCTTGTAGAAAAACCGGGCAAGCAGGCAATTTATCGCTATAACATCAACAGCGATAAGAAATTTGAAATGCCTGTTGACAAGATTGCCGAATTTAAAATGAATGTAATGAGAAACGGCAGATATGAAACACAAACCGTTAATGTATATTCAGGTGTCGATCCGGAATTCGGACACAAACGTCTGATGTTCCAGAACGATGATTACTTTAACGCGAGCGGCGGTATCTATAAAGACAGCTTTATGGTTTCAGAACCCGAAAGATTTGCATTCTTTAACAAAGCTGTATATGAATTTATGAAAATAAAAGCTAATCCGAATTCCGCAACAACTCTCAAAATTCATAACGAAGAAGCATTTAATGCAGTTAAAATGCCTGATGCCATGATTTTGAACGATTGGCATGCCGGCGGACTTGCAGGTCTTTTAAGATTAAAAGCACCTTGTGAAGCGGGCATGGGTGAATTATCAAACAGCGCAGCAGAAACATTCCGAACAATGAATCTCATTAATATAAACCATAACCTCGGATATCAGGGCTTCGGTGGCGCTCACGCAGCAGATATGCTTAATACTCTGTTTGATAAATATGCTTATGACATTTACAGATATGCAAACACACCGTTCGGATTCCGCGGTATAAATAAAGTTCTGACAATTGACGGAAACGCAAACCTTGCTCATATGGCTGCATGCCTGTCAAATGTAATGAAACCGGTATCTCCAAACTATGCTCGTGAATTAGGTGCAGAATTTGCGAGAAGCGGTTCTATGCAGCATTTGTGTAATGTCAGACTAAATCAGGGAACAATGGTAGGTGCAAGCAACGGTTGGGACAGAGTCTTAAATGAAGTCAGCGATGCAAAGAAAAACAGCTTCGTTAATGCTATTAACAGCGACAAAGTTGCTATATTGATTGAACGACTTAAACAGCTTGATGCAGTTTTAGAAGAAAACGTACGCAAAAAATTACACGAAATTATAGATGCAAAAGATATGAATGCTGTCCATCTCGATGAAAAAATTGCCAAAATCAAAAACCTTGAATCTCCGGCAATAAGAGAAGCATTGCAGGAAGTTTTGGATTCTCACTTCAGAATAAAAGAACTGAGAGAAATCAAAACATACACTCACGAGGACACTCTCGATACTATTATGACAAACAGAAGACATAATAAGAGAATGTTCATTGATTACTTAAATGATATGATTGAATACACTAAAAACAAAGGTGAGAAACCATTCCACATCGGAGAACCGCAATTGACTGACTTATCTCACGTTAGACCTGAGGATTTGGATGACACTATCGTATACAATATGGGTGTAAGATTTGTAAGCCAAAAAGGTGTTGATGTCGCTTGTGATGCCATAGAAAAAGTTCTCAAAGATTGGGAAACAAGATATCCTAATAAACCAAAACCGATATTTGTAATAGGCGGTGTAGATGCAGAAAATGGTAACATCAAGAAATTTGCAAGAGAACTTAAACAACATCTTGATCCAAGATTCAGCAGACAAGTTGTATGGCAGGATGACTTTACAAAGAACAACATTTGGCAGGCAGGCAGCGACTTCACGTTATTTGCAAGCCACTTCGAACCTGACGGCGCTAAATGGGAATCCTTATACAAAGGTACTCCTGTTGTATGTACAAGAGTCGGCGGACACGTCAACAGTGTTAATGACGGGGTTAACGGATTCCTGACAGGAAGAACAATTCCTCAAATAAAAGAAACTCTCGGACTAAAAGATGTTACACCGGAACAATTACCGGTAGAAGAAAGAGCACGTTATGTAGCCGCAATGGGCGATGATTTCGCTGCTGCCATCTGGCGTTCTGTTGAAACTTACTACAACAGAGATGCTTATGCTCAAATGGTCAGAGCTAGTATTGACGGTAACGAAAGCTGGGTAATTAAAGACGGTAACGGAAAAATTATTGGCGGCGCATTATTAGGTCACATGAAAGATTTGGGATTTAATCTCAAAGACTTCCCGCAAATACAATTGCCGCAGGCAGCATAAATATAAATAAAGGAGTTCTGATAACGAACTCCTTTTATTTTGCATATAATTAAATGTACTTTTAACACTTTTTAGAGAAAATACTGACCCTGATGGCGAATTTTTAAAATTTAAAATTCAGTCCTGACGTTTTTAAAATCAAAAACGTTCGAGTTAGTTTTCTGTAGTTAACTCTTCCCAGATACTAGGTACTACGATTAATGCAGTATAAACAATGAACCCGAATAACACTAAATTAATAGCTTCCATGATAAACCTCCTTGAGTTTTTCATGTTATTTATCAGACCATTACAAAGATATTATAACACATTTGAATTAAAAATGTAACCCCCCTTAATAATTAATTTTCGATAATTAGTTTAAAATTTTCATATAGATTAATTTGTTGGATGTATAATGTAGAAATGAGGAAACAAATGAAAGAAAAATTAAGGGTATTGTTTGAAAATCTGTGCTGCTCATATTGTAAAAACGGATTTAATGAAGAATCCATAGAAATAAAAAGGCAGGAAAGCGGTTTGTTAGTAGCTAACCTTGTATGTAAACATTGCGGAAAAAGTTTTGGTGTTTCTTTTATCGGTTTATCAAATCTTGAAGTTAAATCAACTCCGGTTGAAGTTCAGGACGGACCTGAACCGATAAGCTACGATGATGTTATTGACGCTCATGAATTTATTAAAGATTTGGATGAACATTGGCAGGATCATTTACCTAAAAATTAAAATCCACTATATTAATATCCCTTTACAGTCTTGAAGTTTTTTTGTTTTTCGGGTAAAATGTTAAGCAGAAGAAATAATAAGCAGAGATAGGAGCATAAAATGTTTGAACGTTTTACGGAGAAAGCAATAAAAGTTATAATGCTTGCTCAGGAAGAGGCTCGCAGACTTGGTCATAATTTCGTTGGTACCGAACAGGTATTGCTCGGACTAATAGGCGAAGGAACAGGGGTTGCGGCAAAAACTCTTAAATCTATGGGGGTAAACCTCAAAGATGCCCGTGCCGAAGTTGAAAAAATTATCGGCAGAGGTTCAGGCTTTGTTGCGGTAGAAATACCGTTTACCCCGAGAGCAAAAAGAGTTTTGGAGCTTTCCTGGGATGAAGCAAGACAACTCGGTCATAACTATATAGGAACGGAGCATCTGCTCCTCGGTCTTATAAGAGAAGGTGAAGGTGTTGCAGCACGAGTTTTGGAAAATCTCGGGGTGGATTTGAACAAAGTTAGAAGTAACGTTGTTAAAATGCTTGGCGAAACAAAACCGTCAAGTTCATCTTCTTCAAGCTCATCAAGTTCAAGTTCTTCATCAAGTTCAAGTTCTTCTTCAGGCGGAAAACAAAAAACACCGAGCTTGGATGAATTTGGCAGAGATTTGACACTTGCTGCGCAGGAGTTAAGATTAGACCCCGTTGTTGGTCGTGATAAAGAAATTGAACGTGTTATACAAATCCTTGCAAGACGTACAAAAAACAACCCGGTACTTATCGGTGAACCTGGTGTAGGTAAAACTGCCGTAGCGGAAGGTCTTGCTATCAGAATAGTTAATGCTGAAGTTCCTGATATTTTGGATGGCAAAAAAGTTATTCAGCTTGATATGGGATTACTTGTTGCAGGTACAAAATACCGTGGCGAATTTGAAGAACGTCTAAAGAAAATTATGGACGAAATTCGTCAGGCAGGAAATATTATTCTTGTAATCGATGAAATGCATACCCTTATTGGTGCAGGTGCAGCAGAAGGCGCTATCGATGCCGCAAACATCTTAAAACCTGCATTATCAAGAGGTGAAATTCAGGTTATCGGTGCTACAACATTGGAAGAATACAGAAAATATGTTGAAAAAGATTCCGCATTAGAAAGACGTTTCCAATCAGTAATCATCGACGAACCTACAGAAGAAGAATCCATCGAAATATTACAAGGATTAAAACAAAAATATGAAGATCACCATAAATTGATAATTTCTGATGAAGCCATTACTGCTTCCGTAAAATTATCTGCAAAATATATTACGGACAGATTTTTACCGGATAAAGCAATCGACGTAATTGATGAGGCTTCTTCAAAAGTTCGTTTGAAAGCTTCTACACTTTCTCCGGAAGGTAAAGAGCTTGAAATGGAGTTGAGAACTCTTATTAAAGATAAAGAAGATGCTATCAGAAATCAGGAATTTGAAAGAGCATCTCAATTAAGAGATGATGAGGCTGATTTAAAAGAAAAAATCAGAGAAGTTTCTGAAAAATATAAAGAAGAACACGAAGCAAACAAACCGACGGTAACAGCTGAAAATGTTGCTGAAGTAATCGGTGCTATGACAGGTATCCCTGTTACAAAATTAACCGAAGGCGAAAGTGAAAGACTTCTAAAATTGGAAGAAACATTACATGCAAGAGTTATCGGACAAAACGATGCGGTTGTTGCTATTGCAAAAGCAATAAGACGTGCAAGAGTAGGATTAAAGAGTCCTAACAGACCTATCGGAAGCTTTATCTTCTGCGGTCCTACCGGTGTAGGTAAAACAGAGTTAGCTAAAGCATTGGCAGAAGCTGTATTCGGTTCAGAAGATAATATGATAAGAGTTGATATGTCCGAATTTATGGAAAAACATTCAACCGCAAAACTTATAGGTTCTCCTCCGGGTTATGTCGGATATGACGACGGCGGTAACTTAACCGAACAAATAAGAAAGAAACCATACTCGGTTGTATTGTTTGATGAAATTGAAAAAGCTCATCCTGACGTATTCAACATCATGTTACAGATACTTGATGACGGACGTTTGACTGACTCTAAAGGGCGTCATATCAATTTCAAAAATACTATTATCATCATGACATCAAACGTTGGTGCAAGCATGATTACGAACACTTCAAAACTCGGCTTCACAACAGCTGATGATGAATCCAAAGACAAATACGAAAAACTTAAAGATACGGTAACAGAAGAAATGAAGAAGGCATTCAGACCAGAATTCCTGAACCGTATTGATGAAACAATCGTATTCTCACACTTGTCTAAAGAAGAAATCAGACAGATTGTTGATTTGATGCTTAGAGATTTGTTTAAACGTCTTGATGAAAAAGAATTGACAGTCGATGTTACTGATGAAGTTAAGGATCATCTCGCAGAAGCAGGATATTCTGAAGCTTATGGTGCAAGACCGTTGAGAAGACTTATTCAGCGCAAGATTGAAGATATGCTTGCAGAAGAAATTCTCTCCGGCAAATATGCCCCCGGCGATACAATAAGACTTATTCTTGTTGATGATAAAATTGCCTGTGAAAAAGCAGCAAAGAAAAAATCTAAAGCTAAAGAAGAAGCTGCTGTTGAATAATAATTTAAAAACTATAACAAAAAATCCCTGAAATTATATCAGGGATTTTTTATATGAAAATTTTTATTTAATATTTCAACATTGAAACAATTTTACAATCATCCGGAAGTTTATTTCTGCCGTTCAAAGCTTCAAGTTCAATTAAAAATCCCATACCAACGAGCTTTGCACCTGATTTTTTAACGAGCTTAGCTGCTGCTTCGGCAGTACCGCCTGTTGCTAATAAATCGTCAATAATCAAAACATTATCACCGGCACCAAATGCATCTTTATGGATTTCAATTTTATCTGTGCCGTATTCAAGCTCATATTCTTGAGATAAGGTTTCAGCCGGCAATTTATTAGGTTTTCTGACAGGAACAAAACCACAACCTAACTTGTATGCCATAGGCATCCCAAAAATAAATCCACGGCTTTCAATACCTGCAATATAATCAATTTTTTCATCTTTAAATGCGTCGCATAAATAATCTATTATAATTTGCAATGTCTCAGCATCCTTAATTGCAGTTGTTATATCTCTGAACATAATACCCGGCTTCGGGAAGTCCGCAATTGATCTTATTTTCCCTTTTACCATATCTTCTAATGTTATTGTCATCTTTCTCTCCAATCTTTTTATACTTCAGCTGTACTTTTTTCTTTTTCTTGTTCCCTTTTTATATTTTCTTCTTCTTCCAAAATCAGTCCATGAGCAGTTTTACCCCACTTCATATCCTTTTTCAAGAATAAAATTTTAAAGCATATAAACAATTCCAAAGGAAACCACAATATTAATAGATAGATACTCGTTACGACAGCTTCCTTGAACGCCTGCCAACGACTGTAATTATCATAACGTCTAAGTGCATATCTTGCAATTGTAAAAAATCCAAACCCTATAATACAACTGATAAATATTGATGAATACAGCATATGGGTCGGCGCATCTTTAGCAAGGATTTTAAAACCTCTTATTACAAATTCCATAACACACCAAACAGGCATAATAAATTCAGAGATGTAAGCCATCATATCTACACTTGCCCTTAAAGACATATCTTTAGAGGTCAATGCCGCACCGGAATATTCAAGGTATCTTCTGATAGTTCCTTCCAGCCATCTTCTGCGCTGTCTGAATAACGGCATGACATATATAATAGCTTCTTCATATACGACAGCATCCAGACAAAATCTTACGTCCCAGCCCTTTATGTGTAATCTGGTGGACATATCCAAATCATCCGTAATAGTATAATTATTCCATCCGCCAATATCTTCCAAAGCCTGACGTTTTATTAATTCACCGTTACCGCGGAGTTCAACCGCACCTTTAACCGAATCGCGGCTCAACTGACAATGAACATCAATACTGTATTCGTTGCTCTGACAACGCGTAAGCCAGTTATAATCCCTGTTTCTTATAACTTTTCTTGCCTGAACAGCACCTACATCCTTCGGTTCAAGCTGAGGTACCAATTTATCCAAAAAATCAGGGTCAACAGTTGCATCAGCATCGAAAACAAGGACAGCTTCACCTTTTGCAAGCTTAAATGCATCATTCAATACTGCGGATTTACCCGGAAATGCATCTTTATCTCTTATAAGTGCCGTAACTTTATCATATTTTTTCTCTAAATCTTTTATTACGGAAGCGGTATTATCAGAACTCCTGTCGTCAATTACTATAACTTCAAAGTTACCGTATGTCATTGCAAGAATATTTTCAACAGTAGCGCCTATGACACCTTCTTCGTTATGAGCAGGAATCATTACCGTTACAAAAGGTTTATAATCTTCATTTACTACTTGGGGATATTTTTTTAATATACGCTTTTTAATCTGATACGCAAGGGTTGAAAAGAACGCATACACAGACATCAATAAACAAAGAAATGCAAGTCCCCATACCGTATTAAAATAGCTTTGGAATATGTAAATGAATACACCCAAACCAATGAATATTATAAAAAGTATTATTCTTTCTTTCATCAAATATCCCTAAAGCTGACACTTCCAATAATATTTTACCAAAAAACCTCAGAAATGTCAGAAATTTTAAGTTTTTGTATCATTTATAAGAAATAGAGGATACTAAAACGTTAAGTTCATTACAGCCTTCACGGGCAAATAAGATATTTTAATCGTACATATACCCCTATATAAATTATTCACTTAATAATTTTTAGATTATCTTTTTATACTACCATTTTGTCTAATGAAAAATTCTCTAAATAAAGACAAAATACATATATGACAGATTTTAATTGGTATACAGAACTGAATCAACCGTTTTTAAGCCCTCCGACCTGGGTGTTTTCACCGGTTTGGCTGATTCTATATATTATGATAGCCTCTTCGTTAATCATATATTTGGCAAAAAAGTACGACGAAAGCAAAGTAAACGGTTATATATGGTTTTTCGCACAAATTATCCTTAACTTATTATGGAGTCCTGCATTTTTTATACTAAAAAACTTATGGTTTTCTTTTTCTATAGTAGTACTCCTGGATATAGCAGTTTATTTTACGATAAAAAACTTTTTTAAAGTATCAAAATTCGCTGCATATTTGCTTATCCCGTACTTTTTATGGATATTATTTGCGACATACTTAAATTTTGGACTGATAGCTTTAAACTACTAATTACCAATAACCGAAGAAATACGGATTTCTGAGATAAAAGAAATCGTCCATATACATCCGCTCAAAATATGTCTGCTGAAAAAATTGCTGCTGCCGTTGAAGCTCCTGAATTTCCCTGACTTTTTCTTCATACGCCTGCCTGTATTCTTCCATCAACTGTGCAGTTAATTTTTCCTGCTCACGATTTACATAGTCGAAACACCTTTTTAAATCTTCCCCTTTAAAACTTGCGATACAGGAATTGGTTGATTGGAAAAACTGCTCCTGTCTGCTGCTTAATTCCAAAGGTCTGATTATGGAAGCTATTTCATTACTTATCTTGTACCATTCGGGTTTTTCAACAAATCCTGTAAGTTTTGCTGCAGCATCATCTATCTTTTTCTGCTCGATTTTTGCTATTAGAGAGTCTGCTAATAATAACGAAGTTTCATCACTGTTGGTTATTGCCAAATCTTTTGCCCGATTCAGCATAATCATCTTTGCCTGTTCATCTTTTGAAGATACCTGTACAAGTCTTAAATAATTGTTGGCACTCGGACGGTTTTTTACAAGAAATTCCGCACATCTTTCGGCATTACTGACTTCACCGAGATAATAGTAATCGTCATATAATATTTCCTGTGCCGGAGCATAATTTACTGACGTTGGCGGGATTTTCTCCGCAAAGCTTTTACTTAATTCATACTTATTCATATGGGAATAAATATCACTCAGCGCAAACCACAAATTTTCTTCCGACGGATTATGTTTATCGGGCATGTTAGCCAAATATGTCAAAGCTGTTGAATAATTTTTGTTCAGATAAAACAGCATACCCAATTTATAAGATACAATATCGTCGTTTAAAATTCTGTCAGTTGAATTTATACGTTTTATGCTGATCATTTCGTTCAGAGCAGAACGATAATCCTGTTTTTGAACATAATAGTTATAATACTTAATATGAGTCGGCAAAAAATCGGCATCTTCTTTAATTGCTTTTTGAAAGTTTCCTTCAGATAAAGCTTTTTCAATCTTCTTCGCCTTTTTATAGGACTCCTTTACAGAACCAATTAACCGTTTTTCTTCCGTATCGGATAAACGTCTGAATTTTGCGGTAATATTTGTCGCATCAATATCATAAAACTGAACATAATTAGGCGCATGAACCGATACAAAACCGTTTTTATTTAATGCGGAATTATATACATCGGCCTGACAAACACCAACTGACAGAAATAATATCAAAATTGCAAGAAAAAAAATCTTTTTCATATTACACCTTTTTATAAAGGTATTGTTTATTAAACAGTACAATCTGTCAAGCTAAAACTATTCTTTTTCTTTAAGAACACTTCCGTAATGACTCAATTTCTTTAAGAGCGGATTCATTCTTTTATACAGATCAAGTTTATAATCGGAAACAAGAGTCTGGTTAATGCTGCCATCTTCATTGGTTGCATGTTCTCTTGTGAACTGAACCACTGATTTATCAATCTTTGCCTGTACAGCCATTTTCAAAATTTCCGGCATATTAAGAGCAGTAGGATAATCACTTTCAAGATTTTTATAATATTCATCCTGATAGTTATCATTTAGTCTTAATTTCCAGTTCTTGTATGATTTTGTACCTTTTTCGTTATATCTTGCTTCAATACCAAAGAAATCGGTGAACGGAATTTGGACTCTGTCACCTGTAACAAATAATTCGGCGAATTTGGCTTTTACTCTTTCAACAGGATTGTTCAGTAATTTTTGTTTGAAATGTTCTCTTTCATCAAGTCTTTCCGGATCCTGATTCAGATATCCTGCGAGATAATCAACATGCCATGCCGAATCCCCGTTATCCCAGCTGTTTCTCAGCCAATCATGTTTAATATAGCTGATAGCGGATTCTTCATCGTGCGAACCCATTAAAGCCCAATTACGGCGTGGAGCTAATTCTCCTCTTGACCAATATAACTGAGTCATTCCGGGTATATGCAACTGATTAAAATATATATTTCGGAATGTATCTGTCTGATTACCTAAATCTTCCCATACAGCTTTTTCCGGAGTAATATTGTGAGCTTCCAATACCGGTAAAACTATCTTTTCCAAAACTTTTTGATAATTATGTTCGGGGTCTAAATCCCAAAGGTTTGAAATATTACCGCCCCTAAAACCATCCGCAAGTCTGTCATGAACAATTACCACACTGTTTTTATCATATACATACGGATCTACAAGACCTATAGCATGGTCTATTCTTATATTTTCGCAGTATTCAAGTGCAGATTCAAGCTTGTCCTTTAAAAATTTCCCGGCAGGTCCGAGTGTTCCGTCACTATTGAATAATTTTTTAGGGTCAATAACGGGAATATCCCATAATTGAGGTCCGTATTTTCCGCCATCTGGACAACCTAATCTCCATCCTTTTAAAAATGCATCAGGATACATCCATTCTTCACTTCTATCATTGCCGACAAGGTTATCATTTATATATTCAAAACCGATGGAATCTCTGAAATCCTTATTTTCTTTCATTTGTTTATTGATAAGGAACTGTCCGAATACATAACTGTTTATATCATCAGCAGATCTTTCCATAATTTGACGATATCTGCTTATCGCCTGCGGAATTCTGTCCCTCATCATTTCAGGTAAATTTCTGTCAATTTCGCTTTCCCATACACTTACATCACGAGTACCGTATGTATTGCTCAAAACTTCAAATAACGCAGCCTGAACTGCTTTCTGTCCCTTTTTCGTTTTGAAATTATTGTATTCGGCTAATAAAGTCATTGCTTTAGGGTCATTTGCTCTAACCTTTGACTTAAAATTATTATACGAAGTTTTTATTATCCTGTCATAACTCTCAAATGAATCAAAGAATCTTGAATATGTATAAGGCTCTTTTTCTTCGGAATAGTCGACACTAAAGGTCTTTAAATCTTTCTTTGATAAAATATTTGCATATCTGTCGGTAGTCAACTCGTTAGGATCAATAAACATTCTGTTAAGTGCAAACACGGATGCGGAATATGGAGAAATATCACCCCTTGTAACTTCACCCATAGGACCAAGCTGATTTGCGTTAAAACCGTGAAGTTTTTCAAATTTTATAATCTCTTTTGCTTTTTCATTACACGGAGAACCTATACCCAAATCGTTCTTTGCAACAGGATTGCATGAACCGTGAAGAATCATTGCTACAGACTGAACACCTAAATAATCCAAAGCTGCACCTATAGCATTTTCACTATAGTCTTTTTCTTCATTAGGTCTTAATCTGCGTTCAAACGACGGGGATGTAAAATACGCATTTTTATTATTATTTGAATATGTATTTATTTTTCCTACCAGCATGGCTATACTAAAACCTCTACAAAAAAAATTTTGCTACTGATTTTAACAAATTTTTACTAAATTTCCGCTAATATTTCCAATTGGAAATTACAACCGATTTCTTCCCTTGTTATTACCGTTACATTATTCAAATAGTTTGATAACAAAGTATAGAATAAATGCTGAAACTCCATAGGAACAACAATAATCGGATGTAATACCTCTAATTGTTTTGCCTTTTTCGAGATTTTTTTCGCTAATTTTTCCGCAAAATCACCGTCAATTGTAACAACATAAGAATTATCTTCCTCATAACTCGGAATAAATTCTTCTAAAGTCTTGTCACTCATATCAAAAACAGGAATTACCCCGTCAGAATTTACCAAATTTGAACAAATATGTTTTGCCATTGAAAGACGAAGCTTCATCAGTAATTCTGATTTAGGGCAACTGTCGGCAAAATCGTTTAGTTTTTCAAAAATGTAAACTATATCTTTTATGGAAATTCTCTCCTTGATAAGACTTGTCAAAAGGAATTTTAAGTCGGAATCCGATATATAGTCAGGCATAATATTTTCAACAAGGTACGGATTAACCTGCTCTACAACGTTGATGTATCTTGCTATTTCTGAATAATCCAACAGTTCGTCAACATATTTAACCGCATAAAATTCTAATAACCTTGTTATATATTCAGAACCCGAAATTCCTTTTTCCCAAAAATCTCTCGTCTGAGATTTTTCCAGCCACAATATTTTTCTGCCGGTAACAACGTCAATATCAGAGATAGCATCTTTTGGCTTCTTCTCAAGATGCAAATCATCGGCGAAAAACATTGAATATGCCGGATATACACAAGACTTATGGACAACAAGCCCCCTTATTTTTATTGTGAATTCATAAGGATTCAAAGTTTCGTCATCGTTAAAAATAACCTTCGGCATTACATAACCCAATTCATCGGTTAATTTTAAACGGGATTTAACCGTAGAAGCTACCAAATCATCCTCGGAAAAATCTTTTTCCGAGTCAACATAATCAAGCAATTCTTCACTCAGATTAATTGATAGTTTATCTTCTTTTAATCTTGAAAACATAACATCGGGAGATGTTGCTTTAGACAGTTTCTGTTTCAAATCCTCTAGCTCTTTTAATCCTGCGGAAATTCTGTCATTCAACCTTTTTCTGTTTATTGAAGCAGGAGCCTCACCCTCTAACTCGGATTTGATTTTAGAGATTTTCTGCTGCTGACTCGCTATCTTAGACTGAATATCAATACAGTTTTCATAAGGAGTAAACTCAGGAGAAAGCATCTTTTCCATCTGACTCTTGAACGAAGTTATATTTATAACGTCACCTGTTTTGCCGTCTTCTACTGATGCCTTTTCCGACATAAATATACAGTTATATTTAAAACCGTCCTCGGTTTCTATTTCGGTCATACTGTATAGTTCCCAACCGTTCATAGACATCTCATTAAGCATATTCTGCAATTCTTGTGTATCTTCACTTGAACATGTTTTAATTACATACTGCATTTTATTACTTCTATACATATTTTTACCCTCACTCAGGTTTTATAACCGCATATATTGATTTTTCTTTCTGCGGTTTTTCCGTACAATATTCATAGGCATCACTACAATATTCCTTACACAATTCTGCTTTACTTTCATCATTTGCGTATATTGTATAAAGAATATCACCTGCCTGAACGGCTTCTCCGGATTTTTTATTCAGGAACACCCCGACACTATAATCTATCGGATCACCTTTTTTCTCTCTGCCTGCTCCAAGGAGCTTGCAGCCGTATGCAACTTTATACGCATCAATCTTCTTTACATAACCTGATGTTTCGGCAGGAATTTCCAATTTGTATTTTGACTGCTTAAACACACCATAATCATCTACTACAGCAGGATTACCACCCTGAGCAATAATGAGTTCCCTGAATTTATCAAGAGCTTTTCCGCTGAGTATTATTTCTTTTACATAATCTCTTGCAGTCTGTTCATCAACGAAATTACCGGTAAGCATCAATGCAATTGTTGCAAAATCATACGTCAATTCGGCAATATCTCCTGTTACAATATTGCCTTTCAAAAATTCTATGGATTCAATAACTTCAACAGAATTACCGACAGCTCTGCCCAAAGGTTCTTCCATTGAAGTAACAACAGCTGTTATCGGACGATTCAGGTGTTTGCCGATATTTACCATAATTTTTGCAAGTTCAACGGCATCCTCCGGGGTCTTCATAAATGCTCCCGAACCGTATTTAACATCCAAAACAATATTTCCTGCACCTGCCGCAATTTTTTTGGAAACAACAGAAGATGCAATCAAAGGTTTTGCGTCAATAGTTGCCGTAACATCTCTCAACGCATACAAAATACCGTCAGCCGGAGTAAGATTACCTGTCTGCTGTCCTATTGCGACCCCAATATCTTTTACTTGCCTTTTTAAATTTTCGATACTTAATGCACAAGAAAAACCGGGAATGGATTCCAATTTATCAATTGTACCACCTGTATGTCCCAAACCTTTTCCTGAAAGCTTGGCTATCGGAATCCCTGCAGCTGCCAAAACAGGAATCAACGTAATCGTAACTTTATCTCCGACACCACCTGTCGAATGTTTGTCAACGATTTTTCCGGTCCAATCACCGAAATCAATTCTTTCACCGGAATTAATCATAGCTTCTGTCAGGTAAGAAGTTTCTACATCCGTCATCCCCTGAAACCATACCGCCATAAGCCATGCACTTGCCTGATAATCAGGCATGGTTTTATCCACAAGAGAAGAAATAAAAAAATCTATTTCTTCTCTTGTTAATTCGTAGCCTTTTTTCTTCTTATCAATAATATCGACAATGCGCATTATTAAATACCGCTTCTTAGTTTTTGTATAACTTGATCGGTAACATCAACACCGCCTACAAATCTTACACGGTAGTCAATAATAACATCAAGATTTTGTTCTACAAGAACTTTTTTTGCTGCAGCCTGAATATTATTATATACAGCTTCTTCTTTCTGGCTTCTTAATCTCATATATTCATCCTGCTTAGCATCAAGTTCTCTGCTTGTAGCTTCTTCAAAATTCTGTTTTTTTAACGGTGTATCTAAAGATTTGTACTGTTTTTCTTTATCTACCATAAACTGCTGTAATTCAAGCGCTTTGGCATCAACATCTTTTATAGCCTGCTGAGCCATCGGATAACCTTCCTGAACTCTGCCGTAATCAATATATCCTACACCACCGGCAAAAGCCTGATTTACACCTGTTAACATAAGTCCGCAACCAAGTAATGCCATTGCTAATTTAAAATTTTTCATAGAACCTCCTATATCTGTTATAAAATTGCTATCTTATTAGTATATGAAATCACCTACACCAAAAGTAAAGTAACCATGCTTAGCACCGTTGCTTCCGACAGGGGTGAACGGAATCCCGTAATCAACCGAAATCGGTCCCATACCCGGTACATATAATTTTACCCCTACACCGGCTGATACACCATACATTGGTCTGTCATACAAGGTTGACGCGATAGTTTTGTCGAAAACTTTACCGGCATCAAGAAATGCGGTTAATCTTATATTGTTTAAGAAATTACCCATTTTCCCTTGTGAAATTCTTGTTCTGTCGATAAACGGTATAGGCGTTGCGAATTCCATTGAACCCATAACAAATGCATCACCGGTACCAACACCGCTCATCTTGAAACCTCTGACAGAATACGGACCACCTAAACGGTATGCCATAACTTCAGGCATATGATCGCCGTGAATACGACCGCCTGCTCTTGCCATAAATGACAATGATGATTTTTTACCGACAGGAATATATTGCTTAATAGATCCTGACAATTTACCATGAGTTTTATTAAATCCGTTAAGACCAATGTTTTCATCAAATCTGATATTTGCAATAGTACCGCGTCTTGTAACAATACTAGAATCTCTTGTATCATACACCAATGCAGGACTTAAAGACATAAACAATCCGCCTTTTAACTCCTCAGCACGCTTACTGATAGGTATATTGGCTTTTTCATACATCTGAGAAATTTTGTTGAAGTTACCTTCTTTTACATTAACACTTTCAACACCTAAAGTGAAAGTTGATGTGACGTTTCTGTTAAATTTCATTCTGTGAGCAAGAGTTATGTCACCGCCAAAACGTCTTTCAATAGCCAACGGAACCTGATAAGAACCGTAATCTCTATAGAATAACTTCGACATCAAAGAAGTATCTGCATTAAGGAAATGCGGCTCGAAAAAGCTCAATTCAAATTGCATATTCATCCTGCGTTCAATAGAAGAATCGTTAAGAATTGTACCTGTACCAACAATACCATTCAATGCTATTCTTTGGTTTAATCCTCTGAAGTTATTGTTTGCAATACCGACATTACCGAACAGACCTGTAACGGAATCTAAGCCCGCACCTACGGAAATACTTGCCGTTCTTTGTTCAACAACATTAATAGTAATGTCATACATATCAGGATCATCTTCGCACGGCTCAATTTCTCTGCTTACATCTTTAAAAGACTGAGTAGCGTATAACCTTACCAAATCCTGTTTAATTTGATTTTCATTATAAACAGAACCCGGCTCTACAAGAATATTTCTTGCAATGACATAATCCTTTGTCTTATTATTACCGGCAATAGCAATAGAATTTACTATACCTTCTTTAATTTTTATATTAACCGTTCCGTCCGGATCATCAGAAACAGACTCTATTCTCGCTAATATATACCCTTTTGAAGTATAAATATTCTGAATTTGTTCTATAGCCTGATTAAGCTGCGCAATATTCTGCGGTTTGCCTTTCATTGGAAGTAACGGCTCAAGTATTTCTTCTGTTGATATTACCGTATTACCGTCGATAGTAAAATCGGTAACGGGAGCATTTTCTTCCAAAATAACTTTCAAAGTTACAGTACCATCAGTATTATTAACAGGAATAACTCTCATTTTTTCGGTAAAGTATCCTGTTTGATAAATATTTTTTAAACCTTCTTGTACAACTTCTTTATTGTATGGATCACCTTTTTTGAAATTGAGTTTCGAAAGAATTTCGCCCTCTGAAACAACATTCGTACCATGAATTTCTACATCTTTTATATATTTCGTACCTTTGTCGGTGTCCTGTGAGCTGCTTGAGGATGCACTATCATCGGCATGCCCGTCAGAACTGAACGGATCTTCAATCTGCCATGGTGCTGTGGTCGGAGTATCATCCTGCACTTGTTCCTGTTCCTGCTCAGCTTCTGACTGAACCGGAGCATTCTGTATTGAATCTGTTACATCATTAGATTTTTTACCTTTTTTAGCTTTCTGATTTTTTTCTTTTTTTTCTGATTTTTTATCGGATTTTACTTTTGGAGTTTTTATCTTCTCAGGTTTTACTTTTTCAGTCTTAACTTTCTCCGGTTTTATCTTTTCGGTTTTAACTTTTTTCTGCTTTTCTTTTTTGGGCTTATCTGATTTCTTGCCCAGCGAAAGCTTATCCGAACTGTCCTTTACGGTATTTCCTGACGTAGTTTCATTTTCGATATAAAGAGTTCCGGCATGCTCATTTGTTATGGAATACTCATGAGTTCCGGCAAGTTCCGAAATCCCCGGGAAATAAGCCTCATCTTCCGCAAAAACTGTCGAACACGACATGACAATAAATGCCAATACACATATTAATTTATATAATTTTGGAGTTTTCAAACATCCAGTCCTTAATAATTGTCCTACCCAATAAGTATTATACCATAAAACAAAAAAAAACAAACATGTTTCCAAAATGGTACAAAGTACTTAAAACATTTTGTAAATATACCTTTCATATATACCAAAACAGCATTTATCAGTTATTTTTCCCACTTATAAGATAACCGTATACTTCATTCTTATTCAGGTCATACAATGTTGATAATATTACGGAAATGTCCTTGTCTGAATATTTTTTATTCCTGAGAGCTTTAATTTTGTCATCATACTCTCTGATTTCAGCATGCTCAGAACTTTTATGAACAAGTGTAACAATTTCTCCCTTAATTTCTTTATCAGAAAAATATTCCGACAAATTTTCAACAGTATCCGTCAAAACTTCTTCAAAAACCTTGGTCAACTCTCTGCCAACAGATACCATCCTGCCCGGAAAAACCTCCGATATAATATTTAAAGTATCCTTTAGTCTGTTTGGTGATTCGTAAAAAACAGTATCAATGTTTTTATGAGCATATAAAATATCCGTTATTTGAGTCTCAGATTTTGGTAAAAATCCTATAAAACAGAACTCCTCCTCATCTCTTGGAATTTGTGACAAAAAAGTAACAACGGCATTAGCACCGGGTAACGAAGTTACCCTGATATTTTCTTTTTTTAATTCTCTGACTAATATTGCTCCCGGATCACAAAATAGCGGGGTCCCGGCATCTGATACAAGAGCTATCTTATTACCTTCTTTTATCAATTTTATAAAATATTCTACCCGTTCCCTCTCATTAAACTTATGATACGAAACACATTTTGTCCCGATAGAAAAATGATTAAGAAGCTTCTGAGTATTTCGGGAATCTTCGCAGGCAATTATATCGACAGATTTTAAAACCTCTATCGCACGATTGGTAATATCACCCAGATTCCCTATCGGAGTCGGTACTATATAAAAATCATATTCACGCATAATGTAATTTTACTACAAACCGATTTCTTTTGTCAGCTTAATTTCTTTTTCCTGAAAATGTAAAAAACTTCCTGAGAGTAAAGAAACATTTAAACTGCCATTCGGAAAATTTTACAATATAATTCATCTGTTTAAATAATTTATTTGGAACATATTTTTTATCTATGACATCGGTATCGAATGCCAACACCCTGTTTTTAAATTCATCATAACTTAATTTTTTATTCAGATAACTGTTTTGCAAAATATAGTAAATATCGTTCAATTCCTTATAGCAAATCAGACTTTTCAGCTTATCATCCAGATTTTTTGTCAATTCTACTATTTCATCGTATTCCTGACATACAAAATCGGTGTATTTATAATAATTTCCGACCAAAGATTCCTGCCTGTTAGTTCGATAACTTAATAAAATGTCATCATAAAAATATATTTTCCCGGCTGCTACCAAGACGGCAATACTGTATGATTTATCCTGATAACACGGATCAATATTAAATTTTATATTATTACGTCTTAAAAAATCTGTAGAATACAACTTATTCCAGATATGCCCGTCCCAATCATTTATAAATAACTCTAAATCATCAGGTGTTTTAATTGTATTATTTAAGTCAGGATTTTTGAATATCTTTAGCGTTACTTCATTACTGTCATTAGCGACTTCACAATAAGTATGTAATATCATATCCGTATCAGGATTTTTTGAGATAATATCCGCCAGCTTTTCAATACAGTCAGTATCCATCCAGTCATCGGCATCCAAGTAATGGATATATTCACCGGTTGCCTGCTCTACCCCAAGATTTCTTGACGGTCCGACCGTAAGATTCGTTTCGTTGTTTATTATTTTTATACGATTATCTTTTTGTGCATATTCATTTAAAATTTCAAGAGAAGAATCTGTTGAACAATCATTAATACAAATAATTTCAATGTTTGTATATGTTTGGTTTATTACAGACTCCAAACATTGTCTCAGATATTTTTCAACATTATATACAGGTATAATAATACTTATCTTAATCATTAAACTTTCCTCGATTCTTTTCTTAAATCTTTTATGACCAAAAAGACCCCGTAAAAATTATCTCTGACAAATTGCCTTAAATAATACTTCATTTTTGCGATAATTACAGGATTTTTCATAATATCATTATAATAAACATACCATTTATAATTCGAATAATCTTTACGGAACACAGTCATATCAAGATTATTGATAATATTTCTGACCTCACGGCTTGATAAGACATTTCTGGCAAAGCTGCCGTACAAAATTTTCAGAAGATTAAAAAGTTCAAGCTCTAATATATTTTCTTTTGTATCAGCAGGTAAAATTTTACAGGTTTCACAATTTGTATAATAAGATTTCAAAGCACAGTCATAAAACTGATAAGAACGCCCGACAAGTGATTTCGGATTGTTTATTCTGTAATTTAACAGCCTGTCTTTAATAAGATAAATACTATCTGCTTTTGTTAAGACGGAAATATTATGTTCAATATCTTCCATGCATGGATATGCATTAAAAACGATATTGTTATCCAACAGAAATTGCCGTCTGTATAATTTGTTCCATGCGCTTCTGAGCCAATTATAAGCCAATTCCGGTTCATCAATAATGTTTATAACTTTTTCCGTTAAATCAGGATTATTGTAATTACATTCAAATTTTTCATGTTTATTCGGACAGACGAAAGTCCACAGGAAATGGATAACATCAACATTTTTGCCTGCTTTTTCAAGATATTTTACAAGTCTTTCGTATGCATCCGATTCCATCCAGTCATCGGAATCCAAAAAATGAATATATTCACCTGTAGCAAATTCCATACCGTGATTTCTGGTCGGCCCTAACTTAGAATTAACCTCATTTTCAACAATTTTTATTCTGGAATCTTGTTGTGCATAACTTTTCAATATTTCAAGAGAAGAATCGGTTGAAGCGTCATTAACACAGATAATTTCCAAATCCTTATACGTCTGATTAATCACGCTGTCTAAAGTTTGAGAAAGCGTTTTTTCAACATTATATACAGGTATAATTACACTAATCTTCAAACTTCTAACCTCTCCTTAAAGTTTCATACACAGCATATAAATTATTCTTTAAAAACAATTTTAAATTATATCGGAATTTTATCATAAATCCGCAACAGTTCATAATTTCACTATAAAATCCGTACCATTTGTATGTTTTCTTGTCATTCAAAAATACGGAGTAATCTACTGATAAAACATATTTTTTTAAATCATCTATACTTAAAACCCCTGCGCAAAAACTTCCCAAAAGTTTATATAATACGCTGTTATAAAGTTTTGCAAGTATGATATCCCTGCTTTCCGGTGAAAGTTTTTTTGAATACTCATAAATAGTATTATAAGAATCTATAACACATTGATAATATTTTGCAAATTTGCCGATTAACGAATTCGGATTATTAGTTCTGTAATTAAGCAAACGTTTATCGACAAATTCAATTTTTTCGGCATCTGCAAGCACTTTATACAAAAATTCAACATCCTCCATACATCTGTAATCGTTAAATATCAGGTTATATTTATTGAGAAATTCACGTCTGTATATTCTGTGCCAAACACTGACCCCCCAATCATCTGTTATTTCAGGATTTTGACTAAGGTTAGTACATCCTTTTATATTATGTTTAAACTTTTCTTTTCTGATTTTCCCGTTTTGGGAATTTACATTATTCCACAGGAAATTAATAACATCGGGACTGTCTGCAGTTTTTGCTATAAGTATCTCATACGCATCTTTTTCAAGCCAGTCATCAGCATCAAGAAAGTGGATATAATCTCCTTTTGCATATTCCATTCCGTGATTTCTGGTTAAACCCAAGCCCAGATTTTTTTCATTATGATAAATTTCTATACAGGAATCTTTTGAAGCATATTCTTCCAAAATCTGAACAGAACTATCGGTTGAACAGTCATTGACACAAATAATCTGAATATCCTTAAAAGTTTGATTAATTACGCTGTCAAGCGTCTGCCGCATAGTCTTTTCGACATTATATACAGGTATAATTACACTTATTTTTGGCATTTCAGACCTTTCAGTAAAATTCTTAATCCCAAAGGAATTAACACAAGCAAATTATACTTCATATATGATTTTTTGTGAAATTTGATAAGTTTTTTTCTTATACTTACATAATTTTTAAATTCTAACGCATAATGAGTTCTTGATTTAGGTAGTTGTCGATACCTAAAATATAGCTTATCAATTTTAAATGCAATTAAACCTATTTCAAACAGAGATAACCAAAAATCCCAGTCCTCACAACCCTCGTCCATTTCGGTTTTATAACCGCCAACCTTTTCCCAGTCGGATTTTCTATACATAGAAGTACAGAAAATTCTGTTTTGACTAAGCATATTAATTAATGTAGCTTTTGGAAGCTTCCATTCACCCTGTTTTTCGCCAAAGAACTCCGCATTACAATATACAATCCCTATTTTCTCATTATTATCAAGAATTTCCGATGCCTCTTTTAAATAAGCATTAACTGTCATATCATCAGCATCCAGAGGTAAAATATACTTACCTTGAGCCTCTTTTATTGCATTATTTCTTGCTGCGGATACTCCCTGATTTTCCTGATTAATATATTTTATATTTATATCTGAAAACGAACTTATTACAGACTGAATTTTTTCATCCGCACCGAAATTCGGTGAACCGTCATTGACAACAATTACCTCAAAATCCTTATATTCACCTCTTAGTGAACTTAGAGCATCTTCAAGGTAATCTTCCTGATTATAACAAGGTATTATGACAGAAACTTTTGGCATACAAACTCCGAAAAAGGGGAGTTTAACTCCCCCTTATTTAACTACAATATTAACCAATTTTTTAGGAACAACGATTGTTTTTACAATAGTTTTTCCTTCGGTTAATGCTTTGACTTTTTCGCTTTGCAAAGCTACTTCTTTCATTTCATCCTGGCTTAAACCTTCGTCAACCTCAATTTTATCTTTAACTTTTCCGTTAACCTGAACAACTAAAGTAATTGAACTTGATTTAGCGAGGTTTTCATCCCATTTTAGCCATTCCTGATTATGAATTGAACCTTCACCGCCTAATTCATGCCAAGCTTCTTCCGTCAGGTGAACCGCAACAGGCGACATCAATTTCATCAATGCAACTATTGCGTAACTTAGAATTAACTTATCTTCTTCATCAGGTGACGGTTTCTTTGCCTGCCAGTCATAAATAGCATTGGTCAATTCTCTGTATTTTGAAATTACGGTATTGAACTGGAAATCATTTGAAATATCGTTAGTAATTCCCTTAATAGAGATATGAACGAAGCGCAACAGGTCATCATTTTCTTTCTTCTTCAAATCTCCTGCTTTAATTTCAGGAATATTAAGAGAAATTTTGTCTGCATTAGTTGAAATTAATCTCCAAACTCTGTTCAGGAATTTGTAACAGCCTTCAACACCTGCATCCGACCAGTCGAAATCTCTTGCCGGAGGTGAATCAGAAAGGATAAACAACCTTGCCGTATCTGCTCCGTAATTTTCAAATATTTCGTCAGGATCAACGGTATTACCTTTTGATTTTGACATCTTAGAACCGTCTTTAAGTACCATCCCCTGAGTTAACAGGTTTTTGAACGGCTCATCAAAATCAAGCAACCCGCAATCTCTTAATGCTTTTGTGAAAAATCTTGAATACAAAAGGTGAAGAATTGCGTGTTCAATACCGCCAACATACTGATCAACAGGTAACCAGTGATTTACTTTATCTTTATTGAAACATTCTTTGTCATTACGGGCATCAGCATATCTCAGATAATACCAGCTCGAACAAATGAATGTATCCATTGTATCCATTTCTCTTGTTGCATGCCCGCCGCAAACAGGACATACGGTATCTTTAAATGTCGGGGAAGTTGTAATAGGTGATTTCCCGACAACCGAGAAATCAACATCTTTCGGTAACATAACAGGAAGCTGATCTTCCGGAACAGGTTGTATTCCGCATTTGTCGCAATATACAACAGGTATCGGCGCTCCCCAGTATCTTTGACGTGAAATCAACCAGTCACGAAGCCTGAATTGAGTTTTAAATTCGCCAAAACCTTCATCAACAGATTTTTGAGTAATGGCTTTTTTAGCTTTTTCGTTATCCATTCCGTCAAATTCACCTGAATTTACAAGAACTCCCGGATCTACATATGCATCTTCCCAAGTTTGAGGGTCACCCAAATCTTTATCCGCAGGTTTTATAACCGTTTTAAGAGGAAGATTATATTTCTTTGCAAACGCAAAATCCCTTGTATCGTGAGTCGGAACTGCCATAACTGCACCGGTACCGTATTCAACAAGAGCATAATCCGCAGTCCATAGCGGGAAAGTTTCACCCGTAAAAGGATTTAAGCAATGCGTTCCGAGAGGAACACCCGTTTTTGTTCTGTCTGTAGAAAGTCTTTCTATTTCAGACATTTTTCGGGCATTAGCTCTGTATGCCTCAACGGCATCTTTATTTTCAGGAGTTGTTAGTTTTTCAATGTCTTTATATTCAGGTGCAACAACAAGATAAGTTATACCATGAACGGTATCGGGTCTTGTAGTATAAACCGGAACTTCCATTTTTTCACCACTCGGAGCATCGACAACAGGGAATCTGAAAATTGCACCATGGGATTTGCCAATCCAGTTTGCCTGCATTGTTTTAACGTTATCACCCCAGCCCGGAAGTTTATCCAAATCCTGTAATAATACATCAGCATAGTCCGTAATCTTTAAAAACCATTGAGAGAGGTATTTCTTTTCAACGACACTGTCGCATCTCCAGCATTTGCCGTCAATAACCTGTTCGTTTGCAAGAACTGTTCCGCAGTCATTACACCAGTTTACGGCAGCTTCTTTTTTGTATGCCAAACCTTTTTTATAAAGCTGCAGGAATAACCACTGAGTCCACTTATAATATTCGGGCTTGCAGGTAGCAACTTCTCTGTCCCAGTCATAAGACAGTCCGAGCATCTTAAGCTGCTTTGTCATATAAGCAATATTTTCATCTGTCCAGGCTTCAGGATTTGCACCATGTTTCATAGCTGCATTTTCGGCAGGCAACCCGAAACTGTCCCATCCTATCGGATGTAAAACATTGAACCCTTGTGCCTTTTTAAATCGGGCAATAACATCGGTAATCGTATAGTTTCTTACGTGCCCCATGTGTAATTTACCTGACGGGTACGGAAACATTGACAGCGCATAATATTTAGGTTTATCACTATCATCAGGAGTCTTGAAAGCACCTGTTTCTTCCCATACTTTTTGCCATTTCTTTTCTATTTCCTGCGGAAAATATGCCTCTTTCATTATTCTTCTTTCCCTCTCAATTAATTCAATATGCAGGTTTGTCTGCAACCTAAATAAAACCTACCACAAAGAAAAGGGTTTGTAAAATGTAAGGTATCAAATATTAAAAATTAGTGCATTCGTTATTTATTATTTTTTATTGGTACGCTTTTTGCTTTTAAATTTCAACTTTATACCAATTATTGTAATAACAATATGATGATTTTCATTTTTAATCGAAAAAATATTTTGCAAGAATATTTTAAGTTTATTTCTGTCATCTACTTCTCTTACGTAAATATTGTATCCTTCATTATTTACTAATATTGTAAAAATTCTTTCTACAGCGTGTACAAATTTTCCATTGTCTTCTGTATGTTGTTCTTTAACTATAAAATTTCTTTCAGATATATTAGAATTTACAAGTGTCTTCAATAATTCAGAACGAATTATAAACATTGTTCCTGCACAATAATATTTATAAGAACTTTTTAAATTTAGTTCTATTTTTAAATTCTCTAATAAATATGTATCTTCAATCCGATCTCGCAAAGGAAACAAGAATTTTTTACTGAGAATAATACCCGCATTCTTTTTACTTAAAATTTTTAGATTTTCCTTAAAAATATTTTTTGAACCTATTAATACATTAACCAAGTCATTGCGCCATGAATATTTTACTACGGTTACGTTTGCTTCTTTAAATTTATGTTCTACTTTTCTATAGTTTTTTGTGTGTATTTTTAATACATAATCATAATCATCTAAATTAACCATTCTACAAACTTGTATAAACGGATAAATATCGTAACCTATATTTTCTACTTTTACAATTTTTACATCAGGTTTAAGTTTTAATAATTTTTTAGTTGATGCTTTATTCTCTTCGCATACCGTAACATATAAATCCCAATCACAACCATCTATGTTACTTAATTTACTAATAAAGTAATCAATCTGGTTATGGTAAAATAAATGTAAATGAACAAGTATTTTGTTAGAATTTTTATTCATTTAATGATTCCTTTTCTTCATTCATAATGACTGTTTCAGTGTTATTCCCAATCTTTTCAACCAGCTCTGAAATTAATTTAGATTGTTTATTTAGCTGTTTATTTTGCTTTTTTACTTTTGTTTCCAAATTAGAAATTCTTTTTTGTACAAGATATTTTTCATTTTTAATTTTTAGTTGCATACCGGCAAATGTAATAATTTTATATTTTTTATTATTTGAATTTTTAATGGAAAATAAAAATTCCAATGGTGTTCTTTCACAGGAATTCGGTTTTTTACCAGGGAACATTTCCTGTTCTATTTTTATAATAGGGTTTTTTAATTTATTTTCTTTTACATAGTTCTCTCTAAACCCAGCCCATCTCTCCTTGAAAACCAGATTATTTAGTTTTATAAGTTTTTCTCGTGTTTCTGCACCAAATGATGCCTGGCGTTTGTGATATACATATAAATCATCAATAAGTACATTTTTCCACCCATTAGTTATTGCCCTATATGCATAATCTACTTCTTCATGATAACCTTTATCAAAAATTTCATCCAAGTATCCTTGTTGTTCTATAACTTCTTTTCTTATACAAAAGCAAAACCCTTCTGCAGACGGTATTATAGGATACGAACATTTATGTTTTTTACGCAATTGCTTATTCATTTTTTCAATGGTATAATTCTTCGGAATTGAAATATGATATAACCATGATGCAGAAGTTATCGGAGATGCTATACCTATTTCGTTATCAAAATTAAAACATTTAATAATTCTTTCACAAAATTCAGCAGGTATTTTTGTGTCACTGTTTAATAAAACTACAATATCTCCTTTTGCTAGTGTCATACCTTTGTTGCAAGTCTTTACAAATCCTAAATTTTCATCATTTTCAAGCAGTTTTATATTCGGATGAACTGAAACTAATCGCCCTAAATATTCCGTAGTATCAGTATTAGAGCAATCATTTATAAAAAGAACATCACCCAACTCAAAGTTAAAATTATTTACGACACTGTCTAAACATAATTTAACATCATCTAACGCATTATATATTGGAATAATTACACTTACTTTTGGCATATACAACTCCACATATTTAACACTATACCATTCTATTTAAAAATAGTTTGTTCTCTGCTTGGTCCGACACTAACTATAGAAATAGGTACTTCTAAAAGCTGCTCTAATCTTGCCAAATATCTGCGGCAATTTTCAGGCAATTTATCGTATTTTCTAATTCCAGTAATATCTTCATTCCAGCCTTTATGAGTTTCATATACCGGTTCAAGATATTTGTGCATATAAACATCCGTCGGATAAGATTTATAAATTTTTCCGTCACGGGTATCTTTATACGCCGTACAAACCTTAATTTCATCAAAAGTATCAAATACATCGGCTTTAGTTAAAGCGATAGTAGTTAATCCGCCTACAAGCACCGCATAGCGCATCGTAACTGCGTCGAACCAACCGCAGCGGCGCGGACGACCTGTAGTAACTCCGTATTCATGCCCGATTTCTCTGATTTTGTCACCGATTTCATCTGTAAGCTCAGTTACGAACGGACCTTCACCGACTCTTGTTACATAAGCCTTTGCAACACCTACAACTTCATCTATCATCTTCGGTCCATATCCGCTTCCGGTTGCAGCTCCACCGCCTATAGGGTTTGAACTTGTAACAAACGGATATGTTCCGTAATCAACATCAAGCATTACACCCTGTGCCCCCTCAAATAAAACAATTTTTTTACGGGATTTTTCAAGCAATTCCTGCCATTTGAAGCATACATAAGGTTCAAATATTTTGGCATATTTTTCGCATAACTCCAAAACTTTTTCTTTTGAATACGGTTCCAATCCGTAAACTTGTTCTAAAGTTTTGTTCTTAATCGGAAGAATAACATCTAATTTTTCGGATAAAGTTTCTTTTGAGTACAAGTCCTGTATTTTTAATCCGATACGGGCATATTTATCTGTATATGTAGGTCCTATACCCTTTTTAGTCGTGCCTATTTTACCTTTTTTTGCCGTACTTTCAACAAAACCGTCAACTTCAGTATGATAAGGCATTGTAATTGATGCTAGAGGACTGACTTTTAATCTTGAAACATTGATACCGTCTTTTATAAGTCCCGAAACTTCTTCTTCAAAATATTCGGGTAAAATTACCGTTCCCGCACCTATAAAACAATCTTTGTCGCCGTACAATATTCCCGACGGGATAAGATGGAATTTAAAAGTTTTGTTATCTACAACAACGGTATGTCCTGCATTACATCCGCCCTGATATCTTATAATCAAATCTGCATCCTGTGCCAGCAAATCGGTAATCTTAGCCTTACCTTCATCTCCCCACTGCGCACCAACTACAACTTTATTCATAAAAATACTTTCCCTTCATGCTTTTATCGTAATCGTTATCTGAACCTACATACTTATCCTAACATAAACAAAGAGGCTGACCAAATGGTCAGCCTCAAACTTCTTGTGAGTAAATGTGTATTTATAATTAGCCAAAATATTTTAGCATGTCTTGTTCTATTCTTGCCTGTTGTTCAGCATTTACATATTTGCCAACTTTAATCTGGTCATGTAAATCCAAACCTAATGCTGATACATCAGTTTTTTTGTTCATTCCAGAGAATGCAACACCGTAATTGCCTAAAGCTTCCAAACTGTTTGCATCAGTTTTTCTTTGTTCAAAAACCTGTTCCTGTACCTTTTCCTGTTCAGCCTTCTGTGTAGCCTGAGAATCTGCCAATGCTTTTTTAGCTTTGCCTATTTGATATAAGCTAAAATCCTTATCCTTATTGAAATTTCCGAAATCGTAATTTGACATTTTTAAATCTCCTTATCATTTACTCACACTCAATATATCGGAGTTTTAAGCCGTAAACTTTAACACATGAAGCCATTTCGTTACAAATGTTTACAAAAAAATATGCAAAAAAAAGCGGCCTTAAATCGGTCGCTTTTTTAGTGAGTAAATGTTTATTTATAAATCTTATCCGAAATAATTTAAGAAGTTTGCTGAAACTCTTTGTTCTTGTTCCGGAGTAATAAATCGTCCAACCATAGCCTGAACTTCATCTGTCAAAGGTAATGCAGAAGCTGTAACCTTTTGACTAATATTGAATGAAGCTTTACCATAAGCTCCTAATGCATCTGTGCTTCTTGCTTCAGCAGATTTAGGAAAATTGATTACTGTTTTTACCTGAGAAGCCTGAGCATCTGCTGCTGCTTTTTTCTCTCTGCCTAATTGGTACAATTCGTAATCTTTTGATCTGTCAAATGTTCTTGATTCATAATTACCGTATTCGCCGTAGTACATCTTTTAATCTCCTTATCATTTACTCACATGGTTTTTCTGTAGCATACTTTTAATGTTTTTTACAGAATTGTCCACATTATTCGTACATGGTTCTTGTCCTCGTGTGTATCTTTTTCCTTTGAAATCTCTTGTACTAATATAAAGTATTTTTGAATTTAAAAATTGCGTACATGGTATATATTTGTTACATATTCTTAACATAACTTTACATATTTGTACCAAAATATCACCTGAACACTTTAACCCCAAAACCTATTTTATGCTAAGATATCAGAATAGAGAGGAACATTTGTGAAAAAACTAATAATCAGCACAATAATTATATTAACACTTACATCGCCTGTTCTTGCAGAAAAAACAGATTTCCCAGGAGTCGGTCTGGATATATTCAAAGAACCCTACAGCAAAAAGGTTATAATAACCGATATAATACCTGATTCACCCGCCCAAAAAGCAGGAATAAAAATCGGTTCAGAATTAGTTTCCGTAAATGATAAAAAAACAAAAAATTTATCATCATGCGCAATAATAAACCAAATAAGCCCGAATACTGAGAGTACGGTAAAACTTGTAGTAAAGAATAGTGAACGCAAGTTAAATACCTACAACCTTAAAACCGAAGAATTGACAATAGATGAGCCAAATCGGGAGCCATATTTTGAAATATTCTGGAGTCAGATTGCTCCGAGAAATCTTAAGGATGCAGTACCGATAAAACCTGAAATTGTTAAACAATTTAGCAGGAAATATAAGAAAAATATATTACCTGCTGTAACTTATTGGTTAAACAGAAAAAATCAGATGATGCCCGGATTCAAATACTGCATGACAGATTCGGAAGATAATCAGGAAACATGCCTGGTACGTCTTTGGATAAACGAAACCCAAAAAACACAAGCCGATGAAATGAAATATAAATTTTTACAATCAGACATGCTTGAAACAGCAGAGGACGAAATTACGCTAAGTCCTACATGGATTCAAAAATACCGTTGCAAATTTGAATATAGTAATTAATTTTTCTTTTATATTATTTTTTTATCTGCTTGATGACAGTCTTTTGTGCCTGTTTTCCGTTTGCAGATTTATCGGAACCGCCGCCGAATGTCCATCTGAAACCGCCAAAGAGCATAACACCGTTTCTGCCGCCGCCACGGAAGAGGGTTTCAAAGAATGCCGTAAATCTGTCAGCCCAAGAACGCTGAACACCTACACCATACTGAACATAAGCTCTGTTAGATAACTGCGGCAATTTTACATCATTTGCGGTTATGGTCCTGTTTCCAACACCTATGTTATACACCATACCTACGCTTGCATAAGGCTGCCAGCCGCTCTTTGTGTTACCTATAACTTTCAGTTCAGGCATAATCTGTATTGAGCTGTATGGATCAGATTCGATTTTTGCACCTGCAGAATTTCTGTAATCAAATGTATTTACAAACGTATAGCCTACAA
>JAFXXK010000017.1 GCA_017542305.1 bacterium
AGATACAGACACGGACACGGATACCGACACCGATACTGATACTGACACGGACACAGATACAGATACCGACACCGATACTGATACTGACACGGATACCGATACCGATACGGATACTGACACCGATACAGACACAGACACGGACACAGATACAGATACCGACACCGATACTGATACTGACACGGATACCGATACCGATACGGATACGGATACCGATACGGATACTGACACGGACACCGATACTGACACAGATACAGACACAGATACTGATACAGATACTGACACTGATACCGATACTGACACAGATACAGACACAGATACAGACACAGATACTGATACAGATACTGACACTGATACCGATACTGACACGGACACAGACACAGATACCGATACTGACACCGATACAGATACTGACACAGATACTGACACCGATGCGGATTCGGATGCCGACGCCGATGCTGATGCTGACTCAGACTCAGATTCGGATACCGACGCCGATGCCGATGCGGATGCTGATTCAGACTCAGATTCGGATGCAGACGCAGACGCAGATGCCGATGCCGATGATGATTTTGAACATTATCTCGTTTCAATATCTCAACGCAGAGATATTGCAAGCTCGGATTCCTCCCCTACATTTGTCGGAACTTCCGGCACTGCAATAATAAGTTCATCTGACCGCAAAAATCAGCCTTTAAAATTTATTGCACCTGAAAATGTTACACTTATATACGGAATGTTTGAAAACGGATTATTCCTGGGACACAAAAACACATTACATGTCGGGGATGTAATTCCTGTAAGATTAATATACACTCATTTGGATATTCGGGCAGATGTTGAGATAGTAAAAGCTACAGACAGGATTGCGATAGCAAGGTTCTTAAATATCAGTCAATCTGTTGCTAATCAGTTAAATTACCTGAGTATTGTAGAATCTGATACAGTAGCAGTAAACCAAAATTACAAAGAATAGATTTAAGAAATTTCTCTAATCATTTCCTGAGCTTCTTCATACTCCGGAGATATTTCTACGGTTTTTTCCAAATATTCAAGCGCCTTATCTTTATTGCCGAGTTTATTTTCGCATTGTGCCAGCCTGAATAAAACGTTAATATTATATTCATTAATTTTTAGCAAACTTGAGTATATATTTTTTGCCTGCTCATAATTTTCAAGCTCATAATAACACATAGCAAGCAAACTTTTTGTTTCAATATTATCATCCATTTCTATAGATTTAATAAGATAAATTTTTGCATCTTCGTAATTTTTCATCAAAAATCTTATTTTACCTGCGACGTAAAGGAAGAACGGATTTTGGACAGAATGTCCTACCGCAATATCAATATACTTTAACGCATTATCATAATCTTGTGTAAAAATCTTATTCAAAGCAGAAAAAGCATACGTCAAATAAGCTTTGTTATTTATTGCCAAAGCTTTTTCATAATATTTATCAGCTTCTTCAAATTCTGAAGTTGCGTGTAAGAAATTAGCATATTCGCTTATAATCGAATCATTTTCCGGCTCGCATTTCAGAGCTGTTTCAAACTCATCTTTTGCATAATCCAACAATCTTTTACTCAGATATATTACCCCTAAATCTTTATGAGCATTAGCATAATCCGGTTTCAATTCTATAACTTTTTTCAGAATTTTTTCTGCTTTATCCGTGTCTTTTAAGATGATACAAACATGAGCATACTCATAATATACCTCAAAACCGACATTACCAAGCAGCAAAATTCTTTCATAAATATCTCTTGCCAAAACGGGTTGATGCGTTTTTAGAAAAATATCCGCCAGTTTTCTCGACATAGAAACAGATTTAGGATTCATTGCAACAAGTCTTGCCAAAATATTTATTGCATATTTGTACTCTTTCATCGCTTCATAACAACAGGCAAGATTGTACTGATATGTTTGTTTTTCCGGATGATGAGTAACGAGTACTTTATAATGCTCTATAGCCTTATCCCATTGCTGCAATTTAACCTCTGAAAGGGCTAATGCAGCCAAATAAGTATCGCTCTGCTCAAGGGCATAGGCTTTTTCGAAATACGGACATGCATGTTCATGATTATTCTGAATCTGAAGAATTGATGCAATATTGAAATAAGTAATAGCATTATTCGGATCAGACTCACTTGCTTTGATGAAATTTTCATAAGCCTTTTCCATATTTCCGATAGTCAGATAAGCAGTACCAAGGTTGTTATAAACCTGAGAATACTCGGGATTTAATTCCATTGCCTTTTCCAAATATTCAACACATTCATCAAATTTCTTCAAAGACATGTATGCTGTACCGACTATATAATACAGAGAAAAATCATTCTGCTCAAACTCCAATGCTTTTTTACCGTATTCAATTGCTTTTTCTTCTTCTTTGTTTCTGATATAGATAACACAAAGACACTTATAAGCACCTACTTCTTTTTCACGAAGTTTTATCACTTCTTTATATGCAGGTATTGCATGTAAAACATCATCAAGGTTATCATAAGACATTGCCAGATACATCCAGCTTGTAGCGTCTTCAGGATGATATTTAACGACAGTTTCAAAGTTAGCTTTGGACTCATTATAGGCATCTAAATTGATATTACATAATCCAAGGAGTTTCAATGCCTCGACATCTTTCTCCTCATCTATATCAAGTGCCAATAATTTTGACTTTGCTTCTTCAAACTTATGGTCGTTTATAAGGTCTGTTATATTATCTAAAATTTTATCATCCATTTATTAATAATCCTGATCTACTTTTTTATATTCCTCTGCATTTTGTTTACGAATTTTTTCAATATCTTTAACCTGTTGGTTAACACGACTTTCTACACTTTTTTTATTTAAAGAACTTCCAAATAATCCTGCTCCGCCGGTTTCTTTTAATGTTGGCATCATAGTTATAAATAACAATCCTATGATTAACATTGTTAAAAGCATACCAATCGCACTACTTGCTGTTTTTTTCATGATATTCTCCTTATAATCTGTTTTTATTTATAAACGAAACAATTGCATCATCCATACTTGTCGGAGTTCTAAAATTATCACCATATAAAGCTTTTTTATTATATTCTTTTATACTGTCTGCCGTATATTTCTTAAAACTGTATAAAACACTCCATATAATAATCAGCGACAACAATACCGAACCCATTGTTATACCGAACTTTATCATAACGGTTTTTATGGGAACAACACTGCTGCCTACAGCGACAGGCTCAGCTAAACACAACCCGGTGTCTGCCAATAAAATCAGCAGACACAAGGCTATATTTCTTATTATTTTTTTATAATTATTCTTCATCACTTTTTTTGGTTGTTCTCTTTGTTTTTTTTGAAGCACCTCTGTTCGGACGGCGAGTCTTTTTAGGAGTTTCCTCTTCTGTACTTTCAGCCGGAGCTTCAATTGTTTCTACAGGAGTTTCTTTAGATTTTGCTTTAGCTCTGCCTTTTGTTTTTGCAGGCTTCTTGGGTTCTTTAGGTTTGGTTTCGCCTGAAATTATTTCAACATTTTCAGCTATCTCAGGTTTAATTTCTTCATTTGCTTTTATGACAGTTTGTGCGGTCTGAACGTCTTCCGTAACAACAAGCGGAGTTTCGACTCTGTCGCCTTGCGGTTTTTCAAATCTGTTCTTTCTGCCGCCTTTCTTTCTGCCTTTTTCGCGTTTTTCTGTTTCCTGAACCGCAACAACAGACGGATTTTCAACTTCTATTGCAGGAGTTTGAACTTCCTGAATTTGTTCTGCCGGTTGAATATTTTCCTCCTGCGGTTTTTGCTGATTGTTGTTTTTGTTATTTTTCTTGAAATTATTCATAGGCAGTTTTAATTTTGCAGCCTTTGCTCTGTATTCACCTTCTGCGGTCGGAGTAGCAAAATTAAATTCATTCATGAAGTAACCGCTGCCCTGACAATGCGGACATTTTTTGGTAAATATTTCGGAAAGACTTTGACCCTGACGGTGTCTTGTCAATTCTACAAGTCCCAAATCAGATAATTGACCAACCTGCGGTTTAGCCTTATCGGGTTCGAGAGCAATTTCGAGTTCTTCCAGCATTGCCAATTTATCGGCTCTTGACATCATATCAATAAAGTCAACAATAACCATACCGCCAATGTTTCTTAATCTTAATTGACGAGCAATTTCATGTACTGCTTCAATATTGGTTTTCAGTATGGTTTCGTCCTGAGTTGCAGAACTTACAAACTTACCGCTGTTTACATCAATTACGGTTAATGCTTCTGTTTGTTGAATAAACAAATAACCGCCTGACGGCATATTTACTTTGATATTTAATGCTGCTTTAATTTCTTTGTGGATATCCATAGCTACAAGAAGCGGCTCCGTTCCTTTGTATAACGTAACATTTACGTTTTTGTTAATGTGCCAGTTCTGGAGAATATTCTGAACTCTGTTCATTGCAAACGGAGTATCTACAATAATTTCCTTTGTATCTTCGGTACAAGCTTCACGAATAACTCTGTATAACAAATCCTGATCTCTGTAGATTAAGTTTGGAGGAGTCATTGTTTCAGCTGCTGTAATAATATTATTCCATTTTTCCAACAGGATTTCCAAATCTTCCTGAATATCAGCTTCTGTTTGCCCTTCAGCTTCGGTTCTGATAATAATACCTACGCCGACAGGTTTAATTAAATTCAGAATAGATTTTAATCTTGCACGTTCTTTTGAGCTTTCGATTTTTTTACTTACGCTGACACCGGGTTCATTAGGCATCAAAACCAAAAATCTTCCGGGCAGACTTATCTGAGTTGTAACTCTCGGACCTTTGTGTCCTGTAGGTTCTTTAACAACCTGAACGATAATTTTCTGTTTAGGTGATAATTTATCTTTCAACGCGCCTTTGCCCATAACATCCTGAGCGTGTAAAAATCCCATTTTATCCGTACCAACATTAACAAATGCGGCATCGATACTTGGTAAAATATTATCTACTGTTGCGAGGTAAACATCTCCTAAAATAACTTCACCTCTGTGAATAAAAAAGTCGGTAACTTTACCGTTTTCAAGAACAGCTGCTATATTATCTCTTTCAGCGATAACAATTTTCTGTCCTTGTTCCTTAAAATTTTTGTTTTTGTCGTTAGCCATTTCTAATCCTTTTTAAACTTTATAACTCTCTTAACTCTTCGTCAAAGAACCTTGTACGGGTAATGTCAAATGTAACTTCAGGCTCTATTATACTCATAAGCACATCTGCCCTTAGTGCCGGTATCTCAGTTCCCTGACCGGTTTTTAAAACTATGAATAAACATTCCTTTTCAAATCTGTATGATTTTATAGCAGGTTTTATGTTTATTTTTTTTATCAAACCTTTTTTGTTTTTCTTCTCGATAAAAATTTCTTCGGAAGATAAAACTCTGTTAGTATTATACTTCAAATTTTCAAAATCGTAAAGCCCCTTATTAAAAATACATATTTTATATTCTGCCCATTGAGCCGTCATTTCAATAGCCGGCGCAGATCTTTCTTTCTCCTCAATACTCAGAATTTTACATTCTTTTGGTAAGACCTGCTCTAATTTTGATTTTATCTCATCGGGTTTTGGATTTTCCCACAACTCAATATCCGTAAATTCACATTCACTCTGCGCAAACAACGGTAAAGCTATTCCCATGGAAATTTTCATAGTCGGATTAAACCCCTGAGAAAATGCCACTTTTAAATCAGTTCTGGATATTGCTTTAAAAAACGTATTTTGCCAATCCAAATGGGAAAAATATCTCAAAATACCTGTTTTGGTAAGTTTAATTCTGTATTTATAAACAGGTTTTTGGCTGCTCTGATCTCCGTCCGTCGGGTCTTTGTACGGTTCGGGCTTATATTTATCCGAAGCCTTAAAAGGTTTTGCCATAACTTTTTTTACTTTAAAATTCTGACAAACCCCGCAATTTACGCAACTTGTCTGACAGGTCGGAATAATGTGAACGTCATTGGAACATTCCGCATCGGGTAAATTTTCGGGTTTGAATGCGTCATTATATTCTTTTACAAGCCATTCTTTATTTAATCCTACATCCACAAAATCCCACGGTAAAACATCTTCCCTCGAGTATTCTTTCTGTGCCAGTGCTGTTAAATCAATATTTAATTCTTTAGCGGTATCATGCCAGATATCTTCTTTAAAATATTCACCCCACGCATCAAGGTAGCAGCCTTTTTTATAAAGAGCCTCAATGTAGTCGCAAAGAGAACTGTCCCCGCGTGTCAAAACCGCTTCTATTTGAGAAATTGTCTGCTCATGATAGTTGATTTTTACCCCTTTAATATTTTTTATCTGTTCTTTCAGGTATTTTATATGCTCGGTAACCTTATCCAACGGCATTTGAGGACACCACTGAAACGGAGTAAACGGTTTCGGTACAAAAATTGATAGGGTACAGGTAATATCCATACCGTGTTTCAAACCTTTTTCCATCTTAATTCCACGGCAGCGATAGCGAATTTTACGGAATAATTCAGCCATTTCGTCCATATCTCTTAATGTTTCCGTCGGTAATCCGCATATAAAATAGAACTTAACTCGTGACCAGCCGTTTTCGTACAGGGTAGTAACGGCATCAATTATCATATCCTCTGTAATATTTTTCTTTATGACATCCCTTAACCTCTGCGAGCCGGCTTCGGGGGCAAGAGTCATAGTAGATTTTCTGACACTCTGAACCAGGTTTGCAAGCTCCAGATTAAAGCCGTCAATACGCTGACTCGGCAGCGATACCGAAACTTTTTTCTTATTAAAATCTATGGATAATTCCTTTATCGTTTCGTTGATATTTGCATAATCATTTGAAGATAAGGACAAAAGCGAATATTCATCGTAACCCGTATTCTGAACAAGCTCTTTTGCAATTCTTATTATTTCTTCGCTTTCCCTTTCTCTTATCGGGAGAGTAACGTGTCCGGGCTGACAAAAACGGCACATTCTGCCGCAGCCTCTGCGGATTTCGACAACAGCTCTGTCCTGAACCGATGAAGAAAACGGTATCGGATACTTTTTCAGTGCAGTATCATAAGTAAGCTGTGCAATCCTCTTTTTAACTTTACCGCCTGTCAGCTTTGACCAGCAGCCTGAATTTTCATTTTCACAAAGCGCCTTAATTCTTTCCGCTCTCGGTTGTCCTTTAGTTTTTTCAATAATTTCGCAAATCTCAATTATGGCATCTTCACCGTCACCGACAATAAAAACATCAATAAAATCCGCCATAGGCAAAGGATTAAACGTACAAGGACCACCTGCAATAATTATCGGATCATTATCATCTCTCATATCGTTACGATACGGAATCCCTGCCATTTCAAGCATTTTTAAAGCAGTCGGATATGCCATTTCGTATTGGAGCGAAAAACCAACAACATCGAAATCTTTAACAGGTCTTTTACTTTCCAGCCCGTATAAAATTTCAGGCTTAAAATCAGGTTCGGGAGCATAAGCTCTGTCGCACATATATTCTTCACGCCCGTTGATAAGCCCGTATAAAACTCTCAACCCTAAATTACTTATACCGATTTCATATTTATCAGGGAAACACAGAGCAACTCTGACTTTTGCACTGTCAAAATCTTTGTTTTCGGACAAAAATTCTCCGCCGACATACTGATAGGGTTTAGTACAATTATATAAAGCTTCGTGATACTTCTCAAAAAACTTTTCCATAACTGTATTATAGTATAAACATGAATTATTATCAGGTTTTAACTCGAATACAGACTAATTTGTCTGAGAATAAGTTTTCGCATACTGCGGGTTAACGGCAAGCCATTTGAATGTTTCTTCGCCGGTTTGCGGAATATCAACAACAAAAGTTCCGCCGTAACGACCTCTTGAAAATACGAGATACCCCTCTTTTGCAAGGTTGTGAAAAGCCTTTCTGATAGTATTGGGACTTAAATCCATTTCACGGGAAAGCTCAACTATTGACGGCAATTTTGAACCTATCTCATAGTTATTTGCTATCATTTCTTTTATTGCATTTTGGGTTTTTTCGTAATAATAAAATGCGGCATCCTGAGCCGGTGCGAAAATAGATTTTTCAAGTTTTTTATAAGCAAGATTATCTTTTGGCAGCCTAATAACGGTTGTTCCGTAACGACCTCTGCGTGCAAGTAAAATCCCGTCATCAATTAGTGCTTTTAACGCATCATGAACAGTTTTGATACTGACTTTAAACATATCGGACAACTCTGAATGTGCAGGGAGTTTATCTCCGATATGAAGATTTGCATCAATATAATCTTTTAAATCCTTTTCAATTTTTGTAACTAAAGTTTTCTGCTCCATATCGGAAGAAGAAAAACTTGCCGAAAAATCGACCGAAACTACTCTCCAGCCATTATCAGCTGAAGATTTTGAGCTGTGTGCCAAAATATTAACGGTACATAAGTATTCAAGTGCAAGTCTTGTAGTATTTGCGGAACAGTTAATTAATTCTGACAAGGCTCTTGATGACGGTAAAAATTCATCTTTTTTAATTTTATTAGAAATTATAAACTTTTTAATTTTCTTTATTGCGATTTCTCTTTTTGAAGTCAGTTTTCTTACTCCGGCTGTGTCGGAATTACGGTCTTTGATAATCGTTCCGATACGCTGCTTTGATTCAACGTAATTAAAATCTTCAATATATCTTAATGAGTTCTGAATAGTTCCTACGCTTACACCCAAAAAATATGCCAATTCGGGTTTTGAAGGCAAAAGAGCTCCGACAGAAATACTGCCTGAACCTAATTTTTCATCAATCCATTTCATCATCCATTTTGCAATAATAATTGATTTTGCTTCATCATTACTTTTTAAATCAGGGACTGTCAGATTTAATTCAGATAAAATAATCGGTTTCAAATCCGCTTTCTGCGGGAATATATAATCCTTCATACACATACCTTTCAAGCACGAGTTTAATAATACACTATGTATAAAAAAACAGCAAGTTTTTTTTTGTTATTCTGTGAAGAAAAGTTTACATTGATTTTGGAAGTCTAATAATGGGTTATGACATTACTTTCCCCGTTACTTTACATCGTATCCTTTTTAAGATACGATAAAGACACAAACAGAAAGAGGAAAAGAGAATGCTAAGAACAGGAATTGTAGGACTGCCGAATGTAGGTAAATCAACATTATTTAATGCTTTAACAAGTGCTAAAAATGCACAGAGTGCCAATTATCCGTTTTGTACCATTGAACCAAATGTCGGTGTCGTTAACGTTCCTGATGAAAGATTACCGATACTTGCAAAACTGTGCAAAACAAATCAGATTATCCCGACAGCAATAGAATTTGTTGATATTGCAGGTTTGGTTAAAGGGGCAAGTCAGGGTGAAGGCTTGGGTAACCAGTTTTTGCATAACATTAGAGAGGTTGATGCTATTATCCACGTTGTAAGATGCTTTGATGACCCGAATACAATTCACGTTTCAGGTAAAGTTAATCCGCTTGACGATATTGCTACAATTAATACAGAGCTTGCATTAGCGGATATTTCTTCCGTTGAAAAACGTGAAGCAAGAATTTCAAAACAGTTTAAAGCAGGCGAAAAAGAAGCTAAAATTGAATACGGCGCATTACAAAAACTAAAAGAACTCCTCAACGAGGGTAAATATATAAACATCAAAGAGAACTTTACTGAGGACGAAATTCCGCTTGTTAAACAGCTGAATCTTATGATGACAAAACCCGTAATTTATGCGGCTAACGTATCGGAATTTGATCTGAAAGACGGAAACAATTATACAAAACAGGTTGAGGACTATGCAAAAGGTCACAGCGCACAAATGGTTATTATTTCGGCAAAAATTGAAGAAGAATTGTGTGAACTCGGTGAAGAAGCACTTGCTTATATGAAAGAACTCGGAATTGACGACAGCGGAATTAACAGAATGATTAAATCCGTTTATAGTCTGTTGAATTTAAGAACATTTATCACTGCAGGCGAAAAAGAAGTTCGTGCATGGACCATCGTTGCGGGAACAAAAGCACCTCAGGCAGCCGGGGTTATTCATACCGATTTTGAAAAAGGATTTATCAGAGCTGAAATCACACCTTATGAAGAATTTGTTAAAAACGGTTCTTATGCCGCATGCAAAGACAAAGGTGTTACCCGATTAGAGGGTAAAGATTACGTCGTACAAGACGGGGATCTTGTTCACTTCAGATTTGCGGTATAAGTTTTTATAGAGACACAAAAAAGGAGATGCATAAAACATCTCCTTTTTATTGTTCATGAAATTTTTATTAGTGAATTAACATTCTCTTCAATTCATCCGGTCTTGAAGTCTTAGACATAGCATCTTCCAATGTGATAAGTTTTTGCTTGTAAAGATTTGCAAGAGCCATTTCAAGAGTCTGCATACCCAAACCTTGGTTCATCTGAATTGTTGAATAAATCTGAGCCGCTTTAGCTTCACGAATAAGGTTTGAAATAGCCGGGATAACCAACATGATTTCCTGAGCCATTACACGACCTTTCTTAACGCCGTCTGGCTGAACTTTCGGCAGCAATGTTTGTGCAAATACCGCAACGAGAGAGTTTGCAAGCTGTACACGAATCTGTTGCTGCTGACCTTCAGGGAATACGTCGATGATACGGTCAACTGTTTGTGAAGCTGATGAGGTGTGCAAGGTTCCGAATACCAAGTGACCTGTTTCTGCTGCGGTTAACGCTAATGAAATTGTTTCGTGGTCACGCATCTCACCTACGAGGATGATATCAGGGTCTTCACGAAGTGCTGATTTAAGAGCGTTTGCAAATGATCTTGTATCCATACCTAATTCACGTTGGTGAATGATACTTGATTTTGAGGTATGAACGAATTCTATCGGGTCCTCAATTGTCAGAATATGTTCTGCACGGGTTGAGTTGATATAGTCAATCATGGATGCCAGGGTAGTTGATTTACCTGAACCTGTAGGACCTGTTACAAGAATCAAACCTCTCGGTTTTTCTGCTGTTGTTCTTACAATCTCAGGTAAGCCTAATTTATCGAATGATGGTACTGTAGAAGTAATTGTTCTGAATGCTGCCGCATAATTACCTTTATCTTTATAGAAGTTAACCCTGAAACGGCTGAGGCCTTCAATACCGTATGAGAAATCGAGTTCCCATTCCTGTTCAAGTCTGCGTCGTTGTTCATTTGACAACATCGGGAAAAGTAAATTTTCTACCTGTTCCGGAGTGAATGGCGGATAATCCATTCTTTTCAATTTACCGTCAATACGAGCACATGGCGGCAAATTACTTGATATGTGCAAGTCACTGCCGTTGTTCTCAACAAGCTCTCTCAAAAGTTCTTCTATAGCTACCATAGCAACCTCTCATTCTATTCTGTAAAGTTTATAAGTTTTTCACTTTCATTCATTGCAAGTTCAATTAAATTATAAGCCATATATGCTCCTAATGCAACTGCTTTAGGATCAAGATCGGATTTGTTTGCTGCTTCGATTATAGCGGTATTAATTTCAGGATTTTCGTCTTTGATATAGTGTATCATGCTTTTACGCCATGCCGGCATATCCTTAAATATCTCCGCAAACGCTGCTGCAGCTATCTCTTCGCTAACTACGGGAAGCATTTTTCTTTTCCTCTTACTTATAACTTAACATCTTAAATTATACGATAAATTCCGATATTCGGCAACCTTACAAAAAATAATCATTTGTTTGAAGTATAATATAACAATGAGGATAAAGAATCTTGAACTAAAAAACTACAGAAATTGTAAAGAAATATATCTTGATTTTAATACGGACAAAGTGTTGATTATCGGGAAAAATGCTCAGGGAAAAACAAATATCCTTGAAAGCATCTATTTCCTTTCAACTCTCAAAAGCCCGAGAACCTCAAATAATACCGAACTGATAAATTTTGATGAAGATAAAGTAAATCTGCTCGCCGATATTATAAAATCCGATACGGACATAGAGCTTGAATATATTTATAATCGTGAAAAATCGAGAGAGTTAAAAGTTAACAAACTAAAAACCACCCCGAAAAATTTTAAAAGTGTTCTTAAAACCGTTCTCTTTTCAACGAATGATTTACTTTTATTAAGAGGGAATCCCTCTGACAGACGGGATTGGCTCGACAGAGCAATATCTCAGATTTATCCTGCTTACGATGAACGACTGTCAAAATACGACAAAATCAGGATTCAGAAAAACAACTGTTTAAAAGATTATCTTAAAACAGGTTTGCTTAACAATACCCTGCTTGATGTTTACAATGAGCAGCTTGCCGTAACCGGCAGCAACATAATTTATCTGCGCATAAGATTCTTAAAAGAAATAGAAAAAATTGCGTCTGAAAAACATCATATAATCAGCGAAACAGAACAACTGAGAATGAAATATGATAATTCATTCCTGACAGAAGAAACCGAGCTTGAAGCTATTCTTGAAAAATATAAAACCGCTCTTGAAGAAAGAAAACAGGAGGAACTCCGCAGAGGACAAGCCTGTGTCGGACCGCACCGTGACGATATAATCTTTTATATCAACGAAAATGATGCCTCAAAATTTGCATCACAAGGTCAGCAAAGAACCGTCGTTCTTGCTCTTAAACTGTCCGAACTCGATATTATTACCTCAAAAACAGGGGAAGAACCTGTTCTGCTGCTTGACGATGTACTTGCAGAACTTGATGACATAAGACAAAACTATCTTTTAAAATCAATAAATAAAAATACTCAGACCATAATTACGTCGGTAGATACCGTTCTTTTTGAAAAAGAATTTCTTCAGGACGTAAAAATATATAACATCGAAAACGGTGCTATAAAATAATTTCAGCTATGCGAAATTTTACTGTTCAACCCATGAACGTGTTTCTTTTTGCAGAGCTTTCAAATCTTCCTCTGACTGAAACTCATCTTCAACAGGTTCATTTTTCGGAGCTTCAAACGGAACAGTTTGATGTTTAACTTCATGGCGGGTTAAACTGCCAAAACTCTTGCCAATACTTGGGGCTGATGAAACAGGATGTGAAACTCCCGTTAAATTACCAAACATTTAGATAGTCCTTTCTTATACGTTATACTCTCTATATTTATAAACAAATTTTCGGGCAAAAAATTGACCGTAATTCTTTTATAGCAAGAGGAAACTCAAGTCATACAGCGGTTTTAGGGGCATTAACATTACTTAATAATAGTAATTCGGTGCGTCAGCTCTGCATACAGGCTCACAATTCTCGCAAGCTCGAATGTTCGCTTTGTAAAACGACGCACCCTATAGGACTTTTATCGCTACCACATTTTCCACAAGGTGTCACTCTTTTTCCGTTTTTTACGTCATTCCGAACTTGTTTCGGGATCTAGTCACCTACGGATTATAGGTTTCAGGTTCAAAACCTAGGCTGACCCCTAAATCATCAAACTTTGGATTAATTGATTTAATTAAATTGATTTTCCAATCACGATGCCAATTTTTTAACTGTTTTTCTCTGCTAATTGCAGCTAT